>NZ_CP010803.1:3551666-4182083 GCF_000960975.1 Martelella endophytica | reverse complement strand
AAGCCCTCTCGCACGCCGCAGACGACGCGGCGCTTCGCAAAACGGCACGCGCCCGTAGCTCAGCTGGATAGAGCACCAGACTACGAATCTGGGGGTCAGGAGTTCGAATCTCTTCGGGCGCGCCATTTTTACCCCTTAAAATCAGTCGCTTACCTCTTCTGTTTTCTCGTGGTTTTTTTTGCCTGTTTTTCAGGTAAGCACGGGGTAAACAACGGGATCGGTTTCGAGGCGGTGCCGCTACGGCCCGTGTGGCCAAACCATAAAACCCTCTTGATTCTGTAAAACTGGCGCTGTCATCGCCGTCACTGCCCAGCCTATTCATTGGGCTGACCGCAACAGCCTCCCGCAGATAGCCGGTCATGCACTCGGCGGCGGCCTGAGAAGGTATGTTGGCTGCGCATTCTCTCACATGCACGACAGAAGGCTGCCGGGCCAGCATGGTGCTCGTCCGGCCAATCGGCGTAACCATTCATTGCTGAGCGACCCGAGACATAGGTGACGTTTTGTCCCGGACACATTGGTAACACTTTTCGCTTTGCGGGAGGTGTCGATGCCGTGGAAAGAGAGTTCGGTTATGGAAGAACGTCTACGATTTGTTGCCCGCCTTCTGGAAGGAGGAGGCATGAGCGATGTTTGCCGTGATTTCGGGATTTCCTGCAAGACCGGTTACAAGATCTTCAACCGCCTTATGAAGGCCTGCCGGGCTTGGAATACCCCTTCCACGACCGCGACATCATCGTCACGGCGTGCGGTCGTATCTGCATGGCGCGAAAAAAAGCTCAATATCTCGACCATGCTCGCCGGTCAGAGGCTCGGCATCAAGGAGGTCGACGATGGAATTTGGCTGATCAGCTTCATGCGCTATGATCTCGGATATATCGATCTGGGACAGAAAACATTGCAGACAATCGACAACCCGTTCGGTACGAGGTTGTCACCCATGTCTTAGGGACATTCTGTTACCTATGTCTTCGGGCTGTACATGCAGACGCTGGCAGCGCCCAGGCTAACCCGAGCCTGACCCTCGGAGGCCGCGCGTCCAGAATCGGGAACCGCCGGGGAGAAACGGCGCGCCGTTCAGCGCGGCAGCAGCGGAGCGCGTCCGGGTTATCCAGTCCTGCTCAAAAATCTGCCGATCGGTTTCGGCAGATTTTTGAGCGATGCGTCGAGGATACTACGCGGCGGACTGGAGGTGGTGGGGTTCCTCTGCCAGGGCGTCGAGGAGGGCCAGCCAACGGTGTGCGAACAGCTGTTCGGCCTCTCTGGCCTGCCTCCTGCGGGACGCATCGCCACGGCGGATCGTCCGGAGCTCGAAGGCGTCGAGAAAGCGCGTCCAACCCTGCGGCGTGTTGTCGCCAACATTGATGGCACCGTTCTCGATATGACCGGCAAGGCCATCGGCGTCGGAGGCAATCACCGGCCGGCCAGCGGCCATGGCTTCAAGCGCGACCAGACCGTAGGGCTCGAAGCGCGAGGGCATGGCAATCACGTCGCAGGATGCCATGGCCGCTGCCGGACTTTTGGCATAACCGCGGAAGACGATGCGAGGATCGTTTTCGGAAAGCTTGCGGAGCCGCTTTTCTTCCTCTCCGCAACCGAAAAGATGCAGCTCGATGTCCTGCCGGTCAGACCTGCGCAGCCCCTCGATCAGGATATCGAAACCCTTCTGCGTGTCGAAACGGCCGATCGCGCCGATCACGATCTTTCCGGCAGGAAAGCGATCGGGAAGTGCGAAGAAATCGTCAAGCGCGACACAGGGTTCGATGATTTCGAGACGGTCGTCGCCGACGAACTTGCGGGCGAGCCACTGGCCCTGCTGCCGGCTGACGGCCACGATCTTGTCGAAGAGCGCATAGGCTGCGGAAAGCAGCGTCTCGAAACGATCCCGGTTTTCAACCCGTGCCGCGACGAAGCGTTCCGAATAGCTGTGCTCGACGTGAATGAGCGGCGTTTCGGCGTAGCGCGCGCGAAGGGCCGTGATCAGCGGCATGTTCTTCCAGCAGATCGACAGATGCGAGACGACGTGGCTGGCGCCGGCAAGGCGTGGCGGCGAAAGCTGGCCGCGCTTGATGCGCACGATCTGGTGCGCCTCGGTGCGCGTCCCGATCATCCGGGTAAGGTGATCGAGCATGCGGTTGACACCGCCGAAACCGGCATCATCAACGAGGTGGTAAATGGTCATGGGTGTTCTCCTCAAATCAGGCGTTGCTGGTGCCGAGAAGGCGGATTTCGATATTGTCGTAGAAGCCGCCGCCGGCGATGGCGATGAAGGCGGCGGCGGCAAGGGTGACGAGCGACTTCACCGGTTCTTCGATGAAGGGCTTGCGCGAGGCCTTCAGCGAACGGATCGCATAGCCGAGCGCGGCGCGCCCCTGGCGCATGGAAACGCAGCGCCGCGCGAGGTAGCGCAGCTGGTAGGCCGCAGCGCGATCACCGTGGCGCTCGACCAGTCCCGGCGCCAGCCGCGCAATCTTGTCGCGCATGGCAAGCCAGGTCTGGAACTGCTTTTCGACATTGGCAGAGAGACCGCCGATATGGATGCGGTAGAGCGTCAGGTGACCGGGGATGCCCTCGATCTTCCAGTCCTGCGTCACGATGAAGCGCAGCCAGCCTTCGATATCGTCGGACTGGCGGAAGTTTTCGTCGAACCACCAGTCGCGCTCGGTTTCGCCGGCGGGACGATAGGCAAAGCCCTTAAGGGCTTCCATGCGCATCACGGCGGCGGAACCGTTGCCGATCGGGTTGCGGCAGAACACATCCGCAGCGCTGATGTTCTTCAGCTTCGGAGACTGGTTGATGCCGACAGGCTTGCCGTTGCGGTCGATCAGGCTGGAGCCGGAGAAGCTGATGCCGACATCCGGGCTTTCCTCAAGGTGGCGGATATGGAGCTCGAGCTTTTCGGGTAGCCACAGATCATCGGCGTCGCAAAAGCCGACATAGGTGCCCCGCGCTGCTGCGATCCCGGTGTTGTGAGCGCCGGCGAGACCACGATTGGCCTGCGAGATCAGGCGGATGCGTGGATCCGAGTAGCTGTTGACGATGGCGACCGTGCTGTCCGATGACCCGTCGTCGACGACGATGATCTCGACGTCGGCGAAGGTCTGGTCGAGCAGGGAGTCGAGCGTTTCGCGAATGGTCGTTGCCGCATTATAGGCGGGGACGATGATGCTGGCTGCCGGGTTGTTCATGGTCGTTGTCTCCTGATCGATCGGTTAGTGGCTTGCCGCAAGGCGCTTGAAGGCGCCCGGGCAGAGGGCTTCGGCGGTCGCCGCCGCGAGGGTCATGAGACCGCGGCGCGGCTGCTTGAAGAAAGCGCGCGGGCTCAGTTTCAGTGCCTTGATGGCGAGCTTGAGCGCTGTGCCGCGCGTGCTTTCGAGCCTCAGCGCTCGACGGGAAAGGTAGCGAAGGTGCGTTGCTTCGGCCGCGGCGATTTCGCGCTTCGTGAGCGCGATATCGAGGCTCAGTGCGGTCGAGAGCGCCGTCTCCCAGGAAAACCGCATCGCGGAAAGGTCGGATGAGAGGCCCTTCCGGCTGGCGCGATAGTAAGTTGCGAGCTGGTCGATGCCCTCGATCTTGAAGCCGGCGGCGGCGAGACGGACCAGCCATTCGACATCCTCGCCATGCACGATACCGGCATTGAACCCGCCGGAGGCCAGAAAGGCGGCCCGTGTGACGACGATGTTCGACATCGTGCAGGTTTCGTTTTCGGCAATCAGGTCGGCCACGGCGAGCGGCGTTTTCGAAACCGTCGAATGGGTTTCGATCTCAGCGATGGTTTTGCTGAAAAAGCCGACTCGGCCATAGGCGAGATCAGGGGCGTCTTCGGCGGCAAAACGCTTCTCGAAGGTATTGAGGCGATCGGACGGCCAGATGTCGTCGGCATCGAGGAAAGCGACCAGCTCACCTTCGGCATGGTCGAATACCGCGCGGTTGCGCGCAACGCTCGGCCCCTGATTGGCCTGCTCCACCAGCCGGATGCGGCTGTTGCGGTCGGCAAACCGGGCGACGATTGCGACCGTGTCATCGGTGGAGCCGTCGTCGATGACGATCACTTCGAAGTCCGGGACTGTCTGGGCGAGGACCGAGTTCAGCGTTTCGGAGATCGTGCCGGCGGCGTTGTAGCAAGGAATGACGACGGAAAATCGGGTCATGTTCAGGCTCCCTGAAGCGAGGGGTTGCAGGCATGGCCGGTGCGGGCACCGAAGGCTTTCATGAGGACCGGCAGCGACACCGCGACCTGCGCGATCGTTGCGACGACAAGCGTGGTCCAGGCGAGTGCATGCAGACCGTGAGGTGCTGCGACGATGACGGCGGCGGTGATAGTGACGCCGGAGGCCATCGACAGGAGCAGTTCCCGGTCGGCACGGCCGCCGGAGCGCAGCCACTGGGCGGCGACCGACCACAGCATATTGGGGATCGCCGTCAGGCACAGGATCGCCACCAGCGGCGCGACGGATGCCCACTTGCTGCCGAAAACCAGCGACACGTAGGACGAAGCTGCGAGGCTCTGTGCCAGAGCAACAACGGAGATGGCTGTCATCGCGAGCGTCAGGCCGCGCTTGAGGGCAAGAGTCCGGTCGCCGCTGGTCGATAGATACGGAAACAGGACCGTCGACAGCGCTGTTGCCAGCGAGGTCGAGATCCCGACCCCGGCATTGAAGGCGAAGAAATAGATGCCAAGCGCTTCCGTGCCGAGAACGGCGCCGACGATCAGCTTGTCTGCCTGGGCGCGCACGGCCTTGACGAATTCGATGCCCAGCACGGAGGCACCGAAGCGCATGAAGGCGGAGAGCGGCGCCGGCGTGACGCTCAAGGCAGGCTTCCATGTGACCAGGCGGCGCATGCCGACAAGCCAGACGGGCGCGGAGATGAGCTTCGGCAGCACCACCGACAGCGGGCTCGGGAACAGCGCCACCAGGACGCAGGTCAGGAGGTTGGCGCTGACATTCTGCGCGCCGGATACGGCCGCCGTGCGGGCCAGCATGCCCTTGCGCATGGCGAGCGCACACTGCACGAGGCCGCCCGGCATGAACAGGTATTCGAGACCGAGGATCGCCATCAGGGCAAAGGTCATGACGCTGCCGCCGGCAAGCCAGACGCCAGCGCCGACAGCGACCTGCAGAAGGGTCAGGCCCGAGCACCAGGCCCAGAAGATCCGGTGGGCCTGTTTGCACACGGCCTCCAGTTCGGTCTCATCGGCGATGATGATGCGCTGGCCGACGCCGTTTTCGGCGAGCGACTTCAGGATGTCCGAGCCGGCCATGGCCGCCGCGGCGATGCCGATTTCGGCAGGCGAAAGGAAACGGGCCATGACGACGACGACAGCGAGGCGCGACACCTTTGCGGCTGCCTCCGATGCCAGATAGGCCGAAGCGCCGCGCAGGAGCGGCGAGGCGGCAGCATCGGCAATCTTGTTTCTGAGCACGGTCATCGCGCATTCCCGTCTTGTTACAATCGGTGGACGTCGGCTTTTGTTGTGTTAGGCTTATAAAGGAGAGGAGGTTGGTTCGAGGGGGTCCCGAAGGTCATCAGAACGCCCATTGGGCGCTGCCATCTATCCTTTGGCATAGGGGACAGGCTGCGGGACCATGTGATTACTGGGAGTTTCAGTGGCGGCTGACAGAAGCCGCCTTGCAGTATGGGTCATTGCGTTTGGAAAACCGTCTGAAATCGGCAACAAGCCGGATCGCGATCGTCGCTCTTCTTGCGTTTGGGCAGGGGTGCGCGTCACTCCAACCTATCGAAAACAGCGAGAATGTCGGTCAGGGCGAGAGCTATCAGGCGCAATATCGGGCGACAGCGGACGACGAGGCCGAGCGGGCGCGCAAATCATCGGTCCTGATGAACGCCCAGCGCTGCGCTCCAGACCAGAAACTCGGCCCCGCCGGTAGCCAGCGCGTTCCGCCCGATATCGATTTCCTGTCGCCGGGCGACCTGATCGACGTGTCGATTTCCGATGATGACGTGATCTCAGGCAAGTATGAGGTGTCGCAGGACGGCATGCTCCGCCTGATGCATGTTCCACCCGTCAGCGCCAAGGGACGTTCGGTCGACTCCATAGAGGAATCGGTCCGGCGCACCCTGATCGATCAGGGGCTTTACAACACCGTGCCGCTGGTCTCGATCCGGGTGATGGATTTCGCGCCTGCGCGGGTGTTCGTCGCCGGTGCTGTGTTCGATCCGGGATCGGTGACGGTCGGCTCGGTCGCCGTGACGTCGATCGACAGGCTGCGGCAGGAGACGCTCGGCGGGCGCACGACCGAGCGGCGCCTTGCGCGCGCGCTCCAGTCGGCCGGCGGTGTTCGCCCGGATGCGGATCTTTCCCGCGTCACGGTCTGGCGAGGCGGATCGAAGAAGGTCTACGACATGCGGCCGGTGATTACCGGGCATGCCTATCCCGATCCCGTCCTGCTGGAGGGAGATCAGGTTGAAATACCGAGCCGGGGCTGCTTCCAGGAAGAACTGATGGCACCTTCGGCCGTGTCTCCGCCAGGCGCCAAGGTGTTCATGTCCAACCTTTCCGTTCCGGCATCGTCCAATTCCCAGGCGGCGATTTCCAAGGATACGGTCGAACTGCGTTACGGGACGCGTTTCCTGCAGGCCGTGTTCAGCCTGAACTGTGTCGGTGGTGCGCGGCTGACGAATTCCAGCCGTTCCGCTGTGCTGTTCACGCGCAATCCGATCACCGGGCAGTCGATCGTTATCGAGCGAAATCTCGAAGACCTGTTGCGGCGCAGCGACCGCGACGACTTCGATCCTTACCTGATGCCCGGCGACGCGCTGGCCTGCTACGATTCCTCGGTGATCAACATCACCGACCTTGCAACCAAGCTTGGCATTATCGGCGCGCTCGGCGTCATCATCTAGGACCGGTCAGGCCTGGGCATGCTCGTCAGTGAGTTCACTCAGCGCCTTCAGTGTCTTCGTGGCGGTTTCGTGTGCCGCCACGCAGAGAGGATGCAGGTCTTCGCGGACGCCATACTTCACCGCAGATTCGAGTTCCAGCAAGGTGGCACGCAATGCCACTGCGCCGAAGACGGCGGCGGAGCCTGCGAGCTTGTGCGCGCAGCCGGCCAGTTCGTCCAGGTCGGTGGTCTGATCCGCATCGCGTAAGAAGCGCTCCGACGTCTCTGCGAGTTCGCTCCTGAACCGTTCGAGCTGACGCGTCAGAAGAGCGGCCGGGAGCGTGTCGGTCAGTTCCGCCAGCGTCTCCTGGTCGATCAGGTCAAGATCGTCGGTGGGGTCGCCGACCTCATGTGACGCAGCTTCGCTCGCCTGGCGCTGGTTCAGAAGTTGGCCGATCACGTCGCGCACCTTGGCGCTTCTGAGCGGTTTGATTATGCAATCCTTCATGCCCGCTTCCTCGAGCCTGCGGCGTTCGTCGGGTAGTGCATGCGCGGTAAGGCCGATGATCGGGGTCTCGCGAGAGAGGCCCCCGCCCTCACGGATCGCCTGCGTGGCGCCGATGCCATCGAGGCGCGGCATGCTGACATCCATGAAAATGACGTCGAAACGTTCGGCTGAGGCCTTTTCCACGCCTTCGACGCCGTCATGGGCCTCGACGATCCGGCAACCGTATTTCTTCAGCATCTCGCGCGCCACGAAACGGTTGGTCTCGTTGTCCTCGACGAGCAGAACCGAAAGGCCCGTGTCTTCAATCACCGGGAGGTCCACAGCCTTGGTCTCTTCTGGCGCGATTGTTCTCTCTTCGGCGACGTCAAGCGGCGGCAGGCGGAGGTAGAACAGGCTGCCCTTGCCCGGTGCGCTCTCCACACCGATTTCTCCGCCCATCAGATCGACGAGCCGGCGCGAAATGCCAAGGCCGAGACCCGAGCCCGGTGCGGTCCGCTTGTAGGATGGATCCAGCATGACGAAATCATCGAAAATCCGCTTGGCGTCCGTTTCAGCGATGCCGATGCCGGTATCGCTGACTGAAAACTCGATCCATCCGTTCTCACCCTGTGGGAGGGCGCGGATCACGATCCTTCCGTGTTCGGTGAACTTCACCGCATTGCCGACAAGGTTGATCAGGACCTGACGCAGGCCATGGCGATCCTGACCGAAGAGGGCGACACTCGGAGCGGTTTCGACTTCGATGACATTTCCGCGCGATGCTGCTGCGGGATCGTTTATCTTCTTCACCTCGGTCAGAAGCGGCTCGACGTCGAAGCGCGACGAATTGAGCCGGGTCACACCGGCCTCTATACGGGTGATGTTGAGAACGTCGTCGATATGCCCCTGCAGAATTTCACCTGAGGAAATCGCCGTCTTGACATAGTCGCGCTGCTTGCGGGTCAGGCGGGTTTCGCTCAGCATGTCGAGCAGACCCATGACGCCGTTGAGGGGCGTGCGCATCTCATGGCTCATCACCGCCAAAAAGTCGGACTTCGCCTTGGCGGTCGCCACCGCGTCGTCACGCGCCTGGGTGAGGTTCTGCTGCGCCAGCTTGCGTTCGGAAATGTCGCGCATATAGGTCACGATGATCCGGCCGGCGCCGCGCCGGGTGAGGCCGATGGAAACTTCGGCCGGGAAGACTTCGCCGCTCGCTCGCATCGCATTGATCTCCAGCCGGCCGGAGAGATTACCCTCGCCACTGCGAAATTGCTCGAGCAGCTGCGCACGCCGGTCGCGATGGAGCTGGACGTCTGCCTTGGGAATGATGAGCTTTTCCGCATCCACGCCAAGCGCGTGTTCGCGCTTGTAACCGAACAAGCGCTCTGCAGCCGGGTTGAAATCGAGAATGCTGCCGGTCTCGTCAGAAACGATGATGGCTTCGAGGGAGGCGTTGATCGCGCTCTCGTAGAGCATGTTCTGCGCCTGCAGGTCTTCGGATCTGCGCCTTGCAATCCGAAACTGCCAGACGGCGAGGAAGAGGGCGAGGAACATCGATACCATGACGCCGACCGTCACCAGACCGGTGCGCAACAGCACGCCCGAAAAGATCTGCCTGTCGCGATCGGATTGCTCCGCCAGAAGACGGACGCCGGTGAGCGCGATGTTGCGGACCTCGCCGCGCAGCTCGCTCAAGGTTGCGCCAAGCGCCGGCAGGGCCGCGGCTAGAACCGGGTCCGGGCCGTCGATGAGGGCAACGGCACTGTCGAGCACATCGGCAACGCTGTCGAGGCTGCTGCGCGCTTGCGCCTGTCGGGTGACGCCGCTGAATACCGCGCCCCGGCGCAGTGTGTCGATGCGACTGTAAAAGATGTCAAAGCGCTGGCGCACCTCATCAAGGGCGGTCTCGCCATGGAGCGCATCGTCGATGGCCGTTTCAAGCACCAGAAGCTCGACCTGTACCTGTGACAGCGACCATTGGACGTTGTCGGTCGAGGCTGATCTGAGCCGCGAGAGCTCCTGCATCAGCTGTGCAGCGAGCAGGCTCAGGACAAGCGTGACCGCGACCAGAACGAGCCCGGCGGCAACATAGATGCCTTTCCGTTCCCGCGGCTTGCGGGAACTGCCAGCGATGTGATGCATCGGATCAGTCTTCCACTTTGATCGACTTCAGCTGCCAGATGCTGCGCGAGTAGGTCACTTCGGTCTTGTAGGATGGGTTGTCATCGAAGGGATAGATGAGCCAGATCGGCCCCTTGTCCCTCACGGAAAGCGGGTTGCCATCGACGCGCGTCGCAAGGATCGGGCCGCCGGGTATCGCTTCGCTTGCGGGAAGCTCGATCGCATAGTCATTGAGCGCGGTCATCAGCAGCTCGGTTCCCTCTGCCGCGACGGCCTCGAGCAGCGCCGACAGTTCGACGCCGGAAAAGCGTGCCACGCCATCGGTCCAGATCGTGGCGGTCTCGAAGCTCGCCTGCGGCAGGGCATCCAGCATGGCGAGATCGAACGCTGCTGTGCCTTCTTCGGTGTTGGTCACACCAAGTTTTCCTGAGACCGTCAGAATGACGCGGTCGCCAGGCGTCGGCAGGTCGTCCGCCAGTGCTGCGGGCGACGAGATGAGCGGAATGAAAACGGTCAGAACAAGAAGTTGACGCAGATTGGTCATCGGATCGTCCTCGGTTGGTTGGAATGGCCCCGATCTTACGTGAGAACTCTTCAGGCTGCGGGGCGAACAAGTGTTGCCATGCTATACCAATGGCTAGGTTGGGCCGGCACGCTGCGGTGCCAGCCCTTTTTTCGGGCGGAGGTTGAGCCTCAATAGGCGCCGCGGCCGGAGAAAACCGCGCGAACCGTCAGTGCGATGATGGTCAGGTCGAGCACGATGCTGCGCGAGCGGATATAGGCGTTGTCCATGTGAAGCATGCGTTCAAAGCCGATCTCGGCGCGGCCCGAGACCTGCCAGAGGCCGGTGATGCCGGGCTTGGCCGCGAGCCGCGACATCGCTTCCGGCGCATAGGCCGCCACCTCCTGAGGAAGGGCGGGGCGCGGGCCGACGATCGACATGTTTCCCTTCAGCACGTTGAAGAGCTGCGGCAGTTCGTCGATCGAAAGCTTGCGCATGATCCGGCCGACCGTGGTGATGCGCGGATCCTTGCGCGACTTGAAGCAGATGCCCTCGCGGTCGCTGGTGGCAAGCAGCGCTGCGCGGCGGGCTTCGGCATCGCGATACATCGAGCGGAACTTGTACATGGTGAACGGCTTGCCGTTCTCGCCGACACGGGTCTGTCGGAAGAAGACGGGGCCGCGTGAGGTCGCCGCAACGGCAAGCGCCGTGCTGGCCATCAGCGGCGACAGCATAATCAGCGCCGAGGAGGCGACTGCGATGTCGAGCAGACGCTTGCCCGGAACACGGGCAGCAGCCGATGCGCCGGCGCGCACCGCGCGGGCTTCGCGATAAGCGTTGACCACGAACCGGGCATTGCCAACGAGATAGCGCTTGGCCATCCGTTTCGGCTCCATCATCAGACGCCAGACCCACTCGCATCCGGCCTTGCGGAAGACGAGCGGCGCGCGCGTCACGCGACCCGACCAGAAATCGAACTGGGCGCCGACGCCCATGACGAGACCGGCCTCGAGCTTGTGACGGTTGCGAGCGATCCAGACATCCTGCATCGGCACGCCGAGCGCGACGAGCACGATATCGGCGCCGGATCGGTTGATCTCAGCGATGATCGAGGCTTCGCTTTCCTTTTCGAAATAGCCGTGCCGCGTGCCGGCGATCTTCAGCCCCGGCGCCAGTTCGCAGGCGCGGTTGGCTGCTTCCTCCGCGACCCCCTCACGACTGCCGAAGAAATAGATCGAGCGGCCGCGGTGTGCAGCTTCCTCGCAGAGCGGAACAAAAAGGTCGGTTCCGTTGAGGTTGGCTTCGAAGCTCTTCTTCTGCAGCTTGGCGGCAAGCTTCATGCCGGACCCGTCGGGCAGAAGGTAGTCTGCTTTGCTGATGGCCCAGCGATAGGAGGCATCATCCTTGTGCGTGTTCATGCAATGCGCGTTCAGGAATGCGGCGGTCCGCTTCTCGTCCCGCGTGGCAAACATGCCGGCAATGGCTTCCCTCTGCGTTGCGCTGACGATCGGAAGACCGAAGAGTGAGATTGTATTGAAAGCGGCCATGTGCCCCTCCATCATGCGTGTTGCTGTTGACGGAGAGCATGTCTGACGCGCGGCTGGGCCGCCTTATCGAGGAAGGGCAGCAGGGACTTCTGAAAGCATAGGCGATGGAGCCGTTAAAACGTCGTTCGCTTCTAACGGATGAAGAGCCTATCCGAAGGGCGGGTTTCGGCCACTCCTCATATCCCTTAGGCTATAACTCAGCTAGAAGTGGTGACAGACTATCGCTTTTTAAGCTATGGCTGAAATACGCAGCGGAGATCACGGGCGCTGATGAAGATATTGATTGCTGACGATCACGAACTGGTGCGCGACACCATTTCCGCCTTTCTCGCGAGCGAGCCGGGTTTACGGATCTCCGTGGCGGCCGATTTTCACGGCGCTGCGGAGTTGATGAACAAGGAGGGGCCATTCGACCTCGTGCTCCTCGACTATTCCATGCCAGGCATGAATGGTCTCGAGGGCCTGGAAAAGGCGAAGACGCTGAACTTCGGCAGCCCGGTCGCGATCCTTTCAGGCACGGCCTCGCGCGATATCGCCGAGGAGGCGCTGGCGTCGGGTGCGGCCGGCTTCCTGCCAAAAAGCCTGCCCGCCAAGTCCCTGATACACGCGGTTCGGTTCATGGCCGCGGGCGAACAGTACGCACCGGTCCAATTCATGACAGAGAAAGAGGAAAAGACGACGCACCCGCTGGAGGAAAAGCTGACCAAGCGCGAGATGGATGTGCTGAAGGGGCTGGTCGAAGGCCAGTCCAACAAGGAGATCGCGCGCGAGCTCGACCTGCAGGAGGTGACCGTCAAGCTCCACGTCAAGACGTTGTGCCGCAAGCTTGAAGCTCGCAACCGCACCATGGCCGCGATGATTGCAAAGAATGCCGGCCTGTTCTGATTCCTATCCGAAAGCGTAGGCGGACATGCGAATGGGCGCAGTGGTTGTGCCATCGTGCCGGTCTGCAACGCCCGAAAGTCTTTATCTGAGAACGCGAACTCGAACCGGGGGACCGTTTGATGAAGATCAGCAACCTTGAAACCGCCCAGCATCCTTCAAGCCGCACGCCACGTTTGCTTCGTCCCTTTGCCTGGCTTCTGCGAGGCCTGAAATTTCTCCTGCGAGGATTCGCTTTCCTGCCGCGCCTGTTGCGTCTTAGCCGTGGCGGCCGGATCAGCCTCTGGCGCGTCGCATCCGGCGGAAGTCTCGATGATTCCGGTCGCCTGCCGCGCTACATCCTGCTCGGCGCGATGATGCTGGCCGCGATCTGGGCGCCGGTCATCAGCTATGTCCGCTACGCGCCGCTCAGCTATTCCTCCGAAATGGCACTGATCCTGCCCGGTGCCGGCGCCTCGACCTCGATCAACCTCTCCGATATCGGCCAGGCATCGTCTTCAGCGAATTCCGCCTATTCCAGCTCGACCCTGAGTCCGACAGTCACCTATCAGAGCCTGCTGTCATCGCCACAGGTGCTCGAGCGCGCGGCGAAGGCACTCGACGACATTCCAGCGGCGTTCGGCAAGCCGCGCGTCAAGCTGCTCGATCAGACCAGCTTCATTCAGGTCGCGCTGAAGGGCGGTTCGCCGGAGCAGGCACGCGCCCGAAACGCAGCGCTGCTCGATGCGTTCCTGTTCGAGCTCGACAAGCTGCGCAGCGACGAGATCGCGCGCCGTGAAAGCTCCGTCGTTGGGGCGATCGACGCCTATCAGGCCAAGGTCGACGACGCCCGCAGGGCAATTGCGGATCTGCAGCGCGACAGCGGCCTGAAATCCAACGAACAATACGATGCCATCATCGCCGACAATGAAGACCTGCAGCTCGAAATCGCTGCCGGTCAGGCCAGGCTCGAGGAGCTTGCCGAGCGCATTGAAACGCTCGGCAGGTCGCTGGAGACCACCCCCGACATGGCCGCCCTGGTTCTCAAGCTTCGGGCTGATCCCGAATATGTGACGCTTGCCGACAGTCTCGCCCGTGACAGGGCGGACCTTGCCAAGCTGGCGGTGAATTTCGGCCCGAACCATCCGAAGATCGTCGGTGCCAACAATCGTGTCGCCGGTCTGAGCGACCGATTGTCGAACCGTGGCGTGATCCTTGCCGGTTTCGACACGCTGGAACTCGCCGGCGATGTTGACGCGCTTGCTGACGGTCAGCGGGCTGCGCTCCTTTCCTCGCTCGTCACACTTGCAGCCGAAGCCCGCGGCCTTTCGGCCGAAATCAGCGCGAAGGAGCAATCGCTGGCGCGCGGCGAGGCGCGCGTGCGCTCTCTTTCGGATGCGGCCGCAAAGCTAGATGCCCTGAAGCGTGAGTACAAGGTGGCGGAGGCCGTGTTTGCATCGGCTCTCGCCCGCATCAACACGGCGAAGTCCGACATTTTCGCGTCCTACCCGATGGTTCAGGTCGTCAGCAGCCCGTCAATCGAATACGAGCCGACCTCGCCGAATATCAAGATCGCGGTTGCCGGCGGCGTTGCCGGTAGTGCCTTCGCTCTGTTCAGCCTGCTTCTTGCCTGGATCCGCCAGCCGATCCTCGGACGGGCCGTCAGGCTCTTCACCGAAGGCAAGTGAGATGTCGTTCCGCCCCGCAAACCTGCCGGAGACCATCGTCTACAAGACGCTGGTCTTCACCTGGCTCTTCTATGCCTTCGGTGGGCTCTATGTCGTCGGCCCGGTTCTCGGATGGCTGCTGTTCGGCCTTGCGGTGATTGCGCTCTATTTCGGACCATCGCTCAGGCCATCGCTGCGGCCGGCGGGGCCTGTGCCCTTCATCGTCTGGCTGTGGATAGCCGGAATGCTGGTCATGCTGGTGGCGCTCTGGGGTGGTCACATGCAATGGGGGCTCGGTCTCAAGCAGACTATCAAGTCGAGCATTGGCTGGGCCAAGGGCTGGGCGCTGCTGGCGCTCTTTCCGCTCGCCGGCGCCATCCTTCAGGTGCGGCGGGAAACGCTGGTGCGCGGTCAGTGCGTCATCGGTCTGTGGACACTCATCCTTCTGCCGATCATGTTTGCCGCACCTTATGCCGGCTTGCCGGAGCGCATCTTCGTGTCGCCGCTGAAGGCTGTCGGCGGTCCGGGCCCGGAATATTTCTCGGTCTATTTCTACACGCTTGATCCCTCAAGCTGGACGCCACGCTGGCAATTCTACGCCCCTTGGTCGCCCTTTGCCGGGCTTCTCGGGATCGTCATGGTGGCGTTCGCGCTGGAGGAAAAACAGCCTTTCTGGAAAACCTGCGGAATTGTCGCCGGTCTGGCGATGATCGTGCTCACCAAGTCGCGGATGAGCCTCGTCGGTGTCGTGGTCTGTACCGTCGGCCCGCGCATGCTACCGCTCGTTGCCAAGGTCTATGCCTGGCGGCTCGCCGCGGCTTTCGCGACCCTGATGGCGATCTTCGGCGGGGCCGTCTTCACCATGGTCGAAGGCGGCATCTATGCCTTCAAGAACGCCCGCGCCGACAGCACCCGCGTGCGCGAGGCCCTGCAGCGCATCGCCTATGATCGGTGGTCGGAAGCCTACTGGTTCGGACACGGCACGGTGCAGCCGGGACCACATCTGGTCGAATACATGCCTATCGGATCGCACCACACCTGGTTCGGCCTCCTGTTCGTCAAGGGCCTCACGGGGTTTCTGGCGCTGCTCGTGCCATTGCTGGTCCAGACCTTCATTGTCATCGTCGATTGCGTGCGCCATCCCCGCGGCCGGCTACCGCTTTCGATCGTGTTCGTGATGATCGTCCTGACATTCGGCGAGAACATCGAAATCGAAGCCTACCTGCTGTGGCCAGCCCTGATGATGCTCGGCATCCATGCGCGGGAAATGATGCGCGCCCAAAACGGGAACTCAGCCCAATGACAAACGAGTCTGCGGCCGCGGTGCTGTGTGCAGCAGTCGGTTCCTTGCCCATACAGGACTAGTTCGCACGGGTTGAATGGTCCCGCAAAGCGAAATTTATCTAGACGGAATGACGGCTTTCAGGGTCACGAACTCATGGGGTGAATGACTGAAATGGCGGCGCATTGCTGACCGGCAACTTAGGGGCGCTTCCCGACCGTCCTGTGTTGAAGGCCAAGGTGTTGATTGCCACTGAGAACTGACTCGGCGTTTACACTCGGCCACTTCAGGTGAGGTTGATCAACGACGAATATGCCTGCTTGAAACGGCTGAAATAGTTCTCGATCCACGGAAGCGGGGACGGTTGGTAAACGGTCGTCGGGTCTTCCGGAAGTCGAAGCGTGTCCTGCAGCATGTCGCTGGCGATCCTGACAGCACCGAAAGCCGAAATGTCGGTTCTCTCCGAAATGACCAGTGGCTGGCCGATGACGGAGGCGAGCAGTCTGCGCCAGTATTCGTGCCTGAGGCTGCCGCCAACGGCGCGGATTGTCCTGATCTCACCCGCCGCGTCCAGCGTTTCAAGACCGAGACGGATTGTGCAGGCGACACCGAGCAATGCTGCAAACATCATATCGAACGCGTCGTCGTTGAGCGAAAGGCCAAGCCATGCCCCGCAAGGGGTCGCGCTCATGTAGGGGGTCCGTTCGCCGTTGAGATAGGGGAGGAACAGCAGGGAAGGCGCCTGGCCGAGGTGACGGTCGTTGAGCCGGGCATAGATCGAATGCCAGTCACTCTTGACGATTGCCCGTGCCCATTCGAGCACAATGCCGGCATTGAGCATCGCGGCTACTTGATACCGGTCGTGCGTGGCAATGCCTTCGAAGACATTCAGGCTTGGGTTCAGGTCGGGCAGCCGGTCCGTTTCGATCGGTCGGAATATCTGGGCTCCGCTTCCGACCGATATCTGGACCTCATCTGACGAACGCAACCCGCTTCCATACATGCCGACCGGCGCGTCGCCGCCACCCACGGCAACCGGAGTGCCTTCCGGTAGACCGAAGAGCCTCGCTCCGGATGCATTTATCTGGCCGGCCTGGCTAAGGCTCGGGTGGATCGGCGGCAGAAAGTCGGTGCGCAGGCCGAGTGTATCGACAGCGCCAAGACACCAGTCTCTGGTTTCGAAGTCGTAAAGCAGACTGCCGCTGGCGTCGGAATAATCGGTGGCGATCGCGCCGGTCATCAGGAGTCGCACATAATCCTTCGGGAAAAGGATGGTTGCTGTGCGGTCATAAAGAGCAGGCCGTTCGTGTTTCAGCCATAGCAACGTCGTTGCAGCCATCCCCGCGACCGGTGTGTTGAGCAACCGCAGGCGCATAGCCGGCGGAAGAGTATCAAAGCGACCGAGGTAGGGGCCGCCACGCTGGTCCGCCCACAGGATAGCCGGCATGAGCGGCGCGCCCTCTCGATCGACAGCGACAACGCCGTGCATCTGCCCGGAAAAACCGATGCCTTTCAGTCCGGTCAGGTCAGGCAGCCTTGCAACGGCATCGCGAATGGCGACAATCCAGGCTGCAGGATCGGTCTCGGCAAATCCAGCTTCTGGCGCTTCGACACGGTAGGGCGATGACGCAGTGTGAATCTGGTTGGCTCCATCCACCAGCATGAGCTTGACGGAGCCTGTCCCGAGATCGATCCCCAGATACATGGTATGCTATTCCTGTGACTTTCGTTGGGTTGACGTTCTGGCGCAGAGCGTTGAACCAATCAGGATCAGGCGGGCCGCCAGATCAGGCGTTTCGATGCGTTCGATCATGGTCTTGAGGGCCACTGCGGCGATTTCCTCGCAGGGCTGGCGGATGGTTGTGAGCGGCACCCGGGCCAGACGCGCGTATTTGACGTCGTCGAAGCCGGCAATGCGGAATTGGCCGGGAATGTTGATCCCCAACCGGTCGAGGCTCTGCATCGTCAATGCAGCGGTCTCGTCGTTCGAGCAGATCAGGTCCGTCACGCCGGCTTTCACCAGGCTCTCAACGAACTCAGGATCGCGCGGGTCGCCCTGATGTTCGAATTCGGGCGAAGGGCCCAGACCTGCACGGAAAAGGGCTTCGCGATAACCTATCAGGCGCTGGGAACAGGTTTCAGCGGTGAACTCCTGCCACAGAAAGTCGATGCGCCGGGCACCCTGGTCCATGAAGTGCTGACAGAGACTGAAGCCCGAGGCGATATTGTCGATGCCGACCATGTCGTGGCCGCTTCGTTTGGGGTAGGGCGAATAGTCGGCGTCGAGCAGGACGATCTTGATAGATGCGTTCTCGAACACTTCGGCGACGGCGCGGTTTTTTGCTTCGGCATTTTCCTCGCGCTCGATCGGTTGCATGAATACGCCGTCGACGCCGTTCTTGACGAGACGCTGGGCAGACTGGACGAGCATCTCGACCCGGTTCGTTCCGCTCTCGGCGGGTATGCTCCCCCAGATGACGGTGGCGTCGTGGCGTGCGGACATCTGCGCAATGTGGGCGCAGATCGGCTCGAAGATTTCTCCCTTGCCGAGGCCGGGTATGAACAGACCGAGGCTTTTCGACTTGGCCGAGGGTGCCGGATGATCGGTGGCGACGAAGGTGCCCGCGCCGACCAGACGCGTGAGATGGCCGGAATCTCTGAGCCGGTTCAGCACCCGGCTGATGGTTGGGCGAGAGACGTCATAGCGCTCCGCAAGCACGCGCTCGGTCGGAAACTGATCGCCGACCGCCCATGTGCCGCGCTCGATTTGCGTCAGCAGATCGGAATAGATGTCGTTCGACTTCAAGTCTCGCTCCTCAATGATACAAACCCACGATCAGTCAGTTCGGATGAACAATCTGTTGGGAGGCCTTTCTTGGCCGTATCATGACACTTGTCTATATAAATTCTAACATAAGTAGTGGATTTGTCGCCGACCTCACAACTCATCCTTCGGACATGAGGAAGGTGTTTGCAGCGTTGTTTCGGCGGGCATTCAGCCGCGGTCGAGAACATAGCGAGAAAAGGCGAGTGACTCCTTTACGGCCTGATCCATCGCCGCCTCATCGGCGCCATTGCTGAGATCGCGCCAGACCTTGATGTCGCGGCCGACGCCGCCACCAGGTTTGACGAATGGCTCCATCACGACGGCGCCGTCATAGCCGATCGCATTCAGAGCGTCGCCGATTTCGCTCCACGGAATACGACCGCGGCCAGGCGGCCTGCGGTTGCATTCTCCGGTGTGGAAATGTCCGAGTGAATCGCCGGCGAGCCTGATGGCGCCACCGAAACTATCTTCCTCGATGTTCATGTGGAATGTGTCGAGCATCAGCTTCACGTTCGGCTTGTTCACCTCCTGAACAAAGGCCACCCCCTCTTCGGCGGTGTTGATGACATGGTTCTCGAAGCGGTTAAGGGCCTCAAGGCAAAGTGTGACACCACAGTCTCCGGCAAAGTCCGCGATGCCGGTAATACCTTCCAGCGCACGGGCGCGATCGCCGCTGCGGTCTACGGGTTTGGAAAAGTCCACCGGCCAGTAGCTGTAGAGGCCGCCGCCGAGCGTCGTGATGCCGAGCTCGCCGAGATTGGTCAGCACCTCCTCGAAGAAGGCGTGCCCGGCCCGTCGCACGGCCGCATCGGGAGAGGACAGATAGCGGTCTTGCGACGGACCGAGGCCCGCGGTGAGGATGATTCCGTTATCCTCAGCGCAGTGGCGGATGTCGGCGATCTCGGCCCTCGTATAGGCGTTGACGTGTTGCGCGGCGATTTCGAGAATGTCGAAGCCGAGCGATGCGACCTTGCCGATATACTTGCGGCAGTCACCGCTCCACTCACGTTCCCAGTAGGGGTAGTAGATCCCGAATTTCATGCTTTGCTCCCTGGTGCCGCGCAGTTCCGCCGGCTTCATCGACTGGGCTTGCCCGGCAAGGTCCGGCTGTTTGTTGCGGACTGACCTGACATCAATGCCGCGGCAGCTCAATCTATCGGCTGGATGCGGATAGGGCTTGTGAGCCGGCAGCCCGTTCCCGGTAAGGGGTGTCAGGACTGACGGCATTGCTCCGCTGTCGCCCACGAAGGCCTATTCTAGGTTGGTGTGACGTGTGCGCATGGTTTCTGCGGTCTCGCCAAGTACGTCGCGCAGGCGAAGGACCATAGCCTCGAAGAGGACATACTCAGCCCCCTCAAACAGCGATCCCATCGGCAATACCGAGACGCCTCCACCCTGATCGTTCGCCATGGTCTGTGCCGGAATGACAAGGAGGTGGTCGGCTTCGAGAGCAATCGGAGACTGGGGTTGGGCGGTCACGACCATGATGCTGGCGCCGGCCTTCTTTGCGGCGCCAATCAGCGCCATGCCGGTTGGCAGGTTGCCAGGGCCGGCGGTGACGACCAGGAGGTCGCCCTTGCCGATATGCGGCGTTGTCATGTCGCCGACCATCGAGACATCAAGTCCGAGGTGAAAGAGACGCATGCAGAACCCTTTGATCTGCAAGCCCTCTCGGCCGCAGCCATAAAAGGAGATGCGATTGGCATCCTTGATCACGGTGATCGCATTTTCGACATAGGCGTCATCGAGCCCTCGGAAGACGGCTTTGAGATCGTCCAGGGCCTGTTCGTAGAAATTTCCCATTTGGCTCCTCCAGTACTCTCCATCGCGCCATCCTTGCTGGCAACGATACGTTGAATTGGTAAAATTTATTGGTCCAATTTTCCGTGATTTGTTACCATTGATTCATGCGGCTCACAACAAAATTTTGATATGAAGGTGAGAAATAAGTTTCCAACGTTTCTCGTTTTGGGAGTGAGGGTGGCTTGGTCTTTTTGACCGTAAATTGCTGAGAAATATGAATTTAGTGAAGAGATTATTGTGTTTTTCTCGAGGGGCTTTTTAGCAATCAAACCGTTTTGGATTTATGAATTGGAAATAAATTAGAAAACTTTTTAGTGAAACAAAAATTACCATTGAATTTCCAATTTTGATTCAATATGGTCAACGGCGTTAACGGACGAGGCGGCATTTGGAGTGAGGCCCGGCTCTTCGGACTGAGCGCCGCGCGTCCATCGTAAGGGAGGCTCTTCGTGAAAGAAGGCAACATTATTCAGGTTGCGCACGTCGTGCGCGACATCGACAAGGCCATGCAGTCCTACTGCGACACGCTCGGCATCAAGTCGTGGGATGTTTACACCTTTGCGCCGCCGGCCGTGCGTGACTCCATGGTGCGCGGCAAGCCGTCCGATCATGCCTATCTGCTCGCCGTAACGTGGCTCGACGAAGTCCAGATGGAACTGATGCAGCCGCTAACCGGCCGCAGCATCTACGACGATTTTCTCGAGCAGCGCGGCGAAGGCCTGCATCACATAAAGCTTTATTATCCAGACTGCCAGAAGGGCATTCGTCTTTTCAAGGAGCGCGGCTTTGAAATCATTCAGAGCGGCAAGATCGATGAGGACGAGTTCTACTATTTCAACACCGAGGAACGTCTCGGCTACATCATTGAAATCGGCAACAACGGCAAGATCCGCGAACCGGAGCGGCGCTTCCCGGCCTGACCGGGATGCCTGCCCGCGCAGGACGCGGGCATCTGACTAAATCCAAATGATGACTTTAGGTAAGGAGGTACCTTAACATGCGTAGGCGTGAATTTCTCAGCTGGACAGGTCTTGCGGGAGGAGCCCTCGGCTTTTCGGCACTTGGCATTCCACTCGGTACGGCACATGCCGCGACCGAATACACGATGGTGGCAATCCCGAAGCTTCGCTCGCCATGGTTTAACCGTTTTGAGGTCGGCGTCAAGAAAGCCGGCAAGGATTTCGGTGTCGATGCCTATCAGCAGGCGCCGGAATCGGCTGATGAAGCCCTCCAGGTTCGCCTGATCAACGATGCGGTCAACCAGGGTATCGACGGTCTTCTCGTCGTTCCCAACGATGCCAACTCGCTCGTCCCGGCGTTCAAGCGTGCTCAGGCGCAGGGTATTCCGGTTATCACCCATGAATCGCCCCAGCAGCCCGATGCCGATTTCGACATCGAGATGATCGACAACCTAGCATTCGGCGCCAAGGCCATGGACCTACTCGCCTCGGCGATCGGCCCGGATGGCGGCAAGATCGCAATTTTTGTCGGTTCGCTGACTGTGCCGGCTCACCAGATCTGGTCCAAGGGCGCACTCGACCGTGCGGCGGAAGCCTATCCGAACATCGTTCAGCTCGGCGACCGCTACCCGGTTTCCGAAGACCAGGCGCAGTCGCGTCAGACCGCGCTCGACATCATCACTGCAAACCCTGACATCAAGGGCTTCCTTTGCTTTGGCAGCCAGGGTGCACCGGGCGCCGCCCAAGCGATCGAAGAGCGTGGACTTTCGGGCAAGGTTGCCGCTGTCGGCACGACCTCGCCGCAGCAGGCCGCACAGTATGTCAAGCGTGGCTCGATGACGGGGAGCGTGCTCTGGGATCCGGCGGAAGCCGCTTACGGCATGGTCTTTATTGCCAAGACCATTCTGGAGGGCAACAAGGACCAGATCACCGCCGACTTCGATATCCCGACTCTCGGCAAGCCGGCCAAACTCGACGGCAACACGCTGATCTATGATCGGCCGCTGGTCGTGACTGCCGACAACATCGACGACTACATGACGTTCTGACCGGCCCCGGCTGTCTCCCTGCAGCCCTGAAGCTGCAGGGAGACGGTCGCCGTCAATCCAGTTTCTTGCGCGGGTCGCGTGCCTGTGTGATCGGACATGAGGAGAGAGGCTAGGGATGAGCGATTTCCTGCAACTCAAAGGAATAGAAAAGCGCTTTGCCGGGGTTTACGCCCTGAAAGGCGTCGACATGAATGTGCGTGCTGGCGAAGTCCATTGCCTGGTCGGCGAAAACGGCTCGGGCAAGTCTACACTGATCAAGATCATTTCCGGTGTGCAGCCGCAGGATGCGGGAAGCATGGTCGTTGACGGCAAGGCCGTCGACCATGCCACGACCTCGGAAATGATCCATCGCGGCATTCAGGTTATCTACCAGGACCTGTCGCTGTTGCCGAACCTGACGGTGGCGGAAAACATCGCACTCGCCGAGATCGTCCGTTCGGGCGACAAGGTCTTCAGCCGCGCCAAGGTTCGCGACATTGCAACCCGGGCGATGAAACGGATCGGGGCGAAACTCGATCTTGACGAGATCGTAGGCGACATGCCTGTCGGTCTTCAGCAGATGGTCGCTATCTGCCGCGCATTTACGGCGGAGCTCAAGCTTCTCATCCTCGATGAGCCGACCGCGTCGCTGACCAAGTCCGAGATCGATAGTCTTCTCGAAGTTGTACGCGACATGCAATCACGCGGCATTGCCATCGTCTTCGTGTCGCACAAGCTGAACGAGATCATCGACGTCGCCGACCGTGTGACGGTGCTGCGCGATGGTGCCAAGGCAGGTTCGCTTGATCGGTCCGAACTGACGATGGAGGCTCTTGAAGAGCTGATCGCCGGCCGGGCGCTGAAGAATACGCGCTTTTATCTTCCCAAGGGCGAGCGCCGGAAAATTCTCGAAGTGCGCGGTCTCACGAAGCGCTTCAATTTTGCCGACATCTCCTTCGATCTGCATGAGGGCGAAATCCTTGGCATTGCCGGGCTTATCGGTTCGGGACGAACGGAGCTTGCTCATGCTCTCTTCGGCATTTCACCAGCAGACAGCGGCGAAATCATCGTCGAAGGGCAGAGGACATCCATCCGCTATGTGAGCGACGCGGTGAAGGCCGGGCTTGCCTATGTTCCGGAAAACCGGATGACCCAGGGCCTGGTGCTCCGCCGCTCTGTCGGCGACAACCTGATTACCGCGATCATCAAGCGGTGCACGCGGCCTTCGGGCCTTATCGACACCGAAAAGCGCGAAACACTGATCGATCGCTGGATCAGTTCGCTTTCGATCAAGGTTGCCAATCCCGATGTGCCTGTTCAGACGCTTTCAGGCGGCAATCAGCAGCGGGTCGTGATCGGCAAATGGCTGGCGACGGAGCCGAAGATCCTCATCCTCGATGGCCCGACTGTCGGTGTCGATATCGGTAACAAGAGCAGTATCTACGAGATCGTGCGCGAACTTGCTGCGCAGGGAACGGGCGTGATCCTGATTTCCGACGAGGTTCCGGAAGTCGTCAACAACAGCAATCGGCTTTTGCTGATGCGCGGCGGCCGGATACGCGAGGTACTCGATACCGAAAATATCGAGGCGGACGAAATCCAGGCCAAGGTCGAGGCGGCGTGAGCCTTCGGGCTCACCCAATCATATTCGGATAAAACGATGAAAAACCTTCTCAAAAGCAACGAGTTCTATCTCGCCTTGCTGATTGTCGTCATCGCCGCCGGTATCACCGTCATGAACCCATCTTTCTTGACGGGGCAGAATATCTACGGCTTTCTCAAGACCGCTTCGGTCGACGGCATCATGGCGGTCGGCGTGCTTTTCGTGCTCATTCTGGGCGGCACGCCGGATGTTTCGTTCACCGCGATTGCGCAGGTGGTGCAATATGTGATCGTGCTGATCATGCTGCAGCATGGCGGTGATATCTACGTCGCGCTGGCGCTGGCGACCGTGATGGGGGCCGTTCTGGGCGCGCTCAACGGGGTGATGATCCACTTCTTCAAGGTGACGACCATCGTCGTGACCATTGCCACCTTCAATCTCTATTACGGCCTGCTCTATGTCTTCAGCGGGGGTAATGTCATCTTCGAAGTCCCGGCCTCGTTCCGAGCCTTTGGTGACTATCTCCTGTTTTCGTCGCAAACGGCCTCCGGCGTGCCTTATGGCCTGTCACTGCTGCCGGTAATGTGGCTCGTGGTGCTGATTGTCGGCTGGTTCATTCTCAATCGGACGGTGCTCGGTCGCGGCATTTTCGCCATGGGCGGCAACGAGGTCGCTGCCGAGCGTATCGGCGTGCGCACCGGCGCGACGAGGATATTCGTGTTCGCCTTCGTCGGCCTTCTGGCGGGGCTGGCTGCCGTCGCCCATACGGCGCTGGTGCAGTCGGCGATCCCGAATTCGATCGTCGGTCGCGAGCTTGAGATCATTGCCGCAGTCGTTCTCGGCGGCGCCAGCCTGTTCGGCGGCAAGGGAACGATCATCGGGACCGCACTCGGCATCCTCCTGTTTGCGATCATGCGTAACGGTCTCGTTCTGCTCAACATATCGTCCTACTGGTACGACGTGATGATTGGCGTCGCGATCATGATCGGTATCTCGATCAGCGCCTACCAGCAGATCAAGGCGCGCCGCGCGCGCGTCAACGTCAAGGTGGAGGCACTCAACCCATGAGCTGGTCAAACGTCAAAAAGCACCTGACAGCAGATGGTCCGCTGTTCGTCATTGCCATCGGCATCTTCGTTCTGATGACCTTTATGAATGCAGGTCGCTTCCTCACCATCGGAAACGTTACCTCGATGGCCTATCAGTTGCCGATCCTGGCCTTCCTGTCGATCGGCATGATGGTGACGATGCTGACCGGCGGCATCAACCTCGCGATCGTCAGCACCGCGAACTTCGTCGGCATCATCACTGCGCTGACACTTCAGGGGCTGACGCAGGGTGACCCGGCGAGTGCATCGCTGGCGATTACCGGCCTTGCCATGCTGTGTGGCCTTGTCGCGGGACTTTTGAGTGGCGCGCTGATGGGATTCTTCATTGCCTATCTCGAAGTGCCTGCCATTCTCGCATCGCTCGGCATGATGATGCTGCTGAACGGCATAAACATCCTGTTGACCAAGGGTTACACGCTCTCCGGCTTTCCGGATTCTCTGCTCTTCATTGGCAATGGCATGGTGTTTGGCATCCCGTTCTCGTTCCTGATGCTGATCGTGGTGGTGGCGCTGATGGCGGTGCTGATCGCGCGCATGCCGTTCGGTTTCAACCTCTATACGCTCGGCGCCAATCCCGTCGCGGCCCGTTTTTCCAATATCAGCGTGCGCGCCGTGCTGATGTGGGAATATGTCCTGTCGTCGCTGTTTTCGGCGCTCACGGCCTTCGTGATGATTGGACAGTTCAACTCGGTGAAGTCGAACTATGCGCAGTCTTATGTGCTGGTGACGGTGCTTGCCTGCTTCCTTGGTGGCGTCGATCCCTTCGGCGGCGCGGGCCGGCTGCGCGGCGTGGTGCTGGCCGTCATCATCCTGCAGATGATATCGACGGGCGTGAACCTGATGCGCGTCGATCCGTTCTTCGTCACCGCCATGTGGGGCGCGATCATCCTGGTTCTGATCGTCTTCAACCATTTCAAGGTCAACTGGCGCGGTCTGCTGGGCCGAAGCCCCGGCTGAAGTAGAAGACCTTCAGCTACTCGTAAGCAAATTGCGCGCTCTCCCGGAAGGTGAGGGCGTGCTTTTTATCACCAGGCGAAAGCAAGAGCGGCGGCACTCGCGTGCGTCGTCGTGCGCTGACGATATTTCTTGTCAGCTCGGGCGTCGCCCGCCTTGGAAGGGCCGAACGGGTTCTCGGTCAGTACCGTGCCTTCTACGAGAATTTCTCGCCGGGCTACGGCTTCGCCGGCATCGCGATGCTCGCCAACAACAATCCGATCGGCATTATCTTCGCGGCGACGGGTGGCCTACCGAAAGTGGGGAGCCCGTGCAACACGAACCGTCCGGGATTTATCTCGCCCGCGACGCCTACGACTATATCGCGCCATGAGATCAATCCAGTATGGCTGCGGAACGCGCAGAAACGCTTCTAGGGACTTGTCGTAGATTCCTAATCCTGAGGGTCGCGCGTTCGAATCGCGTCGGGATCACCATTTTTTATATAATATTTCATTTACTTAAGAAATTCGCATTTCTTGCTCCTGCTCCGGAAAATTTTCAGGT
Source organism: Martelella endophytica (assembly GCF_000960975.1). Taxonomy (NCBI): domain Bacteria; kingdom Pseudomonadati; phylum Pseudomonadota; class Alphaproteobacteria; order Hyphomicrobiales; family Aurantimonadaceae; genus Martelella; species Martelella endophytica. The sequence goes on along the minus strand of NZ_CP010803.1, from coordinate 4,155,942 downwards.
AGGCGCGGAGTGAGCACCAGGATCGGTTTCGACGCCGTTCCGCGACGGCTTGCGTCGCCAAGCCCTAAAACCCTTTTGATGCTATAAAGCTGGTGCAGTGCAGCAGAGCACCGGCGGTAGCGCCTCGCCGCTGAGAAATCTGCTTCGAGCGGTCGGGCGCTCCCGTGACCGCCCGGCTCAATTTCGGACCATGACGAAGCGGAGGTCGTCCTTTGTGCTGCCGTAGACGCGGTCGCGGTAGGAATCGACCGGTAGATCGAACGAGCCGATATTGGACGTCGCGATGCCGGAAAGGATGATCGTGCTACCCTTGCGTTCCCACCCGTTGATGCGGCTGACGCCGTTGATGCTTCCGAGGCCTTCGACCAGATTGCAGGCGAATGTGCTGACGCTACCCTTGTTAGGATTGAAGGCACTAGCCTTGAATTCGATCGAGCAATCACGCTTCGTCGGGCCGACTGCCGGATACATTTTCCATTTTCCGACCACAGAATCCTTCATATCCTGTTGCGCCACAGCCGTCTGATAGCTTGGCGTTGCCGAAACCGACGGCATTGCACCGTCTGAAACCTCGCACCCGGTCAGACCCGCAACAAGCAAAAGGCCGGCCCCGGCGAGAAACGGCATCGTGACGTATGAAAGATCGAGTTTCATGAAATGTTGTCCCTTGTCCTGTGTATGAAGACCGTCCTCTAGAATTTGAGGCTGGCATTGGCAGAAAAGACCTGGCTTTTGAGATTGTCCCTGAGCTCAGCCTCGTAGCTTGCGCCAAAGGTGAAGCGATCCGAGGCGATGGCATTGAGGGCAACCCGGCCAATGAAGGCATTGCGCCCGATTTCCGCCCCGGCTGCTTCAAAGCTACTACCGAAGATCGCAAGGCTCGAAGACCGGTCCAGATCACCGAAATCATATCGCCAGCCCGCGCTCAACACCGGCTCCAGCTTCAGCCCGTTGTCGAACGCAAAGCGGTGGGAAGCGGAAAGGGCCAGTGTGGCCTGCGTTTCGGAGAATGTCGCATCCGGCAATGACAGTGCGAAGAGGCTGCCCGTTTCGGTCATGGCATTGCGGTGGAAGCCGCGGTAGCCGAGCGTGGCGGACGGGGTAAAGGTCAGCGTATCCATCTCGAAATCCTGAAAGGCACTGACTTCCGCAAACCCGCCTGTGCCATGGCCCGAGGCTTTGGCCATTGCGGCATAACTTCCCAGTGTTGTGAGGCGGCTGGTCGACAGGTCGCCATAGGAAAGCCCGCCGCGCACGGCCAATGTCGGGCCGCCGGTCTCAAACGTGGCATAGGCGGCCGCCTGGTAGGTGCCGATATTGCCGGCGCCGTTGGCGTTTGCCGAAACGTCGGCATATTCATAGGCGCCCGCAAGGCCCGCGGCATTCTGTCCGAAGCGCCAGTCGATGCCGAAGGCGCCATTGTTCGCGCTCACGTCATAGCCGGAAATTCCGCCCGAAGCCCCCACATCCGTATAGGCATGGTTCCCGCTGATCCAGACCTCGCCGGTGCCATAGGGTGCCCCGGTCTCCGACAGCCATCCTGAGGCAAGCCCCATCTGACGCTCGCCGATCCGGTCTGCAAAGCGGCCGATCGCGCGCACGGCGCTCGTGCCCACTTCGGCATGAAGCTGCCCGGTCAGGGACGAAAGCCCGCCGGCAAGGGCTTCGCTGTCGGCTGCATAGAGCCTGTTGAAGCTGTCATTATAGGCGGCATCAGGGCGCACACCCGCAGCAGGCCGACTTGCGTCGATCGCAGCGCCCAGCGCCCTTTCGTTCTGCGTGGCGGAAACGCCGAAAGCGGAAAGGTTTGCATAGCTCTCCGGCGTAGCTGCCAATGACAGAGCGTCCGGCCAGTAGAGCACGTCGAAACGGGTGCCCGGCACCAGCCCCGCATCCGGCTGCTCAAGGCCGGCGAAGCTTCCGGTGACGCTGCCGTCTGCGACCTGAACAAAAGTGAAGACTTCGCCCGGCATCGGCGTGAAGGCATTGGTGGCGGCGCCGGAAATACCGCGCAAGCGCGGCTGCAGGGTGCCGTTGGCAGCAAAGTCATGACCGGCCCCCGTCACAAGAATGCGGTCATAATTGCCGGCCCCGTTCTGCGTCCCGGTTCCGTCGATGTCTATTTCCGTGGTTGCTGTTGGCGCAAGGCTGACATTACCGGCGATGGTAATTGTTCCAGGCGACTGGCCGGGTGCAAGCGTACCCTCGACATTCACATCGGCCGTAACGAGCCCAGTACCGCCGAGCGTGCCGTTCCTGCCGACATTCAAAAACGGCGCCGTCAACGAACCATCAACCGCCAGCAATCCTCCTTTGACGCCCGCGCCCTGGCGGAAGGTCGCGGCGTTGAGGATCGAAAGCGTGCCGCCGCCCTGTTTTTCAAGGCTTCCATCGCTTGTGAAGGAGACGATCCACGTCGTATCGGAACCATCGGCGCCCACGGTGTAGACGCCCTCGCCGGTCATGCCGACCGGTCCCACGGAAAGCGCGCGGTCAAGCCGCACCAGTCCCCAACCATAGATCTCGTCAATGCCGGCAGCGCCCAGATCCTCGGCGGTCATGAACAGAATTTTGACGATTTCCGCCGGCGTGAAGCTCGGATAGGCCTCGGTCAGCACGGCGACGGCACCGGACACATTCGGCGCGGCCATCGAGGTGCCGCTATTGGAGCCGTAGAAGCCGTCGTCCCGAGGCACACTCGAATAGATCCCGCTGTCGTAGCGACCGTCAGGCGGGGAGGTGCCCGGGAGGTACTGGTTTCCGCCTGGGGCAGCGACACACCATTCTGCCGCAACGCCACACCTGTTGGAGTAAGCCGAGATTTCGTTATAGGCATCAAGCGCGACGACGACGACGACCCTTCCGCGCGCAATTCCATCCTGCTTTTCAGCCTTTTGAAGGGCCGCCGCGGAGGTGATGCTCAGGTCCAGCCCAGTGCCTTCGTCGTCATAGATCACGTTGCCGGATGAGTTTGTCGCGCTCTCATTCCCGGGCTGAATAAACGGAAACAAACCGTTCCCGATTGGATTTTCAGCGACGACGGGCGCTTGGTAGTTCTCGTTTCCTGCGGCCATGACGATGATCTGCCCGGCATCAAGGCTGGCGCGCATCGCGGTTGCATCCTCCAGAAACTGATCTTGTTCCTTGACAGGTATCTCCCATGACGTCGCATCCACATCGATCTCGGCGCCAAAGCTGCCATTGATAACCTTCACGTCGGGAAATTGCGCGAGATAGTGAAAACCGGCTGTATCCGGCTCATCGAAACCGCTGATGGAATCGCAGTCGTGGAAAATTGCTGTCGGGCCGCACACTTCCAGCAGACCGATTCCGATATCGATGAAACGCCCGTTTCCGAGATCGACAGTGACCATTCCGTCCGCGCCCGGGATTGCTCCGACAGAAAGAATGGTGGCTTGAGTTGCGACGCCTTCCATGCCGAAACCATTCCGCCCTGCGGCAATGATCCCCGAGACATGCGTTCCGTGATCATCGAGAGCATAGGTGTCGGTTTCGCCCTGAAGGAAACCTGCCTCGAATTCCTCAAGCGTCAGGGTCTCGCCGTCGAGGTCGGTGTCGAACCAGTGGAGATAGCTTATCGAGCGCGGATCAACACGTCCTTCGAATTCGGGATGGACCGAGCCGTCGGGGCTACGGTCAATGTTGGTGTCGATAACACCGACGACAACGCCCTTGCCGGTAAATCCCTTTGCCAGCGCGGCGTCGACGTGCATGGCATCAAGCGAATAGTTCCGCTGATATTCGCTGAGCGCATCTTTCTCAATATCGGGATTGCCGCCGGGGTAAGGCATGGCCCGCGCTGCCGGGGACGTTGCTGAAGTTTGCGTCGAGACCTGCGTCGCGGAAACCGAAGCCGTGGGAAACAGGCTTGCGAGGTGGCGGCCGGAAGCAGCGGCCGTGGAGATTGATCCAGCTAGATCTGGCCGAAGCTTTCTTGCCTCCGTTTCGATCAGATCGGCGCGTTCAGGCGTCAGTCGGACGTTCTCGACGACACTGGCAAGGAGCGATTTGCGACCATAGAGGGTTGCCTCTTGCAGTGCTGTCCTTACCGTTTCCGATGAGAGATCGGAAAGGGCCTCTGTATCTTCAGCAGGTCGTGTCCATACGTCGTCGGCTTCTGCCAGTGCGCCAGTCGCCAGCAGGGTCGACGCAAGCATGGCTGAGATGGCGACGTTTCCCAAACGACCGGCGAAACGGAGGCGAAGAGGGGCGGGAGTTATGGGCATACGCACTTCCAATCATGACCTGTCTCAAACATGCTTCGGCAAGCGAAGGCGGTAAGGGCCCCTGAACAGGTTGAACAACTGACCCATGCCCACTCCATCTGAATGCGCGAAACAGTACAGTCTGGTCATGCCACAAGATTATTTGCTCAATATTTGAAACAGTCGATTTTATTGCTTTTTCGCAAGTTTGCGGGTCCGATACATCGAGGTGCCATCTGTACTGTCGCCCCGAAAGCGCAGCAGCCTCTCTGTCGGGCGATCAGCTTCACGCCGGATCAGATATCCCACATCTGATCTTCTCGCTGACGACATCGTCGCCAAAAGCGATCGAAAATGCGGCGATCGGTGCGTTCATGATGTTCCTGCGGTGTTCGGCATTCTTGAAACGGCGGCCAAAGACATTGTAGAGCAGCTGAAGCATCTGGGCTGCGACACTTGATGTCAGCTCGGCGCCCACGAGATTGCGGCTTGTTTGGCTGGCGCCCAGGCTGGGTGAGAGCAGCAGAGCCAGGCGCGCGTGCGCAAGCGGGGCTGTCTTGCGTAGTTGCTCTGCGAGAGCCTGTAACTCATCCAGCCTGTTCCCGGCGCGAAGCGCGGAAGCCTTCAGCAGCATCAGATAGATGAAGAACTCCGTGCCCGGCTCGGACAATTCCAACGCCTCGTCGTATAGCTGGCATGCGGCATCGATCTCCCCCTCGATCGCCGCGATCTCTCCCCGCAGAGCCGCCGCAGTGGCAAAGGCCGAACCGTGCCGAAGTGCCTGATCGACCAGCCCTTCGGCCAGGACCGTGTGATCATTGTTGACGAACAGAAGCAGCTTGGCGACGGCGAGACCCATTTCAGGCATCCATTGCAAACCGGCCAGGACAGACAGGCTTGTCTCTTCGATTTCCCGCTCGATCGCCTGCCATTCGTGTTGAGAAAGCCATTGATCCGGCTCACTCATGCTCTGCAGAAGGCGGGCATAGAGGTTGAGTGCCCACATGACCCTTAGTCTTTGATCATGCGGACTTTCATCCATGGCCTTCTCGAGCATGCGCGCATTGTCGCGCCAGCTCACCTTATCCGGGTTGCCGCTCAGAATGAGCGCTGCATCGTGCTGGCGGATCCATGGCGGCAGGTCATCAGGTAATCCGCCGCTTGGCGGCGGCAGGGCGAGATGCGACCAGATGGCCTGAATGATATCTTCTGTGCCGACATCATTGCTGCCTGCACGATGATCTATCCGCTTCATGCCGATAAACTGACCGGCATGCCTTAGAAGCAGGGCTGCATGCAGGATGCCGTCGTGTCGATGAAAAACCACTTCTATCGTGAAGTGCTGTGTCCCAAGCCTGCTGGTCTCGTCGACAATCACCTTCCTGTCGGGACCGAGGCCGGCATGAAGCCCCTCAGTGAGTTGAACGATGTAATTTTGTGCTTCGACACCCCCGCGTCGGAGGCCGCGAACAGGGCCGATGATCAGGAATGCATCCGGATTTTCTGCACTCTGCGGCGAGCGCGGCGCGACCCAGACATAGCCTTCGCCATATTGTGTGCGAATGAAGCGGGGCGCTCGCGGCGTGTCCTGAAGCTTGCGTCGCAGTTGGTTGATCAGGAAGTCGACATGTCGATCGCTGATGTTTTCGCTTTGCTCACCGAGAACAGAAAGCAGGTCACTGCGGTTGAGCAGGCGGCCGCTATTGGCCGTGAAATGCTGAAGCAGGGTTCGTTCTTGCCTTGTAAATGCCAGACTGACGCCGTCCCCGTCGCGATCAGCCGTCAGAAAATCCGTTGAAAATTCAATATCAAGATACCGCATATACCGAGCGTAGGGTCTGGTCGGCACATGGTAAAGCGCGCCATGCGAGAAATGACAAAAAACTAATCGGTAGCCGCGTTTCGGGGCGCGTTGCAAAATCCAGCAGGCAGGCCAGAGATTCGTCTTCTGTCATCTTCGGAAGTCGGTGTTGGACTCGCCTGCAAAAGTCCCGAATTCCATCCGCATATGATTGGAGTATGTTTCGCAAAATCTGGCAGGCCTACCGGATCCCATCACTTCCCAATCACGACGCGGTCATGCAGTCACCACCCTTGCTGTGTCTGCACGTGGCAAAGGCTGTCGGGGCTTAAACGTCTGAAATGAGGGCGCTTTGCTGACTGGCGGAAACGGGGCCGGGAACCGATGGTCCGCTCCTGGAACTGAAGGAAGAACTAGGCGGTGTGGAGGGATTGCTGCGGCTTGAAGAAATGGGATTCCTCTTTTGAACTTTGTCTGTTTCACGGGATGTCGATTGATTGGAGGTCGGCATGTGCACGAAGATGACCGAGGCGGGTTGCGCTTGAGGTTTTTCAGGCATCGCTACCCCGACGTGGCGACAAAGGCCGGGATGACCGGTTTTTTCTGAAGGCCCTTCATATCCGCGGTTCATAACATTACCTGGCGTGCGTTGCCGGAGCGTTTCGGCAAGTGGAATAGCGTCTGGGAACGGTTCGAACGACTGAGCAAGGGCGGCACCCTCACTCTCTTTACGCTATTTCGGCGACTAATAATGCACTGGAACCGCGATCCGCTGGCCTGAACCGGCGGGCGCTGTGCCCAAGCAGGGGGGCGATTAGCTGGCAGGCTCTTCCAGCCGATAGGCGTTGCGGAAGCGTTTTGGCGACATTCCGGTCTGATCGTGAAAGACCTTGTAGAAGCGGCTGACGGAGCCGAAGCCTGCTTCGAAGGCAATGGCGGCGGCGTTCTTTTCGGTGCTGAGCAGCAGCCGCTGCGCCGTCACCAGCCTGCAGCGCATAAGATACTGGGCGATCGTCATGCCGGTCGACTGCCTGAACAGGCTCATGGCGTATTTCGGATTGAGGTTGGCCGCCCGGGCAATGTCGGCAACGACGATCTCCGTGTCGGCGTGATCGCTGATATAGCGGGTCATTTCGACCACCTTGCGATGATTGCCTCTCAAGGTGCTGGACACCCTCGGCGCATCGGCCATCAGGTCGGTCCAGCCGTTGAGGTCGGCGCGTCGCAGGCGCAACTCGAGATGCGCATAGTTCAGCGTCGACAGCATCTCCGCGTTTGCGCGCAGTTCCTTCTGCACCATCAGCATCAGTTCCGTGTCGAACGCCATCTTTTCATCGATGCGAATGAAGCCGCCATTGAGCACGGCGGTTTTCAATGCCCGGCTGAAAGGGGCGAACATGAAGGTCTCGATCGGCACATAGATGCAGGAAAAATGCGCATCGTCGTCCGCTTCGACCACCTGATGTGGCACGGCGCCCCAGAAGAACACGAAGTCGTCGGTGGCGACTTCAACCACCTTGCCGTTGAAGAGATAGCGGACGGTGCCGCTGAGGATCAGGTTGAGTTCAACCTGATTGTGCATGTGCGGGCCGCGCATCGGTAGCACGCGGTCGCGCCTGTCGGCCGAGAAACGGTCTTCGGCGATGCCGAACGGGGCCTTGCGCAATGTGGTCATGCAGGAATCTGACTATCCGGGAATAAATGGGCTCTGGACAAGATGAATTCTTGTGCGCAATCTGCATACAATCAAGAGGCAATTTTCAATAACAAGAACTCCAGAGGCCATTCATGACAATTTCAAAGCATATTGCCACCGCACTCGTCGGTGCCGGCCTCATGGCCGGGACGAACGCTTACGCTGGTACGGTGGTGTTCAACGCGTCGGTCGCAAGCGACCCCGATCGCGCCGCAGTCACGGCCGCCGTCGACGCTTTCGAGAAGATCCATCCCGACATTGATGTCGATATCAACTTCTACGACGAGGAAAGCAACAAGACGGCGATCCGCAACTGGCTGACGACCAGCCCGCCCGATATCGTCAAATGGTATGCTGGCAACAAGATGGTGCAGCTGGTCGAACCCGGACTTCTCGCCGACGTTTCCGATATCTGGACGGACGAGGAAAAGACCGAGTTCGGTCCCGGCATGGTCGACAGCATCAGCGTCGACGGCAAGCAGTACGGCGTGCCGACCTCGTACTCGACATGGGCGATCTATTATCGCACCGATCTGTTCGAGAAGGCCGGTGTAACCGCTCCGATCGCCACCTTCGATGATCTTGTTGCCGCCTGCACGACCTTCCGCGACAACGGGATAATCCCGATTGCGCTGGGTTCCAAGGGCGCATGGCCGCTTGCCGGCTGGTTCGACTATATCGACCTGCGCCTCAACGGCTACAAGTTCCACATGGACCTGATGAACGGCAAGGTGGCCTGGAGCGATGATAAGGTGAAGGCTGTCTTTGCCGAGTGGAAGAAGCTCGTCGACGCCGATTGCTTCGCCGAAAATCACACGAGCCTCGCCTGGCGCGAGGGCCTTGCCAAGATGAACCAGGGCGAGGCGGCGATGATGCTGATGGGCAACTATCTGATTGCCAGCCTGACGCCGGAGAGCGAGCCGGTAACCGGCGCGATGAATTTCCCGGTGATCAACGCGGATATTCCGCGCGCCGAGGATGCGCCGATCGAAACCTATCACATTCCCGCAAAGGCCAAGAATATCCCTGAAGCCAAGCTGTTCCTCGCCTTCCTGATGGAGCCCTCGACCCAGTCGCTGATGTCGGAAATCTATCCGGTTCTGCCGGCAAACCCGGAAGCGAGCCCGCCGGATGTCCGTCTCCTGAAGGACAGCGCCGAACTTGCTGCCGGTGCCGAATACTATGCGCAGTTCATCGACCGCGATACCGATAGCCAGGTCGCCACTGTCGCCATGGACGGCTTCCAGGAGTTCCTGGTCCATCCCGAGCGGCTGGATCGAATCCTCGCCAATATCGACCGGGCCCAGCAGCGCGCCTATCCGCAATAATTCCGTCTGCAACCGCACCTTTCCCCGTCGCTGGTCATGCCAGCGGCGGGATATCGGTTGAAGAACAGGCTGGGCTCCGCCCGCCGACGAAGGAGAATTCCGCTTGGCCGACCAGATGATGACGGGGCAGCGCCCCGCCGCGCCGGGTTTCTGGCGCCGCAACCAACGGCGGCTTGCGCCTATCCTGTTTCTCGCCCCCGCCGTGATCATGTTTACCGTGTTCGTGGTTGTTCCGGTGATCGAGAGCCTGCGCCTAAGCCTCTATGACTGGGACGGGCTTTCAGCACCACGCTTCATCGGGCTCGGCAACTATGTCGAACTCTTCCGTGACGATCCGGTGTTCTGGACGGCACTGAAGAACAATATCTACTGGCTGGTGGCCTTCCTGGTCTCGCCCGCGCTCGGTCTCCTGTTGGCCTTGTTCCTGAACCAGTCCGGCTTTGGCATGCGCTTCGTGAAGTCGCTCTATTTCATGCCATTCGTCATCTCGCAGGTGGTGGTCGGGCTGATGTTCAGTTGGTTCTTCAATGCCGATTTCGGACTGCTGAACCACATCCTCGAAGGTTTCGGCCTGCCGCCGGTGGCGTTGCTGGAAAGCGAAAACAGCGCGACCTTCGTCATCATCGCCGCCGGGCTCTGGCCGCAGGTCGCCTATTGCATGATCCTCTATCTGACAGGGCTCACGGCCATCAACCCGGAGCTTCTGGAGGCTGCCCGAATGGAAGGGGTGAAGGGCTTCAAGCTGCTCTGGCATATCGTGCTGCCGCAGTTGAAGCCCGCAACCTCCATCGCGCTTATCGTTTCCGTCGTCGGCGCGCTCCGCTCCTTCGACCTCGTCTCGGTGATGACGGATGGCGGCCCCTACCAGTCGTCCACAGTGCTCGCCTACTACATGTACGAACAGACTTTCGGCGCCTTCCGCATCGGCTATGGCGCGGCGATCGCCTCATGCCTGTTCTTCCTCATGGATATCTGCATCGTGATCTATCTGATCCGGTCGCTGCCGCGCGCGAGGGCTCGCTGATGTTTCCGACCCCGATCGAAAACGCCACGCCCGCCCGCCGCAGGGCCTATTACATCACCGTCTGGATCGCGATGATCGTCTGGCTGCTGCCGATCATCGGCATCGCCGTCACCTCGATCCGCTCGGTCCAGGATCTCAATGCCGGCAATTACTGGGGCTGGCCGACGGACATCAGCGCTGTCGCCAACTACACCCGGGTCTTCACCTCCTCGCCGATGCTGCGTTTCCTGTTCAATTCGACGGTGATCACGCTTCTTGCCTGCGTCGGATCGATCGCGCTTTCGGCGATGGCTGGCTTTGCGCTCAGCCGCTACCGCTTCCGCGGCGCGACGCTGCTTCTGGCGCTGTTCATCGCCGGCAATTTCGTACCGTTCCAGATGCTGATGATCCCGGTGCGCGACATCGCGCTCCATGTCATCCCGGTCTACGACACGATCTGGGCGCTGGTGATCTTCCACATCGCCTTCCAGACCGGTTTTTGCACGCTTTTCATGCGCAATTTCATCGCCGAACTGCCGAACGAGCTGATCGAGGCGGCGCGGGTGGAGGGCGTCAGCGAGATCAAGATCTTTCTCCATGTGATCCTGCCGCTGGTGCGGCCTGCCATGGCCGCGCTCTTCGTGCTGATCTTCACCTTCGTCTGGAACGATTATTTCTGGTCGCTCGTGCTCGTACAGTCGGACAGCGCCCGCCCTGTGACCGCCGGCATTCAGGCGCTGAAGGAGACCTGGACCAATACCTGGCACCTGATCTCTGCGGGCTCGCTGCTCGCCGCCGTGCCGCCGGTTCTCGTCTTCTTCCTGATGCAGCGCCAGTTCATCGCCGGCCTCACCTTCGGCGCCACCAAGGGCTGAACCAAGGGAACTCCCATGTCCTATGTAACCCTCGATCACATCACCAAGGACTTTGGTCCGGCCCGCGTCATCGATGACATCTCGCTTGCCATCGAAAAGGGCGAGTTCGTCGTCTTTGTCGGCCCGTCGGGCTGCGGCAAGTCGACGCTGCTGCGTCTCATCGCCGGGCTCGAACAGGTCACGGGCGGCGCGCTCGCTATCGATGGCCGTGACATCACCAGGCTCGACAGCGCCAATCGCGGCATCGCCATGGTGTTTCAGTCCTATGCGCTTTACCCGCATATGACGGTTGCCGACAACATCACCTTCGGCATGCGGATGAACAAGGTCGACAAGGCGCTGATTGCCGAGCGGCTTTCGCGCGCGGCGCAGATGCTGCATCTGGAACCGCTGCTCGAACGCAGGCCCGCCCAGCTTTCCGGCGGCCAGCGCCAGCGTGTCGCGATCGGCCGCGCCATCGTGCGTGATCCGAGCGTGTTCCTGTTCGACGAGCCGCTTTCGAACCTCGATGCGGCGCTGCGTCACGAAATGCGGGTGGAGATCCTGAAGCTTCACCGCGACCTCGGCTCGACCATGATCTATGTAACGCACGATCAGGTCGAGGCGATGACCATGGCCGACAAGATCGTGGTGCTCTCGGGCGGAAAGATCGAGCAGATCGGCTCCCCGCTCGATCTCTACCTGAAGCCCGCAAACCGCTTCGTTGCCGAGTTTCTCGGCTCGCCGAAGATCAACACGATCGAGACATCGGTCGCCACGCTTTCCGATGGCTTTGCCAGCCTGCCGCTGCCCGGCGGCGGAGTGGTGGCGTTGCCGGCTGGTGCTACGACGGTCGCGCCGGGAGCTGCTGTGACGCTCGGCGTAAGGCCGGAGCATTTCGTCGTCGGCGAGGCGGCTCAGGCGACACTGTCCGGAACGGTCGAACTGGTCGAGCATCTCGGATCGGAAACATTGCTGACCGTTCGCGTCGACGACGATACGGTGCTGACCGTCAAGGCGGATGGCGTTTCCCGCCTGCGTTACGGCGATGCGATTTCCCTTGGCCTGCGCCCTGAAGCCTGCCAGGTTTTCGATGCCGCCGGCGAAACCATCATCTTCGCTTCCGTCGCTTCTGCGGCAGTTTAAGGAAAATATTCCCATGCTGGGCGTCTGCTACTACCCCGAACACTGGAACGAAGACTGGTGGGCCGAGGATGCCCGGCAGATGCGCGAAATGGGCATAGCCTACGTCCGTATCGCCGAATTCGCCTGGAGCCGGATGGAACCCGAGCCCGGTCGCTATGACTGGGCCTGGCTCGATCGCGCCATCGATACGCTTGCCGCGGAAGGGCTGAAGGTGGTGCTTGGCACGCCGACCGCCGCTGCACCGAAATGGCTGATTGACGCCCATCCGGATGTGCTGCCGGTCTTTGCCGATGGCCGCGCCCGTGGTTTCGGCTCGCGCCGGCACTATACCGCCGCTTCCTCAACCTTCCGCGCCGAGACGGACCGGATCGTCACCGCGATGGCAGAACGCTATGGCTCCCACGAAGCGGTCGTTGGCTGGCAGATCGACAATGAATTCGGCGGCGACGATACGGTTCTGCTCTACGGCCCCGAAGATGCGGCGGGTTTTCAGGACTGGCTGAAAACGCGCTACCAGTCTGTCGAAGCGCTGAACCGCGCCTGGGGCAATGTCTTCTGGTCAATGGAATTTCGCTCGTTCGACGAAGTGATCCCGCCGGCCGGTCAAGTTTCCGACGCCAATCCGGCGGCACTTCTCGATTTCTGGCGTTATTCCTCCGACAGCCTGTCGGACTATTGTGGGCTGCAAGCGAGAATCCTCAGGAAGCACTCGCCCGGACGCTTCATAACCCACAATTTCATGGGTTTCTTTCACCAGTTCGATCACGACAGGCTGTCGGAAAGCCTCGACTTCTGTTCCTGGGATTCCTATCCGCTTGGCAAGATCGAGCATTTCCCGCTTTCCGACAGCGAGCGGGCGCGCTGGTACAACACCTCGCATCCCGACTTTTCCGCTTTTCACCACGAGCTTTACCGCAAGCTCCGCAATGACCGCTTCTGGATCATGGAGCAGCAGCCCGGCCCGGTGAACTGGGCTCACTGGAACCCGGCGCCAAAGCCGGGCATGGTCCGGCTCTGGGGCTGGGAGGCGCTGGTCCATGGCGCCGAGGTGGTGAGCTATTTCCGCTGGCGGCAGGTGCCGTTTGCCCAGGAGCAGATGCATGCGGGTCTCACCCGCCCGGACCGCCAGCTTTCGCCGGGCGGCAAGGAGGTGACACGGCTCGGCCGTGAGACCGCCGAGGTGGGCGCGCTACCGCCGATCGCACGCGCCGATGTCGCCATCGTGCTCGACTACGAGGCCGCCTGGATTACCACGATCGAGCCGCAGGGTGCGGATTTCAACTACAAGCTCTTGCTGCACCGCTGGTACGAGGCCTTGCGCCGCCATGGCATCAATGTCGATGTGCTGGTGCCGGGCCGGTCGCTTGCGGGCTACAAACTTGTCTTCGTGCCGTCGATGCCGGTGGTGTCCGAAGCAGCCCGCAGCGCCTTTCAGGAGACGGATGCCCATATCGTCTTCGGTCCGCGCTCCGGTTCGAAACTTCAGAATTTCGCGATTCCGGACAGCTTGCCACCGGGCCCGCTTCAGGCATTCCTGCCGCTGAAGGTCGCAGAAGTCTCCTCGCTCCGGCCTGGCCTTGCCATTCCCGTTTCCGGCGAGGCGCTCTCCGGCACGGCTTCCCGCTGGCTGGAGCAACTGGAGACGGCGCTTCCTTCGCGGCTTGCCACCGAAGACGGCCAACCGGTGATGGTTTCAAGCAAAATGGCGAGCTATCTCGGCGCGTGGCTCGATCCCGCGCTTCTCCACGCACTCTTCGGCCGCCTGCTGGATGAGGCCGATATTGCCCGTGTCGAAATGCCGGAGGCCGTGCGTCTGGTGCGGCGCGGAAACATGGCGGTGATCTTCAACTACGGCCCGGAGCCATACACCATACCCTTTGCCGCCCGCCGCTTTCTGCTCGGCAACAGAACCATTCCCCCGCAGGATCTCGCAATCTTCGAAACCGCGCCCTGACCGACTGCTGTTCCGCGGCCCGCTCCAGTGTCTCTAGAGGCGCCGCCCATCCTTGGAAAACAGCATCAGGCGACCCGCATCGAGCGACAGGGGAACTGTATCGCCGGTGCGGATCGCGGGCTGCCCGCGCAGTTCGGCGACGATGCTTTCGCCGTCGCTGGCCAGCGCGTGCATATAGGTGACGTTGCCGAGCCGCTCGGTCACTTCGCAGGTCAGGTTCACGGCGACGGGCGCTGCAGCGCCCTCGGCGCCAAAACAGTCCGGCCGGATGCCGAGCATGACGTCGCCTGCCAGTGAAGCTGCCGGATCGCGCGGCATGACTTCAAGCGCTTCGAGGCCAAGCTCGGGAACGGTGAGAATGGCCGCGTCGCTATCACCGCGTCCGGTCACCCGGGCGGGGATGAAATTCATCTTCGGCGAGCCGATGAAGCCGGCGACGAACATGTTGTCGGGGTCATTGTAGAGCTCGATCGGTGCGCCGACCTGCTCGATATTGCCATCGCGCAGCACCACGATCTTGGTGGCGAGCGTCATCGCCTCCACCTGGTCGTGGGTGACATAGACCATCGTAGCCCCGATCTCCTCGTGCAGCCGGGCGATCTCGAGGCGCATGCGCACTCTGAGTTCCGCGTCGAGGTTGGAAAGCGGTTCGTCGAACAGGAAGATCTTCGGATTGCGCACGATGGCGCGGCCGATGGCGACGCGCTGGCGCTGGCCGCCGGAAAGCGCCTTGGGCTTGCGCTGCAGATAGGGGCCGAGATGCAGGATGTCGGCGGCCTTCTGCACTTCCGCCTTGCGGGCTTCCTTGCTCATGCCCGCCATTTCCAGCGGAAAGCCGATATTTTCTTCCACCGTCATGTGCGGGTAAAGCGCATAGGACTGAAACACCATGGCGATGCCGCGCCTGGCGGGATCGGTGTTGGTGACGTCCTGGCCTTCGATCGCGATCTTGCCGGCGGTCACCTCTTCGAGGCCAGCGATCATGCGCAAAAGCGTCGACTTTCCGCAGCCGGACGGGCCGACAAAGACGACGAAGGCGCCGCTTTCGACATCGAGATTGACGTCGTGGATGACTTCTGTGCCGGAAAACGACTTGCGGACATTGCGGAGCGAGAGTTCTGCCATCGAAGCTATCCTATTTGACCGCGCCTTCGGTCAGGCCGCTGACGAACCAGCGCCCGATGAAGGCGAAGAGAATGACGACCGGCGCGACCGCCAGAACGACGCCGGCGAGAAGCAGGCCCCAGTCGATCTGGTACTGGCCGATAATGCCGGCAAAGCCGACAGGAACCGTGCGCTTGTCGTCGGAGATGATGAGAACCGAGGCGAACACATATTCGGTCCATGAAGAGATGAAGGCGAAGATGCCGACGCTTGCCATGCCCGGTGCAATCAGTGGCAACATCACCCGGCGCAGAATGACCGTCGGCGGCGCGCCGTCCATCACCGCCGCTTCCTCGATTTCCTTCGGCACGGTGGCGAAGAAGGAACGCAGCATCCAGATCGAGAACGGCAGCGCGAAGGCGACATTGACGATCACGAGTGAGGGCAGGGTGTCGATGATGCCGAGTTTCGTGAACATGCCGAAAAGCGGGATCAGCACCACGATGCTTGGAAACGCGTAGGCGAGCAGGATGATGCGGAACAGCGTACGCCGACCGGGGAATTTCAGTCGGAAGAAGGCGAAGGAAGCTGGCACCGCCAGTGCCAGGGTGATCAGCGTCGAAAACGTCGCCACGATCAGGCTGTTGCCGACATAGGTGGTGTAGGCGGAATTGGCGAGCAGTTTCACATAATGCTGCAGCGTGAAGGAATGCGGAAAGAAGGTCGGTTTCCGCGCGATGATGTCCTGCGGCAGCTTGAACGATCCGGAGATGACCCACCAGAACGGCAGTGCCACCAGAATAACGAGCGCGAGAAGAGTAAGCGCCAGCAGAATGTTGACGGCGAGTGAACGCTTCATGATCAGTTCTCCTCGCGATCAAGCGCCCGCGCGGTGATCAGCGCGAAGGCGAGCAGAAGAATGGTGGCGATCACCGAAACGGTCGCCGCCTCGCTGAGGCGATAGCCCTTGAAGGCGGTCTCGTAGATCAGCACGGGCATTGTGCGGGTTCCGTTGGCCGGGCCACCGGCCGTCAGCAGCCAGATGATATCGAACACGTTGAAGGACAGGAGCGTGCCGATGACGGCAAGCACGCCGAGCGTCGGCTTCAGAAGCGGCCAGGTGATGCGGGTGAACCGCTTCCAGGCATTGGCGCCGTCGATGCGGGCGGCCTCGTAGAGATCGCCTGGAATGCGCGTCATGCCGGCCAGCAGCATGAGGGTGATGAACGGAAACCAGCGCCATGAATTGATGAAGACGAGGGTGGCGAAGGCGCCGGCGGGGCTCGCAAAGAAGCCGATCGGACGATCGATGATACCCATCTGGATCAGGAGCGGATTGATCATGCCGCCCGATGTCGAGAACAGCCAGCGCCAGATCATTACCACCACCACGGTCGGCACGATCCAGGTCAGGATGATCCAGGTGCGGGCGACCTTCGCTCCGCGGAAGCGCTCGTTGAGAGCAAGGGCGGCTGCCAGCGCCAGCATAGTCTGCAGCACGGCATTGGCGACGACCCAGATCAGCGAAAGGCCGATCGAGGACAAGAGCTTTGAGCCCGACAGCACCTTGATATAGTTGGCGAAACCGACCCAGTGCGGTTCGGTTCCGACATAGCGGACATCCTGAAAACTCAGGATGACGGCCGAAACGAGCGGCCAGCCGAGGATCAGGAGCAGTACCAGCATGGCCGGGGCAACAAAGGCGAATGCCAGCAGGCTGGAATTGCGCATGAAACGGTCTCCTGATCCTCGACGCCAGCCTTATTCGGCGGCTTCTTCCATGGTCTTCTGACCGGCGGCAACCGCATCGGCGGCACTGTCGCCCGAGACGGTGACGTCCTGGACGGTCGCGGCCAGGAGGTTCTGGGCCGAAATCGCGGCGATCGACGGGAAGATGCGGCCGGAGGTGAAGCCGAAAAGCTTGCCGTTCTTCGAATTGGCGATCGCCGTTTCGATCTGCGGCTTGTACTTCTCGACCATCGGGTCGCTCCAGAAGCTTTCGGCCTTGGCGCCGTCTTCGGTCACCGGCATGAACAGGCCCGGCTCCATGTTGAGGAACTTGCCGTAGTTTTCCGGTTCCAGCAGCCAGGACACGAAGGTCTCGAAGGCTTCGGTCTTGGCCTTGTCGTCGGTTAGCAGCATTACGCCGTTCGGATAGGCGATGGTGTTGTGTTCGCCGCCGGCATTCTTGGTGGGAATGGCCGCGATGCCGAGGTCCTCCGGCGCGCCGCCACCCTGGGTGTCATAGGTGGAGATCACCGAGAACTGCATGATCATGCCGCAGCTTTTCGAGGTGAAGCAGGCCTCGGCCTCGCCCCAGGTCCAGGAATTGACGTCCGGCGGGGAAAGCGCGACGAGCTTCGAATAGAAATCATAGGCCGCGACGGTTTCAGGATTGTCGAAACGCAGCGTGCCGTCCTCGTTGTAGAGTTCGCTGGCGCCGCCATTGGCCATGACGGAATAGATCGTCTGGTCGGTGTAGAGCTGCTTGTTGGCCGGAACGCCAATGCCGTACATCTCGCTGGTAGCCAGCGTCTCGGCCGCCTTCAGCCAGTCGTCCCAGGTTTCGGGAACGGAGATGCCGGCCTTTTCGAATTCGCTTTTACGGTACCACATGTTCATCGACATGTTGTAGAGCGGCACGGCCCAGACGCCATCGTCATAGGTGTAGGGCTCCAGCGTAGCCGGAATGAAATGGTGTTCGCTGTCGAGTTTCTCGACGAAATCGGCGACCGACTGGACCTTGCCGAGATCCTTCAGGACCGGGGTGAAATCCGGGATCGTGAAGATCATGTCCGGACCGGCGCCGGCGGCAAGAGCGGCGGGCGCCTTGGCGTAGACCTCACCCCAGCTCTGCGGTTCCTGGCTGACCGAGATGTCGGGGTGGCTGTCGTTGAAGGCGTCGAGCATTTCCTGAATGCGCTGAACGCGCTGTGGCGGCTGTTCCATGTGCCAGAGCGTCAGCTCGACCGGTGCGGCATAGGCCGCCGAGCTGATGAGCACAGCGGCCAGGGTCATGGATGCGAATCTTTTCATGTCAGTTCCCCTTTGTTGTCGGTTGGTTCGGGTAGTTCACAGATGCGGATTGCGGGGCCGGAAGCGTTCCACGAGCTTCCGGTTTATGTCGTCAGCACCCGGCATATTGGCGCTGAGATAGATCGGAGCGCCGCCATCGCCGGCAAGCCGGGTCGCTACTTCGGCCAGGATGGCGTTGATGATGGCGACGCCGATGGCAGTGGAAACCGGCGCGACCTTGAGCTCGCTGCCGGGCACATCGAGCACCGCATCGCCGGGCGGTGCGTTGTTGTCGAGCACGATGTCGGCGAGATCCATCAGCCTGTCGCCTCCCTTGGCGGCCGCCGTGGAATAGGATTTCGAGGTGATCGCGATAATCTTCGCGCCACGTTCCCGTCCTGCGCGGGCGGCTTCCAGTGGCGCGGCATTGACGCCTGAATTGGAGATGACGAACAGCACGTCGCCTTCGCCGATCGTGTAGCGCTCGAACACCGCGCGGGCGATGCCCACAGTGCGTTCATACTGTGTGCCGGCAACGGCGCCTTCGTGCAGCATGGTCGGTCCGGCAAGGATCGGCACGGTGATGGCAAGTCCGCCTGCGCGGTAATGCACTTCCTCGGCCAGCATGTGCGAGTGGCCGGTGCCGAAGACAAACAAACGGTGGTCGGAGCGCGCGGCCTCGACGATCGCGTCGACGGCATCCGCCATCGGGTCCGCCAGCGCTGTGCGGATTGTCTGGAGCCGCTCGATGAGTTCGGAAAGGTATCGGTCTGAGGCAGTCGTCATTGGGTATGCTCTTCGGAAACAGTGAGGTTGACCTTCATGACGAAGGCATCGCCGCGATAGACCGATCGGACATATTCGAACGGCGCGCCGCGATCGTCGAAGGTCAGGCGGGTGAGTTTCAAAACGGGATCGCCAACGGCGAGCGAAAGCACGCGAGCATTGGTCTCGTCGGCGATACCGGCGGCAAGCGTCTGGCTCGCTGTGGTCGGCCGAAGGCCGAAGTTCTCAGTCAGGGTGCGGTAAAGGGATTCGCGGCCGAAATCGGCGAGATCGAGCAGGCCGGGTGCGACCGAGGCCAGCACCTCGGTGGTTTCCCGCGCGACCGGCGCATTGTCGGCGAGACGGATACGCTCGAGCCGGTAGACCTGGTCGTCCGCGGAAAGCTTCATCGCGCGCTGGCATTCGGCATCGGCAGCGCGCCGGTCGCAGCCGACGATGATGGAGGAGCTCTTGCGCCCCAGAAGCGCCATCTGCTCGGTAAAGCCGGTCAGCGAATGAAGCTTCTGTTCGATGACGCGGGCGCCGACGAAGGTGCCCTGACCGGCGCGCGCCTCGACAAGTCCACGCTCTGTCAGCACGCGGATGGCGTGACGTGCCGTCATCCGGCTGACGCCCATATCATCGGCGATAGTGCGCTCGGAGGCGATTTTCTGCCCGGCCTTCAGGCGACCGGCAACGATCTCCGCTGCCAGGCTGTCAGCGATCTGCAGATATTGCGGGACGTCTTCTCCGGTCACATGACTTCCTTCCGGTATATACCACGCGTATCATGGTATATACCAGTTTGGAAAAGGCAAGCGGAAAAACGAAGCTGTCAGGCGCTTTGTCTCAATGCGGCATCGCGCGTATCGCGGTAGCGCCTGAGCGCGGGCGCATAGGCTGCGGTCGAGGTGGGGTCGGGTCTGTAATGCCGGCCTTCACCTTTCATTGCGGCCGAAGCCTCCCGGATATCAGAAAATTTCCCTGTTGCCGTTGCCGCCAGCAGCGCCGCGCCACGCGCGCCGAACTGGGTGCCATCGGGCACAAACAGGTCGCGTTCGGTGACGTCGGCGATCATCTGGCACCAGAGCGGGCTCTGCGCGCCGCCACCGGTCAGTACGATCTGTCCTTCCGGCGCGCCAAGCACCTCGAAGAGATCGGCGAAGGCGAAGGCGACGCCCTCGAACACGGCGCGGAAGAGGGCAGGGCGGCCGTGACGCGGCGCCAGCCCGGAAAAGCCCGCACGGGCATTGGCGTCGACAACCGGCGCGATGATGCCGCTCTCGCTGAGATAGGGCAGGTAAGTGACGCCGTCCGCACCTTTCTCCACGGCGCCCACCATTTCGTTGATGAAGGCATAGCAATCCGGACGCGCCCGCAGGTCCGGCGCCAGCGAATCGATGGCCCAGTCGAGATTGAGCGTGCCGGCGACATTGACCATGGACCGGTACCAGCAATCGCCCGGAAGGGTGAACAGGAGCCCCATGTCCCGGGGTTCAAACAGCGGCTCGTCGAGGCAGCGGCCGACCATGCCGGTCGTCCCGAGCACGGCGGTGATGGACCCGGGAACCAGCCCGCCTGCCCCGATCACCGTCGCCGCCACGTCGCCGGCGCCAATGGCAACCGGCAGGCCTTCGGGCAGGCCGAGCTCAGCGGCAACTTCGGCAAGAAGGCCGCCATGAACGGTATCCGAATCGCGGACCTCCGGCAGGAGATGACGCCACGGATCGAGGCCGAACAGTGAAATCATGGCATCGCTGCGCGTGCGGGCTCTGGCATCGCCCGGAATGACGGAAGCTTCCACCCGGTCGGTTGCCGCAAGCCCGGTGAGCTTCATCCTGAGGAAGTCCTTGTAACCGAACACGTGCGACGCGTGTTGCAGAACATCGGCTTCATGGCGGGCAAGCCACGCCAGCACCGGCAGGGTGCAGCCCTGCTGCATCACCGAGCCCGAACTGTCGAAGATCCGGCTCATCATGCCGGGATCTTCCGCGAGCATCTCATCGATAATCGACTGGCTGCGGCTGTCCTCCCAGATGATGCCGGGCCTCAGTGCTTGGCCCGCAGCATCGACGATCCACGCCCCGACCATCGCCGCCGAGAGCCCCATGCCAACGATCTTTGCCGGATCGACGCCGCTTTGTCTCACCGCTTCAGCGATTACTTTCTTCGCTGCCTCCCAGGAACGGGCAGGGTCAAGTTCGCTGAAGCCGGGTCTCGGCCGGCCGATGGGGGTGCGTTCGACAGACTCGCTAAGCTGCCGACCGGCACGGTCGAAGACCGCACATTTGAGGACGGATGAACCGGCATCGATGCCGATGAAATAGTCAGTCATAGGAAGTATCTCGACAGGGAGTGGAGTTCACGGCTTCCCACAAGCAGCCGCCAAACACAAACCAAATGTCAGCGCTCAAGATGTGGCGGGGCAGATAGGGTGTCCGATTTGGACGGTCGTTTGAACGATCTTCGCGTCGAAGCGGATCGCTCGCATGCCTTGCTTGATATGGTGGCCGAGCTGCTGTCGATCACGATGGAAGCAGCCTTCTGCATCGAAGCTGTGGAGGAAGCGCTTCCATGTTACGGCAGTTCGGAAACTTTCAACACAGATCAGGATCGCAGTTCACCTCTATTGACTTCATCACCATGTTGAAAAAGTCGGAGATTGACATCTCGATGGACGGCAAGGGTGCTTGGCGGGACAATGTCTTCGTTGAACGACTGTGGCAGTCAAACAAATATGGGGAGGTCTATCTCCATGCATAAAAAACAGTGTCCGTGGCCCGCGCTCGCATCGATGGCTATCTAGCCTTTTAGAACACTCGGTGCCCACACTCATCCCTTGACCGACAAACGCCGGATCAGGCCTATTTCAACGCGCTGGCGCCGACATAATCGAGGCGGAAATCCACTTCAGAACAAACGCTAAACGGTTCGAATAAGCCGAGCCACCTCTTTTAGAATTCGTCCGTGGCGGACAGCTGCTCCAGCCCCGGTCAGAGCGGCATGCAAGAGCGCCTTGCCCGGGTAAACATCGAAGTGCTTGCGAGAACGGTGAAGTTGAATGCTTCCTTAAGTTGCAATGCAGGATCTGTATGTCGGTTCATCTAGCCAAACGACCGTTTCATCGAGTTCGCGTTGACTTACCGCCAGCCGGCTTATAGCCGCGAAGAGCTTGACGATTGCCAGGTCCTCCGCGGCCGTCTTGTTCCGCAGTCGCAATGCGCCGGTTTTGTCAGTTTATGCAACGGGGATGGGTTCATGACCAAAGATTGGAAGCGTATGGGGTCCGATCGCGACGGATTGCGCGCTAACGGGATGAGGGGAGCAATCAAGGTCTCGGCTTTTCTGTCGACAGTTTCCGCGCTCGCCCTGCTGATGGCGCCGACGGCCGGGGCGCAGACCGTGTTCTGCCCGTCCCCGGACAATGCCGGCTCGTGCACCATTTCGGCCGGCAATTATAGCGCCAGCTACCCGTTTGTGGGCGAGGGCGATGATGGCGACGACGACAGCAACGGCGACGATGGCCCCGACTACCGGCTCGACAATTACGGCACGATCACCATCGGCGATGACGGCCGCTATGGTCTGGCGCTTTCCTCCAGCGGCGGCGACGGCGACGATGACGGCCATACGGATGGCGGCGATGGCGGCAATCTCTCGGTCTACAACTACGCCCCGATCACCATTGCCGGATCCTCGAATGACGAGGTCTACGGCATTCTCGTCCAGAGCCTCGGCGGTCATGGCGGCGGCGACGAGGACGATACCGGCGCCGGCGGCGATGATGGCGGACGCGGCGGCGACAGCGGCACGATCTATATCGAGAACAATTCCACCATCTCGCTGCAGCAGGCGCTGCCGAACGGCGGCGCGGGCATCTATGCGCTCGCCCATGCCGGCAAGGGCGGCGACCAGGATTCGACGGTCGGCAACCAGCGCGGCGGCAGTAGCGGCGACGCAAAGGATATGGCCATCGTCAACAATGGCGCGATCACGCTCGGCACGAGCAGCGCCCACATCGATGGCCGCGATTTCGGCTGGGGCATTGCCGCGATCGCCGAAGGCAACAAGGGCGGCCATGATAATGGCAATGGCGGCACGGGCGGCAATATCGTCGTCACCAATAACGGCACGATCGACATCTACTGGAACGACCACAACGGCTCCGATGACGGCGTGCGCGGCATCTACGCGCTGAGCAAGGGCGGCGATGGCCGCGATTCCGAAGACAACAGCGATGAGGGCGGCAAGGGAGAGGCCGGCTACCAGGTCGAGGTCTACGTCAACAACGATATCCATATCGTCTCCGACAACCACGTCGACGGGCTTTCCGGCGCGGTGGTCGCCATCAGCCAGGGCGGCGACGGCGGCAAGGCGCCCGGCAGCAACAAGGGCGGCAACGGCGCCAATGCCGGCGACACGAGCGGCGATGTCGCGGGCATCAGCAAGGCCGAACTCAGCGGCAGCGCCGGGATCTCGACCCAGGGCGAGGAAATCTCGGGCGTTGTCCTGATGAGCCGGGGCGGCGACGGCGGCGATGGCGAGGATGGCTCGCGCGACAGTTCCGGCGGCGATGGCGGCAATGGCGGCCGCGTTTCCGTCGGCATCTACGATACCGCGACGATCACCACCTCGGGAACCTCCGCCTATGGCTTCCTTGCCCAGTCGATCGGCGGGACCGGCGGCGATGGCGGCGACAACACCGCGCTTGTGGGACAGACCGGCGGCGGGGGCGTCGGCGGCAATGGCGGGCGCATTACCTTCACGGCTGACAGCGGCACGGCAACGGAGACCTCCGGCGATTATTCCGCGGCGATCGCGCTGCAGTCGATCGGCGGCGGCGGGGGCACCGGCGGCGATTTCATCACCGTGCTCGGGGCCGGCGGCGCGGGCGGCCAGGGCGGCGACGGCGGCGCGATCACCGCAACCAATGTCGGCCTCCTCTATACCTCCGGCAATCTGGCGCCCGGCATGCTGGTCCAGTCGATCGCCGGGAGCGGCGGGGCCGGCGACCTGCCGGTCGCCTCGATCATCAGTCTCGGCGGCGATGGCGGCCTTGGCGGCAATGGCGGCGATGTCTCGGTCACCAATACCGGTACCATCGCCACCTTCGGTTATGGTTCACGCGGCATCATTGCCCAGTCGATCAGCGGCGGCGGGGGTGCTGCCGGCACGCTTGGCGGCGGCAAGCTCATCGTCGGCGGAACCGGCGGCGGCGGCGGGGCCGGGGGCCTCGTGCAGGTCTATAATCGCGGTTCCGTGCAGACCAACCGCGACGCCTCGACAGGCATCCTGGCGCAATCGATCGGCGGCGGCGGCGGCGCGGGGGCGGGCGGCTTCGGCCTGATTTCCGTCGGCGGCCAGGGCGGCGAGGGCGGCGATGCCGGCGAAGTGCAGGCCTTCCTCGAAGACAGCTCGATCTATACCGGCGGCGATTTCTCCTATGGCCTTTCCGCCCAGTCGATCGGCGGCGGCGGCGGCGATGGCGGCGATGTGCTCGATTTCGGCGTGCTGATCGGCGTTGGCGTCGGTGGCAGCGGCGGGATCGGCGGCGATGGCGGCCATGTCTCCGTCGGCAACCGCAATCTCGACACCGGGGCCTATACCGGCGCGCCGCTCGTCAGCACCGCTGGCGACAATGCCTCGGCCATTCTCGCCCAGTCCATTGGCGGCGGCGGGGGCACCGGCGGCAATGCGGTGAGCGAGGCCGTTCTGACGGTGGCGCAGCTGACGGTCGGCGGCGATGCCGGCGACGGCAGCACCGGCGGCAGGGTCGATGTCGCCTTCGGCAATCTGCAGGCCTCGACGCTCGGCTCCAATGCCAACGGCATTGTCGCCCAGTCGATCGGCGGCGGTGGCGGCATTGGCGGCGCGGCCTATGGCGCGGATGAATCACTGGTCTTCGCCTCGACATTCTCGCTTGGCGGCACGGGCGGAGAGGGCGGCGACGGCGACCGCGTCAATGTCAGTCTGACCGACAGCCTGATTTCCACCGGCGCGGCCGGCGACGACGCCTCGGATTCGATCGGCATCATCGCGCAATCCATCGGCGGCGGCGGCGGCATCGGCGGGCGGGCCATGTCCGCGGCGATTGCCCAGGTCATTCCGGTCGAAGTGCCGGTTTCGATGAGCTTTACCCTGTCTGCGGGCGGCGACGGCGGCGCGGCCGGCAAGGGCGGCGATGTCGATGTCGAACTCAACGGCGCGACCGGCGTCGTGACCGGCGGCGACGGCTCGCACGGCATTCTCGCCCAGTCGATCGGCGGCGGCGGGGGCACCGGCGGCAATTCCTGGACCTATGCCATGACCAGCGGCCTCGGCGCCGGCGTGCTTACCGCATCCTTCGGCGAGACGCTCGGCAGCCAGGGCGGGTCCGGCGGCGAGGGCGACACCGTCACGGTGGCGCTCAACGACACGGCCTCGGTCACAACCAGCGGCAACAATGCCGATGGCATCGTGGCGCAATCGATCGGCGGCGGCGGCGGCAATGCCGGCCGGGCCTCGACAGGGGCCTCGGCCTCGTTCGGCCTCGCCGGCTTCACCGGCAAGAAGCAGCTCGGCGGCGATGGCGGCGCGGGCGGCGATGGCGACTATGTCACGGTGACGCTCGCCAATGGCGCCGGCGTCGCAACCTCGGGCGACAATTCCCACGGCATCGTGGCGCAGTCGATTGGCGGCGGCGGCGGCACCTCGCAGGGCAGCGCCTTCGGCATTTCCGGCAAGGTCGGCGTTAGCGGAACGCCGATGACGGTGACCGGCTCGCTGTCCATGACGCTCGGGCTGAAGGGCGGCCTCGGCGGCGACGGCTCCGACGTGACGATTTCCGACTATGGCACAATCACGACGACCGGCGTCGGCTCCATCGGCATCGCGGCGCAGTCGATCGGTGGCGGGGGCGGCATCGGCGGCTCGGTTGCCGGCAATGATGTCGCGGCGGGCTCCAACCTCTCGCTGCTTTACCAGACCTATCAGGGCAATGTCGGCATCGGCGGCGCGGGCGGTACCGGCGGTGTTGGCGGCGCGATTGATCTCACCTTCGGCGGCTCGATCGGCACCTACGGTGATCACGCGATCGGCATCATGGCCCAGTCGATCGGCGGCGGCGGCGGCCTCGGCGGCGCGGCGACAATCCCCGGCGGGCGGGTGACCGGCGAAGCCAACCTTCTGCTCGGCGGCACGGGCGGCGACGGCGGCGATGGCGGCACGGTGACGGCGAGTTTCGAAAACGCCAATGCGATCGTCACCAACGGCGTGATGGCCCATGGGGCATTGCTGCAATCGATCGGCGGCGGCGGCGGTGTCGGCGGCGATGCGACCGACAATCCCTTCGGCGCGCTGGTGCTCGGCGCCAATTTCGGCGGCGATGGCGGGGAGGGGTCCGATGGCGACACCGTCACCGTCAATGGCGGCACGGCCAACATCGCGACCTATGGCAATGACGCGATCGGCCTCATTGCCCAGTCGGTCGGCGGCGGCGGCGGGCTCGGCGCGATCGGCAGCGGACAGGATTCCTATCGCCTGCGTGATGCGACGCTGCAGCTGCAGGTCGGCGGAACGGGCGGAAGCAGCGCTCATGGCGGCGATGTCAACATACAGTCCGGCCTCAACATCACCACCAATGGCAGCCGCGCCTTCGGCGTGCTCGCCCAGTCGGTCGGCGGTGGCGGCGGCATCGGCGCGGTCGGCGCGTCCGATGTCATCCTGTCGCTCGGGCTTGGCGGCCTTGGCGGGGCCGGCGGCGATGGCGGCGATGTCACCATCATCTCCGGCAATGGCAGCTATATCGAAACCAATGGCAGCGGCGCGCATGCCATCGTCGCCCAGTCGGTCGGCGGCGGCGGCGGCATTGCCGGCGACGCGACCACCTCGACGCTCTCGCTCGACCGCAAGTTCGACAGTATCGAGGGCAGCGGCGACGGCGGCGATGTCGGCGTTCAGTTCGACGGCACGATCAACGTCTCCGGCGTCGACGCTTTCGGCATCGTCGCGCAGTCGATCGGCGGCGGCGGCGGGTTCGGCGGCGACAGTTCCGGCGCGTTCGCGGGCTCGACCAGCCTGTTCGGCGATGGTCACGGCGGCGATGTCAACGTGGTCCAGAGCGGCGAGATCAACGCGATCGGTTCGAACGGCATCGGCATTTTCGCGCAGAGCCAGGGCGCTGCCAGCACCGATGCGTCCGATCTCGGCACGATCAGCATCGAGGTTGGCGGCACGGTCGGCGGCGGCACCAATCAGGGCGCCGGCGTGTTCGTCAGCGGCGGACGCGATAACGTGCTGCTCGTCGATAACGGGGCCATGGTCAGCGCCTATTCCGGCACGGCGGTCCGTTTCGTCGGCGACAGGTCGTCGGCCGACGGCAGCAGGCTCGACATCTACAGCTACGGCGTCGTGGCTGGCGATGTCCTGCTGGAAAACGCCGACGGCAACGGCTCGGGCGCTGGCGATGAATATGACCTTGCGACTCAGAGTTTCGCCTCGACCGCGTTCATCGCTGTGCCCTACAACGCCGGCACCTTCAACAATTTCGGCATAAGCCGGGGCGCGCAAACGCTGCAGGCCAATGTGGTCAACCACGGCCAGCTCTTCGTCGGCGACGAGAACGGCATCGGCGAGACCCGCGTGACCGGTGACTTCCGGCAGGAAGACAGCGGCACGCTGGTGGTCGATGCCGATTTCGAGAACAACAGGATCGACCAGCTCATCCTCCAGCAGGATGCGACGCTTTCGGGCACGCTCGACGTCGCGCCGATCTCGCTTCTGCCGCGCAAGCTGTCCTTCCTCACGGTGGATGGCGCGCGCACCGGTACGCTGACTGGCAAGCTGCATGACATCTTCACTTACCGGGTTCTGGAGGAGGGCTCCTCGCTGGCCTTGTCGGTGGATGCCGACTTCGACGGCTCGCGCTTCGGCCTGACCGGTAACCGCGCCCGCATCGCCAACTATTTCCAGAGGGTCTGGGACGCGGGCGGCGAGGGCTTCGGCACGGCGTTTGCCGAGCTCGCCAGGGCCGGCGGCGGCGGACTTGCCAATGCCATCGACGCAATCCATTCGCCAATGCCGGCGGTGCCCGCGGCGCAGTCGGCCTCGATGGCGCAGCAGCGTCTCGACCGGCTGATGAGCTGCCCGGTCTTCGACGGCCCGACGGCGATGATTGTCCAGACGGAATGCATCTGGGCGCAGTTCGGCGGCCAGCGCTTCAATCAGGGCACGATCGATGGCGTCAGCGGCTATGACGATACCACCTATAGCTATGCGCTTGGCGGACAGTTCGCCATTGCCGATGATCTTTTCATGGGGCTGACGGCCGCTTACGAGAACAGCAACATCAACGGCGCGGACGGCCGCACCTCGGTCAACGGCGACACCTTCGCGGTCGGGGCAAGCCTCAAATACAATCCGGGCCCCTGGACGTTCGCCGGCGCGCTTTCCGGCAGCTACGGCTCGTTCGACAACAGCCGCCAGTCGATCCTCGGCTCGGCAGGTGGGCTGGCGACAAGCTCTAGCGACGTGTCGACCTTCGCCGCCCGCGGGCGCGTGGCCTACACCTTCGCGCAGGACAGCTTCTATGCGAAGCCCTATGTCGATATCGACCTGATCTACGCCAATGCCGGCGGCTACACCGAAACCGGGGCGGGCGTCTTCAACCAGACGGTGGACGACAGCGATCAGTGGGCAATCATGGCATCGCCCTCCTTCGAGATCGGATCGCGCTTCGCCCTGTCGGAGACCTACCAGCTGCGCGGCTATGCGCGGGCGGGCGTGACCTTCTCGTCGCGTGACGACTGGACCACGAAGGCCCGCTTCACCGCGGCGCCAGCCGGAGCAGGGACCTTCGATGTCACCCTGCCGATGGATGGTGTCTTCGGCCGGATCAGCCTTGGCGCGGAACTGACCAATCTCGGCAACGGCATGCATCTGCGCGCCGAATATGACGGAGCCTTCTCGGAAAACACGTCGAGTAATTCCGGCATGTTGCGGTTCTCGTACGACTTCTGAGGCGCCGCATAAGCGAGACCGCACAAACCAGGGCCGGGACCTTCGTTCCGGCCCTGGATCTGTTTGGGCACCGCTGCAATGTCTTTTTTGACGAGCGTCAAAAGTGTCGACCGTTGCCTCGGCGGTGTGAACACAGCGTTTACGCTACCTTTGGTTGCTTGAAGCCTGCATTATACAGGGATAAATGACGAGAAGTGGCTCCTCCCAGCCATTCTAAAGCGCTTCCTCCCGGCGCTTCCATCAATTGATGATCATCAAATCCTGACAAAGGATATAATCAATGATTTCTCGTATCAGTGGGGCTGTTGCCGCTCTGCTGGGCCTTGTCATCCTCTACTTCGGATGCAAGCTTGCCCTTGTCGGCGGCACGCCTTTCTACGTTATCATGGGCCTCGGGCTCACCATTTCCGGCATTCTCCTGATGCTGCGCCGCCAGGCCGGTCTTTGGATCTATGCTCTCACCCTTGTTCTCACTTTCATCTGGACAGTCTACGAAGTCGGCTTCGACAAGTGGCAGTGGATTCCGCGCGGCGCGCTGATCACCTTCCTCGGCATCTGGCTGGCACTGCCTTTCGTGGTGCGTGGCCTCAAGGATCGTCCCGCGAAGCTCTGGTCGCCGGCGCTTTCCAACGGACCGTTCGTGCTGCGTGCCGTCATTGCCGTCATCGTCGTTCTCGGCGTGGTATCCTGGTTCATGGACCCGATCATGCTCAAGGGTGATCTCGCCCCGCAGCAGACGGCCTCCGCCGACGCCTCGACGGATCCCTCCGGTGTGGCCTATCCCGCCGACGACTGGGTCGCTTATGGCGGCACCAATCTCGGCCAGCGCTATTCGGCCCTGAACGATATCAACACCGACACGGTGAAGAACCTGAAGGTTGCCTGGGAATATCACACTGGTGATCTGCGCCAGGCGGACCAGGATTCGGGCGAGTACACCTTCGAGGCGACGCCGATCAAGGTGAACGGCCTGCTCTATTTCTGCACCCCGCACAACATCGTCGAAGCACTGCAGCCGGAAACCGGCAAGCTGGTGTGGAAGTTCGACCCGATGATGGAGCGCGACAGCCAGTATCAGCACCAGACCTGCCGTGGCGTTTCCTATAACGACTCCACCGGCTATGTCGCTCCGGCTGGCACGGATCCGGAAAAGGCCCAGGCGATTGCCGATGCCGTTGCCGAATGCCCGCGCCGCATCATCGCCACCAGCGTCGATGCCCGCCTCTACGCGATGAACGCCGATACCGGCGCGCTTTGCGAGACGTTTGGCGATCAGGGCTTCGTCGACCTCAAGGCGCAGATGCCCAACCTTGAGCGCGCCACCTACCAGGAAACCTCGGCCCCGCTTGTCACCGAGGATCTGGCGATCCTCGGCAGCGCCATTGCCGACAACTACTACGAAAACAATCCGTCGGGCGTGATCCGCGCCTATGACGTGCGCACCGGCGACGTCGTGTGGAAGTTCGATGCCGGCAAGCCGGAGGACACGTCTCCGCTGGAGCCGGGTGAACTCTACGAGCCGAACTCGGCCGTCGCCTGGACGCAGCTTTCGGCCGATGAAAACCTCGGCATGGTCTACATTCCCTTCGGCAACAAGAGCCCCGACCAGGTCGGCGTGTTCCGTTCGGAGGAAGACCAGCGCTTCGTCGATGCGCTCGCCGCGCTGGACCTGAAGACCGGCAGGCTGATCTGGACGTTCCAGACCTCCTACCATGACCTCTGGGATCGCGATAATCCGTCCCAGCCGGTGCTGATGACGCTGCCGCATGATGGCGAGGACGTGCCTTCGGTCGTTCTGCCCACCAAGGGCGGCAATGTCTGGGTTCTCGACCGCCGCGACGGCAAGCCGGTCCTGCCGGTCAACGAAATGAAGGTTTCGACCGAAACCGACATTCCGAACGAGAATCTGTCGCCGATTCAGCCGATGTCGTCGCTCTCCTTCACGCCGGCACCGCTGAAGGAAAGCGACATGTGGGGCGTCACGCCGATCGACCAGATGGTCTGCCGCACCACCTTCCGCTCCAACCGTTATGACGGCAATCCGTTCACGCCGCCGACCATTGACGGCTCGATCGTCTGGCCGGGCAATATCGGTGTGTTCAACTGGGGTTCGGTCTCGGTCGATCCGGTCAACAAGTGGATGATCGCGACGCCGCAGTTCCTGCCTTATGTCTATCACCTCGTGCCGCGCCCCGAGGACGACCTCGACAAGCGCATGTTCTCCTCCGGCGGTGCCGGCGGCGAATCGAAGCCCGGCAACGAGAACCTCGGCGGACCTTACGCGGTCTCGATCAAGCACATGGAATCGCCGGTGTTGGCACTTCCGTGCAATACCCCGCCATGGGGCGTGCGCGTCGGCGTCGATCTCACGACCGGCAAGACCGCCTGGAAGTATCGCAACGGTACGGTCGCCGGCGAGAAGATCGCTGGGGTGAAGTTCCCGATCCCGTTCGAGATGGGCATGCTCGCTCATGGTGGCCTGTTGACGACGGCCGGTGGCGTCGCCTTCTCAGGCGCCGCACTCGACGACACGATCCGCGGCTATGACATGAAGACCGGCAATACGCTGTGGAAGCATCACCTTCCGGCAGGTGGCCAGGCCACGCCGATGACCTATCGCGGCGAAGACGGCAAGCAGTATATCGTGATTGCAGCCGGTGGCCACGGCTCGCTCGGCACCACGCCAGGCGATTCGGTCATTGCCTATATGCTCGACTAGTTCGAGATATCTGGCCGAAAGAAAAGGCGCGTCCCTCCGGGGCCGCGCCTCAGAACACTGGCAAACCCTTGGAGGCGTATGTTGATCCCGCCGCGAGCCTCCCCACAGGAGTCATGCTCGGACTGGATCCGAGCATCCAGGCGGATTAACGCATTGAATTGCCGAAGACTTATCGCGCGCCCTTGCCACACTGCCTGGATCCTCGTGTCAAGCACGAGGATGACGCCGAGTTTAAGGAAAGGTTTGTCAACACACTGAGGCGCGTCCCTCCGGGGCCGCGCCTTTTTGTGTTTGGGGCAAAGCTCCGGCGGTCACTGGCCGGACGCCGGATCACCCTTGACCAGATGCGCGTGATCGGGCCTGAAACTCAGCGCGATCTCGGCGCCGTCTGGAAGATGGCGGGCATCGGTGCTCGGCATATCGGCAACGAGCCTGCGGCGGTCGCCAAGCGTGACTTCGACACGGGTATTGGCGCCCATGAAGGTGCGATCGCTGACCTTGCCGAGCAAGGCCGAGGCGCCGTCGGGTTCGGCAAGCGCAAAGGCTTCCGGGCGTACATAGACGGAGACCGCTTCGCCGGAGCCGAGTCCTCTGGCCTCCTCGTGGGCAAAGCGGTGGCCGCCGAGGTCTATGACGCCGGACTGGCCGTCTATGACCTTGCCGTCGAGGCGGGTCGAGGTGCCGATGAATTCCAGCACGAAGCGGGTGGCGGGATTGTAGTAGATATCGGCAGGGGCGGCGAACTGGTCGATGCGGCCCTGATACATCACCGCGACCCGGTCGGAGATCGACAGCGCCTCTTCCTGGTCATGCGTGACGAAGATGGTGGTGATGCCGGTTTCCTTCTGGATACGATGGATCTCTTCGCGCAGTTGCACCCTGACCTTGGCATCAAGTGCGGACAGCGGTTCATCGAGCAGCAGAAGGCTCGGCTCGATCGCAAGCGCACGCGCCAGCGCCACGCGCTGTTGCATGCCGCCCGACATCTGGTGCGGATAGCTGTGGGCAAAATCGGTAAGGCCCACAAGGTCGAGCAACTCGCCGACACGGGCCTTGATGCGGGTGGAGCCCTGGCCACGCACGGTGAGCCCGAAACCGACGTTCTCGGCAGCCGTCATGTTCGGAAACAGGCTGTAGGCCTGGAACACCATGCCCATGTTGCGGCGGTTGGCGGCGAGGCCGGCGATATCGGTGCCATCGAGCAGGATCTCGCCGCTATCGGTGTTTTCCAGCCCGGCGATGATTCTGAGAAGCGTGGTCTTGCCGCAGCCTGAAGGACCGAGAAGCGTGACGAGTTCGCCGGACTTCAGCTCGGCATCGATGTTCTTCAGAACCGGTCGGCCGGAATAGGACTTGTTGACCTGTCTGACGGTGAGGTTTGCCATGGTGCAGTTCCTTCAGCGGCCACCGCGCTTGGCGCCGGTGATCATGATGCCGAGCATCGCAAGCCAGGTGAACAGGAAGGAGAACAGCGACAATGCCGCAGCCTCCGTGCCCGAGGTCTGGCCGATATAGTTGATATAGACGGCGAAGGTGTTGAACAGCAGCACATTCGCGAAGGTGAATTCGCCGAGCACGATGGCGAGCATCAGGAGCGTCGAGCCGATGATGGCGCTGCGCAGGTTCGGGATGATCACCCTAAGGAAGATCTGCGTCCAGGAGGCGCCAAGGCTGAGGCCGGCCTGAGTCAGTGTCTTCACATCAAGTGCCTGCACACCGACGTCGAGCGCACGATAGGTATAGGGCAGCGCCAGGATCACATAGCCGGGGATCATGAACTCCGGCGAAGAGACGAACCAGGACGGGCCGCGGTAGAGCGCCGAAAGGCCCGCCACCAGGACGATGGCTGGCACCACGAAGGGCATGTTGGAGATCATCTCCAGCACAAGGCGCAACTTCGGCGCCCGCAGCGACACGAACAGAACCGTCGGGATCAGCAGCACCTGAGTGATGACGATGGTCTCGACCGCGAGCCTGAGCGACAAGGTAAGCGAGCGCCACATGTCGCCGTCCTGGAACAATGCCACATAGGCGCTGAAGTTGTAGTTCGAGCCGCCGGCCCAGAAGGAAAACATTCCCATGGCGATCAGCGGCAGGATGAAATAGCCGGCGACCACCACAAGCCAGAACCAGGCGAGCAGGCCCGGCCGATCGCGATGAAGTTTCGCCTGCCTTGCGGCGCGGGATGCTATCGCCATTTCGAAGCCCACTTCTGCAGCAGCCAGTAGAGGAGCATGGCAAGCCCCATGACGACGATCATGCCGAGCGCCAGCGCCTGACCGAGCTGGGGTGCGGCCATGACATTGCCGGAGAGCAGATTGCCGATTTCGGTTGGTACCAGCGGGATGAGGCCCGAAGTCAGCGCATAGGGCGTGGCGTAGGAGGCAAACGCATTGCCGAACAGGAGGATGAAGCCGGCAAGCGTCGGCGGCGTGAGGATCGGGATGCCGATCCTGCGCCAGTAGGTGAAGGACGATCCGCCAAGATTGTCACAGGCCTCACGCCATTCCTTGCGCATGCCCTGAACGGCGGGCGTGATCACGATCACCATCAGCGGAACCTGGAAATAGAGGTAGGTGATGGTGAGGCCGGTGAAGGTAAAGAGCGAGAAGCCCTGGCTGTAGATATCGATCCCGATCACTTTCAGCCAGACGGTGACCATGCCGAGCGTGCCGAGCGTCGAGATGAAGGCGAAGGCCAGCGGCACGCCGGCGAAGTTCGCCGCGACGCCGGAAAACGAGGTGATGCCGGTGCGCACCCATTGGGGCGTGCCGCGCATCTGCACGATATGGGCCGTTACCAGGCCGGCGACGGTCGCGATCAGGGCGGTCAGCGCGGCAAGCTCGGTGGTGACGATATAGGCGTGGAGATAGTGCCGCCCGAAGATCTGGCGGACGAATTTCAGCGTCGGTGCACCATTTTCGAAGAAGGCGCCGAGAAGAACGGTGATCGACGGCAGGATCAGGAATGCGGTGATGAAGAGGAAAAAGAGCGCGATGAAGAACCAGGGGATGAGGGAGGCGAGCCCCTGCCGCCTGCGCACTGCCGGCTTTTCGGGATAGTGGCCGTCGGATGCGCCGCCCGGAAGGGCGGCGCTGGCCGGCAGATGACTGTCGGCCATCTGCTCAGTTTCCGACTTCGTTCTGCCAATTGGCCTGGAGCGTCGACTGCGCCTTTTCCGACTGGTCCGAGTTCGGGAACTTGACCTGCTGATAGGGCTCGGCCGGCGGCAGCGCGTTCATCAGCTCTTCCGGGATGACGCCGCGTTCGACCATGTCGTTGAAGCGGGCAGGGTGGGCGAAGCCTTCAAGGTAGATGAGCTGGCCCTCGTCGGAGTAGACGAATTCCTCCCAGAGCTTGGCGGCCGACGGATTGGCGGCAAAGGCGCTGATCGCCTGGGCATAATAGTTGCCGAAGACGCCGTCGGAGGGGATCACGACCTGAAGCGGCGTGGTCGAGGCAAACTGCTTCTGGTAGCCGAGGTTCAGATAGTCCCAGTCGATGACGATCGGGGTCTGGCCGCTCTGCAGCGTCGCCGGCGTGGCGTCAACCGGAATGAAGTTGCCGGATTTCGAAAGCTCGGCGAAGAACTTGATACCGGGCTCGATATCGTCAAGCGAACCACCATTGGCCAGAGACGCTGCCCAGACGCCGGAGAAGGCGGCGGCAGCGCCCATCGGCGAACCGTTCAGCGCGATCTGACCCTTGTATTCCGGCTTCAGCAGGTCGGACCAGCTCTGCGGGACGTTCTTGACGATGTTGGTGTTCACGACAAACGAGATCACACCGAAATAGTCGCCGTACCAGTTGCCATCGGCATCCTTCATCTCGGCCGGGATGCTGTCCCAGGTCGAGACCTTGTAGGGCTCAAACAGGCCTTCCTTTGTGCCGGCGAGCGCGAAGGAGGAACCGACGTCGACAACGTCAACGGCGCGGGACTGGCCCTTGGTCGAGCGGATCGCCTGCAGCTCCTGCGCCGAGGAGGCGTTCGGCGACTGGTTGTTGACCTTGAGGCCGAACTTCTCCTCGAAGGTCGAGATCATCTTGCCATAATTGGCCCAGTCCGGCGGAAGGGCAATCGAGTTCAGCGTGCCTTCGCCCTTGGCGGCGTCGACAAGCGCCTGGTCGAAATCCGCTGCCGCGGAGATGCCGGGCAGCGCCGTCGCGAAAGCGATGGCGGCAGCCGAAAGCGTGAGGAAATGACGGCGGCCGAAGTCGGCGGAATGGT
This sequence comes from Martelella endophytica, assembly GCF_000960975.1. Lineage (NCBI taxonomy): Bacteria > Pseudomonadati > Pseudomonadota > Alphaproteobacteria > Hyphomicrobiales > Aurantimonadaceae > Martelella > Martelella endophytica. The sequence continues at coordinate 4,120,107 of NZ_CP010803.1, read as the reverse complement.
CGAAAAACGTATTGGACATCACGAGAGCTCCCAAAAGGATACAACCAGCCTGAGATTAATACGGCGATTGGACGAATGGAAACTATTACTGCTGCGTAATGGATTTGTGACCGTTCTGCCGGAAACCCTCGTCTCAGCCGTATTCCGCCATGTCGGCGGCCACGGCAGCCTGCATTTCGTCAAGAATGTCCGGAATGGCGCTCAAGACGCGGTTCCAGCGCGGCATCAGCGGGGTGGCGTCCGGCTCTTCCAGGAAGGAATTGCCGGCGTCGATCAGGTTCTTGGCGAAAAGTTCGACGGCCTGTTCTTCTTTGTGACGGTCGGTCGAAAGGCCGTTCATCCGGGCATCGTTGTGATAGATTTCGACAAGATCCAGGGCGGTGCGGAAATAGGCCGCCTTCACCGTTCGCAGCGTCTCCTGCGAGAAGGTGACCCCGTCGGTGGCGAGCTTGCGGAACACCGCCTTGCAGATATCGGTCGACATGCGCGACAGCCCGGCCTTGGCGTCTTCGGCCGAAAGCGGCTGGTGCTTGTGGTCATAGGCGTCGGAGATGTCGACCTGGCAGATGGCGGTGTTGGAATAGTTGCGCCAGAGCTCTGACAGAACGCCGATCTCCAGACCCCAGTCCCACGGAATGCGGATATCGGGCAGGATGTGGGTGCGCATGGCGAACTCGCCGGCGAGCGGATAGCGGAAGGCCTTCAGGTAGTCGATATAAGGCTGATGGCCGATGGTCTTCTCGAGGCTCAGCAGCAGCGGCGTCACCAGAAGGCGGGTGACGCGGCCATTCAGCGAGCCATCGGCGATGCGCGGATAGTAGCCCTTGGAGAAGACGTAAGGGAAGGCGGGGTTGGTGACCGGATAGACCAGTCGCGCCAGCATTTCGCGCGAATAGGTGACGATGTCGCAGTCGTGCAGCGCCACGACGGAGGAATTGCGGGCGCCGAGAACATAGCCGATGCAATACCAGACATTGCGGCCCTTGCCGGGTTCCTTCGGCGCCAGCGCCGCATCGTCCAGCCGGTTATGCACTGCCTTCATCCGCGGCCCGTCGTTCCACAAGACGACGTGGCTCTGCGGCAGGCGCTTGAAGTAATTCAGCGCGAAGCGGTACTGCTCCTCATCGGCACGATCGAGACCGATGATGATATTGGAGATGTACGGCACCTCGGTAAGGTGATTGACGATATTGTCCAGCGCCTCGGCCTCGAGCTCGGAAAACAGCGAGGGCAGTATCAGCGTGATCGGCCGGGTCGCCGAAAAGCTCGTCAGTTCGCGTTCGACGCGGTGCAGCGAGCGCTCCCGCAGATTGTGAAGCGTGGCGACGACGCCGTTTTGATGAAAGTCAGCCATATGCGGGCGCTCCTGTTCTGATTCGGCCTGGGGAAGGCCCTTGCGAAAACTATTATACCAATAATTGCAGTATCATGTCGTTCCAGCCGGCCGGTCCCGGTTTTTCGGAGCGGCGGATGAAGCCGGCCCGCTCTCGGGCGGTTTCCGGCAGGGCGGCATGGGCCGGATTGGCGATGATGATCCCGATATCGGCCGCTTCCAGCATGGCCGCATCGTTGGGCGCGTCGCCGAGCGCGACGGTGACGAGCGGTTCGTCACTCATTTCGCGGTAGAGGGCAGCCACCTTCCGCATGGCATCGGCCTTGGAAGTCTTCGGCATCAGGGTGAAGAACCGTCCGCCCTGCACAGCCTGAAAGCCGTGTTGATCGAGGATGCCGCGGAAGGCATCGCGCTCGTCTTCGCTGCCGTTCCAGAGACCGGGTTCCGAAAAGCGTCGCATGCGGGCGAGCCTCGCCGTCTCGAGCGGCATTCCGGTCTTCTGCGCAACCTCTTCGTCGCTCCAATCGCCGAAGCCGGCAAAGTTCTGCCGCAGGTCACGCGGCATGTCGTCGAGCACGGCGCGCAGTCGAGCGTAGACGCCGTCCTCGCCGGCCGCGCCATCGGGAAGATTGACGACGCCTGCGCCATTCTCGACGATCATCGGGTCGTCAATGCCGATATCGGCGGCGATCGGGCGCATTTCGGCTTCGGTCTTGCTGCTCGCCAGAATGAGCGGAATGCCGCGCTGCTTCAGCGCTGCGAGCGCCGGACGGGCGGGTTCAAGGGAATAGGTTTCGTGGTCGAGGAGGGTGCCGTCGAGGTCGGTGAAGACGATATGCATGGCAGACCTTTCGCAGGCGCGGAGTGCTTCAAGGACGGTCACGCAGCGCTGAAGCGATGCGTGAACTTCGGATTTCGCTGACGCAGCTCCGAGCCGGTCCGGCTCGGCACGCCCTCTGGAACCGCCCTATAAACGCCTGACGCGGCAAGATGTTCGTGCTGCGTCGAAAAAATCAGCTCCGGTTGGAGCCGGCGAGATATTGCCGAGCGGCGTAAAGCGAGATGGCCGAGGCGTTCGAGACGTTGAGCGACTTGATCGGCCCCGGCATGTCGAGCCGTGCCAGCGCGGTGACGGTCTCGCGGGTCTTCTGTCTCAGTCCCTTGCCCTCGGCGCCGAGAACGAGGGCGACCTTGCCGCCCTTCAGCGTGCCTTCGAGCGGAGCCGGACCTTCCGAATCGAGACCGATGCTGGTGAAGCCCATACGGTGCAGTTCGTCGAGCGCATTGGCGAGATTGGTGATCTGGATATAGGGGATCAGCTCCAGCGCACCGGAGGCCGACTTGGCGAGCACGCCCGATTCCGCCGGGCTGTGGCGCATGGTGGTGATCACCGCGCCGGCCGAAAATGCCACCGCCGAACGCAGGATGGCGCCGACATTGTGCGGGTCGGTGACCTGATCGAGCACAAGAAGCAGCGGGCTTTCCTGAAGCGCATCGAGCCGGCGCACAGGCAGCGCCTTTGCCGTCAGCATCACGCCCTGGTGAATTGCGTCCGTGCCGAGAATGTCATCGATGTCCTTGGGGCGGACGATCTCGACGGGAAGCGCTTCCGGCAGCGTCAGCCCGTCGGTCAGCCGGGCAAGCGCGTTCTGGGTGATCTTCAGCGCGATCAGCGTGCGCTCCGGGTTCTCGATCGCCGCGCGAACCGTGTGCAGGCCGTAAAGCAGCACCTCGTCGTCGCTGACGGGCAGCGGACCGGCAGGCGCCTTGCCGCCGGGTCGGCGCGGTGCAGGCGGCAATTCGCCGCGGGCGCGTTTGGCATCGCGGTGGGCGCGTCTCAGCTTGGCGTAATGGGCGTCTTTGCCGCCACCGTCGGAATCGTGTTTTTTGCTCATGGGGTCTTATAAAGCTGGCAGAGCGTTCTCGCTAGGCCGATCGCGCGTGGTTTATCTCGAATTCCCGTCAGGACTGTCGGCGGCTTGTTATTTTTTCGTCATTTTTTTCCGGTGACCCGTGTTGACAGAGCGGAAGCAGCCGGTCATATACGCGGCGCAGATCGGCGAGGGACGCACCGAACCGATCGGCGGCAAAGCCGCGATCCAGGCTGGTACTGGAGGAGTGCGTGAGTGGTTAAAACGGACGGACTGTAAATCCGTTGACTTAGTCTACGTTGGTTCGAATCCAACCTCCTCCACCACCTGACCTGATGAACGAACCCGGGCGGGTATAGCTCAATGGTAGAGCAGCAGCCTTCCAAGCTGAATACGCGGGTTCGATTCCCGCTACCCGCTCCAACGTTTTCAATAACTTATGTGGTTGCCGTTACACTCGTTTCACTGCGTTACACTGGCGCAGTTTTTCGCGGGCCTCGGCAACCTGACGAGCCTCCTCGAGGCCATTACTCCTCGCGTACCTCTCTGTCATCTTCGCGGTAGTGTGCGTGGCAAGATCTCGTGCACGCTCGATCGATCCGGTTGCTGCAATGGTCTCCGTGACTGCCCCAGCCCGCGAATCCATGGACCAAACATATTGTGGAACACCCGCCGTTTCCCGGACCCGTGCGAATCTTTTCGTATACCGGTTGTCATAATAGGGCTTTCCAGTTTCCTCGTTGATGACGACCGGCCCCAATTTAGGGAGCGCATAGGCCTTCATGGCTTCGACTACGAGCGGCAACACCGTCAGGTCGCGCACTACACCGACATGTGTTTTGCTTGTCTCAATTGTGAGGATCAGATCCTTCGATATGTTACCGGCGGTGAGACCGCGCCAGTGGAACGGCTGACCAGCATCGCCCGGCATCCATTCCCCAATGACATCGATCCGTCGCAGCCCTGTCTCGAATTTAAGCGCTTCAACAAAGCCGATTGACGGGCAACCCATCGCAGCACTTGCCCTGATAATCGCAAGGCAATGGTCGTATGTCATTGCAACACTGCGTCCTTTCGGTTGCTCGAAGCGCATTACCGCCAGGATTTCGCGGGCCTGGGCACAGCCAGAAAGCCTTTCGCCTGCGCCATAGGACAATATCACCCGTAATAACTTGATCGCACCTGAGGCGCGACGATGACCCTTGGTACGCCATTTCTCGAACCAACGCCGAAAATCGGAGGCACGAAGCGATGAAATAGCACGGTTGTGATTAGGCGTGGAATAAGGACCCCGTTAGAGGGGTGATCGGCTTCCAAAAGGGACCCCTTCTGGCACAGGGGTTACAACAGCCTCCGGTTTATCTCGGAGGCTTTTTATTTGGATGCTTGTTGTGGAAACAATTGCGAAGATACGCCGGCTTGCCCTGACGCAAGGCATGCCGATCAAAGCGATCTGCCGGGAATTGGGCATTTCGCGTAAAGTGGTACGGAAGGTTCTGCGCGGTGGTGAGACAGCGTTCTCCTATGAGCGCACGACGCAGCCTCGCCCGAAGCTTGGACCGTGGCAGGACCAGCTCGATGGAATACTGCTCGCCAATGATGCCAAGCCGTCGCGCGAACGGCTGACGCTCATCCGGATATATGAAGATCTGCGCGATCAAGGTTACGAAGGCGGCTACGATGCCGTCCGGCGTTATGCCCGCAAATGGTCTAAGGAGCGCGGTTCTGTTTCGACAGAAGCCTATGTGCCGCTCTATTACGCACCCGGTGAGGCCTACCAGTTCGACTGGAGCCACGAGATTGTCGTGCTGAACGGCGTGACGACAACCATCAAGGTGGCGCATGTCCGGCTCTGCCACAGCCGGATGATGTATGTAAGGGCCTATCCGCGAGAGACACAGGAGATGGTCTTCGACGCCCATGACCGGGCATTCGCCTTCTTCGGCGGGGCTTGTACGCGCGGGATCTATGACAACATGAAGACCGCGGTGGAGACGGTCTTTGTCGGCAAGGAAAGGCAATACAACCGCCGTTTGTCTCACAGATGTGCAGTCATTTCCTTGTCGAGCCAGTGGCCTGTACGCCGGCGTCCGGCTGGGAGAAGGGACAGGTCGAGAACCAGGTTAACCTGGTCAGGGAGCGCTTCTTCACACCAAGACTACGCTTCAAGTCCTATGGGGAGCTGAACGGGTGGCTGCTGGACAAATGCATCAATTACGCCCGTGCCCACAAACATGTCGATCAGCCACAGCGCACGGTCTGGGACGTCTTCGAGGAAGAGCGATCCAATCTGATCGGATACCCGGGCAAGTTCGATGGCTTCCATGCTGTTCAGGCCGCGATCGGCAAGACTTGCCTCGTCCGCTTCGACAACAACAAGTATTCCGTACTGTCGACCGCTGTGGGCCGTCCGGCCGAGATCCACGCATACGCTGAGCACATCGTCATTCGCCAGGATGGCGTCGAGATCGGTCAGCATGAGCGCTGCTTCGGCCGCGGCGAGACGATCTATAATCCCTGGCATTATGTACCGGTCCTGACCCGCAAGCCGGGAGCACTCAGAAACGGCGCGCCCTTCCATGACTGGGTTCTGCCGGCTGCCATGGAGAAGGTGCGCCGTCGGCTAAAGGCCATGGCTGACGGTGATCGTCAGATGGTGTCGATCCTGGAATGTGTAGGGCTGGACGGACTTCCCGCTGTCGAGGCGGCCTGCCAGGAAGCGCTCGATCAAGGCGTGTTCTCGGCCGCCATCATCATCAATATCCTGGCTCGCAATCGTGATCCGCAGCCACCCGCCATTCTCTCCATTCCCGACGCCCTTCGTCTGACCCATGAGCCTCTGGCAGATTGCGCACGTTACGATAGCCTCCGGAGGGCAAGCTGATATGGAACGATCCCAAATCCTCGACATGATGGGTGCGCTGAAGCTGTTCGGTATGCGTGGCGCCTACGACGAGATCATGGCCTCCGGTATCAAGCGGCAGCATGAGCCGCCGCGCATCGTGGGTAACCTGCTGCAGTCTGAGATCGCCGAGAAGCAGGCGCGCTCCATCAAATACCAGCTCACCGTCGCCAAGTTGCCGCTGGCTAAGGACATTGATGACTTCGACTTCTCGGATACGCCGGTCAACGAAGGATTGGTCCGCCAGCTCGCCACAGGCGACTTCCTCTCTCCGCAACATAACCTGGTTCTGGTCGGCGGAACGGGAACAGGAAAGTCGCATTTGTCGATCGCACTTGCCCGCGCCCTGATCCGCAACGGGGCAAGAGGACGGTTCTTCAATGTTGTCGACCTCGTCAATCAGCTCGAGACAGAAGCACGAAATGGCAAACAAGGGCGGCTCGCCGACTTCATCACCAGACTCGACTTCGTTATCATGGATGAACTGGGGTATCTTCCGTTTGCCCAGGCTGGTGGCCAGCTTCTCTTCCATCTGGTCAGCAGGCTCTACGAGCGCACATCAATCATCGTCACCACCAATCTTGCATTCGGCGAGTGGCCAGCCGTGTTTGGCGACGCAAAGATGACCGCTGCGCTCCTCGACCGGCTCACGCACCACTGCGAGATCATCGAAACCGGAAACGAATCCTGGCGCTTCAGAAACCGTTCTCAAAGCTAAAGCCGAAGAAGCCAAACAACCCGCGCCCGCAAGCCTCTACGCTAAATTGATGGCTCCGGGCCTGCGCGCGCTGATCGCCGAGTGCAACCCAAGGGAGGGGTTCCTTTTGGACGCCTAAATGGGGTCCCATTACAACGCTGATTGACACGCAGTCTGCCAAAGTGAGGGGATGGCGGGAGCAAACGGAGACTATCACCGAGAGCGTTGCCACCTATTGCGGAGTTGATTTCCGAGAGGTGGTCCTGATCTGAGGCTTTCATCAGCGTCCTTCCCATTTTCCTGCTTGCCGTTTGAATGGAATAGCGATTTCTGAAGCGAAAATGGGACAATATGTCCAATATTTAAATACAGTAATTGGACAAAATGGACAAAATTTTGTTCTGGACGTTTTGGACCAGAAGGTTTAATGCCGGGGTTTGTGACGAGTTATGCGTGCAGCTGGGGCTTTGGTGCCTCTGCTGTGCCTGTCTCGATTAAGGGATGCTAAGGGAATGTTGCTTTGAGTTGTTCGGCAGGTTGTTTTCTGGAGTTGAACAACGTCAAGCGAGATATTCGGTTGCCCTCACGAGGTCCGTTGCCCGCTGGACTATTCGCTGGTGCCTGTTTTCTTCTTTTGCGAAGGTGTGGCATCTCCACGCGCCACGATCATGGGCTTTACGCGCGATCGAGGCTTTCCGAGCAGCAGGTGTTCCAGGTCGCAGCCTACAATCTGGCAGAATTTGCCGACAAGATATGGCGGAAGTGGGCTACGGCTTTCGTACTTGCGATAACGTTCAGGTGGAATTGACAGCAGGGTCGCCATCTGAGCTGCAGACATGTTGGTTTCCTGACGGAAGCGCTTCACGCGGCCGCAATATTCGTTGTTGAAGATGAATTCTTCCGATTCGCTCATATCTCAATCTTAACATTGGACAATAAGTCTGTGTTGGGACATTTGCGCTGTTGACAGGTTGGACAAAATGTCCGATTTATGCGCTATGAGTTGTCGAAATGCCCCAACGCGCTGGAACGAAATCTGTGAGGCTGCCGAAGCCTGTGGGGTTGGCTATTGGGCTCGTCGGAAATGGCTCGAGAGATCGAACATACCTGCTCGGTGGAAACTTAAGATAATCGAGAGCACAGCGGGACGTCTCTCCCTGGCTGATATGGAATTTTCGGATCAAGCCGAGGACGTCTCCAAATGACCTGGATGACCTCTTCATCGAGCCCCAGCCGTGCATCGACGAAAGCGGAAGGCCGGAGACCTTGGTCGCTCTTTCTCGTAATTGCTGCGCGCTATTGCGGCCCAGCGTTTGTTGCCCGGTCTTCCCATTCTGCCTTTCGCGCAGGTCAAGCTGTCCCTTCCCGGCTGCACCCGCCTAGGCGCTCCTTGCGACTGACCTGACCCTAAACCGCGATCCACCGTCCCGCCATGGGAAACGACGCCGGGCCTTTCCCGGCGCGCATGGCTTTTGTTGTTTTCGAAAGGGAGAGACATGGCCGAAGAGCCCTCCATCGATCCGTTCATCCTCACCATCCGCTGCGCCCAGCGCGACCTGATCAAAAGGGCAGGGGGGATCGAGCGCGTTGCCCTGATCACCAACCGCTCGACCAGTGCCGTCGGCCGCTGGAACGGCAAGCGCGATACCGACATCATGCCGATCCCGGTGGTCAGGATCCTGGAAGAGGATACCGATGCACCGCTGGTGACCGAAGCCATGGCAGCCGCTGCCGGACGCAGGCTGACGGAATCGGATGAGCGCAGCAGGACGGCACTGTCGCTGATCCAGTGCATGGCGGGCGATCAGGCGAGCGAAGGCGAGCTGATGAGCACGATCCTCGAGGCGCTGGCCGACGGTCATGTGACGCCGACCGAGGCGCAGCTCTGCCTGCAGAAGCTCTCCGACAAGGAAATCAGCGAGGATCGGCTGAAGCGCTGCCTGATCGGCGCGATTGCCGGCGGCGGTCTTTCGGTGATCGACGGAAAAGCCGGCCGATGACGGGCACAGATCTTTCGCCCCGCATCTCCTGCCATCTCGTCTCGGTGGCAGGGTTCAGCTTTTGCCGCTGCGGCTGGAGCGATCATCCGATGATCGAGGCGCCCTGTGCCGATGCACAGGAGGAGGCCGAAGACGCGGCCATCCGCAGGGTGATCGAAAGCGGTACCGACTGGCGGCCGCGTGAACACTTTCTGGCGGACGGATCCGGCCTGACGGTCGATCGGAAGGCTGGTGCAGCATGAAGCACTGGGACCGTCAGGAGATCGAGGCGATGGCCGCGATGCGCCGTGATGGCAAGGCGCTGACGGCGATTGCCAAAGCGTGGGGTGTCTCGCGCATGGTCGTTGCCGGCATTGCCCGCCGCAATCCGGACCTGTTTCCCGTCAGGGAGAGGAAGACCGAAGCGGAGAAGGCAGCCGCCATCGAGGCCGAGCGCAAGGCGAAGGCGGCAAGGCTGCTGGCGAAGCGGAAGAAGAAGCCTGCACCAACAACTGCCATCGATGCACCGATCCGCAGGCAGGTGCCGATCGAGGCCTATGACACGCAGCACATGCAGCTCCCGGGCAGTCCCACCGTGCCGTTCATCGACTGCGGCGAATTCCGCTGCCGACTGGTGCTGACCCCGGGCGGCGAACGGCTCGGCCCGGATGCACCCTGCTGTGGCAGACCGGTGGCAGAAGGCGCTGCCTACTGCCCGGAACACCAGAAGCTGATGTACCGCCCTTACGAGAGGAGGACGCCGGCATGGTGATCGCCTCACCTCCGCTTCGCCACTTCGAGCGCACCACCGTCGCGCACGGCAGCAGCATGGCTGCAGCCCTGCGGATCGTCTGCGGCTGCTGCGAGGCGAGCGGCTACGCGATCCTCACCGCCACGCTGCGGCAGGCACCAGCCGAGGCCATCACGGACCACTTCCGCACCGGCGGCTGGAAGGTCGGAGCCACACCGGCAGACGACCGGTGCCCGGCCTGCCGCCGAAACACCCGAACCCAAACGAAAGGACAGGACATGGCAACCGCAAAGCCGCGAAAGGCTGCAACGAAGGCCTTCGCCGTGAAGGCAACAACAGCCCTCACAGCAGCCCCGGTATCCTCAGAGGCCACCACCGCGCCGCAGGCAGACCCGCCACCGGCGATGGACCGGGAAGACCGGCGGATCATCACCGAGAAGCTGGATGACGTCTATGGCGACCGCGGCTATCGCGGATCCTGGACCGATGCCACGCTCGCCCGGGACCTGAATGTTCCGCGGGCCTGGGTGAGCGACGTCCGCGAGGCCTTCTTCGGGCCGGAGGGCAGCAATCCGCTGCTGGACGAATACACCGCCGAGAAAGAAGGTTTTGACCGTCTCCATGCCGGCTTCATGGCGGCCCGCAAGGCGCACTGCGAGGAACATGACCGGCTCTTGAAGCTGGCCCTGGATCTTTCCGGCAAGGCCGACGAGATTGCCCGCATCGGCAAGCGGATCGAGCGGGAACTCGGCTGATGACCCCGGTTGCCGCCCTCATAGCCGATCTGGTGCGTGCAGGCGTTGATGCCGATCTGATCGGCCGCACGGCTGCAGCGCTGGCCGAGCGCGAACCTGTGTTCGTGCCGGCCACCGGCGAGGCGGATGACGACACCGGTACCAACGAAGGTGCCGGTGCGTCCCGGCGTGCGCGCAACCGTCGATACTATGAGCGGCGCAAGGCATCTGCGAAGCGTCTTGATCAGACGGATTCAGACGCCGTTAAGACGCTTTCAGACGGGATTAAGACGGGTGAGGGCGACTTTAAGACGCCTGACAGCGAAATTAAGACGGTGTCAGACGGTTTTAAGACGCCTGCGTCTGAATTTAAGACGGTCAGCGGCGTTTGCGCCGACCCGGCAAAAGACACTTCCCCCCAAACCCCCTATCAGAAAAATTCCCCCCTGAAAGAAAAGGCCCCTAAAGGGGCCCAAAAGAAAGATCCCCCCGTCGGGGCTGAAGCGGGTCTGTTTGCAGCAGAACCGGATACCGGTCTCAGCACCGGTTCCGGGGCAGACCTCGGAGCCGAACCGGCAGGGGCAGGGGAAACAGGCGATGCCGTCAGCACCGCCAAGCGCCGGTCGCGTCGTCACGGTGGCGATATCACCGGCCTGACGGCGGAGTTCGACGACGCTGTCTGGCCGATCTATCCGCAGAAGGTTGCCCGCAAGACCGCGCTGAAGGCATGGGCCTCGGCACGGCAGCGGGCCGACTTCGACACGATCATCGCCGGTCTGAAGCGCTACGTCGCCAAGACCGACGATCGGCCGTGGTGCAACCTCTCGACATGGCTCAATCAGGATCGCTGGACCGACAGGCCGGCCGTGCAGCCTGCGACGTCGCCCGCCGCATCATCGGCCAGATCACCGCCATGGCCGCCATCACGCGCCGATCATCTGCGTGAACACCACAGGCGGGCGCAGGCATCCTTCGACAAACGCACAGGGCAGAACAATGGCAAACGAGATGCAGACATCATCGACATCGACAGAACTGACTGGACGGTTGAGAGCCGCACTTGAACCGGCAGGTGCACACCGCTCCGATCTGATGCTGGCGAAGCTGATGCAATACGGCTTCATCCTCCCCGACAGCATCGATCCGGAGATGGCGCCGGAGCTTTATGCGGACGTGCTGAGGGACAAACCCGTCGGTGCCATGCGCCGGGTGTTCGAGAACCTCAGGCTTGGCCGCTATGAGCGCTTCCGCTCGTTCCTGCCGAAGCCGGCCGAACTCTCCGTCCTTGTCGATGACGCCGCCCGCCATGACCGGGAGATGCTTCGGATCGAGCGCGAGCGGGTGAGTGGCATCGAAGAACGCCGGCGGCTTTCCGCATCGCTCTCACCGGAGGAGAAGCAGCGTCGTCGGGAGAAGGTCGCAGCCGTCAAGGCCCTGATCGCCGGAGCCGCGGCTCACCGAACCACAGGAGGCCACGATGACCGCCACTGACAGCGAAGACCGCAGGACACTCAGAAAGAGCTTCCTGAAGTTCTACCGGCAATGGCCGACCTTCGGCGATGACAGCGACGAGCGGGCCTTTGTCGAATGGCAGGGACTGACGGCAGAAGACCGGGAGAGGGCATCGAGCCTGCTTCCGGCTTTCCTCACCCTTGCCGCAATGAAGGGCAGGGCGGTGAAGTTTGCTGCCAGCACCTATCTCCGGGACAAGCGCTGGCAGGATGTGCCTGAAGGCATGGAAGCCCCGGCCACCGGCCCTGCCATGGCCGCAACCTTCGGCAAGGCCTGGATGGCCGAACGCTTCATCCGGCTAGCAGAGCCCTGCACACCGCTACCGCCGCTCACCCGGTTCCAGGAGCATGAGATCGCGGCAGGCAGAACGGACCGCAACGCCCTCCAGCATGAGCGGATGCAGAAGATGGGCTGGCCGTCGGTGAATGCGATGCATGACCAGGCGGTGCGTTATCCGGGCCGGGGTGTCCGGGTCTCGCCAGAAACGGTGCTGCTCGGCTCTGACTTCGAGCCGGTGAAGGTTGGAAACGATCTCTGGCTGGCATGGGAGCAGGAGCATAAGGCCCGGGGGTATCCGTGGCTTTCAGATACGGGCAGGGCGGAATGGATTTACTTCCCGCCGCTTGATGACGGCACGCCGGCAACGGCGCTCAACGGCTTCTTCGACAGGTTACAGCGGATCGGACAGAGCGAGGCGGCAGCACAATGACGATAGTGGGGACGGTGGCGGAGATGACGGCAGCAGCAACGGCAAGGATCACAATGACGAGCAGCATGGAAGCGGAACTCGGTGAACGCAGTCTGCGAAAGCTGGAGCGGGATGATGCGCTCCGGCGGATGCGGCGGGACGAGCAGGGGGCGCTAGCCTCCGACACCGAAAGCGACACGGCCAGCTGGTATGTGGCCGTTGTTCATCCGGGCCATGAGCAGGAGACGGAGACAGCCCTGAAGGCGATCGGGGCAGAGGCGCTGGTGCCGATGCGCCGGGGCAAGCGGCGCAAGCGACGTGGAAAGCTGCTGCCGCCGCAGGACGAGGTGCTGATGACCGGCTATGTCCTCGTCCGCTTCGTCAGCACGGCGAAGGCACTGAGAGGATTGCTGAGGCAGGAGCATGTGACGGCGATCCTCGGCGGATGGGAAACACCCTATGCGCTCAAGGCCGATGCCATCTCAGCCCTGATGCGCAAGGCGGACAATGGCGCTTTCGATTATGAGCGGCAAAGCGATGTGCAGGTCGTTGCCGGTGACAGGGTGACCGTCGAGGACGGGATTTTTGCCGGGCAGGTCGGGACGGTGGTGACGCCCAACACCACGGGCAAGGGTGATGTCGTGATCGAGGTCGATCTGTTCGGGCGGATGACGCCGATGATCGTGCCGTTGGCTTGTGTCAGCAAGGTGTAGCCGAGTGGCCGGATTGTCGGCGTCATTGATGCGTTGTTAAATCATCGCGTTCCCGGCGTGCAGAATCAGAGCTTCTGACTGAGTGCCTGGGACGGGTGTAGAGGGGCGGATCGTTTCGGCGGTCCGCCCTTTGGTTTACCGGGTCCGCCAGCCTCCAACAAAACGGTGGGTCCTTCCTCAGCCCCTTGCCCTTGCGGGTATTTGGCACCGCGCGGGTTGCCCAGTCTGAGGCTAAATTCAAAGCCTAAAGTCGAGGCTAAAGTTTAGGGCTGGGTTGAACTGTGGGTCAAATGTATCAGCTCCCGTGACAATAAGGCGTGAGTCTCACTGATGTTCTTTTCAATCATCGTCCAGATAGACGTAGTGGACGTCCTGATAGCTGTCGGCCGAAAACATGAAGAGCAGCTTGGCGTTCGACCCGCTATGCACGGCGTGCTCAAGGTTTCCAGGTATGAACACAGCGGTCCCTTCAGAGAGGCGGAAGCTCTGCCCCTTGACCTTGACCTCCGCCTCTCCCGACAGTCCTATGTAAATTTCCGCGTGTGCATGCCGGTGCAGAGGCAAGGGATTATCACGGTCAAGGTTGGCGATGCCGCAGGTCAGGCTGTGGGTCTCCGTACGATCAGCCGAAAATAACATCCGGAATCTGGCCCGCTTCTTATTGCCGACTTCAACGACTTCTTCAGGGACTTCTCTGTCATGTCTGACCACAGGCCTGTCAAACATCGTTCCATCTCCTCTAGCTAATCAACTTGCATCGCGCCTGGGATAACGGCCTTGGCTGTTTGCCCGGTCGCAGTTCATACAGAGGTCAGGGCACCGTCACCGGTCGGTCGAGCGACAGCCCGGCTGAAAACCCTACCGAAGAAGATGTTGGATAGGTTTCTAGCGACGGGCCAATTGACGGGAGGCTTCAACGCTCGCCACGCGCGGATTGTGTTTCGACGATTTCAAGGGAAGATCGTGCTTCCTCGAGCAATGGCTTAAGATCCTCTCCGCGCTCGCTGGCCTGTGTCCGGGTTTCCAACTCCGCAATAATGTCCTTTAGGCGCTGCTTGCGTTCCTCTACAGGATCGCCGCCATACGTCTGCGCCGAGATCTGACGCGAGGTAATCTCTTCTGCGACGCTTTCGACATCTGCTTCTGCGCCAACAGGGGAGTGTACTATGTCGGGTTGATTGCTCTCAGAATTGTTGGTCATGATGATTTCCTTTTGGGCATCGTTGATGCTGGATCGTCCTGCCAAACGCCTGAAACGGATTTTTGTTCGCGACTGGAACATGGGATGGCTTTCGCTGTTCGGGGGCATGTCCAACAGTTGGAGAACGATGATCATGCCTGCACAATCGAAATCCCAGCAGAAAGCCGCCGGTGCTGCACTCGCCGCCAAGCGTGGCGAGCAGAAGAAAAGCGATCTCAAGGGGCCGGCTCGCCAGATGGAGAAGTCCATGTCGGAGAAGGAACTCGACGACATGGCCTCCGGAAAGCGCAAGCGAAAGCCGGATCACAAGTCCTGATCAGGCTGAGGCCGTCGGCCCTTGTTACTCATTGGCCGGCGGCAGCGCCCGGTCCTCGGACGGGGACGAAGGCCGCTCGACTGCCGGAGCGTCGGCGTTCTGATCGGCGCCTTCCGGTTCCATTGCGACATTGTAGAAAAGCTCGACGGCTGCCCAGGCGACCAGCGCCAGCGCAATCGAGATCGCAAGAATGACGAAGGCGCGGGGGGATCGGCGCCCCTGTCTCGCCTTCTTAGGGGGAAGTTCCTTTTCCATTGCGCACTCCTCTCTCTCGCTTTTCTGAATAACGCGGTCGGCGGCGATCCGTTTCCTCGTGCCACCCGGTTAGCCGGGCGTGGTGATCGTCGGGTTCGCCGCGTCCGTGTCCTTACGCCAAGGATAGAACATCGTCGAAAAGGCAAGGAGGATGATCAGGACGAGCCCGCCGATGAAGACGAGCCGCGCAAACCGTGTCCTGAGCACCGTTGTTCCCTGCTTCGCCTGTTCCTCCGGAAATTCCGGTCGCGCCGAAGAACGGTCGGTCGTTTTTCTATCTCTAGCCAAGGTCCAATCTCCGTCGTTGGATACGTGTTTTCGCCCGAACCGGGTCGCACCGGTTTTGTTCCCGTGCCGTCCTGCGCACGCGCCTGCCAAGCACGGAGGCAGAAATTCCTGGTTTTCCGGCCTCGGCTGGAACATCGCCGGCGCCTCACAGTTGGCAGGGGGCAGCGAACGGAGCGAGCCTCTCGGGCTCTCGCTCCCGTTCGCGGACATGTGCAACAACAGAGAGGGATTGATATGTCTGTCACCAGATTTACGACGACCGTAGCGGCCTGCGCACTGCTTGCCGGCAGTGTCTATGCGCAGGATCAGCCCGCAAACGAGACGACAACGCAGGCCGACACCATGAAGACCATGGACATGTCGACGGTCGAGACGTCCCCGAATCAGCTTCTGGGTTCGGAACTGCTGGGGGCCACGGTCTATACGTCGCAGGATGAGGATGCTGATGCCGTCGGCGATGTCGATGACCTGCTTGTTGATGAGGACGGCGAGATCGCTGGCCTGATCATCGGCGTCGGCGGCTTTCTAGGGATTGCCGAGAAGAACGTGGCGGTACCATTTGCGAAGGTCGGGCAGACCCGCGACGATCAAAACATGCTGCATCTGACGCTCGCCACGAGCCGTGAGGAACTGGAAAACGCTCCGGATTTCGACTATCGGGCGGTCACACCTTCCGCCGATATGCGGACCGATATTTCCGACAATGAGGACATGGCTGCCGATCGCAGCGATCGCTATCCTGATGGCGAGACCGCCCCGACGACTCCGACCGACCGCATGGCGGGCGAGGGCAGCAGCACCGCGCCGGAAGGGGCAGGCGACATCGGCTATAATACCATGACCGATTCCAGCGCCGGCATGGCGTGGCGCGACATGGAGCAGGTATCCAATGAGAGCCTCAGGGCCGACGACCTGATTGGCGCTGTGGTCTATGGCGAAAATGGCGATGAGATCGGGGATATTGGGGATGTTATCCTGAAGCCGGAAGGCGAAGTCCAGGCATTCATCGTGGATGTCGGGGGCTTTCTCGGTCTTGGCGAAAAAGAGGTCGCCATGTCATCGGAAAACCTGACGGTGCGCCGCGATGGTGACGATTTCGCGGTCTTCACGCAGTTCACGGAGTCTCAGCTTGAGGATCAGCCGGAATATGATGCCAACGCCTTCGGCGACAATCCGGATGAGTTCATGATGCGGTAAACGCAAAAAGACTTCGATACAGAAACGCCGTGCGGGTTCGCACGGCGTTTTTTTGGCCAGTGACGAAGAGCGGCAATTGAAGTCAGGACGGCTTGGTTTCCCGCTCGTTCAGCGCTTGCTGCAATTTCATGGCAAGCTCCAGCAGCCGATCGGGGATCGGTTCCTGCTTGATCTGGGAAAGCAACTCGGTCGTCTTGCGGTCCAGCTTGGATTCCGGATCTTTCGCCGCACCAAGGCTATTGTTACCGTCTTCCGCCATTATAGTGCCCTGTCCTGTCTTCTTCGTATTTTTTGACGTTATCCGACCTTACGCTGTTGAAGTCCGATCGGATCAGGTTCTTTGCACGATCTGCCCCCCGAATCAAACCTTCGATAGTACGGAAGTGCCACATTTTGGCCTTTTGGGGACCTTTTCGGTTTGCCTGCTTGCGAAGGAAGATCCGTCGTAGCCCAGTTTCAGGGCACAACGACCGACAGCGCTTTCAACCGAAGTCGGTTTCCAAGCCCCGTTCACTTTTCTGTGGGAGCGTTGCGCTGATCACATCCGCTCAGGCAACCATCACTCTGCTGTCGGGTGCCGCGACCCACAAACAATGACCCCGATTTATTGTTCCAGAAAAACTGACAGGAACAAATTGCTCCGTCCATGGTTCGCATCGGATCGGAAAACAGGAGGCATGTGTCATGAACAGGAAGCCATCCGCCGCCCGTCCGGGCACAAGCGATGAACGGCCGCGCTGGGAGGGGCCAGAGGAAAGCCGCCCGAGCGCTTATCGGCCCGCAAAGGACGATCCCGAAAAGGATCGCGATGCTATGCGGGAAAATCTCAAGGATCCGCGCAAGCGCGACCTGACCGACGCCCCGAAGACAAAACGCAAGGACTAGCGGACGCGGAAGCGTTCAGATGGAGGATCAGAGCATGTCAGGCATTTTCGCCCAATGGATCGCGCCGGTCTACCTAAGGTTTGGCGACGGACATCCGCTTGCCGTCACCGGGCCGGCGGAGGCCAGGAGCCTGTTGTCGGGGCATTGGCCCTGGAGGGCGGGCCCGCACTACGCCACGGCTGTGACCTATTGCGATCTCGCACTCGCGGGGCCGGGCTGGCTCGCGCTTGCACGCGAGGCCTTCATCGCGGCCGCACTGGAAGCGGGGCTGTTCGGGGGACATTCCACGGACGACCTGAAATTTGTTTCTGGAAGTCCCGGCATCGAGGCAAACGGTCTCGCCGCAGAATAGGGTGTTCAGCGCCTGCGGATATTGTCGAGAAGGAGGCCGCTCGCGGGGCCGGTCGGCACGGTTGCGAGTGGAACTTCGAGGTTTTGCGCGGGGACGTCAAAGGTCATCTCATGCGTCATCAGTCGCACCGCTTCGGCAATCAGCGCAACCGTGACCTTCTCACCGGGACAGCGATGCGATTGGGTGGCGTCACCGCCGCCCTGAGGCACAAAGCGGCTCTTGTCCTTCTGCCAGGACAGGTCACGCTCGGGACGGAAGTCCTGCGGTTCGCTGAACCAGCGTGGATCGTGGCAAGTTCCGTAGAGGTCGAACAGCAACCATTGGCCTCGCTCGAGGCGATGGCCGTAAATCTCGGCCTCACGCGTCAGGACGCCGCCGATGAAGGGAAAGAAAGGTGAAAAGCGCCGCACCTCTTCGGCAAACTGGGAGAGGCCCTCGCGGCTACCATCGGCAAAACGCTCGCGCCAGGCGGGCTTGTGATGCAGCATCAGCCCGGCAAAGGTGACATAGCGGGCGACGGCTACGATCGGCCGCACGACATTCAGCAATTCGACCGCAGCGACGGAGGCGGGCAGCTCCCGGCCGTCGCAGTCACGATGACTGGCGATGTCTGCGATCGGCGCGCCCTCGCGGACCGCCCGCCTACCGGCCCGCAGGGCCGTTATTTCTCCCCGTAAACGCTTTTCCATCCGGCTGCGGCGCAGCAGCGCCAGCGCGGTTTGCGGGCCAAAGCGTCCCGCATTGGCAACCATGCCGGAAAGCGCTCGCGCGTCGCGCATCACGGCATGACGGGTGGCGGGCAGCCCTGCCCATGAGAGGGCCGCCTCGGTGAGTGTAGTCTCCGCGACCTCGGAAAGCCTCACTTGACCCCGCTGTTCCCACTGCGGCAGCCTCCGAATCCAGGCGTCCCTGAACCGGAGCAAGAGGTCATCGACGCTCGTGGGATGATCGACCAGCATGCGGACAAACATCGCCTTGCGCCTGCGGTGGGCCGTTCCGTCGAGCTGCTGAACGCTGTGCTTGTCCTGAAGCAGTCGCAGCGTCGTACCCGGCATTGCACCACGGCGGGTGACGGTGTCGCCGGCATAGAATAGCTCTGCGGCTTCGGGACCGGCGAGGCAGACGACATCGCGCAGCATCAGCCGCGTGCGCCAGATCGGCGGCTCGCGTTGCGCAAGCCGCTGCGGCAGGAAGAGATAGCCCTCCCGCAGCAGCGACAGGGTCTTGTCCTCGAGGACCGATGGCTTCGGCAGCCCGTTCATTCCAGCGTGCCCCATTCCGGGTTCCATTCGGCATCTTCCTCAAGTTCGACCATGATCGGTCCGCCGGTGTCGTTGCGGTTCTCCGCTAGGCGGATGGCGTCGGGCATGGGGAGTTCCTCGGTCGGGTAGTAGGGCGTGTCCTCGTTGCCAAAGTCGATCGAATCGACAAAGCCGACGGGGCGATCGCCGCGCTGGATGACGCGCAGGAGAACAGTGTCGCGGGTTGCGGCTTCCTTTGAATAGCGACGGAAGGACGGGGCCATATTCTTTCCTTTCTTTCAACTGAGGTGCCGCAGAACTGATCTGAACGAAGGTTGTTCCCGGATTTTTGTCGGCCGCGAACGGGAACATCGACGCCTTCTTCCTGTTCGGGGGCGATCACGACCGAAAGGAAAGCCAATGTCTCTCTCCGTAGCCCTCTGGCTTTTCGCGGTTGCCGTCGGCCCGGTGCTGCTTGGAGGCGCCATCGCCTATGGCAAGTACCGCGAACGCCGTTATTCGCGCCGGGAACGGGCGGAAAGCGACGCCTCCATCGAGCGTCTCTACGACGAGGAAGGCGACGAGCCGAACAGCACCACTCCAGATCGACACCAGCGAAAGGACCAGAGATGACAAACGAGCAACCGAGCGAACGGACCGCGGATCACCAGCGCGATATCCAGGAGGAAATCCACGAGCGCGACCAGCGTGGAACGTCATCGGGCAACAGTGGCGCTATGCAGGCAGGCGCCCGAAACTATCCGGAGCCGCCGCTACCCGAGCAGAGCCTGCCAAAACCTGGTCAGGAGCATGAGCTGGAGCCGCGCCCGATGTACGACGCGCCGTATTACAAGGGCTCCGAAAAACTCAAGGACAAGGTAGCGATCATCACGGGTGCTGATTCCGGCATCGGGCGCGCCGTCGCGATCCTTTATGCCCGCGAAGGCGCGGATATCGTCGTCTCCTATCTCTCCGAAGATACCGATGCCGAGGAGACCAAGCGTGCGGTCGAGGCGGAAGGGCGCCGCTGTATCCTGAGCCGCGGCGATATCGCCGACCTCGACTATTGCCGCAGCCTTGTCGATGAGGCTGTGACCACGCTCGGCAAGCTCGATATTCTGGTCAACAATGCAGGTTTTCAGGTCCACGCGAATGAGCTGGAAGACCTTTCGGCAGAGCATTTCGACCAGACGATGAAAACCAATCTCTACGGTCTCTACAATATGTGCAGGGCCGCTGTGCCGCAGATGGGCGAGGGCGGGGCGATTGTGAACAGCGGTTCGGTCGTCGGCCTGCACGGCAAGGCGCAGCTGCTCGACTATTCGATCACCAAGGGCGGCATACACGCCTTCACCCGCTCGCTCGCATCCAGCCTGATCGCGCGCGGCATCAGGGTCAACGCCGTCGCGCCTGGCCCGGTCTGGACGCCGCTCAACCCCTCGGATCGGGAAGCGGAAGACATCGCGCAGTTCGGCGGATCGGTACCGATGAAACGGCCGGCGCAACCGGAGGAACTGGCCCCGGCCTATGTCTTTCTCGCATCGTCGCACACGGCGAGCTACATCACCGGTGAAGTGCTCCCGGTCACCGGCGGCGGTTGATCGGGCCTTCCGGACCATGCGAAAAGAATGGCGGCCTCGACCGCCATTTCACGTTCAGGAAGAGCGCCAAACGACGTTCAGCCAGAAAGTAAGGAACCACAGCGCTACCTGGTTCGTTGCTCTCCGAGGATCACAGGTATCCAGGGAGTTGGCGATGAACCAGCACGATAAAGATTTGACGCGCCAGCAACACCAGGAGATTGTCGATCTCATCCCTGCGCTGCGGGCCTTTGCCCGGACCTTCTGCCGAAATCCGAACGATGCCGATGATCTGGTTCAGGAGACGATGCTGAAGGGCATCGCCAACCTCGACAAGTTCAAGCCCGGAACGCGGCTGAAGTCGTGGCTGTTCACGATCATGCGCAACACCTTCTACACCCAGATCAAGGCCAGGAACCGCGAGGCGCCCGGGGCGGAGGACTGCGTTGCCGGTTTGCCGCAGCATGATGCGACGCAGGACTGGTCGATGCGCGGTCAGGAACTGATGGATGCGCTCTCGCGCATTCCCCCGCACTACCGCGAAATGTTCATCCTGGTGATGGTACTTGGCGAAAGCTATATCGACGCCGCCGAGATTTGCGGCTGCGCCATCGGTACCGTCAAGAGCCGCATCAACCGGGCCCGCCAGTTGCTGCTCGAGGAGCTCGGCGAAACGCAATAGGGCCAAATAATTCAGGAACATTGCGCCGGTTTCCCTGTTTGGTCGCCACCTCGAGAAAAGAGGAAACAGGGAGTAGAAAAATGGCAGACGACAGATTCAGACAGATGCGCGATCGCGAGCGGAACATGCCGTCGCGCCCATGGCGCGGCCGCCCGGCGCACGAGGACTGGCAGACCGACGATCTCGGCTATGGCGATCGTCGCGGCCGAGAAGGCAATCCACGCTATGACGAGGATCGCTATTATTCCGATTACGACGAATTCGGTTATCCGGTCTTTCCCGGACTTTATCCGCCGGCCCGTACCCGTTCGGACCGATATTACGGCGGCGGCGATAACCGCAGGCGCGGCCGAGGTCGCGATGACCGAGATTTCTGGGACAAGGCCAGTGACGAGGTTCAGTCCTGGTTCGGCGATGACGATGCCGAGCAGCGCCGCGAGGCCGACCATAGCGGCAAGGGGCCGCGCGGCTACAAACGCTCCGACGATCGTATCAACGAGGATGTGCACGACCGCCTGACCGACGAACCGACACTGGACGCAAGCGACATCTCCGTCTCCGTCGAAAATGGCGAAGTGACGCTTGACGGCTACGTCATTGGCCGGCGGCAGAAGCGCCGTGCCGAAGACTGCGCCGACAGCGTCTCCGGCGTCTCCCATGTTCAGAACAACTTGCGGGTCAGGCCCGAGGGCAATTTCGATTCCCCGGCATCGCAGCTGAACAACAACGATCGATAGTCAGGTGAGGGGCAGGCTAGCCGAGTTGTTGCCTGCCTCTACGCTCTTGCTTATTATTTCCGCACACAAAGAAAAGCCCGCCGCTCGCAAGCGACGGGCTTCGAAGTGGCGCACCCACTCCCGGCCGCGCTTAGGCGACCTTCTTTTCCGCCTCGGCATTGGCTGCCGTTTCGGCGATCTCTGTCAGCTTGCTGTCAGCGTTGCCTTCTTCCGAAAGCGTCTGCTCGAGCAGCGCCTGCACGTCATCATGGCCGAGGCGCTTGGCCCAGGTCTTCAGCGTGCCATAGCGGGCGATCTCGTAATGTTCGACGGCCTGCGCCGCGGCAACAAGGCCGGCATCGAGGGCGGCTGTGCCCTTGAACATCTGCATCACTTCGTCGCCTTCATCGAGGATGCCGTTGATCGCGTCGCAGGTGCGACCGCGCGCCGGCTTTTCGAGGATTTCGAAAATGTCCTCCAGGCGGCTGATGTGATCCTCGGTCTCTTCGCGATGGTGACCGAAGGCCTGCTTCAGCTTGTCATCATTGGCTGCATGGGCCATGCGCGGCAGGGCTTTCACGATCTTGCGCTCCGCATAATAAATGTCGCGCAGCGTTTCGTAGAACAGGTCGTTGAGTGTTTTCTCAGCCATGGATGCCTCTCCCTTGTTGGCGTATTGACCAGCCCTAACAGGACGTTCAGGGAAATGTTCCCGGCCCGGTGCGGTCAATCAGCTTTCGCCGTTATGCCCCTTGGGAAGTACCGTGGTGATGCTGGCGGAAACGGGATCGCTCGCCGGAAAACTGTCTTCCAGTCCTTCCTCTAGCGCGCTTTCCTGCTCGGCCTCGAGCTCGCTTCTCGTTATGGAATCCCCCAACCGGGTGATCACTGAGCGGGCGGAATATTCCGGGTTTTCGACCGGCTGCGGAAAGGTGACCGTCACCGTGGCATTGTTCACCGTTTTGAAGACCACGGTGCGGTGGTCTGGCGTTGCGTGGATAGGCAATGATGTCATGGTTTGGAACCTCTGTTGCGACACGTGTTGCCTAATCGTGATGGTGGCATGTTTGTTCCGGGCAATCCGTTGATGCGGTCCTGGAACATATCGTGCCGGATCGGATTAGGCGGGCGAACGAGGTTTCAGGGAGACGCTTATCACGACATCAACAAACGATGACCGCACCAGGCGTGGCCTGCTGCTGCCGAATATCGTAGCCGTTGTGGCGCTTGGGTTGCTCGCGCTTGTCGCTTGGAAACTCGCCAATCTGCTTCTGATGGTGCTGGGGGCGAGCCTGATCGCGCTGGTGCTTGTCCGCTCCGCCGCGATGCTGAGCAAGCGCTCCGGCATCGGATACCGGCTGTGCCTGATCGCCACGGTGCTGATCTTTGCTCTGTCGCTCTCGGGTTTTTTCTTTTTCCTCGGCGCTCGCATTGCATCCGAAATGACGCGGCTTGCTGGTGAACTGCCGCAGACGATGTCGGACGTCAGCGACTATATCGACCTCGGTGAACTGGAAGACTGGATCGGCGCCCACGCACAATCTCTCATCGGGGACAGCGCAATGGTCGGCAACATCACGGGCTTTTCGACAGGTCTTGTTTCCGCGGCGGCCGGAACCCTGCTGATGGTCGCGGGCGGGATCTACTTCGCGGTGGATCCGGCGGTCTATCGGCGCGGTCTCTTGGCTCTGGCGCCGATGCGCGCGCGGGCCAGGGTCGACGATCTGCTTTCGGCGCTTTCGAATGCGCTTTTTCACTGGTTTGCCGGCCAGCTCGTGGCGATGGTGATCATCGGCGTGTTGACCACGGCGGGGCTCGTCAGCCTCGGCATCTCATCTGCCTTCGCGCTTGGGCTGATTGCCGGCGTTCTCGAGATCGTGCCCTATATCGGACCGATCGCCAGCGCCGTTCCGGCCATCGCCGTGGCGCTGACCGGCGGCATCTGGGATGCCGTCTGGGTGGTCTTGCTTTATCTGGTGATCCAGCAGGCAGAAGGCGTGCTGATCGCGCCGCTGATCCAGAAACGGTCGGTGCATATTCCACCGGGTGTGATGATTTTCGCAGTTCTGGCTTTCGGCGCGCTGCTCGGTGTCGGTGGCCTTCTGCTAAGCGCACCGCTGACGGTCGTCGCCTTCGTGCTCGTCCAGAAGATCTGGGTCGAACGCCAAGTGCCCGTCACCAAGGCATCGGCGGGACCGGGCGGGGCCTAGTTCAAAACGCTCCGGCCGTCGTTCAGGCGCATGTCCTCGAGCGCCGAAAGCAGCCATTCGAGGCGTGAGGCATCGGCGGGCTTGTCGTCCACATGGGTGATCGCGTGCTCGAGCGTCCGTTCGACGAGCCTGTCGGCGGCCGCATCGTCGGTGATCAATAGACGCGCCGCGAGCCGCAGGCTTGGCACGAGTGCCGTTACGTCCTCGCCTTCATCGCGGGTACTGTCCGTTCCCGGGCGATCATAGGTCGAAACGAGAGAGGCGATGATCTCGCGGATGCCGTTCGGTTTCGGTAGCGCACTGATGAAGCGGAAGCGATCTGGGATGACGATCTCGGCGCATCCGGAGAAGAACACGAAGGGCGTGTGGTTCTGGTGCAGGATATCCGCCAGCGGAAACACCGGCGTGCCGTCGAGGTTGATGTCGAGGACGGCGGCATCGGCCTTGCCGAGATGCGGGATCGCCTGCGCGATTGAGGCAACGGGACCCAGAACGCGGGCTCCGACCTTTTCGAAGGTGCGGGAAAGGTTTCGGGCGATCAGGTATTCGTCCTCCACGATCAGGATCCGCGATCCGCGCAGCCTGCCCAGGTTTCCCTGCAGGGCATGGTCATCGAGGTCCTGGATATCCTGGTCCGGCATTTCCGGTTGGTATTGCATCTGAGGTCTCCAATTCGGTGAATGTCAGTATGCACGACGCAGGGCTCACCAGCCGAAAACGGTCGGTGATCCAAACGCATTCGCGACTGAACTTTCCTAAAAAGCAGGTGTCTCGATGGAGTGGCCGGCTTCCTGGACAGCACGCGCGGGAACGGTTGCTGTTCCCTTGGATGCATGCTCGCGGGTTTCGCAAGTGCTTGTCCGGCATGGATAGATGTTGCAACCTTGGCGAAGAGCATAGGCGCATTGTCCGGCAAAAGATACCCCCCTGTGCAAGATCGGCCTGAAGGCCCTATTCCTCAGCGGCATTCAGCTTTTCGAACGGTATGCGGATCGTGGCGATCAGCCCAGAGGGGGCATATTCGGTCTCGAAGGTCCCGCCGAGGCGGTACGAGATCTCGCCCTTGATGAGGCTGCTGCCGAAGCCATGGCTTTCGGGCGGGTCGATCGAAACCTCGCATTTTTCGTGCCAGTTCATCTGGAATTGGCCGTCGCCGACCAGCCAGGAGATTTCGACCGTGCCGTCGTTGGTGCTGAGTGCGCCGTATTTGGCCGCATTCGTCGCCAACTCGTGAACCACCATGCCAAGCGCCAGGCTGGTTTCCGGCGCGACTTTCAGCTCCGGGCCGTCTAGGATGATCCGTGGCAGGCTGATGGGTTCAAGTCCGGCCGTCAGAATCTGGCGGATCGAGGCCTGGCGCCATTGCTCGCGCGACAGCAGCACATAGGCGCGCGACATGGCATCGAGCCGTCCGATCAGTGCTCTGTGGTACTGCTCCATGGACGAAGAGGAATCGAGCATCTGGTCGGCCACGGCCGAGACAACCGCCAGCATGTTCTTGACCCGGTGATTGAGCTCGGAGATCAGCACCTGTTGATGCGCTTCCGCTTCCTTGAGATTGGTGATGTCGGTGAGTGTGAACACGGCGCCGTCGGTTGTGCCGTCGGCAGTGCGGTACGGCAGGATGCGGGCGAGATAGGTCCGCGCGCCGCCATCCTGCGGGATATGTCTTTCAAGCCCGGTTTCCGTTCTCAGAACCGTCGCGAGGTCGTCTGCGAGGTCGGGATAATCGAGCGTGCTCGACAGCTCGGTGAGGGGCCTGCCGACGTCGTGGCTTCTGAGGTTGAAATGAACGCTCGCCGCAGGCGTGAAATTCCGAACGACAAGGCTTTTGTCGAGAAAGATCGTGGCGATCTCGGTGCTGGCGAAGAGGTGTTTCAGGTCGTTGTTGACCTGGCCGAGCTCCTCAATCTTGCTGTTGAGCTCAGCATTGATCGTGCCCAGTTCCTCGTTCAGCGACTGCATTTCCTCCTTGGAGGCTTCGAGCTCCTCGTTCGTCGATTGCGCCTCCTCGTTCACCGACATCAGTTCTTCGTAGGAGGACTTCAACTCCTCAAGCGCCGTCTCGTATTCCTCGATGGTTGAGTGCATGCGCTCGCGCGTTTCCTGGAGTTCGCGCTCCAGTCCCGCGATCGCGTCGGCACCGGGCGGCGGCGTTTGCCGGTCGGAAAGTTCGGGCTTGGTGCCGGTCGTCTCGAAAAGCACCAGATAGAGCGGGTCGGCGACGTCCTTTTCGTGACTTAGGGGCTCGACGGTGATCCGCACGATCTTCGCGCGGTCTCCGGCCTGCTCGAATGCGACGTTTTCACGAACAACCCTTTCGCCGCGGGCTACCGCCTCTGCGAAGGCGGCCCTCAGCTCAAGCCGCAGACCGTATTTCGCCATCGCCAGCAATTGGCGGTTGGGCAGGCCCTGCTGGGCCTCGAGGAACTGTCCGGTGCGGGCGGAATAGTAGACGATGTCGCCATCTTTGTCGGTGACGACATGGGGCGGGGAGAAGTGTTCCAGCACCTGCTTTTCGACATTTGTCGTCAGCGCGAAGCTCGACGAGCGACGGCTCTCTCCGCGTCCGCTGATATTGCGCGTCACGCCAGGCGTTTCGCCGAAGAAATGGCGCAGATGGCTGGTCGGGTTGGCGTAGGGGCTTGCCTGATAGATGCGGTTGCGCTTGTCCACCGGCGTGAAGAGATCGCTGTGGCGGCCGACGCTTTCGGATGTACCGAGAAACAGATAGCCGGTAGGCTTGAGCGCATAATGGAAGGTCGGGATCACCCGGTTCTGTAGCTCCGGGCCGAAATAGATCAGCAGGTTGCGGCAGGACACAAGCTCCATGCGTGAATAGGGCGGGTCCTGGATGACGCTGTGCGGCGAAAAGATACACAGTTCGCGGATGTCGTTCTTGACCACATAGGTGTTGCCGTCACGGTTGAAGAACCGGCGCCGGCGTTCCGCGGATACGCCCTCGAGCAGGATTTCCGGATAGCGGCCGGCCCGCGCGATCGTCAGCGCGTCCTCATCGATATCGGTTGCAAAGATCTGGATGCGCGGCTTCGGCCCGTCATGCGCGTTCAGGTATTCCCGCACCAGAATGGCGATCGAATAGACCTCCTCGCCGGTCGCGCATCCCGGCACCCAAATGCGGACGCTGTCGGAAGCGCCCTTGCTCTTGAAGATGCGCGGCAGGACGTCGCTTGCGAGGATCTCAAACGCCCTGGCATCACGGAAGAAGCTCGTGACATTGATCAGCAGGTCGCGATAGAAGGCGTCGACCTCCTCCTTTTCCTTCTGAAAGAAATCGAGATAGTCATCGATCTTTTCGATATTCTTCAGCTGCATGCGGCGACGGACGCGGCGCAGGAAGGTCTTGGTCTTGTAGCCCGAAAAGTCGTGTCCGGTATGTTCCTTCAGCACCGAACATATCGACAGGCGAGCGGCATCGAGAATGCGGTCGATGTGATCGTCGTCGCGTTCGAGATCGGCGAGCAGGACAAACCCGCGGGCGTAGTCGGCGAGCCGCTGGCCCATGCTCGCGGCATCGTCAGTGATGTCGATCACGCTTTCGCGCAGCGCGTTGCGGAAGAACCCTGATTTTGCCGATGAAGTATCACTCGTCTGCGCGAGAGTGAGGCCGCCCTGTTCCTTGATCGCCTTGGCGCCGAGCATGCCATCCGGGACCGAGAGGATCACCGCGGCGGCATGATCGCCCTGGTCCTTTGCGATGGAACTCAACAGCGTATCGGCGGGGCGCAGGTCGGAGGTCTCCGAGGGCGGCAGCTGGCAGAAGGCGCCGTCCCGGATCGAAAGCGAGGTATCTTCAGTGGCGAGATAGACGTTGTGCTTCTCCAGCTGCTGGCCATCCTCTGCCTTCATCACCCGCATCGACGTCAGGCTGCGCAGGGTCTCGACCAGGTCTCCCGCTTCCTTGTGGTGGTGGATCAGGAGCACAAATGCCATATCATGGTCTTGCGGCAGGCCCCGAAAGAAGCGCTCCACGGCGGCAATATCCCGCGCCGAGGCGCTTACGCCGACAGTCAGGAAGGTTCTTGGAGTGAGCGTCATGCGGGTTCCTGTCGCGCTGGTCGGGCCAAGGATTCGTCAGGGCCATTGGCCGTTCATATCGCGCCAGCCCTGATCGTGCAAAAAAGCTTCGGGCCTTGCGATCACATCTTCTCCTTGATGCCTCTCGAAAGCAGCCACCAGTTGACCGGATAGGCGGTGGCGAAGCCGGCCCACATGGCGATCTGCATCATGAACCAGAACTCGACGGTCGGGACCTCCAGCTTGATGCCGAGGAGGTGGCGGAAGAGGAAGAACTGGGCGAAGGCCATGAAGCCGTACATGCCGACCTGCCAGGCCGTCAACGACAGGAAGTCGGCCTTGATCGCCTGGATGATGCCTTGGCCGACAGACAGGCCGCGCATCGGCTTGATCGTGAAATACTGGAACACGACGCCGAGCGAGAAGGCGAAGAAATAGTCCAGCACCCAGACGGCGAACATCTTCTCCGCAAAGATCGTCTGCCAGCCGAACCAGACGGCTACCGCCGGCACGAAGAAGGCCAGCCATTCGGCTATCAGGTCGCCCAGCGCGCAGCCGCTGCCGCAATGGGCCGCTCCCTTGCCGACCATGGCCGAAAATGGCGTCTCGGTCTGGCTCGGTGGCTTTCGGCCGTGCTCCATCGCCTCGTGGTGCGCGGCGGCTGTTGCGAGCCGGCCATAGCGGAAATAAGCCCAGAGCGCGGCCACGGAACCGAAAAGCGCCACCAGCGGCCAGACGAGGTTCATGATCCACATGTGCTGCGGATGACGGTTTAGGTCGAGCGCGATGATGAAGGCACAGGCGATCGCGACGATCAGCGAAAGAATGGAGAGAATATGGATCCAGACAGGCACGGGATCGTTCCTTTCTGTTTGCTGCGGGCGAGGTTCGATTGAACAAGCTGTTTAGTGACCGAACACCTTTCGGCGTATTTTGTTTCAAGCAGGCCCTTCCCGTCAGACGGCACCCCGCGACAGATAGTCGATGAAGCTGAGTAGAAGCAGTGCTGCAAGCCAGAACAGCGCTCCTGTGCCGAATAGGCGGATCATCGGCGTCTCGTGGCGCATGCCCATGAAGAACCAGAGGACAAGTCCCGCCTTCATCGCCGCGATGAACAGGCCTGCGAACAGGCTGACGGGGCCGGTGAGCACATGGCTTGCCAGCACCGTCAGGCCCAGCAGGAGGGCGAGGAGCAGCCAGATAACGGAGGTCTGCAGATATTGGCGCATAGCGATCACCGCGCGAGGTAGAGGACGGGAAACAGGAAGATCCAGATGATGTCGACCAGATGCCAGTAGGTCGCCGCCGTCTCGGTGGCCGTGGCGCCTGCCGGGAGCTTCACGCGTCGGGAACGGACGAGCCATGCGAACAGGCTCAGCACCACGATGCCGATCGTCAGATGCAGTGCATGGAGCGAGGTTGCGATCAGGTAGATGTTCATGAACAGATGCTCGCGGGGAGAGGTGAAATCGGTTCGGGCGCCCGGCAAAGGCAGCAGGCCATCCTGATATTCGCTCCAGTATTCATAGGCCTTGAGGCCGAGGAAGGCGACGCCGAGCAGTGCCGAAAGCGCAAGGCAGCGCCAGACCGGCCGGGCATGGCCGGCACGCGCCGCCTTTACCGCGATCGCCACCAGAGCACTCGATGTCAACAGGATCATCGTGTTGGCGGTACCGATCGCCACATGCATCTTCTTCGATGCCGCGACAAATTCTTCCGGGTGGAGGAAATGGGCGATAAAGATCACGGCGAACAGGCCGCCGAACAGCATGATCTCGCTTGCGAGAAACAGGTACACGCCGAGCATGTCGGCCTCGCGCTGCTGCCCGCGCGTGCTGTAGGGCTCCTTCAGGCGCGGCAGATCCTCGGTCATCTTCTGTCCTCCTTGTCGACCGGATAATCGTAGGGCCTGCCGGTGACGGTCGGTATCTCGACGAAATTATGCTTCGGCGGCGGCGAGGGTACCGTCCATTCGAGCCCGGTCGCGCCCCAGGGATTGGCGCTCGCGCGCTTGCCAGCGACGAGCGAATAGCCGAGATAGACGAAGGGCAGCAGGTAGGCTAAGCCGAGCAGGGTGGAGCCTGCGGACGAGAGGACATGCAGCGTCTGGAACTCCGGCGCATAGACGTGGTAGCGCCGCGGCATGCCGAGAAAACCGAGGATGAACTGCGGAAAAAATGTCAGGTTGAAGCCGAAGAAGATCGTGGCCGCGGTGATCCGGCCCCAGGTGAGCGGGTACATCCTCCCAAACATCTTCGGCCACCAGAAATGCAGCGCGCCGAAATAGGCCGAGATCGTGCCGCCGACCATGATGTAGTGGAAGTGGGCGACGACGAAATAGGTGTCGTGGACATGCACGTCGATGGAGAGCATCGCCAGCGCCAGCCCCGTCAGCCCGCCGACGACGAAGAGCCCGATGAAGGACATGGCGAACAGGAAGGGCGGATCGAGCAGGATATTGCCTTTGTAGAGCGTCGCCGTCCAGTTGTAGACCTTGATGCCGGAGGGAACAGCGACGGCGAGGCTCAGAAACGAGAACACCGCGCTTGCATACATCGACTGACCGGAGACGAACATGTGGTGGCCCCAGACGAAGAAGCCGATGATCGCGATCGCAATCGATGAGCCGGCGACGAAGCTGTAGCCGAAGACCGGCTTGCGGGCGGCGGCGGCCACAAGTTCGCTGATAACGCCGAGCGCCGGCAGCACCATGATGTAGACCGCCGGGTGGCTGTAGAACCAGAAGAGATGCTGGAACAGCAGCGGATCGCCGCCGAGTGACGGATCGAAGATGCCGAGGCCGAACAGCCGTTCGGCCGCAATCAGCACCAGCGTGATCGACAGCACCGGCGTTGCCAGCACCAGGATGATCGAGGTGGCGTAGTGTGACCAGACGAACAGCGGCATGCGTCCCCAGCCCATGCCGGGCGCGCGCAGCCTGTGGATGGTGACGATGAAGTTGAGGCCGGTCAAGATCGACGAAAAGCCGACGATGAACACGGCGGCGGCAACCAGCACGACATTGCCGTTCGAGAACATCGATGACAACGGCGTATAGAAGGTCCAGCCGGTATCGACGCCGCCGACAAGCAGCACGATCAACGTGAACAGGCCGCCGAGGATATAGATGTACCAGCTCAGAAGGTTCAGCCTGGGAAAGGCGAGATCGCGCGCCCCGATCATCAGCGGGATCAGGAAATTGCCAAAGACATTGGGGATTGACGGGATCAGGAAGAACCAGACCATGATGACGCCGTGCAGCGTGAAGGCGCGGTTATAGCCCTCATTGGTCAGCAAATCGCCTTCGGGCGTCAAAAGGTCGGCGCGCACCAGCCCGGCGGCTGCCCCGCCGACCAGGAAGAAGAAGGTCACCGAAACCAGATAGAGAACGGCGATGCGCTTGTGATCGGTCGTCAGCAGCCAGGAGCGGATGGTATGGCCGGCATTGAGATAGCTTGGCGGGTTGGCGGTCACGGCGTGTCCTCCGTCGTGGCGAGCGACTTGATATAGGCGACGAGCTTCATCACCTCGTCCTCGCTCAGCACGTTCTTGAATGTCGGCATGATCGGCGGATAGCCGGCGGCGATCTCGGATTGCGGCAACAGGATGCTGTCGCGGATATACTGGTCATCGGCCGTCACCATGCTGCCGTCGGCAAGCGGAACCGGGCTGCCGTAAAGCCCTTCGAGATCGGGCGCCTTCACGGTGGCGGCGGGGCCGTGGCAACCGCTGCAACCATTGCTGCGGAAGAGTTTTTCGCCCTCCGCCGCCAGCGACGCATCGGTTCCCGCCTGTTCCAGCCAGGCGGCGAAGGCGGGTTTTTCCATGACGATGAAACGGCCGGTCATCTCCGAATGGTCGGCGCCGCAGAATTCCGCGCAGGTGAGGTGGTAGGTGCCGGGCTTATCGGCTGTGAACCAGAGCGAGGTATAGCGGCCGGGAACCACATCCTGCTTCAGCCGCAGCGCCGGAATGTAGAGGCTGTGGATCACATCCTGCGAGGCCATCGACAGGCGCACGGGCTCGCCGACCGGGACATGCAGTTCGTCGATCTCGCGCTGGCCGCCGGCATGCTCGAATTTCCACATCCACTGCTTGGCGACGACGTTGATCTCCATCGCATCCGGCGGCGGCTGATGGACGGTGAAGAACATCCGCGTCGACCAGACGAAAAGGATGACGATCAGGATGAAAGGGATCAGCGCCCAGGAGATCTCCAGCAAAGTGTTGCGGTTGACCCGGTCGCTGCGGTCCGCCTTGCGGCCGGCACGGTATTTCCAGGCATAATAGGCGATCAGGATGAAGACCGGCGCCGAGAGCGCCACGACGAGCGCCGTGAACACCCACATCAAAAGGTCGATCCGGCCGCTATAGGCGGAGGCGGATTGTGGCCAGAGCGCGATGAAATCGCTCATTCCGCTGCCTCCTTCCGCTTCCGGCGCTCGCGCACCAGCGCCACCGCGATCAGTCCGCCGCCCGCGAGCGCCGTCAGTCCGCCGCCGATCCTCAGCATGGATTGCACCAGCGAGCCATAGCGGCCGGTGACGGGGTCATAGTGGTAGCAGAGCAGCAGGATCTGGTCGCCCCAGTCGCCAATCCTGCCTTCGCCGGCCTCCGTCAGCGCCAGCTTCATGTCGGTCGGCTGCGGCGTGAGGCCATAGATCCAGCGGCTCAAATGGCCGTCGCGGGTCAGGAAGGCGGTGGCGGCGACATGGGCGTACTGGCTGATGCGCTCGTCATAGGCATAGCGATAGCCGAGCGCATCGGTGACCGCGCGGATGTTCTCCTTCGTGCCGGTCGTCGCGTAAACGCCGGTCATATCGATGTCCGGGAAGGATTTTTGCAGCACTGCGAGATCGGCGCGGGCAACCTCCGGCCCTTCGGCCGGATCGATGCCGAAGGCGATCATGGTGAAATCCTCGCCCGGCTTGAATTCCTGCGCCCGGATCGCCTGCATGACGCCCGACAGCGTCACGCCGCAGATGTTCGGGCAGTCGTGCAGAACCGGGACCAGCACGATCGGCTTTCCGTCGGCAAGTTCGGCGAGCGTCACCGTCTCGCCGTCGGCGTTCCGGAAAGGCAGATCGAGGGGGATCTCGGCGTCCGGCCGCTCGTCAATGCCCGCAAGCCCGAACGGGTCGAAATTGGCGTCGCGGGCGGCGAGTGCTGGAACGGCTAGAAGCGCGAGGAGCAATGCCAGGAACGGGAGCTTCGTCATCGGCCATCTCCATTGGTATCGTTCGGCCAGCCGCGGTCGGCGAGGATGTCGATGGCGCGAGCGGCGGGAATGCGGATGCGGCCGTCCTCGCTGCGGCCGTAGGTTTCGACAAGGCGTCGGTTGTTTGCGTTCAGCGCGTCAAGATCGGCCTTCGGATAGACTTCCAGCCGTGGGCCGGCGACGGGCCTTTCGGCGGTCCGGACGGGCGTCGGTTCGCGATCCGGCACGCTGAAAAGGCCGGTGAGGAAAGCGACGAAGGCCAGCGACACGGCCACGAAGACCACGAGGATGGCGCCGGCATAAAGGACCATGCGGACGGAGACATCGCGCTGTTCATACTTGGCGCCTTTATTGTTCTCGCTCATGGCCCGGCCTCCCGTGGCAGGCGAAACCCGGCGCTTGCCGCGAGCATCAGGCCCGCGCCGGAAAGGAATGCTACGGCAAGGCCGCCGCGGCCGGGAAGTGCAAGCCAGAGGCATTCGACTATCTTGCCGGCGAGGATGATGGCGGCGAGCGCCACCGCCCAGCGTCGCGACTGGCGGATCGGGGGGAAGAGCAGCAGCGCTGCGGGCACTGCGCCGCTTGCTGCCAGCAGGTATTCGACATAGCGCCAGAGCCCCGCGCTGCGCGGTTCGAACCATTCGAGCCCCGCGGCGGAATTGACGTTCCAGGACACGAAATACTGGATGTAGGCGAAATAGAGCCAGAACAGCACGGCGACCAGCAGCAGCGTGCCGGAGAGCGGCGTGCGCGCTGCAGGGGCTGAAAGCACGAGCAGGCAGAGCGCGATACTGACCTGGAGCGACAGCACATAGAGCGCGAAGCCGGAGGAAAAATAGCCCGGCGCGAGCGGCATCAGCCACAGACTTGTCGCCAGCCCCTGCAGGATGACGAACAGGATGAGGGCAACGGCCGCTGTGGCGCGGGAGCGCGTCGCGCACCATGGCGCGATCAGCAGTGCCAGCAGGAGGCCGATCGTTACGAGCGCATAGGACCATTCGTTGAGAAACAGAGCACGGAACGTGGAGTCGCGCTCCATCCCCTGCCAGCCATAGAGCGCTGGCGAGAACAGTAGCAGCGGCAGAAAGGCGACGAAGATCGGCGCAAGCCGGGCGAGACCGTCCGTCGCCCCGGCGAACTCGCGCTGCCAGCGCCCGCCAGTGAGCGCCATGCCGAGCAGCAGGAAGGCAGCGCCGATCGGGATGGCGCTCGCGAAAACGCTGGCCGTCAGCAGGCCGGCGAGGCCTGGTTCCGGCCGGTCGGCGATCAGCAATCCGGCGACCGCCAACAGCAGCAGGCCGGCAATCAGGCGGATCAACGGAGCGGTTGGTCGAAGGGTCATGGCCGCGCCTCCGCAAGCTTTTGCCGGTCTTCCGCCGATAGCAGCCGCTCCGGCGCATCCTGGCTGAGCTGCAGCGCCTTGACATAGGCCGCGATTGCCCATCGGTCGCGTGGCGGCACGCGGCCGGCATAGGAATACATCACGCCATAGCCTTCGGTGATGACATCCACGATATGACGCGGATCGACGTTGCGCAGACGTTCGGAATGGAAGCTCGGCGGGGCGGGAAAGCCGCGCGAGGGGATGCGGCCATGGCCGTAGCCGGCGGGATCGTGACACGGCACGCAGAAGATCGCGTAGCGCTCCTGCCCCCGCTCCAGCAACGCCCGGTCCATCGGCGGGCGGGTCTGAAGCGCGGCGGTTTGGGCCGGGGCGCTGCGCGAGACGGTGCCCTGCGGCGGATGCTGGAGCGCCTTGCCATCGGAGAAGAGCGAGCTTTCCTCATAATCGTCATAGCGCGGCTGGTGGTCCATGCCGTCACAGGCGGCAAGGATGAGAAGGCAGGCGAGAAGGGGCAAGGGCTGCAGGGTCATGATGGCGCCTCCGGCAGCGGCACCAGGGCGACGGTTTCTGCGCCGAGGTTCTTCAGGTCATCCAGAGTTCGAGCGGTATCGAATTGCTCGTCCGTTGCGTGGACGAGGATGTAGAAGCGGTCGCTCGTGGAAAAATCCGGGATTTCGAAGTCGGGGTGATGCAGCTTCGGCAGCCGGCAGGACAGAAGCGTGCCGATCACAGCGAAGACGATGGCCGACATCACCGCGACTTCCAGCGTGATGATCGGCAGCGGTTGCCAGGCGAACACGGGCCGCCCGCCGATATTCAGCGGATAGGCATAATTTGCATAAATCTGCACGCCGAGCCCGGCGAGCGCGCCGAAAAGCCCGCCGGCGAGCGTGATCCAGGTAACGCGGTTGTTGCCGGCGTCGAGCCCATCGGCGATCTCCCTGGAGAAATAAGGGCCGAGAACGTCCAGCTTGCGGTAGCCGCGCTGCCGCAATGTTGCGAGATGGGAAGCAAGCCCCTCTGGTCCGGCGAAGCCGGCGGCTGCGGCGTGATAATGCGTCTCGGAGCGGTCAGCGGGCATGGCGGGCCTCCTCTGACGCCTTTTTCAGCTCGAAGCCGGAGACGATCGGCAGCAGGCGGACGAACAGCAGGAACGGCGCCAGGAAGACGCCGATCATGCCGGCAAACAGCGCCCAGTCCCAGAGGCTTGCCTGAAACATGCCCCAGGAGGAGACGAGATGATCGCGGTAAAGCCCGGTAACGATCAGCATGTAGCGCTCCATCCACATGCCGGCGGCGACCGAAACGCCGATGGCGGCAAGCAGCAGGCTGTTTCGCCGCACGCGCCGCAGCCAGAGCAGCTGCAACGGCACGAAATTGCAGATGACCGCGCCCCAGAAACTCCAGGCATAGGCGCCGGAAATCCGGTCATGCAGCGTTTCGAGTTCCGATTGTTCGCCGGAATAGAGCGCGTTGAAGATATCGGCGAGGTAGCCGTATGCCGTCATCAGCCCGACCGCGAGCAGCAGCTTGCCGATCAGGTCGCTATGGGCATCGGTGAGAATGTCATCGAGCCGGAAGGCGCGGCGCAGCACCGCCATGATCACCGCCACCACCGCAAAGCCTGAAAATACCGCGCCGCAGAGGAAATAGGGCGGAAAGATCGACGAGTTCCAGCCGGGGATCGGGCCGCCACCGAGCAGCAGCGAATAGGCCGCGGTGATGATGAACACCATCGTGACGGCAAGCCCGGCGCAGAGCCGATAGGCCTGTTCCCAGCGCCGCCAGTGCCGCATCGAGCCGCGCCAGCCAAGGGCGGCGAGCCCGTAGCAGACCTGCCCGAGGCGGCCCTTTGCCCGGTCGCGCAGACGGGCGAAATCGGGGATCGCGCCGACATACCAGAAGGCGGCGGAGGCCACGAGATAGGTCAGCACGGCGAAGAAATCCCAGGCGAGCGGGCTCTTGAACTGCGGCCAGATGCTCATCGTGTTCGGATAGGGGGCCGTCCAGTAAAACAGCCACGGCCGGCCGAGATGGAGGATCGGATAGAGGCCGGCACAGATGACGGCAAAGAGCGTCATCGTCTCGGCAAAGCGGTTAAGCGCATTGCGCTTTCCGACGCCGGTCAAAAGCA
Source organism: Martelella endophytica (assembly GCF_000960975.1). Lineage (NCBI taxonomy): Bacteria > Pseudomonadati > Pseudomonadota > Alphaproteobacteria > Hyphomicrobiales > Aurantimonadaceae > Martelella > Martelella endophytica. Next base: position 4,083,269 of record NZ_CP010803.1, on the reverse strand, counting down.
GCAGCGCAGAGATCAGCGTTCCGGCATGGCCGATGCCGAGGAACCAGATGTAGTTGACGATCGGAAAGCCCCAGGCGACCGGGATATTGTTGCCAAACACGCCGACGCCGCGCCAGAACAGCACCGTGACGGCGACGGCGAAGCAGAGGAGCAGCAGCAGCGCGAAGGCGAAGCAGAGCGCCCACGTCCGTGGTGCCGGAAAGCCGAGCGGCAGGTCGGTGACGACGTCGATCCGTTCGGCAGAAAGTGGCCTTGCCTCCGTCATCACCCCTCCACCCGCGCGAGAAAGGACGTGCGCGGCTTGGTGTTGACCTCTTCCAGCAGCAGGTAGTCGCGCGCCTCGGCCTTGCGTCGGCTGACCTCGGTGTCCGGATCGGCGATATCGCCGAAGCTGATCGCCCGTGTCGGGCAGGCCTGCTGGCAGGCCGTAACCACCTCGCCATCGCGAAGCGACCGATTTTCGCGATCGGCGTCGATGCGCGCGGTCTCGATCCGCTGGACGCAGTAGGTGCACTTCTCCATGACGCCGCGCGAGCGGACGGTGACCTGCGGATTGCGCATGGCGCGGACCTGTTCGGGGTCGTCGCCGGTATAGTCGAACCAGTTGAAGCGGCGCACCTTGTAGGGGCAGTAGGAGGCGCAGGTGCGGGTGCCGATGCAGCGGTTATAGACCTGCACGTTAAGCCCGTCGGAACTGTGGACGGTGGCATTGACCGGACAGCCCATCTCGCAGGGCGCATCCTCGCAATGCATGCAGGGCACGGGCTGGAAATAGGAAAGCGGCGCCTCCGGCGGGCCTTCGTAGTAGCGGTCGATGCGCAGCCAGTGCATCTCACGCCCCTCGGCCACAAGGTCCTTGCCGACGACCGGAATATTGTTCTCCGCATTGCAGCCCACGACGCAGGCATTGCAGCCGATGCAGGCATCAAGATCGATCGACATGCCCCAGGCCGGGCTGGTTTTTGGCTTTTCCGGATAGAAGCTTACCGGCTTTTCTTCGTGCTTTGCGGCCCTCTGACGCGATGCCTCGGCGGTGACGGTCCTGACGAAATCATGCCCCTCCATTGCCTGGTGAAGCTGGGTCGAGGCGAGCTTTTCGCGCACGCCCGTTTTCTCCAGTGTGATCCCGCTCAGCATGGTGCCGCCCGCCGCCAGCGGATAGGCATTGGTGCCCAGACCATCGGCGAGCGTGCCGAAGCTTCGGTGGCCATAGCCGAGGGCGAGAATGAGCGTTTCGGCCTGCTGGCCGGGCAGGATCCAGACCGGGCCTTCCGCCGTTCTCTCGCCATGGCGGAGCCGGATGACGTCGCCGGCGGCGAGGCCTTTATGTTCAGCAAGTGCTGGGCTGATGAGGATCGGATTGCCCCATGTCAGCTTGGTCATCGGCTTCGGCGTTTCCTGAAGCCAGCCATTATTGCCGAAACGGCCATCCCAGACCGACGGGTCCGGCTGGATGAGCAGTGTGAGCGCGGCGTTTTCTGTGGCCGGCATCGCCAATGGCCCGCCCGCGGCTTCAGTTGGTGCAATCGTCGGGGCCGCCGTGCCGTCAACGAAACCGGCAAACAGGGCTTCATTCCATTGCGCGTCGAAGTCGCCCGCAAGCCGTTCCCGCCAAGTCGCCATCACCATCGCGCGGGCATCCGTCTCGGCTTCGCCCATCAGGTTGGCAAGAAGCGTATGCGGCGAGCGGACGGCATAGAAGGGCTGCACCAGCGGCTGCAGGACGCTCGCCGTGCCGTCGGCCGCGCGCGCATCGCTCCAGCTTTCAAGATCGTGGGGGATCGGCAGGTGCCAGCGACAGAGCGCGGCTGTTTCATCGTAGTAGAGCCCGGCATGAAGCGACGTTTCGACCCTGGCCATCGCCTCGGCGAAAGCGGGCGGCCCGGCATAGGCGGGGTTGCAGTCGAGCACGATCAAGGTCGAGACCGTGCCCGCGTCCATGTCATCGATCAGGCTGTCGAGATCGCGCTGGCCAGCCGGCGTTACGACGATGGGTTCGGTGAAGGCGAGCGTCTCGCCGATTGCGCCGAGATGCTGGTTGATCCGGTAGGCAAGCGCATGCAGCGCCGGCGCGTGATGCGCCCCGACCGTTACCAGCGCGCGTTCCGGCCGGGCTTCGACCTTCAACACGGCGTCGTCGACCCAGCGGCTTTCGCTTTCAATCAGTTCCGGCGCCTCATCGACGACGCCAAGCCGTGCCGCAAGTGCCGACAGCAGGGCCGGCATCCGCTGTTCGGCGGCGATCAGCCGCTCGTCGGCGCGGGCGCCGGTAAGGCTCGGGCTTGCCTCGGCCACAAGAATGCGGCTCTCGCCGTCGCCGACGCGAAAGGCCTTGCGCCGTTGGCTCCATTGCCGGGCGTTGACCGATTGGCGCGGGCCGGGGCCCAGAAAATCATCCGAGAACGAGACGATGGTTTCTGCGCGGCTGAAATCCGGCTGCGGCATCAGTGCCCGGCCGAAGGCCGCCTCGGCGCCGAGAATGCGATTGTCCTCGTTGACCGGCTCTGTGATGTGCCAGCGCGCCAGCGGCCAGCGGGCAAGCAGCGTCTCCAGCTGACGGATCATTGTGGGGGAGGTGATCTGACCGGTGAGTATGCTGAGCCCCGCGCCCGCGGTCGGGTCGAGGGTCGCGCGTTTTTCCGCCAGAAAGGCGTCGAAGGAAGCCCAACTCGCCGGATCGCCGAATTCCCTGGGTGCCTGCGACCGGTCGGGGTCGTAGAGGCCGAGGAGGGCTGCCTGCAGGAAGACATCGGTGGCGCCGCCGGTGGCCGGATGATCGGGATTGCCCTCGAGCTTCACCGGCCGTCCCGCGACCGTCTGGCCGAGCACTGGAAGCGCATAGCCGGAAAGACGCGTGGCGGTCGCATAGAGCACCGGCTCTTCGCTGTTTGCGGCGGCGCGCACATAGGGCAGCGCATCCTCGTCGGCGCGGGCCTCGCGGCCCGTAAGGCCAGCAAGGGCGAAGGAAGCGGCCATGGTCTTCAACAGCCCGCGGCGGGTGATGCCGTCGCCGATGGCCTGAAGCGCCGGGAATTCCGACGTCAGGAAAGCGTTGAATTCGTCTGTCGCGGAAAGCTGCTCCAACCCGCGCCAGAGCGCCTTGCCCGAACGGCCGTCGAGATGCTTGCGGAAGATATCGGATCCTTGCGTCACGTGCCCTCCTTCATCGGTGACAGACATTGCAGTCGTCGAGACGGTCCGGCTCGATCCCGCGTGCCTCGACGACGAGCGCGCCGTAATCGCGATGCGCCGCGAGATCGTCGTCAAAGCCCGACCAGTCCATGCGGGTGACTTCGCTTGGGGGGCGCAGTTCGGGGGCGGGATCGCGATGACAATCGAGGCACCAGCCCATCTCGAACGGCTTTGCCTGTTTCATCAGCGGCATCAGGTCCACCCGTCCGTGGCAGGTCTTGCAAGGCACGCCGGTGGCCACATGGATCGAGTGATCGAAATAGACATAGTCGGGAACCCGCGCGACGCGGTTCCACTCAAGCGGTTCTCCCGTGGCGAGGCTCTTGCGCACCGGAGCCAGCATCGGCGCATCGGTCCAGATCTGCGAATGGCAGGTCATGCAGGTCTCGGTCGGCGGCAGGCCGGCTTTCGCGCTCGTCTCGACCGTGTCGTGGCAATAGCGACAGTCGATGCCGAGTTCGCCGGCATGGTGTTGATGGCTGAAGGGCACAGGCTGTTCGCTGACCCAGTCGACGCCGGTGCGATAGCTGGAACTGGCCGCCGACCACCACAGGGCACCCGCCATCAGGATGGCGAGCGCGACCGCTCCGGCGAAAAGCCGAAGCTTCGCATCCGCTGAAGCGGTGAAAATCTGTGCCACGCCGGTCCCCTTGATCGGCGTTGCCCCGCGGGAGCAACTTCTTTCATTCACACCGGCATGCCCGTTCGGTTCCGGCTTCTGGTGCTGGCCATGCAAGTCCAGCAACGTCATCGCTGCCGTCGAACATCGAGGCTTGGGATTTGTTCCTGAACTTTTCTCCGTCGCGGAACATTTGCTGCCTGATCAGGTTCGATGGGCAACCGAGATCGTTTTCCCCGACAGACAAGGAGCATTGCCCATGACCGCAATCAGCGAAGACACAAGCATTGCAGGTTCTGCCGAGACGGTCGGTCTAGATCTGCCACAGGTCGGCGGACATCGCATTGTCATTGTCGGCGGTGGCTTTGGCGGGTTGGCCTGTGCCTCGAAGCTTGGCGGCGCGCCGGTCGATGTGTCACTGATCGACAAGCGTAACCACAATCTGTTTCAGCCTTTGCTCTATCAGATCGCGACGGCCATCCTGTCGCCCGCCGATATTTCCGAGCCGCTGCGGCGAACGCTCGGGAAAAAGCGCAATATCGATGTGGTCATGGCCGAAGTCGTCGGCATCGATGCGCAGCGTAAGGCGGTGCTGACGCGTGACGGAGCGCCGGTGGAATACGACACGCTGGTGATCGCAACCGGCTCCGTCGACAACTATCTCGGCCATGACGAATGGAAGCAACATGCCCCCGGCCTCAAGACCAACCGCGATGCCCGGCAGGTGCGCGAGACGCTGCTTCTCGCCTTTGAGCGTGCCGAACTGACGCTCGATCCGGAAGAGCGCCGCAAGCTTTTGACCTTCGTGATCGTCGGCGGAGGCCCGACCGGAGTCGAGCTGGCTGGCGCCATCGCCGAACTGGGCGTTTTTCTGCTGCAGCGCGATTTCAGGAACATCGCCCCTAAGGAGCTGAACATCATCCTGCTGGAAGCCGGGCCGGGCATTCTTTCGGGATTCGATGAGAAGCTGGCGCAGTATGCGCTGAGGCGGCTTGAGGCGCGGGGCGTGGATGTCCGCGTCAACACACCGGTTGAGGCTATCGCTGCTGAAGAGGTTACTGCGGGCGGTGAGAAAATCCCGACGGCTTGCGTCATCTGGGGCGCGGGCGTCAGGGCAACGCCGGTGGCGGAATGGCTTGGCGTGGAGCCGCAGCGCGGTGGCCGGGTGGCGGTCGCGCCCGATCTTGGCGCCATTGGCTTCGAGGATATCTACGTTCTGGGCGATGCGGCGTCTGTTCAGGGCGAAGGTGGGCCGTTTCCGGCGCTGGCGCAGGTTGCCAAGCAGCAGGGTCAATATCTTGGAAGAAAGCTGCGACTTTCGGCCGAGGGCCGACATGATGATGCACCGTTCCGCTTCCGCAATCGCGGCATCACCGCCGTCATCGGCCGCAACGCGGCGGTGTTCCAGTCCGGCCGATTCAAGCTGACGGGTCGGCTTGCGTGGTGGCTATGGGCGATCGTGCATGTCTATCTGCTGGTGAACTTCGAGAAGCGCCTGCTTGTCAGCGTTCAGTGGATCTGGACCTTCCTCACAGGTCAGCGCAACGCACGCCTTATCGACGACAGATCATGATTGAGCGGAGCGTCCGGGCCGCGCTCTGCCGTGCCGAAAATTCCTGTCCGGAAATCTCTGCCAAAGCTGGAACAATCGCCACGGGTTGCGGTTAGGCCAAAGGTCGGGCGTGCTGACAGCACGGGGCGCGTTTCGACCTTCCATCGAACCGTGTTCGGGAGATTGATCATGACGAGGCGGACCGAAACCCTCAAGCAGGGCACAATCGCGGACCAGAAGGTATTGCGCGGCACCGGCGGCGAAATCCACCAGACCAGCGGCGACGGCGTCGAAAGGCTGACCACTGCGCAGGGCGTGCCGGTCGCCGACGATCAGAATTCGCTGAAGGCGGGTACGCGTGGTCCGACGCTGATGGAGGATCAGGTCTTTCGCGAGAAAATCTTCCACTTCGATCATGAGCGCATTCCCGAGCGCGTGGTCCATGCTCGTGGCTTCGGTGCCCATGGCGTCTTCGAGACCTATGAGCCGCTTACCGATATCACCAGCGCTGATCTGTTCCAGCGCAAGGGCGAGAAGACCGAGGTCTTCGTGCGCTTCTCGACTGTGGCGGGTAACAAGGGCTCGGCCGATGTCGCCCGTGATGTGCGCGGCTTTGCAGTAAAATTCTATACCAAGGAAGGCAACTGGGACATCGTCGGCAATAATATTCCGGTTTTCTTCATTCAGGACGCGATCAAGTTTCCCGATCTCATTCACGCCGCCAAACAGGAGCCGGACCGCGGCTTTCCGCAGGCGCAGACCGCGCATGACAATTTCTGGGACTTCATATCGCTGACGCCGGAATCGATGAACATGGCGCTGTGGATCATGTCCGACCGCACCATTCCGCGCTCCTTCCGCTTCATGGAGGGCTTCGGCGTCCATACCTTCCGTCTCGTCAATGCCGAGGGCAAGTCGACCTTCGTCAAGTTCCACTGGAAGCCGAAGCAGGGGATGCAGTCGGTAATGTGGAACGAGGCACTGAAGCTCAACGGCGCGGACCCGGATTTCCATCGCCGCGATCTTTGGAACGCGATCCAGATGGGCGATTATCCCGAATGGGAGCTCGGCATGCAGCTCTTCGATGAGGACTTTGCCGAAAAGTTCGACTTCGATGTGCTCGACGCCACCAAGATCATCCCCGAGGAAGAGGTTCCGGTGCGCATCGTCGGCAAGATGACGCTGAACCGCGTGGTCGACAACTTCTTTGCCGAGACCGAGCAGGTCGCCTTCCACACCGGCAATCTGGTGCCCGGCATCGATTTTACCAACGACCCGCTGCTGCAGGGGCGCAACTTCTCCTATCTCGACACCCAGCTGAGCCGCCTCGGCTCGACCAACTTCACCCACCTGCCGGTCAATGCGCCGCGCTGTCCCTTCCACCATTTCCAGCAGGATGGCCACATGGCCTTCCATAACCCGACGACGCGGGCGAACTACGAGCCCAACTCCTGGGGACCGGAAACCGGCGGACCGCGCGAGGATCCGAAGGGCGGCTTCACCTCGCATCCGGAAGAGATCGAGGCGCCGAAGGGCCGCTACCGTTCGGAAACCTTCGCCGATCACTACAGCCAGGCGCGGCAGTTCTACCTGTCGCAGACAGACACGGAGAAGAGCCACATCGCCGATGCCTTCACCTTCGAGCTGTCCAAGGTCGAAACACCGGCTATCCGCGCGCGCATGGTCGCCCATCTGCTGAACGTCGACGAGGCGCTGGCCGAAAAGGTCGGGACGGGGCTGAGGCTCAAGACCATGCCGGAGCCGGCGGAAAGCGCGATGCCTGTGAAGGACGGGTTGAAGCTCTCGCCGAAGCTTTCGATCATTCTCAACGGTCCGGAGGGCTTCGTCGGCCGCAAGCTTGGCGTGCTTCTGACCGATGGCGTTGATATCGGCCTCGTCAAGGCGTTGAAGCAGGCCGCGGAGAAGGCTGGCGCGATGATCGAATTCGTCGCCCCGATGGTCGGCGGCGTCGAAGCGAGCGACGGCACCTGGGTTGAGGCAGACCAGAAGGTCAACGGCGGTCCGTCGGTGCTCTATGATGCCGTGGCGATCCTCGCGAGCGAGGAAGAGATCGTTACGCTGATGCAGGAATCGACGGCAAAGGACTTCGTCAACGACGCCTTCGCCCATTGCAAGTTCATCGCCTACAATGCGGCCGTCATGTCGCTGTTCGAAAAGACCGGGCTTGCATCGGACCTGGACGATGGCTGCATAAAACTCTCCGTGGCGGATGATGCCGAGGACTTCATCGCCGCCTGCGCCAAGCTGCGCGTCTGGGACCGCGAGCCCAAGGTCAAGGCAGCCTGATCAAGAGAGGTCAACTCCGAAACGAAAAGCGCCGGGGCTTTGCCCGGCGCTTTTTTGTCATGGTCAGTTGCTCGGATCCATGGCGTTCGGCGGTGCCTTTTCCGATTGGTCGTTATTGTCGTTACCGTTCATGCCGATCGCCAGGGCGGCGATGATCACCACGATGATGACCGCCGCGCCTGCAATGCTCCAAGGTTTCATGTCTGTCTCCTCCTGCCGGGTGGCATGACGCCACCACGTTTCCATATCGGGCAGGAGAGTGCTCCCGCCCGCACTTTTCTCTGCTACTGGCTGGCCTCGACACTACCGGGCGGCTCGGTTGCCGGCACGATCTCGGTCTGGGAGGGCGTTTCCGTCTCGCTGCTTTCGGCCGGCTCCTGGCCGGTGAGCTGTTCGTCAACGGAAGGTGACGGCGCTTCGTCGGTCGTTTCGCTCGCGCTCTCTGGAACTGAACCCGATGAGCTTCCTGCTGCCGGTGCACCGGTTATGCCTTCGCCACCGCCGGATGCCGCGGTGCTGGCCGCTGCAGAGCCCTCCGGCATTTCGTCTGTGCCGAGCGGCTCCGGCGCGATCGCGCCATCGTCGGATGCGATCCGCCAGACGGTATTTCCGGCGTCATCGGCAACGAGCAGCGCACCAGTGCCGTCAATGCCGACTCCGACCGGGCGGCCATGAGCCTCGTCTCCGTCGAGGAAGCCGGTGACGACGTCCACCGCAGCGGCCGCCGGTTCACCGTTCACGAACGGCACGAAGACGACCTTGTAGCCGTTGAACACCGTACGGTTCCAGCTCCCGTGCTCACCGACGAAAGCGCCGGAGGCATAGTCATCCGGCAGGGCGGAGCCATGCGAGAAGGCCATGCCGAGCGGCGCCACGTGGCTCGAAAGCGCATAGTCTGGAGCGATGGCCTTTTCCACCATGTCCGGCCGTTGCGGATGCACACGCTTATCCACATGATCGCCGTAATAGCTCCATGGCCAGCCGTAGAAGGCGCCTTCCTGGACGGAAGTCATGTAATCCGGCACGAGGTTGGGCCCCAGTTCGTCGCGCTCGTTGACGACGGTCCAGAGCTCGCCGGTGTCGGGGTTGAACGAAAGGCCGTTGGGGTTGCGCAGGCCGGAGGCATAGATCCGGGCCGCACCCGTTTCCCGATCAACCTGCCAGATCGCGGCGCGGCCCTTTTCGGCTTCGATACCGTTCTCGACGATGTTGGAGTTCGAGCCGACCGAGGCGTAGAGCGTTTCGCCGTCCGGGCTCAATGCTAGGTCCTTGGTCCAGTGATGGTCGATCGGGCCGCCCGGCAGCGGCGTCAGCACCTCGGGAGTCGCCGTGATCTCGTCCTGTCCGAGTTCATAAGGGTAGGCCAGAATTGCGTCGGTTGCAGCGACATAGAGCGTATTGTCTGCCCAGGCGACGCCGAAAGGCGAGTTCAGGCCGGTCAGCAGGTCATGGCGTTCGTCGACCTCCCCGTCGCGGTTTGTATCCCGCAGCAGCGTGATGAGATTGCTTTCCTTCTGCTCGCCGCCACCGCCGCCATGGGCGATCGACATGATCCAGCCGCGGATGAAATCCTTCGGCCGTGTCACCGGTTCGCCGGAGGGGCCGCGCGCCTGAATGACGAGGACATCGCCGTTCGGCAGGGTGTGGACCGTCCGCGGATTGGCGAGGTCCGTAGCATAGGCCGAGATCGTCAGATCATCGGGTACCTGTGGGGTCTGGCCGTCTTCCCAGCCGACGACCTCGGCTACCTTCATGCTGGGCAGAAGCGCATGTTCTGGTTCGGGCAGGGTGGGATCGGCGCCGATCTGCTCGGCCGGATCGATCTGGCCGCCATCGCCGCAGGCTGCAAGGGTGATGAGCGCCGAGCTCGCGGCAAGAGTGAGTATGCGTTTACGGGCGGGGCAGAAATCAGTCATGGAGGATTCTCCATTCTTGGGAAAGCGGGCTGACGGCGGCAAGCCAGAGCGTGGCAATGATCGCGATGAAGGTGAGGGCGGAGAGGATCAGGCCTCCCGGCACGACAGCCGTCCAGCCATCGCCTGCGTGGACGAAGCTGTTGACCAGACCGAGAATGAGGATGACGGCAAAACCGATGGTTTCGGCCCAGCCCGGCCTGTAATGCCGGGCATTGGCGCGCAGAACGTCGCCAAGGCCGGCCAGGATCGCCAGTGCGCCAAAAACCAGACCGCCCAGGAGCAGCCAGGCCGAAAAATTCTGCCACATCAGAACGGACGTCTGCCAGTAGAGGATGTCCGTCACCAGCGCAAAGGTAAACGCTACCAGCGGAAAGGGAACAAAGATGGTGCGGTAGGGATATCTGCCGATCGAGTTCGGTTGCGTGTGCATGAGCGTATCCTCCTTTTGCTTGGGATGGAACGCCAGCTGAACCATTGGAAGGACAATTTGTTCCGGACCGAAGTCCAAGGCGGTAGACTGGATCAGATGTAATTGCGGCGACTGGGGGTCGTAAGTGGGCCTAGAGGGAGCGCCGAAACGCTTCGTGGCGTTATCAACAAGCTGAGCCCAAACGGGCAATCCATGTTTTCTTCAACGTGAACATCAGTGAAACGCTGTTACATTTTGATTGGAGCGGGTCAGCTGGGCATTGAAATAGAATGTTGATTCTATTGGCGAAATTCGTAGCCTTCCAAGCTGAATATGCGGGTTCGATTCCCGCTACCCGCTCCAGCGCACAGCATCCCAACTTTCTGTTTCTGCCAGGCGTCTGCGGCAAGGCTCTAGCGCCCCGTCATGATGATGTCGCGCGTCTCGCCGCCCTTCACCGAAACCTCTTCCATCAGATTGCCGCCCTGGGGCGTGTAGCCGACCAGCCATTCCACCGTGGTCACGATGTAGTAGCTGCCATCGGCCACGCCGGCGAATGCGAAACGGCCTTCGCCATCGGCACGGGTGTCGCGCATGGCGGCAAGATAACCGTCAGGCATTGGAGGCGACTGGATGTAGGTATTGATCTTGGCACCGCGATAGATGCCGTCCATCCGTTCGGTGGAATAGGCGGTCTTCGGGATCAGATGAACGTCGGAGCCGGCGGCATAAACGACGACGCCGTCATTGCGTCGAAGGAACGCCTGTCCGGTAATCGTGTTGCGGCCCTCGGCGTGAACGAAGGCCGCCTCATCCGCATTGAAGGCCGTTTTCGGCTCTGGAGCCGTTACGCAGCCGGTCGCGGCGATCAGCGTCACCAGAAGCGCAAGTGCCGGTCTCATCATCATGTTTCCCCCTGTCGCCACCCTGAATGCGAGTATCCACAGTCGCGATGAAACCGCAAGCCGATCATTTTCTATTTTGTGCAACCCGTAATTGCTGTATCATCTGGTCGCACGGGGATGAGACTTGACTTGGGCGCCGATTTCTCGTGAAAAAGGGGCTCGCGTGTCGCAATTTACGAGCCTTTCTGAGGGGATGATGCGCGTCCGGTACCAACACATTCAAGTCCTCGTGTCGTCCGGGCCGCCCGTCGTTGCGGCGGCGGCGGTGGGGAACGTACTGACGGGGTTCTGCGGCCAGTGGGTATCATGCAGGCTATGATCGTGACGGGTGGGCTGGCCATTCTGGCCGCAAGCTTCATCCTTGCCTGGTATACGGGTGGCCGTCCGAACTATCTGCTGATCTTTGCCGCCGCGCTTGTTTTCGTCGATCTCGGCGTCGTCGTCATGTTTTTGCGGCCAATCATGCCGGCCGACGTCGCACTGCCGCTTGCCAACATCCTGTTCATCGCCGCGCAGATCGCGTTTGGCGAATCACTGCTCGAACGGCGCGGCAAGACGTTCGGGCTCAGCGTTATCGTCACGCTCTTCGTCACCATGTCGATGCTCTATTGCCTGCTCTATGCCACGTCGACGCTCACGGTTCGGACGGTCGGGATCAATTGCGGGTTGCTCCTCGTCTTCGTGATGACGCTCCGCCATATCTGGATCCGGCGCGACGACGACATGCACGACAAGCTGATCTTCTGGACCTTCATCACACTGGGCGTGATGCACACCGTGCGGTCCACGGGCGTATTCTTCAATGAGGACATCGTCGATCCGCAATCCGCCTTCTGGGGCTTCATGCAGCTCTATATCCTGCTTCTGGCGATGATCCTGACGCTGGCGATCCTTGCCTCGCACTTCGTCGAGCGGATCGAGAAGATCCACACGCTGCGCGACCGCGACCACCTGACCGGCGTGCTGAACCGCGCGGGCTTCGAGCGGGCCGTGGCTGCGATCTATGCGAGCCAGTCGCGGGCGCTGGTGAGCCTGGTGCTTTTCGATATCGATGAGTTCAAGTCGACGAATGATGCGCTAGGCCATCCTGCCGGCGATGCCGTGCTGCGACGGGTCGGCTCCGTGCTTCTCGATCATTCGCGGGATGGCGACGTGGTCGGGCGCCTCGGCGGCGATGAATTCGCGATCCTCTCCGTCGGCCTCGACGCCGCCGGCGCCCTCGCGCTCGGCGAGCGCATCCGCCGGCGTCTTGGCGAAGACAAGGTCTACGTCGAGGGGCACGAGCTGCCGGCTGCCTGCAGCGTCGGCGCGGCCACCCTGCAGATCGAGCGCGGTTACGAGACGCTTTATGTGACCGCCGATGCCGCGCTCTATGAGGCCAAGCGGCTTGGCCGGAACCGCGTTGTCGGCGGTGCCAATCCACCCGCCGGGGAGCGCCCTGATGATGCTGGAACCGTGGTTCCGCTGATGCGTGAGCCACGGCGGGCGGAAGATTTCGGCTGAGGCTTTCAGCGGCCGTCATACCGCCGCGCGCTCCCGTATTCTTATGAAATCGCAAGTTTTTCCGGGGAGGCCGCTCTTGAGCGGTCGTTCGCCGGTTCTGCTTTTGGGAGCGCTGGCGGCGGCGATGGCCGTGGCGCTGGCAGGGGCTTTGCGGGGGCTTGGCGGCCAAAGCAGATTTTGTCTTGCTTATTGTGGTGGAAAGCCTTAAACGGCGGCACTAAACCGGTTCGCCGGGGCATCCGTGTTTACCAGTTACAGGAAGCATTCACATGGCAAAAGCAAAGTTTGAGCGGAGCAAGCCGCACGTAAACATCGGCACGATCGGCCACGTTGACCATGGCAAGACGTCGCTGACGGCTGCGATCACGAAGTATTTCGGTGATTTCCGCGCCTACGACCAGATCGACGCGGCCCCGGAAGAAAAGGCCCGTGGCATCACCATCTCGACGGCGCACGTCGAGTATGAAACCGACAAGCGCCACTACGCGCACGTCGACTGCCCCGGCCACGCCGACTACGTCAAGAACATGATCACCGGTGCTGCCCAGATGGACGGCGCGATCCTGGTTTGCTCGGCTGCCGACGGCCCGATGCCGCAGACCCGCGAGCACATCCTGCTTGCCCGTCAGGTTGGCGTTCCGGCGATCGTCGTGTTCCTCAACAAGGTTGACCAGGTCGACGACGAAGAGCTTCTCGAGCTCGTCGAAATGGAAGTTCGCGAGCTGCTCGATACTTACGAGTTCCCCGGCGACGAAATCCCGATCATCAAGGGCTCTGCTCTTGCTGCTCTGGAAGATTCGGACAAGAAGATCGGCGAAGACGCGATCCGCGAGCTGATGGCTGCTGTCGACGACTACATCCCGACGCCCGAGCGTCCGGTTGACCAGCCGTTCCTGATGCCGATCGAAGACGTTTTCTCGATCTCGGGTCGTGGTACGGTCGTGACCGGCCGTGTCGAGCGCGGCATCGTCAAGGTTGGTGAAGAAGTCGAAATCGTCGGTATCAACCCGACGCAGAAGACGACGGTTACCGGCGTTGAAATGTTCCGCAAGCTGCTCGACCAGGGCCAGGCAGGCGACAACATCGGCGCGCTGATCCGCGGTATCAACCGTGACCAGGTCGAGCGTGGCCAGATCCTCTGCAAGCCCGGCTCTGTAACGCCGCACACGAAGTTCAAGGCTGAAGCCTACATCCTGACGAAGGAAGAGGGTGGCCGTCACACGCCGTTCTTCACGAACTACCGTCCGCAGTTCTACTTCCGCACGACGGACGTGACCGGCATCGTGACGCTTCCGGAAGGCACGGAAATGGTCATGCCTGGCGATAACGTCACCGTTGACGTTCAGCTGATCGTTCCGATCGCGATGGAAGAAAAGCTGCGCTTCGCGATCCGCGAAGGCGGCCGCACCGTCGGCGCCGGCATCGTCGCTTCGATCGTCGAGTAAGTTCGACTCATCGAATTCCAGAAAGGCCCCGTCGGGAAACCGGCGGGGCCTTTTTCGTAGCGTTACATCGGTTCGCCGATTTCGACGATGTGGCCATCGGGGTCATGGAACCGGAAGACACGCTGACCCCAGGCTTGGGTTTCGATCGGATGGATCAGCTCCGAAACGGTTGAAACGCGCTCGAGCATGGCCTCAATTTCGTCGCTCTCGAAATAGAGGACGAGGTTGCGCCGGCCATAGGGGCGGCTGTCCGGCTCGCTCTCGCCGAAGGTCGTTTCCTCCAGAGCACGTCCGGTGTGCAGCGCCAGTCCGTTTTCAAGCCGGACGAAATCTCCTGCGCTTTCAAGGACAGTCTGACCGAGCACGTCACGGTAAAACCGCGTCGCACGGTCGAGATCGGCAACGAAGATCAGCGTGTTGATGAAAACGGGTGACTTCATGTCCGGCTCCGAAGGCGGTCGGTGACAGGGAGATCATTGTCCGCCGGCGAGCAGAAGAACGGCCGGCAGCGTGAAGAACGACAGGATCGTCTGCACCGTGACGACCGCCGAATAGAGCCGTGCATCGCCGCCAAGCTGGCGGGCAAGGACATAGCCGTTCATCGCTGTGGGCACGCCGGCGCTGAGCACCAGCATGGCGAGAGGGGTTCCGGTGATGCCGAGGAACCGGGCAAGGGTGAAGACGGTCACCGGGAAGACGATGAGCTTCAGCACCGAAGGCAGCAGCACCACCGGTTTCGGCTTGAGCGCATCCGTCAGCACCAGCCCTGCGCCGACGAGAACGAGGCCCATGCCGAGCGCGGAACGGGCGATCAGATCGAAGGCGACAAAGACCGGCTCATAGACGGGTAGCGACAGGAGATTGAAGAAGATACCGGCGAGCGCCGCGATGATGAGCGGGTTGGTAAGGATCTTCCGGATCATCATTCCAAGATCGCTCCGCTCCTCCGAGAACGAGACCAGCACGAAGACATTGATGACGTTGAGCGGCACGATGTTGACCGTCATGATCAGCGCGACGACTGCCATGCCTTGCGCACCGGCGAGCTTGTCGGCGATGGCCAGCGCCATGAACCCGTTCCAGCGCGTGGTCGTCTGGAACACCGAGGTGTAGGCGGGCTTGTTGAGCCCGGCGCGCTTCAGAAGCGGCCAGAGCGCCAGAACGATCGCTGTCAGCACTGCGACGCCGCCAAAGGCAACGACGCCGATGTCGCCCGTTGCCAGCGACGAGAAGTCGCTGCGCGACAGCGTAGTGAACAGGAGTGCCGGAAACAGCACGTAGTAGCCGAGCTGGTTGAGCCCGGCCCAGAAACCGGCGTCGAAGATCGGCAGGCGCTTCAGCGCCACACCAAGCGCGACGGTCAGGAAAATAGGCAGGACGCTTTCGAAGATGATCAGCATGCGGGTTATTCCGGGCTTTCGTTTTTCGTAAGTTAACCGTTGCGGCTGAACAAGGCTTGCCATGCGGGGCGGAATTCTGCCAGAAGGACTTAAGAAGAGGCACAGATCAATGCGCAATCGGGATGGTTTCAATATCGGCGTGCTCGCGGTGGCTTTTGCCGGCTTGCCGATGGACCTTGCCGTCAGCGGTGCGCTGCTGATCGTGGTCGCCTTCATTGCCTATATGTTCGACGCCGAGCGGATGCTGAGCGCCCATCTCACGCCGCCGGCGCAGGATGAGCTTCAGCCAAGTGCCGATAGCCGGTCCAAGGCTCCCTGAAGAATGAAGGCCGCCGCCGCCGAATCGATACGTTCGGCGCGCTTCTGTCGCGAGACATCCATTTCCAACAAGGCCCGTTCCGCGGCCACGGTCGAGAGCCGCTCGTCCCAATAGGTGAAGGGCAGGGCGGTCTTCGGCTCCATGTTGCGCACGAAGGCGCGGGTCGCCTGCACCCGGGGCCCGGCGCTGCCATCCATGTTCATCGGCAGGCCGATGATGAAGGCGGCGATACTCTCCTTTGCCGCAAAGGCCAGGAGGTCGTCGGCGTCGCGGGTGAATTTGACCCGCTTCAGCACCGGACGCGGCGTGGCGAACCGGCGCGACAGGTCGGAGACGGCAAGGCCGATGGTCTTGGTACCGAGATCGAGGCCTGCGATTGCGGCCCGCTCGGGAAGCGCCGCCGCCAGTTCCTCCACGGTGAGGATTGTCATCGTTCTTTTCTCGCGCGTTTGCCGCTCTTTGATGGAAAAAGGCGGGCGGCCGCATTAGGTTTGGTCAATCACCGTTTAGCCCCAGCAGAAAGGAAAAGCAAAATGAAGCTCACCTGGCTCGGACATTCCGCAACCCGCCTTGAAACCGCGAATGCGACGATCCTGATCGACCCGTTCCTGACGGGCAATGCCTCCTTTGAGGGGCTCGACCGCGCCGCCGTAACGAAGGGCGTCACGCACATCCTTCTCACCCATGGTCACGCCGACCATCTCGGCGACACCATCGAGGTTGCCAGGGAAACCGGCGCGACCGTTCTCGCCAACGCCGATCTGGCGACCTGGCTCTCCACCAAGGGCGTGGAAAACCTGCAGCCCGGCAATACCGGCGGCACGGTTGATTTCGACAGTTTCACCGTAACCTTCACCAATGCGCTGCATTCTTCAGCCTTCCTGACCGAGGATGGCGTGTCGCATGCGCTGGGCAATCCCAACGGGCTTGTGCTGCATATCGATGACGAGCCGACGGTCTATCACATGGGTGATACCGACATCTTCTCCGACATGGCGCTGATCAACGAACTGCATCAGCCTTCGATCGGGCTGGTGCCGGTCGGCGACAGGTTCACCATGGGCGGCGCGGTGGCGGCCCTTGCCTGCAAGCGCTACTTCACCTTCGATACGGTCATTCCGATCCACTACGGCACCTTCCCGATCATCGACCAGACACCGGAGGCCTTTGTCGAGGGCATGGGCGCCGGGCCGACGGAAGTGCGCACGCCCAAACCGGGTGAAACGATCGAGTTCTGACCAAATGCCCCGTTGCGAAGGGCGGCGGGGCCCTTTATAGCGTCAGATGAATTCTTGTTCCGGAGACCTTTCATGTCCGTAGACACAGCAACAGTTAAGCGCGTTGCCCGCCTTGCCCGTATCGCCGTTGACGAGGAGGCCGCCCTTCGCATGACGGGCGAGCTCAATGCGATCCTGGGCTTCGTCGAGCAGCTCGGCGAAGTTGATGTCGAAGGCGTCGAGCCCATGACCTCTGTCATGCCGATGGACATGAAAAAGCGCGAAGATGCTATTACCGACGGCGATAAAGCCGACGACATCGTGGCCAACGCGCCAGATACGGAGCGAAATTTCTTTCTGGTGCCAAAAGTAGTGGAGTGAGGGATGGTACGGCCGACAATTGACATCGAAAGCCCGCAACAGGACGACCTGCGGTCGCTTTTCACCGAACTGAAGACGTCGATGGCGCATATGTCGTCGTCCGACGTGATCGATTACCAGCTGACCGTCGACGTCAGTTCGCCGGGTACGACGACCTTCGTCGCCCGTGTCGACGGCAAGGCGGTCGCGACGGGATCGCTGGTGCGCCATGGCGGCGGGGTTGGCGAGGTCAAGCGGCTCTTTACCGAGCCGGGCTATCGCAAGCACGGCATTGGCAAGGCGGTGCTGCGCCACATCAGCACGCTGGCGAAATCCGAGGGGCTCAAGGAACTGGTGATGGTGACCGACGCACGGCTCGCCGATTCCATTGCCTTCAGTGAGCTATCCGGCTTCGAGCGGACCGAAAAAGTGCTCAATCACGCGCCTTCGAAACATTCCGTGTTTTTCCGCAAGGCGCTCAAGTAAAGCGACAAAGTGACAGAAATGACCGAACTGACCAGCCTGACCATCGCCGAGGCCCGTGAAAAGCTGCAGGCGAAGGAGATCACCGCGACCGAGCTGACCGCCTCCTATCTGAAGGCGATTGACGACTATAACGGCACCTTCAATGCCTATGTCGCTGTGACCCATGAAAAGGCTCTGGCCATGGCGAAGGCTTCGGACCTGAAGCTTTCGCAAGGCACGGCGGGCGCGCTGGAAGGCATCCCGCTCGGCATCAAGGATCTGTTCGGTACCCGCGATGTCCACACCCAGGCGGCATCGCACATTCTCGACGGCTTCAAGCCGAAATATGAATCAACCGTCACCCAGAACCTCTGGGATGATGGTGCGGTGATGCTCGGCAAGCTCAACATGGACGAGTTCGCGATGGGCTCGTCCAACGAGACCTCCTATTACGGTCCGGTGATCAACCCGTGGAAGGCCGAGGGCTCGAACCAGGATCTGGTTCCGGGCGGCTCGTCGGGCGGTTCGGCTGCTGCCGTTGCCGCAAATCTCTGCGCCGGCGCCACGGCGACCGATACCGGCGGCTCGATCCGTCAGCCAGCCGCTTTCACCGGCACGGTCGGCATCAAACCGACCTATGGCCGCTGCTCGCGCTGGGGCGTTGTCGCCTTCGCCTCCTCGCTTGACCAGGCAGGCCCGATTGCCCGCGACGTGCGCGATGCGGCGATCCTGCTGAAGTCGATGGCGAGCGTCGACGACAAGGACACCACTTCCGTCGACCTTCCTGTGCCGGACTACGAGGCCGCGATCGGCCAGTCGGTGAAGGGCATGAAGATCGGCATTCCGAAGGAATACCGCGTTGACGGCATGCCGGAAGAGATCGAAAAGCTCTGGCAGCAGGGCATTGCCTGGCTGAAGGATGCAGGCGCGGAGATCGTCGATATCTCCCTGCCGCACACGAAATATGCGCTGCCGGCCTATTATATCGTCGCGCCGGCGGAAGCCTCGTCCAACCTTGCCCGCTATGATGGCGTGAAATACGGCCTGCGCGTGCCCGGCAAGGACATCATGGACATGTATGAGAAGACGCGCGCGGAAGGTTTCGGCAAGGAAGTGCAGCGCCGCATCATGATCGGCACCTATGTGCTGTCGGCCGGCTACTACGACGCCTATTACCTGCAGGCGCAGAAGGTGCGCACGCTGATCAAGCGCGACTTCGAGAAGGTCTTCGCCGAAGGCGTCGACACCATCCTGACGCCGGCCACGCCGTCTGCCGCCTTCGGCATCGCCGATCAGGACATGGCGAACGATCCGGTGAAGATGTATCTGAACGACATCTTCACGGTGACGGTCAACATGGCAGGCCTTCCCGGCATCTCCGTGCCGGCCGGCCTCGACGCCAAGGGGCTGCCGCTCGGCCTGCAGCTCATCGGCAAGCCCTTCGACGAAGAGACGCTGTTCCGCACCGCCGCGGTGATGGAAAAGGCGGCCGGTCGGTTTGCGCCGTCCAAGTGGTGGTAAGCCTCGTCATTCGGCCGTTCGTGCCGGATGAGGATGCTGCCGCGATGAGCGAGACGGGCTATCAGGCCTGGCTGACCAGCAGCATCGCCGATCCGGTTTTCACCGCGCCCGAAATCAGGGCGCGGGCGAAATCCGCCTTCGCGCAGTTTCCGGAAATCCTCAAGGGCGACATCCAGATGGCGTTCGTCGATGGTGTCCCCGCCGGCTGGGGCGCTCGCAGCGAGGGGCCGGATACGATCTCGGACCTCTGGATTGCGCCCGTCGCGCAGGGCAGGGGCGTCGGCTCCGCCCTGATAGAACACTTCCTTGCGAAGATGGCGGAGGAGCGCGTCTCGACCGCCTTCATCGAAACCTGGACGCTGAACGAAGGCGCCATCCGCCTCTATCGCCGCCACGGCTTTGTGATCGTCTGGCAAAGGGAGACCCAGTCGCGCGACCTCGGCATCCCGTTCCACCGGACGCGGCTTTCACGGGCGGTTTCCTGATCTCCGCCGGATGCCGAAGAACTCGTAGTGTTCCTTTAGTTCTGTTCGGGCGGATATTTTCGGCGCTGGTGGATAATTGTCAGAATATCAAGTTCGGTCGCGGATGCGATCCGGTAGACAATCGTGTAGGGAAGGCCGGAAATCGCAAATTCACGGGTGCCGTCTACAATACCGGGCCTTCCGAGAAGCGGAAAGTTCTCGAATATTTCGACAACCTGTCTGATCCGCGAAATGACGCGCCCTGCGGTCGGGGCATCGAACTCAGCGATCGCGGCATGAATTTCCCGAAGGTCATCAACCGCCTGCTGCGTAAAGTTAACGTTCAAAGCCGAACAGTTTCCAGACGTCCTTCGCAGGAACGAGATTTTTGCGATCCTGCGACGCTTCTACGCTTTTTTTGACTTTGCGTTCTTTCCAAAGCGCATAACCTGCCTCTTCCGCCCGGCTGTCAGCGGCCGTCAAAAGTGCTTGTTTCGGAACCTGTCGGTCAATGTCGCTCATGCAAGCAATATAGCGCTTGCGAGGCCGCTCTTCCAACTGAAAACTGCAATCTTTCTATTCCGGCACTGGCATCAGTAATTCGGCGAAAACTTACAAACTCTATTTCGCCTGATTCTGCCCTATTCTTTCCACTCTCTCATCCGGTTTTTCGTCGTCTTTGCAGGCCATTGGCGGCGTTTGTGAAAACAGAGATGAAAGAAATTCGTGAACAGGGTTACGTTTATCGCGCTTGCTTCGGCCATCATGCTTTCGAGCTGTACTTCGGAGCTCATGACCGACAGCAGCGAGAATGTCGTCGACCACTTCGTCAGCCCGCTTGAAGGGGATGCGACGGCGACGGCAGGGCCGGATGATCAGCTGCGGCTCGCCTATGCGCCAACGCCGGGGCCGCAGACGCTCACGGGCGCATCCTCCGCCTTCAACATGGTGATGCGGTTCGGGGATGATCAGGTGAAGTTCTTCCGCTTCCGCGATCCGGACAGCGGCAAGGCCGCCTACTACGACGCCAAGGGCGAGAAGCTTGGTCAGTATCTTCTGCGCAATCCCGTGCCGAAAGGACGGGCAACGTCGGGCTTCGGCATGCGGCGCCACCCGGTGCTCGGCTATACGCGCATGCATTCCGGTCAGGACTGGGCGGCGCCGGCGGGTTCGCCGATCTATGCCGCGGCCGATGGTGTCGTGACGTTTGTCGGCACAAACAGCGGCGACGGCAAAATGACGACCATCGACCATGGTCACGGTTACGAAACCTCCTATGCCCACCAGAGCAAGTTCGCAAAGGGCATCAAGTCCGGCGTCAAGGTGGAGCAGGGGCAGTTGATCGGCTATGTCGGCCACACGGGACTGACGACCGGATCGCACCTGCACTACGAGGTCGCGATCAACGGCCGCAAGGTCGACCCGATGTCGGTGCATTTCATCGTCGAGGACCGGCTGACCGGCGCCGCGCTGACGCGGTTCCAGAAGGCGGTGAAGGCCGAGCGGCTGAAGAGCTGAGGCGGCTACTCTTTTCTGCCGCGGTCTTCCTTCGGATGCGGGCGGAAGGTGTAGCCGGTCTCCACGGCCGAGAGCCCGAATTTTCCCCGCAGTGCATCGATGGCGGTTTCGGCGGCGGCGCGGCGCGTGGCCTGCCGGTCGACGAGATCGGGCGGATCGGCCAGCGCCGGGTCGCAAAGGTCGGAAATGCCGATGCCGATGAGGCGGAATTTCGTGCCGTCGATCTCGGCTTTCAGCAGCGACAGGCCGGTCGCGAAGATCCGGTCGGCAAGCTGGGTTGGTGCCTCTAGCCTGCGGTTGCGGGTGCGGGTCTTGAAATCGGCGGTCTTCAGCTTCAACACGACGGTATGGCCGGCGGTTTCGGCCGCCTTGGCACGACGCGCCGTCTTCTCGCTGAGACGGCGCAGGATTGCAGCCAGCTTGTCGAAATCGGCAATGTCGGTGACGAAGGTGGTTTCGTTTGAGACGCTCTTTGCGGCGCGTTCCGGCGTGACGCTGCGGTTGTCCTCGCCACGGGCGAGATGATAGAGCCGCGCGCCGATCGTGCCGTAGCGACGCATCAGGTCGTTCTTTTCCATGCGCTGGAACTGGCCGATGGTCGTGATGCCATCGCGCTTCAGCGTCTCGGTGAAAGCTTTGCCGACGCCCCAAATCATGCCGACCGGCTTGTCCGCGAGGAAGCTTTGCGCCTCCGCTTTGCCGATGACCGAGAAGCCCCGCGGCTTCTGGAAATCGGAGGCGATCTTGGCGAGGAACTTGCAGTAGGAGAGGCCGATGGAAATGGTGATGCCGAGCTCGTCCTCGACGCGCCTGGCAAAGCGGGCGAGCGTTTCGGCGGGCGTCGCCTTGTGCAGGCGTTCAGTCCCGGAGAGATCGAGAAATGCCTCATCGATCGAGAGCGGTTCGACAAGCGGTGTCAGCTCGAGCATCATCTGGCGCAACTGGCGCCCGACCGCGACATATTTCTCCATGTTCGGGCGGATGACGACGGCGTTCGGACAGGCCTCAAGCGCCTTGAACATCGGCATCGCCGAGCGCACGCCACTGATGCGGGCGATGTAGCACGCTGTCGAAACGACCCCGCGCTTCTCGCCGCCGATGATCACCGGCTTGTCGGCCAGCTCGGGATTGTCGCGCTTCTCGATCGCCGCATAGAAGGCGTCGCAGTCGATATGGGCGATCGAAAGGGTGTCGAGCTCCGCATGGCGCAACAGGCGCGGGCTGCCGCAACGGCGACAACGCCGCTCGTCGCCCGAAGTGCCGGTCAGGCAATCGCGGCAGAGACCGTTTCGGGAAGGCGCAATCGGAGCCATGGCAGCCAGGAACAAAAGTTGAACGTCCGAAATTAACCCCGGGCAGAAGCGAAAGCAAGCCGGTGGCAAAAACGCTCAACGGCTTTCGGCGATGTGCCGGCGGATCAACATCTCCGCCTCCTTCCAGCCGGCAGCGACAACCGAGGGCGGCTCGGTTTTCGGCGCCAACGCCCGGTAATCGTCATCGATCAGCAGATTGATCGCAAGCGCGCCGGGCAGGTGCCGGGTGACGGAGCGGCAGTTGTAGAGCATGTCGTCGATGAAGACGAGGGCAGGCGGGTGGGTGGCGCAAAGCGCGCTCAGGACCTCACCCTTTGGGCGCTCGGTGGCGATCAGCGGAAAGTCGAAGCCGTTGCGCCGGAGAAGGCGCCGGCGCTTCTCGCGGTGGCGGGGCGGCATGGCGGTGAGCAGCAGCACGTCGGCGATGTCGGTGAGGCCTTCGAGCGTCTCGCGTGCCGTCTCGAACGGCTCCTGCCAATCCTCCTGCGCATCGTAGAAGGCGGTCAGCAGAGCTTCGACCTCCGCATCCGGAATTTCAGTGCCGGTCTCCAGCGAGAACACATTGCCGTTCAGCGAGAAGGTGCGCAGCACCAGTTCGTGGCCGTTCGCCTTGAGGAAGGCCTTGAACGGCGCGACGAATTGCAGCACGACCTCGTCGACATCGCAGACGACAAGCGGTCTGTGGCCGATATCAAGGTCGTCGGCCGCGATGTCGCTCAGTTTGTCGGCCATCAGAAATCGTTGCCTCCGCTGCCATATTCGAGCTTCTGCCAGGCGCGGGTGATGGTTTCGGGGGCAATCTGATTGTCGTTGCAAAAGGCCATCAGGGTCGGCTCGTGGCCGGCGATGAAGCCGATCATCGCGGCCTCGAAGCCATCGCCTTCCGAAAGCGCGCGCAGTTCGCCGGCATCAACGCCGGTGAGTGCGCAAAAGCGCGACAGGAGCTCGGGTTCGCTGGCAAGCCAGACGAGGATGGCGACGGCGAGCTCATGCTCCGCTGTGGCGGCGGAAGGATTTTCAGAATGTTGCACGCGGGATTTCCGTTTCTTAACCAAATCGCCCTAAACTCGGCGGCAGATGTGCCCATGACGGGGTGGAAGCGATTCTAGCGCTTCGCCGGCTGCTTTCCAAGCCGGGCAAGGGGATGGCGTTTGATGGCGAAACAGGTCTTGATTGTTGAAGATAACGATTTGAATATGAAGCTGTTTCGTGATCTCGTCGAAGCTTCCGGCTACGAGGCGGTGCTGTCGCGCACCGGCGTCGACGCCATGGAGCTCGCCCGCCGGCATCGCCCCGGACTGATTCTGATGGATATCCAGTTGCCCGAACTCTCCGGCATTGAAATCGCCCGCAGCCTGAAGGCCGACCGGGAACTTGCCAAGATTCCGATCATCGCGGTCACGGCCTTTGCCATGCGCGGCGACGAGGAGCGCATCCGCGAGGCCGGCTGCGACGCCTATCTGTCCAAACCCGTTTCCGTGCCGCACTTCATCAAGACGGTGAAGTCCTATCTCGGCGACGCGTGAGGGAGCGAACGTGAATACCGCAAGGCATGAAAGCATAGTTCTGATCGGCGGCGAGGGCGCTGTGGCTCTGACGCTGCAGGCGATGCTTGCGAACTGGCCCGTGGCGTTTCATCAGGCCGACTTCAGCGACAGCGACGGCACGATGGAGGCGGTCAATGCCGCAAGCCTCATCCTTGTCGCGGTCGACGAGGAGGACGCGGGTCCGGCGCTGGCCTGCTGCGGAATCCTGAAGGAACATGATTCCGGCGTCCGCGCTCCGGTGGCCCTGGTCACGGCGGAGAATGCCGATGCCGTGCTGCGCCTGGCGGCGCTGCGCGCAGGGGCGGACGACGTTATCGGCCTCGAGCACAATCTCTCATCCGCGGCGGCACGGATATCGGCGCTGCTGCGCTACAACACGCTGCAGAGCGAGGCTGGCATCGGCGAGGGAAGGCTCGCCTATGCGAGCGCGGTGCCGGACACTTCAGTACGCGTGCTCGTGGTCGCCGAAGACCCTGCAACCCGGCAGGATCTCTTGAAAAGCATGCTGTCGCTGACGGCGACGGTGGCCACCGGCGACCTCGCCGAAGCGCTCTATCTTGCGGCCCGGCAAAGCTTCGACCTCGTGCTCGTTGACGGCGGCCCGCTGCTTGCCGATGCGCTGCGCATCTGCGGCCAGCTTCGATGCATCCCCGCGATGCGCTTCGTCCCGTTGATCGCGCTCAGCGAACCGGGCGGCAATATTGCCGCCGCGGGTGATGCCGCGCGCAATGCCGACGATTGCATGACCTGGCCCGGAGAGACCGGCGAACTGGTGCTGCGGGCACTGCTGCACCTGCGCCGCAAGCGCTATCTGGAGACGCTCACCGAGCAGGTCGATGCCAGCATCGAGGAGACCGCGCCGCTCGACGGCATTACCGGACTTTTGGCCCCGGAGCGCTTCGCCGCAACGCTGAGTGCGATGCGGCGGGATGCCGGTTCGGCCGGCACGCCTCTGTTCATGGGGATTGTCCGTCTGCCGGAAGGCACACAGGACGATGCGATCGAGGCCGTTGCCGCGCTCATCCGCGCCCACCTTGAGGGTCGCGAGGCGGCAAGCCGGGTCGAGGAAGGGCTTTTTGCCATCCTCTACCCCGATCGCCTTCGCGACGATGCCGAGGCCGCCATCGACCTGCTGCGGGCCCGGCTTGATGCCCGCTGGAGCAATCTTCAGCGCTTGCACGCCGACGCCGAGGAGGGCACCCAGGGTGCCGATCTGCGGACAGCGCTAATGGATGTCAGCTAAGACTTAGATTTGACGAAAAGCAAGTTTTATACTGCACTGCAACAGATATCGCCGAACGCTTTGAAAGCCCGTCGTTTTTCTGCCTAGTGAGCGATAACGTGATGTTTATTTGGGAAGTAACGCGCGCAGTGCGACTGCGCCTGGCGCGTCATTAACCATATAATCGACAGATTTCGCGTAAAACTAGCGAAAATGGTTGATTCTCGAGTTGGTCCGGACTTATTAACTATTTCAGCATTTACCAATACCCCATGATGCTCAGGTCCGCCGCATCTCCTGGAGTCGTGGGGTCGGCCGGCCGATGACCCAAAGGGATTCCTCGTGTCCCGGGAAATCGGTCGGCCGGTCTTATGTTAGCGCTTGCTTTATGCGCCTCCTTAGCTTTCCAAAGAAAAACCGGCCCCTGAAGGCCGGTTTCTTGCATGCTCTCGGAAATTTTACTTGGCGTCCGGGACGAAATGCATGGCGTGACCGTTCATGCAGTAGCGCAACCCGGTCGGCGGTGGTCCGTCGGGGAAAACATGGCCGAGGTGGCCGCCGCAATTGGCGCAGCGGATTTCCGTCCGTACCATGCCGAGTGAATCATCGCGGAGTTCGGTCACCACATCCGGAGCGACCGGCTCGAAAAAGCTCGGCCAGCCGCAGCCGGCGTCAAACTTGGTGTCGGACTTGAAAAGCGGGGTTTCGCAGGCGGCGCAGTAGTAGGTTCCGGTCTCGAAACTGTTCCAATAGGGGCCGGTAAAGGCGCGCTCGGTGCCATGCTCGCGCAGAATGTGAAACTGTTCCGGCGTCAGCTGTTCGCGCCATTCCTGTTCCGTGAGTGCTTTTTTCTGTTTATTGCCTTGTGTCAATGTCGCGCTCCGATCCTTTTTGCCGTTTAATGGCATTTCGGCCCTTAAAATGTGGTTGAGCTTGAAGAAAAGCAATGCCCGGCCGGCGCGGAACCGGTGCTGGGCTCTCGCTGCCATTGTGCAACTGCGGAAAATGACCTCCAAGCACTTGAGATGGCGTAGATATTGCCGTAATTGAACCAAGGCCGTGGTCGCGGCCGCTCAGGTACGTACTTGTTGTTGGAGACGCCATGACCGCCAGCGAAACGGCTTTGATCCTTCTGGCCCTCGGCCTGCCTTTCCTGGGCGCGGTCCTGTCTCCCATCTTCTACAGGCTCTTTGGCTCGGTTGCCCCCTGGCTGCTGGCGCTGCTTCCGCTCTTCTCGCTGCTGCAATTTCTGCGGCTCGTTCCGAGGGTCGCTGCCGGCGAAACGCTGACCGGCGGCTATGACTGGATTCCGAGTCTCGGCATCCGTTTCTCCTTCCTCCTCGACGGGCTTTCGCTGACCTTTGCGATCCTGGTCACCGGTATCGGCACGATGATCGTGCTTTATGCCGGCGGCTACATGAAGGGACATGCCCTTCAGGCGCGATTCCTGTCCTTCATGTTCATGTTCATGGGCTCTATGCTGGGCGTGGTGATTTCCGACGGGCTTCTGATGCTGTTCGTCTTCTGGGAGCTCACCTCGATCACCTCGTTCCTGCTGATCGGCTTCGACAATGAGCGGGAAGCCTCGCGGCGCGCGGCGCTGCAGGCGCTGGTGGTGACCGGTGGCGGCGGGCTGATCCTGCTCGCCGGCGTGCTGTTGATCCAGAACATCACTGGTGCCAATTCGCTTTCCGAACTGTTTGCCACCGGCAATGTGCTGCGCGACAGCCCGCTCTATCTCGCGGCCTTTATCCTGGTGCTCGGCGGCGCCTTCACCAAGTCGGCGCAGTTTCCGTTCCACTTCTGGCTTCCGAACGCCATGGAAGCGCCGACCCCTGTGTCGGCCTATCTCCACTCTGCCACCATGGTGAAGGCCGGTGTCTATCTGCTGATGCGGCTGAACCCGGTGATGGGCGACACAGCGCTCTGGACCACCGTTCTGCCGCTGTTCGGTGGGGTGACGCTGATGGTCGGTTCGCTGCTCGCGATCCGTCAGACGGACCTGAAGCAGATGCTTGCCTATACCACCGTCGCATCGCTCGGCCTGATGGTGATGATGACCGGCATGGGGCTGCCGCATGCCATCGAGGGCGCGGTGCTCTACCTGATCGCTCACGCGCTGTTCAAGGGCGGCCTGTTCATGGTCGCAGGTCTGATTGACCACGAGACGGGCACGCGTGACCTCACCAGGCTCGGCGGGCTGGCAAAGGCAATGCCGATCACCTTCGCTGCAGGACTTGCAGGCGCGATCTCGATGGGCGGCCTGCCGCCCTTCGTCGGCTTCCTCGCCAAGGAGGGGATTTACGAGGCGCTGGCGACAGGCAGCGTTTTCGCGCTGATCTTCCTGGTGGTCGCCATCATCGGCAATGCGCTGATGTTTGCGGTCGGGTTCGGTGTCGGGCTGAAGCCGTTCGTCGGACCCAAGGTCGAGACGCCGAAACACGCCCATGAAGGCCCGGCACTGATGTGGATCGGCCCGGTTGCGCTCGGTGTGACGGCTCTCTTGGCCGCCCTGTTCTCGCATTATTTCAATGGCCATTTCTCCGGGCCGATGGCAAGCGCCGTCGCTGGCGAGACGGTCGAAATCCATCTTTCGCTCATTCCCCATATCGGCATTCCGCTTGCGCTTTCGGTGCTGACGGTGATCATCGCCATCGTTGTCTATATGCGGCTGACCGCAGCGAGGGCTGCGGCGGATACGCTGTTCACGCGCCTCGGGCCGGGGCCGGACACCTGGTTCGATGGCTTCGTGCGCGGGCTTGTCGCCCTGTCCTTCCGGGTGAGCCAGCGTGTTCAGCCGGGCCGTCTTGAGTTCTACATCACGGCGACATTCATTTCGGTCGCGGCGGTGTTGCTGATTTCGCTGGTCTCTTTCGGCGAGATGCCGGACCTGCCGAGCATTCCGCGGAATTTCGAGCTCGGCCACTGGGTGATCTTTGCGCTCGCGATCATCGGCCTCCTTGCGGTGATCAATGCGCATAACCGCCTGACCGCGATCGTTACCCTCGGCATTCAGGGGTTCGCGGTGGCGGTGCTGTTCCTGCTGCTCGGCGCGCCGGACCTTTCGTTCACGCAGTTCATGGTCGAGACCCTGTCGGTGGTGATCCTGACGCTGGTCATGACCCGGCTGAACCTGGTGCCCTCCGACCATCGCTCCATGATCCAGAAGGTGTTCGACGGGACCATCGCCGTTGCCTGCGGCCTCGGCTTCTCGCTGTTGCTGATGCGGGCAACCGAAGTGCCGTTCAATGATGCGCTGACGCAGTTCTTTAACAGCTACTCGAAAGTGATTGCCCACGGGCACAACGTCGTCAACGTGATCATCGTCGACTTCCGCGGAACGGATACGCTGGGCGAGATTGCGGTGGTGATGATTACCGGCCTTGCCATTCTGGCGCTCATCCGCATTCGCGCGGGCCGCAGCGCCGAAGGGCGGCAGGGCACCGACAATCCCGTGGACGAGGAGACGGTCCGATGAACACGCTGATCTTTCGCACGGCGGCACCCTTTCTTTCCGCCCTGATGATGCTGTTTTCGATCTTCGTGCTGCTCCGGGGGCATAATGCACCGGGCGGCGGGTTCATCGGCGGGCTGATCGCAGCCTCGGCGCTGGCGATCTTCGGCATCGCCATGGGCGTCTCCGCCGTGCGTCGGGCACTCTACTTTCATCCGATGACGATCGCGGGGTCGGGCCTGCTGCTGTCAGCTCTTTCCGGCTTCATTTCGATCTTCGCCCATGTGCCGTTCATGACCGCGCACTGGATCTATCCGGTCATCTTCGGCGTCGAGGTGCCGATCTCGACCGTGACGACCTTCGATATCGGGGTCTATCTCGTCGTGGTCGGGTCGATCTCGTCGATCTTTCTGGCCCTTGAAGAAAAGGACCATTGCTGATGGAATCGGTGCTCGCGGTCCTGGTCGGCATCTTCTTTGCCGCCGCCATCTATCTGATGCTCTCACGCCACAGCATCCGCATCATGCTGGGCATCGCCATTCTCGGCAATGCCGTCAACCTGTTGATTTTCACGGCCGGGCGGATAACCGGCCTGACGCCGCCAATCATTGAGGAGGGGGCGGATACGCTGGGTGCCGGGACGGCCAATCCGCTGCCGCAGGCGCTGATCCTGACGGCGATCGTGATCTCCTTTTCCTTCCTGGCTTTCCTGCTGGTGCTGACCTACCGGGCCTACCAGGACCTCAACACCGACGATACCGACGACATGCGATCGGCTGAACCCAAGGATCAGCCAATGCCGCCGACCGGCTACTGAACGGGGATAACGACAAGAACACCATGGCTTCCTCTTCCTCCACACATGCCGTCGATATTGCCCAGGCCATGATTACCGCGCCGTCGCCGCTTGGCGAATGGCTGGTCATTCTTCCGGTGGCGCTATGCATTATCGTCGGCGCGGTGCTGATGCTGGTGCGAAAGCACACGTTCTGGCACCCCGTCATCGCCATTCCGGCGCTCGTTCTTCTGGTGGTGATCGACGCAATGCTGCTTTACGCGGTCTGCACCACTGGACCGATCACCATGGTCGCCGGTCGCTGGCTGCCGCCATTCGGTATTGCGTTTTCCGCCGATATCATGAGTGCGCTGTTTGCACTGGCGGCCAGTATCGTTGGCCTTGCCGGCGCGATTTTCGCTGTCGACGACGTCAACAGAAGCGGCCGCCGCTATGGCTTCTATCCCTTCCTGATGCTGCTTTTGGCAGGCGTTTCCGGCGCCGTCCTGACCGGCGACATCTTCAACCTCTATGTGTGGTTCGAGGTCCTGCTGATTTCCTCCTTCGGCCTGCTCATCCTGGGTTCGACCCACGAGCAGCTCGACGGCGCGATGAAATATGCCGTCCTCAACCTTATCGGCACGACGCTGTTCCTGATCGCTGTGGCTTATCTTTACGCCGTGTTCGGCACGCTCAACATGGCGGACGTCGCCATGCGGGCGCGTGATGATGCGACGCTGCCGACGGCGACGATCGCCGCGCTGTTCGTGCTGGCTTTCGGCATGAAGGCAGCGGCCTTTCCGGTGAATTTCTGGCTGCCCGCCTCCTATCACACGCCACGCACCGTCGTTTCGGCGCTGTTCGGCGGTCTCCTGACCAAGGTCGGCATCTACGCGCTGCTCAGGGTCATGGTGATGATCCTGCCGGGGGACCTGGCCAATCTCGGCATGCTGATCGGCATTTCCGCCTTTCTCACGATCTTGCTGGCCGGCATGGGTGCGATCGCGCAGCACGACATGCGCCGCGCCGTCGGCTACATCGTCATCGTCGGCATCGGCAACATGCTCGCCGGTGTCGCGATCGGCAGCGTGGAAGGGCTTGAGGGCGCGGTGTTCTATGCGCTGCACTCCATCATCCTGATGACCGCGCTCTATTTCGTCACCGGCCTTGCGGGCAAGCTTGCGGGAGGCTTTTCGATCGGCGCGATCGCCGGACTTTACCGGCGCGCGCCGGCTTTCTCCGGGCTCAGTCTTGCGCTGTTTTTCGCAGCCGCCGGTCTGCCGCCGTTTTCCGGGTTCTGGCCGAAGGCGATCCTGGTGAAATCCGCGCTCGCCGATGGCAGCTGGTGGCTGGCCGCCGCCATTCTCATCGGTGGCTTCTTCTCGACATTCGCGCTCGGCCGCGTCTTCCTTCTGGCCTACTGGCGCCCGGCGCCGCTTGGCGGAGGCGGGCCCGTGATCCGGCTTTCGACGCTCGAATGGCTGCCGCTCATCGGGCTCTCGGCGCTGGTGATCATCTTCGGCCTTTATCCGGAGCCGCTGCTTGCCGTCGTTTCCCGCGCTGTCGAGGGTATTCTTTCGCCGGAAGGCTACTTCATGTCGGTATTTCCGGGAGGAGGGCTCTGATGAACATGTTTGTGCTGAACCTCGTTCTTGCCATCATCTGGGTCGCAGTGACTGGTAGCGCCTCCCTGCACAATCTGGTCTTCGGCTTCATTGTCGGGGCAATCTGCGTGGCGTTGGTGCGCTATCAGGTGGGCGGGCGAGGATACTATACCCGCATGCGCCGGATCATCTCGCTGTTCCTGCTGTTTCTCTACGAGCTGATGGTTTCGGCCTGGAGCGTCGCGAAACTTGTCTGCTCGCCGCGTATGGAGCTGAAGCCGGGTATTTTCCGCTACGAGCTTCGCCTCGAGCGGGACTTCGAGATCGTGTTGCTTGCCAACATGATCACGTTGACGCCGGGCACGCTTTCGGTCGATGTCTCCGATGACAAGAAGTACCTCTACATCCATGCGCTTGACTGCGCCGACCCCGACGGCATCCGCCGCGGCATCGCGGACGGGTTCGAGACGAAAATCAGGGAGGCCTTTGCCTGATGACGCCTGACCTCATCGTCCGCTGGGCTGCGGATATCTCCATCATATTCCTGTCGATCGCGCTTCTGCTGACGGCCTTCAGGGCAGTCAAGGGGCCGACGCTGCCGGACCGGGCTCTGGCACTCGACATGATCGTCGCGGTCGGCATGGGCTTTATCGTGGTCATCGCGATCCGCAGCGGCTTCACGCTCTATATCGATATCGCGATCGCGCTTGGCCTAGTCGGCTTTCTCGCCACCGTTGCCTTCGCCCGCTTCATCCGCTCAAGCGGCATGCGCGCGGAGACGGAGGCCGGCTTTGCCGTCAAGCCGCACCCGATGGCCTATGACGAGGGCGAAAGCGGTGATGGCATTCCGGTGGTTTCCGCCGATGCGGACAAGGAGGGCTGACGGATGGCCTATGTCGTTGCAATCCTGGTTTCGGTTCTGATGCTTGGCGGCTCTGCATTTGCTTTGACGGCTGCGATCGGCATCCTGCGCCTGCCTGATCTTTATACCCGCATGCACGCCGCCTCGAAGGCCGGTACCGTCGGCGCCGGGCTGATCTTCCTCGCCGTCGGCATTCATTCGGGCGATATTCCGACCTTTGTACGGGCGCTGGCCGGTATCCTGTTCTTCATCCTGACCGCACCGATTTCTGCCCATCTGCTTGCCCGTGCGGCCCACGAGATTGGTTACCCTCTTTACGAAAAGACTGTTCTGGATGATCTCGACAGTAGAGATGACAAAGCCTGACAGGCCGTCATTCCTGTTTTGAATGTTTTTAAGTATTAAAGCGTCTCTGTATGCTTTCGGAGCCGAAAAACGACTTTTTTGCAAATAAAAAAGAATTTTCAGCGTTTATAACTTTACATTTGTGCGGGTAGTGATATTTCACCAGCAGATGTGCGCATATGCGCGCCTCGTCACTATAACAACCTCTGTCTTTCCGGAAAACGGTTAAGAGATCGTTACGGATCAAATGCTTTAGGACGTGTATGTCTTGTGATCGGCCGCGCTTAAGCAGTGCCGCTCTAAGGCGTGTTGGGGGAATACCGTCGCGATGCATGCGACGCGCTGCTTTGTTGGTTGAGACAGATATTTTGATTGGATAGGAGTTTATGATGACGGACGCTGTGGTCGAACAGGAGACCCAGAATCTGGTTGAACTGACCGCCGATATCGTTGCGGCCTATGTCAGCAATCACGTCGTGCAAACTACTGATTTGCCTGGGCTTATCATGGAAGTCCACGCTGCTCTCAGCAATACCTCCAAGCCGGTCGGCAGTCTGCCGGCTGCCGAAAAGCAGAAGCCGGCGGTTTCCGTTCGCAAGTCGATCAGCGGTGATCATCTGGTCTGCCTGGAATGCGGCGGCACATTCAAGTCGCTGAAGCGCCATCTCATGACCCATCATGATTTGTCGCCCGACTCTTACCGCGAGAAGTGGGATCTCCCGGCCGATTACCCGATGGTGGCCCCTTCCTACGCCGAAGCCCGGTCGCGGCTTGCCAAGGAAATGGGGCTGGGCCAGCGTCGCAAGCGCTGATCAGGCCTGATCCTTTTTTTTGAACCGGCTCGCCAAAAGCGGGCCGGTTTCTTGTTTTGGGATCTGTATCCTCAGCATTCTCGTTGTTTTTAATGCCGCAGACGACATGATGACTTACGGGTTCTCCACCTGATCTTTCGTTACTCTTGGTTGTGACCTTTTAGGCTGACGGGCAAACGCTGTCGGTGGGTTGCCTGATTCGCCGCAATTTTGATGGTGGAACGAAATAGGAATATAATCCTATCGTAAAAATTGAAAATTGAACGAAAACAAATGAGGCTCCCGATGTAAGGCCATGTTGTCTCCCCGCTTAGGTAGGATATGTAAGAATTAATTCCTATCCATGTTGGGGAGAACGATGAGCACACACACAGAGCTTGCTACCGAGACCCGATACGTATCGGACCGCTACGCCGGTGGTGCGGGCATGCGGGAAAACTGGGAGAATTGCAGCAATGCCAGCGCCATCCGCAGGGCCTGCCGGATTGTCCTTCTGATCACCAAGGAAATGGCATTCGTCGCCGGCGACCGGATCTCGTTCCATCAGGATCGGCGGCGGCCGGTTTCGCATTTCCGGCAGATCGCCATGTATGTCTGCCACGTGACGCTGCAGCTCTCGCTGAGCGAGATCGGCCAGGCTTTCGGGCGTGACAGAACCACCGTGGCCTATTCCTGCCGGGTCATCGAGGATCGCCGCGATGAGCGGGATTTCGACGAGTTCATTGCCTCTGTGGAGCGCCTGGCGCTTTCGGTCGTGGTCGCTGCGGGGGTGCATGACGATGTCTGAGCGCGGCGAAAAGTCACCGCTGGAGGTCATGGCGCGGATGGTTGCGCGCGACGGCAAGCCTTTCCTGTCGGAGGCTGCCTTCGAGGCGGGCGAGAGGCTGGCGCGGGATTTCTACCGCGCTGGTATGTTGCCGGGGGTGTCAGCGGCGCTGACGCCAAGGCTCGAAAGCCGCGGACGCGGCGGATGGCGAGGGCCGTCGGACATGACCGACGCAATGCTCGACGCCCGAAAGCGGGTCAGCGCTGCACTGGGCGCAATCGGGCCGGAACTCGCCGATGTCGCTATCGATTTCTGCTGCTTCATGAAGGGGCTCGAACGGATGGAGCGGGAGCGGCAGTGGCCGGTTCGCTCGGCCAAGCTGATGGTGCGCACCGCGCTTCAGGCCCTTGCCCGCCACTATGCGCCGCCGCCGGCGCGGGGCGGTGTCAGGCATTGGGGTGAGGCGGGTTATCGGCCGGAGATTGCCGCACTTTTTGCTGAGGATTGAACTGGCAGCCTTCAGCTCAGGCGGCGAAGGCCCGGGCCGCAAGGTCGCGGATCCGGGTCACCATCGCATTGAGGCCGTTTGCACGCTGGGCGGAGAGGTGTTCGACGAGGCCGATCTTGCGGAAGGTCTCGATCGCGTCGGTCCGGGCGATCTCCGAGGCCTTCAGCCCGGAATAGACGGTGAGGACGATCGAGACCAGGCCGCGCACGATATGGGCGTCGGAATCGCCCCTGAAGGTCATCATCGGGTCGTCGCCGTTACCGATCTCGGTCACCAGCCAGACCTGGCTGGCGCAGCCATGGACGCGATTTTCCTCGGTCTTCTCGGCATCCGGCAGATCGGGCAGTTCGCGGCCGAGCTCGATCACATAGCGATAGCGGTCTTCCCAGTCATCGAGAAAGGCAAAGTCTTCGAGAATCTGGTCGAGTTTGGTGGTCATGGCCGGCCCTTCATGTCTGTTGGGTTCCATATAGACCCGTGAGCCGGGGATTTAAATCGCCGCGGGCAGAAAACAGGCACCGTTTCAGCGCGGCCGCGGTGTCGGAACCGGGCCCCGGTCGGGATAGCCCGGGATATGCAGTGCCACCGGAACTTCGGCCGACGGCGTTACAAGGCCCGGGACGGGGCCGGGGATGTCGGGGGCTGGCGCAGTCTCGACGATGGCACCGGTGCGCACCGGGTCCATGTCGGCCGGCGGCGGGGGCTCCTGCGCGACAGTCGGTTCATCGACAAGAATGCTTTCGGACGTAGTTTCGGGGCGGTCGGTCTTGGGAGATTGCTGCGGAGGCTTCTGCTCGTCGCCAAACTGCTGGCCGAGATAGAGATAGACGATCTCGGCCCCCTGTCGGGCGCGACTGCCGAGATAGCCGAGCAGCCCGGCGCCATCCTCACAGACATCCGGGCGGTCGTTGCAGATGCCGCTCATATAGTCGATCGTGCCACGCGCGGCGGAGATTGCGCCGCCGATATCGCGGCCGGAAGGCATGGCCTGCTCTTCGCGCGTCACCGGCCTGTCGAGCAGGAAGGGCGCAAAGAAGGGCACTACCAGAAGCAGCAGAAAAATCGTGAAAGCTGACTTCAGAAGAAATCTCATGAACCCGTCCGCGTCTCGTCCTTTGTCCCGGCCGCTTTGCGGCACTGGTGGAGACTTTAATCTATGAGGGTAAATGAGCCGCTAAAAGGGCAAGGTTGATCGCCACAGGCGTTAACAGGTCTGCGCGCCTGTTCTTGTCTTGCTTTGGACGGCCCCTTCGATTTCAAGGGCTTGCTTGCACAACCTGCCGTTCTCGTGCGATTTCGCCGACCGTTTCCGTTAACCATGATGCAAGAAAACCGGCTGATGGGCTCGCCCATCATGGCCGGTTTGACTGGATGGCGGTGGCCGGCTGCATTACCCTTCGTTAAACCGTGCTTTGTATGGTGGCGCGGAATCGGGCCTTGCCGGACCGCAGCGGAAGGCTCGCGAAACGTGCAAAAAAATCGCGGATGACGGGTGAATGGCGAAGACGAAGAAAAAGAAGTCAGGACAACGCAGGAAGAAATCCACGCCGCTCGTGCTGCGCGCGGTGGGCGGGGCGGGCGCCTTTGTGGCGCGTCACCCGGGTTGGGTTGGCGGTCCGCTGGTTTTTGGCGTCGTCTTCAGCTTCGTCTCGGCGAATGCGCTCTGGTATCAGGCCGGCCCGCATCCCGAGCCGCTGATGAAAACGCGGCAGCTTTCCGATCCCTATGCGGTGCCCGGACGCCACATGGCGGCGGACACCGGCGCCGTCGATACCTTCCGCATCGAGCGCGAAGAGGATGGCGTGGAGGTTGCCAGCCTGCAAAGTGAGGCCGGCGGTGACGATCTGATGGCGATCCTCGAACAGGTTCAGGAAGAGCCGCCCGTTCCGGCTGCGGAGACCGTTTCGACCGCCGATATTGCGCCGCCGGTGCCTGAAACCGCGCCGCCTGCTGCCGACACCGAAGCCCCGGTTCCTGTCAACCTTCTCGACATCCAGACAGCGCTTGCAGCCCGCGGCTATTACAACGGCAAGCCGGATGGTGTGAACGGGCCGATGACGGAGGCGGCGATCCGGAAGTTTCAGGCGGCTGAAGGCTTGCCCGAAACGGGTGTCGCCGACGCCGGTCTTCAGGCGCTTTTGAAGCAGTCGACCCCTTTGCCGCAGCCGCGGCCGGATCAGGTTGCCTCCGCCGATCCCGTTGCGGGCCTTCTTTCTCAAAGCGCCGCCCCCCAGACTTCGGATCCGATGGTGGTCGAAATCCAGCGCGGGCTGATCAATATCGCTTATGATGGCGTGACCGTCGATGGCGTCGCCGGTCCCGGCACGCGGCATGCCATTCTGGAATTCCAGAAGCATTACCGGTTGCCCGAAACCGGCGAACCGAGCGAGAGTGTGCTCGACAAGCTCAAGGAAATCGGGGCGCTTTGACGCCCCTGAAAGGTGACCCGGCCATGATGCGGGTTCGATCCGATATCTTCGTCTCGGCGCTGATCCGG
The DNA here is from genome assembly GCF_000960975.1 of Martelella endophytica. Taxonomy (NCBI): domain Bacteria; kingdom Pseudomonadati; phylum Pseudomonadota; class Alphaproteobacteria; order Hyphomicrobiales; family Aurantimonadaceae; genus Martelella; species Martelella endophytica. The sequence goes on along the minus strand of NZ_CP010803.1, from coordinate 4,046,452 downwards.
CGGGTGTTTTCCGCGGGTGGTTTTGCGGCCGTCGAACACAAGGGCTCGCCCGAGGCCGGAGCGATCGCGATAAGGCAGCTGAAGCGGGATGGCACAGAGACGCTCTTCATGCCGGCGCCGCAGAGTTTCATGGAAGAGGGCGACGTCGACCGGCTTTTCGAGGTGCGCAAGGACGATGCGGCATCGTTCGAGGTGTCCGAGGCTCTTGAAAAGGAACTGAAGTTCGACAGCGACCTCTGGGTCGTCGCGCTCGAAACCGAAACCGTCGAAGGTTTGTTCGCTCTGGCCGAGGAATAGTGCCTTCAGGCGGAGCGGCGGCGACGGTCTTCGGCCGTTTCTTCGGCGGGGGCCTCGATTTCGACTTCCTGCTCGCGTTCGGATTGCCATACGAGAAGGCTTTCGATGCACTGCGCGGGCTTCAGCGAGGCGACGAGGTTCTCCGTCTCGGCGTCTTCGCCGGCTAGCGGTGCGCAGAGCCGCGGCAGGATATAGGTCGTGTCGGCGCTGTTCATGCCGAGCGCGACAAGCGCCATGGCGAGCCGGCGGCCGGAGATATCATCGATGATGCGATGCGCCAGGACCCGATCGCCGCCAAGCGCGCGGGCGAAGGTCTCCAGAAACAGCGGCGTCTCGCCACGGCGGGCGAAACGGACGAGGAGGGCGGTCTGTAGCTCGGAGAGCGTCGAAAGCCCGAGCCGGTCGTCGGCATCGTCGGCGACCTTGGCGGCCATGGCCTTCAGCGTCTGGCGCAGGGCCTCGGTATCGTCGCGGCTCCCGGCGCCGATGTCGAAATTGCCGGAAGGTTCGACCGTATCCTCCGGGCGATGGGTGCCAATGAGGGCCTCTACGACGCGCTGGGAGAGATCGTTGCGGTGAATGATGGCGCGGACATGCTCCTCGCCCATGCTCTCGATGATGCCGATGAGCGTTTCATCCGAGATTGCGGGCGAGCGGGCGAGGAATGTCGCGGCGATCGCGATTTCCTGCGAGCCGATGAAGCGACAGACGCTCTGCGGAATGTTCGGCAGCGCCGATAGCGCGGCGACGGCCTGACGGCGCGCTTCGACGCTGGAGGCCTCGTAGACGGGGGGGAAGAGTTCGGCGAAGCGGCGAAGCTCGCCGGAGGCCGGATTGCCGAGCGCACCGAAGCTCGAGACGGTTGCCATCAGCACGACATCCAGCTTGCGCGTGCTCTTAAGCCCTTCCAGTTCCCGATAACGGTCGACCACGGTCTTGCTCCCGGCAGTTTATTGTCACTCTGGCAGGAGCTTAGGCGGAAATCGTTAGAAAGATGTTAACCATAGGCACCCGGCTCTTGACGCACCGGGCGCTGAGTCGGCGGCCGGTCTAGATGGCGAGGTATTCCTCACGGAGTTCGGCGTTGTCCAGGACATCCTTCGCGCTGCCGGAAAAGACGACCTGGCCGGTATCCATGATCACCGCCCTGTCGGAGAGACGGAGTGCCGCGACGGCATTCTGCTCGACGATGATGGTGGTGATGCCGAGGTCTCGGATCTGCCGCACGATCTTTTCGATCTCCTGGACGATGACCGGCGCGAGGCCCTCATAGGGTTCGTCGAGGAACAGGATCTTGATGTCGCGGGCGAGCGCTCTGGCAACCGCGAGCATCTGTTGTTCGCCGCCGGACATGGTGACGGCTTCCTGTTTGCGGCGTTCTGCAAGCCGGGGAAAATGATCGTAGATCTTTTCGACCGACCAGCCCTTTTCGCCCGAGACCTGCGCCAGAACCAGATTTTCCTCGACGGTCAGCCCGCCGATGATGCGACGGTCCTCGGGGACGAGTTGAACGCCGGATTTCGCGGCCTGGAAGGCGCGGCGGGTGTGGAGCGGTTCGCCGTCGAGCCAGATCTCGCCGCTTTTCAGCGTCGGATTGTCGAGACGTGCGAGCGTGCGCAGTGTCGTGGTCTTGCCGGCACCATTTCGGCCGAGGAGGGAGAGGACTTCGCCTTTCTCGATCTCAAAGGAGACGCCCTGTACGATATAGCTTTCGCCATACCATGCGTGAATGTCGCGAACGCTGAAGAAGGCGTCGCCCTGATTTGTGACCATCTGCTCCTCGACGGGAATGTTCTTGTGCATGTTCATGCCTCTGCCTCGCCAAGATAGGCCTCGCGGACCTTGGGATTGCCGCGCACTTCATCGGGCGAGCCCTCGGCGATGATGCGGCCCTGCGCCAGAACGGAGATCTTGTCGGCGAGCGAGAAGACCACGTGCATGTCGTGCTCGATGATGACCTTGGTCATGCCGCGGGCCTTGATGCGCTGCAGCAGTTCGATGGTGCGGTTGGTGTCGTGGCGGGCCATGCCGGCGGTTGGCTCGTCGAGGAGCAGGAGCTTTGGTTTCTGGATCAGGCACATGGCAAGTTCCAGCCGGCGCTTGTCGCCGCGCGACAGCGAACCGGCCTCATGATGGCGACGGGCCGACAGGCCGATGTCCTCGAGGATGAATTCGGCCTCCTCGCGGATTTCGCTCTCGCCGGAAAGTGCACGGATGGCGTTGAGCCTGAAGGCGCCGTCGCGGCGCGCAAAGGCCGGGATCATGACATTTTCCAAAAGCGTCAGGTCGGGGAAGATTTCCGGTGTCTGGAACACGCGCGAGACACCCATCTGGTTGATCTCATGTGGTGCATGGGTGGTCAGCGTCTGGCCATCGAAGACCACCTTGCCGTGGCTCGGGCGGATGCGGCCGATGCAAACGTTGAGCAGCGTCGACTTGCCGGCGCCGTTCGGGCCGATGATTGCGTGGACCTTGCCGCTTTCGACTTCGAGGTTGACGTCGGAAAGGGCGCGGAGCCCGCCGAAGCTCTTGTGGACATTGTCGACGTGGAGAACGATGTCGGACATGGTGCTACTCCGCCGCCTGAAGTTTGGTCTCTGCGGCACGACCGCCACCACCGCCGAAGCGGGCCCTGAGTCGCTTGACGCCCTCCATGATGCCGCCCGGCAGGAAGATGACGATGGCCATGAAGATCAGGCCCAGCGTCAGGTGCCAGCCATCGCCGACGAACAGCGACAGAAGCTTGACGACCGGTGTCTCGATCACGTCCGGCAGGAAGGAGAAGGTCTGGTGCAGGGCCTGCTCGTTGAATGACGAGAAGATGTTTTCGAAATACTTGATGACAACGGCGCCGATGACCGGACCGACCAGCGTGCCGACGCCGCCGAGGATGGTCATCAGCACGACTTCGCCCGACGCGGTCCACTGCATGCGCTCGGCCCCGGCCAGCGGATCGGTGACAGCCATCAGGGCACCGGCGAGGCCGGCGAACATGCCGGAGATGATGAAGGCCGTGCGGAGGTAAGGCCTTGTGTTGAAGCCGGTATACATCATCCGGTTCTGGTTCGACTTGACCGCTTTCAGCATCATGCCAAAGGGTGAGCGGAAGATGCGGATGGTGATGAAAAAGCAGATCAGCAGGGCGATCGCGCAGAAATAGAAGCCGGCATAGCCCTGCAGCTCGATGCCGAAGAAATCGGGCGAGGGCAGGCCGGCGCCGGCTTCGAAAAACATCCGGTCGAGAATGCGCGGATCGCTGTGCGCAAGCTGAAGGCCGGTTTCGCCGTTGGTGATCGGGGTCAGCACCGAATAGGCGAGATTGTAGCTCATCTGGGCAAAAGCGAGCGTCAGGATCGAGAAATAGATGCCCGAACGGCGCAGGCTGACATAGCCGATGAGGGCGGCAAAGAGGCCGGCGCAGATCATTGCGAACAGGATCGCCGGGATCGCGTTCATCGTCAGCAGCTTGAACGACCAGACGGCGGCATAAGAGCCGACGCCGAGAAAGGCGGCGTGGCCGAAGGAGAGATAGCCGGTCAGCCCGAACAGGATGTTGAAGCCGATGGCGAAGATGCCGAAGATCGCGAACTTCTGCAGAAGCGCGGGGTATGCGGCGCCAAGCGGCATGAACAGGATCGGTGCCAGAAGCACGATCGCCGAAAAGATCAGGAACAGCAGCCAGTCGGTGCGGGAAAGATTGGCGAACATGGGATCTTATTCCTCCATGACGCCGCGGCGGCCCATGAGCCCGCGTGGCATGGTCAAGAGAATGATGACGGCGACGAGATAGATGATCACCTGGTCGATGCCTGGGATGATGGCCTTGACCTCGTTCATCGAGGCGAAGGACTGCAGGATGCCAAGCGTGAAGCCAGCGATGATGGCGCCCGGCAGCGACCCCATGCCGCCGACCACGACGACGACGAAGCTGAGCACAAGGAAATCCATGCCGAGGTGATAGTTCGGCGGCAGGATGGGGGTGTACATGACGCCCGCAAGGCCTGCGACGACGGCGGCAATGCCGAAGACCACGGTGAAGCGCTTCTCGATGTCGATGCCGAGCAGGCCAACGGTTTCGCGATCCCGCATGCCGGCGCGGACCACCATGCCGTAGGTGGTGAATTGCAGGAAGGCGAAGACGGCGCCGATGATGGCGAGCGCGGTCACGAAATAGATGAGCCGCCACCAAGGGTAGACGATGAAAGAATCGGCCATGCCGATCCAGGCGCCGATATTGGCGGTGCCGGCAAAGGCGGACGGGGCTGTCTGCGGGATCGGGTTGGCGCCGAAGAACTTCTTGATGATTTCCTGTAGAACGATCGCGAGGCCGAAGGTGACGAGGATCTGGTCGGCATGCGGGCGCTTGTAGAAGAAGCGAATCAGACCGCGTTCCATGACCAGTCCGAACAGCAGCATCACGGGAATGGCGAGCAGGATCGACAGCGGCACGGACCAGTTGATAACCGCGGCGCCGAAATCGCCGAAGGCGTATTCCATGTAGGGGATGGGGCGCGGCGCGAACAGGGCGCCTTCGGCCTTCGGTGGCTGGATCGGCCAGGTGATGAGCGCGTTGAAGGCAACGGCGCAGAAGGCACCGAGCATGAACAGCGCGCCATGGGCGAAATTGACCACGCCGAGCGTGCCGAAGACCAGAGTGAGACCGAGGGCAATCAGCGAATATGCCGCGCCCTTGTCGAGACCGTTCAGGATTTGGATGATGATGGCGTCCATGTACCGCTATCCGCTGTTGAGATGCGAGGGGCGGTCAGTGCCGCCCCTCTGTCATTTGTTCAGCACTGCTTGGGCGTATCGGGGCCGAGCTCACCGCCGAAGATCGACGGGTCGTAATCGACCTGCGAGCGCGGGACGATCTTGACCACCCTCAGGAGGTCATATTCGTTTTCCGGTTCCGGATTACCGCGGACGACGAGGACGTCCTTCATGCACTGGTGATCGGCAGCGCGGTAGAGCGTCGGGCCGTTGCCGAGACCATCGAACTCGAAGCCTTCGAGCGCCTTGATGACGGCGGGTGCGTAGAAGGTGCCGGCGCGCTCGACGGCATCGGCGTAGAGCAGGGTCTGGACATAGCAGGTCTGGGCGGCCTGGGACGGCGGGAAGCCGTATTCGGCGCCGAAGGACTGGACGAAGGCCTTCGTGCCGTCATTGTCCAGCGACCATAGCCAGTTGGCCGAGCCGAGGATGTTCTGGGCGGCGGCGCCTGCGCCCTTGGCCATCAGGTCGGAGAACAGCGGCACGACGATCTCGAAGTTCTTGCCGTTGACCTGCTTGTCCTTGAGGCCGAACTGGACGGCCTGGGTCAGCGAGTTGACCATGTCGCCGCCGTAGTGGTTGAGGATGAGCACATCTGCGCCGGAATTCAGCACCGGGGTGATGTACTGCGAGAAGTCGCCGGCGCCGACGGGGGTCTTGACCGTCTGGACGGTTTCCCAGCCGAGTGCCTCGGTGGCGTTCTTCATCGATTCTTCCTGGGTCCAGCCCCAGGTGTAGTCCGCCGTCAGGTGGTAGGCGCGGCGGTCCTTTCCGTATTCCTCGGCCAGAACCGGGCCGAGCGCCTCGCCGGACTGGTAGGCATTGAAGAAGTGGCGGAAGCCGTAGCGGCGCTTGTCCTTGCCGGTGGTGTCGTTGGAATGGGTCAGGCCGGCCATGAAGATGACGCCCATGTCCTGGCAGAGGCTCTGCACAGCGACGGCGACGCCGGAGGATGATCCGCCGGTGATCATCACCGCTCCGTCCTTCTCGATCATGCGCTTGGCGCCATCGCGGGCGGCGTCCGACTTCGTCTGGGTGTCGCCGGTGACATAGTCAACCTTCTTGCCGAGGATACCGTTGCCCTTCAGGGTTTTCGAGGAGAAGGTCGACAGCATGCCGCCGTCGCCTTCACCGTTGAGGTGTTTGGCGGCGAGCTGCAGGGCCTTCAGTTCGTCGAGGCCTTCATCGGCATAGGGGCCGGTCTGGGGAACGTTGAAGCCGAGGACGACATTGCTGCCGGTCGGCATGTTGCAGGACATGTCCTGGGCATAGGCCCCACGGATGAAATGCATGGGTGCGGCAAGCGTGACGCCGGCCGCGGCGCCGGCCCTTAACAGGCTGCGCCGGTTCATGATGAAACGAGACATTCAGACTCCTCCCAAGTCTTGAAAAGGGACTGCGCCCTCCTCGGCGCAGGAGCGCCGGTCCTCCACGGCGCATGGGGGATGCTAGCAAGCGGGCAAATTGTCGCAATTGACCGAAAGTGATAAGACCTTGGTTCAAGTCGGCATGGGCTTACCATGAGCGCTGCAGGGCATCGGGGTTGAACGAAACGGCCGGCAGGCGCATATAGGCCGCTTTTACGAGAGCGGGCATGACCGACCAACGCAACGTACCCTTCTGGAAGTTGAAGCGCCTCGACGAGATGAGCACTGTCGAGTGGGAGAGCCTGTGCGATGGGTGCGGGCTTTGCTGTCTGAACAAGCTTGAGGACTGGGAGACGGGGGAGGTGGCCTTTACCTCGGTGGCCTGTCAGTTGCTTGACGGGCACAGCTGTCAGTGTTCGGACTATCCGAACCGCTGGGCCACGGTGCCGGAATGCATCCAGCTCGATGTGGCCGGCGTGAAGGAGATCCCCTGGCTGCCGCCGACCTGCGCCTACCGGCTGGTGGATGAGGGCCACGATCTCTACTGGTGGCACTATCTGGTCTCTGGCGATCGGGAAACGGTGCACCAGGCCGGTATTTCCGCGCGCGACAAGACGGTAAGCGAGTTGCATGTGCCGGTCGAGGACTATGAGGACTACATCGTCGAATGGCCGGTGCTGACGGGAGAGCCGCGCGACGACTGATCGTCTGCTGGCGGTTGATGCAGAGCAAGGCGGCGCGGCGCCCGGCGTTTAAGACGCTATCATCGTAACTATGAAGATAGGGAGGCTATTGATGGCAGCGGATTATATCAGTATGGCGGCCGACATTTCGAAGCAGACGGCGGTGCTGAAGCAGGACATTCCCGAAACGATGGCCGGCTTCTATGCGATGGCTGGCGGTGCCGACAAGGCGGGCGCACTTGATTCGAAGACAAAGGAATATGTGGCTCTCGGGATTGCGGTCTCGACGCGCTGCGATCCGTGCATTGCCTTCCACACCCGCGCGTTGGTGAAGATGGGCGTGACGAAAGCCGAGTTCGAGGAAGTGCTGGGCACGGCAATCTATATGGGTGGCGGACCGTCGCTGATGTATGCGGCGCACGCCATGGAAGCTTTCGAACAGTTTTCGGCAAAGTAAGAAAAAAATCCTATGATAGGAAAATAATCCTTGACGGCGTTACGGTGGTTTGCTAGGTAATAGCTACAGTCGGGAAATTGCGGGTCGGAGACGACTTCCTCTCTCGGCCGCCACTATCATCACAATTTTGAAGCCCGGTTCCTCGACCGGGCTTTTTTTATGGCCGAACGGGCGCCCTTTCGGGCGAGCGGAAGGAGGGGCTGTGGCTGACCTGGAATCACTGGACATCTCGCTATTCAGACCATGGCCGGTGCGGCCGCGCTACGATGGCGGGGCGAGCATCGGCCGCTCCGATACCGCGTTTCATGAGATCGAACCGAAGGCGAGGCGGGGGGAGACCGGGGACGACCTCCGGCTGCTGCTGAACGACCTGACTGCCGAAATGCGGGCGCAGTTCTCTTTCTTTCGCAAGTTGCGCATGGCGGCGGTGAAGAAGGGACGTGCCGGCGAGGACGGCCCGGACATTCGCACGGAAGTCAAGGCGGCGGCGGATGCGATGGCGCTGATCATCCGGACGCTGGAAAAGGCAGACGAATTGCAGCGGCGGCTTGCGGCGAGCCGCCAGAGCGAGGAAGAGCGACATCTGAATCTCAGGGACTATGACAATGCCAAAGCCCATTTCCTCGACCTCATCGAAAAGCGAGCCGAGGAAATCGCAGCAAAGCGGGGCTGATCCTTTCGATTATGTCCGCCTGCTTGCGCGGGACTGGTCGTTTCTGGCGCGGCCCGAACAGCTGCCGCCGAAAGACCGGTGGCGGACGTGGCTGCTGATGGGCGGGCGCGGCTCGGGCAAGACGCGGGCGGGGGCGGAATGGGTGCACGGACTGGCGCTTGGCGCCGGCGCGCGTTCCGATCTCCGGATCGCGCTGGTGGCTGAGACGCTGGGCGATGCACGGGAGGTGATGATCGATGGCGTTTCCGGGATCTGCCGGGTGGCGCGGCGGATGCGGCCGGATTTCGAGATCACGCGGCGGCGGCTCGTCTGGCCGAACGGCGCGATGGCCTATCTGTTTTCATCGGAGGATCCTGAGGCGCTGCGCGGGCCGCAGTTTCATTTTGCCTGGTGCGATGAGCTTGCGAAATGGCGCTATGGCGAGGAATGCTGGGACATGTTGCAGTTCGGCCTGAGGCTCGGCGCCGAGCCGCGGCAGATGGTGACGACGACACCGAGGGCGGTGCCTTTGCTGAAGCGGCTGATGGCCGAGGACGACACGGTGCTGACGCGGATTGCCACGGCCGACAATCGCGCCAATCTGGCGCCGGGTTTTGTCCGGGCGCTGGCCAGCCGTTATGGCGGGACGCGGCTTGGGCGGCAGGAGCTCGAGGGCGAATTGATCGAGGACCGTGAAGACGGGCTGTGGCGTCGCGGCGAGCTGGAGGCGATCGTTGCGCGCAATGCGATGGCGAACGGACGGATCGTCGTGGCGGTCGACCCGCCATCGGGGTCGGGCCGGAATTCTGTCTGCGGCATTGTGGTTGCCGGCGGCATGGAGAATGGCGGGGCGCTGGTGCTCGCCGACTGTTCGGTCGAGGGCGGCTCTCCGGCGCAATGGGCGCGGGCGGTGGTCGAAGCATTTCGTAGGTTTGATGCCGACCGGGTGGTGGCGGAAGTCAACCAGGGCGGCGATATGGTCACGGCGATGCTGAAGAGCGTCGACGAGCGTCTGCCTGTTGCGACGGTGCGGGCCAAGCGCGGCAAGTTCCTGCGGGCCGAACCGGTTGCGGCGCTTTATGAGCAGGGACGGGTGCGGCATGCGGGGCATTTCTCCCGGCTTGTCGACCAGATGTGCGATTTCGGCGCTGACGGGCTTTCGGCGGGGCGTTCGCCCGACAGGCTGGATGCTTTGGTCTGGGCTTTGACCGCGCTTCTGCTCGAGGGCGACGGAATGCCGCGGGTGCGGGGTGTCTAGCGGAAAAGCCGGGACGTGTTCTTGCGTGCCGTCAAGGCGCATGCTAGCCGGAAACCCGATTGGCGGGATTATAAAACCGCCGCTGCCAAGGGTTTTCGCATGATCAGACATATCGTTTTCTTCTCTGTGCCGAAGGGTGGCGACCCGGACGCAGTAGAGGCCGGGCTTTCGATGCTGACGGAAAACCCGCATGCCACGGTGCTGGAGATCGGTCGCAACACGCGGACCGACCTTTACGACGAAGGCGTCGATTTTGTCGTCTATGGAGAGTTCGAGGACGAGGCGGCGCTTTCCGCCTATCGCGAGCATCCGATCTACAAGAAGTCGACCTCGGTGGTGAAGCCGCTGCGGGAGATGCGCATGGCGGCGGATTATGATGTCGACAAGGCGCTGAGGCATTCGCGCTACAAGGGCTGACCGCTCACAAGTAACAAGACTGATCTGGCCCCGGTTCTCCGGGGCTTTTTTATTGCGACAACCATGAAGGGGTGAGGCATGAGAATGCCATTTCATCTGCTCCCAGGGCGGAGGGCAGAAGCCGTTCGCGTGCCTGACAGGAAGGCGGCGACGATGGTTTCGGCGCTCGCCATTAACGGTGAGGCGCGGTGGTCGGGGAGCTCCTACGCGGCGCTTGCCCGCGAGGGGTTCATGAAGAACCCGGTGGCGCACCGGGCCGTAAGGCTGATTGCGGAGGCGGCCGGCGCAATGCCCTGGCAGCTTTTCGAAAATGACGGGCTCGTGAGCGAGCATCCGCTGCTTTCGCTGCTAAAGCGGCCGAACGGGCGGATGTGCGGGGCGGACTTCTTTGAGGCGATGTTCGGCCAGCTTCTCCTGTCCGGCAATGCCTATGTCGAGCCGATCCTGCTCGATGGCGCGCTGCGGGAAATGCATCTCCTGAGGCCGGACCGGGTGCGGGTCATCGAGGGGCGGGACGGTTGGCCGGAGGCGTATGAGTATCGCACGGGCACGCATGTGGCGCGGTTTGCGGCTGAAAGCGAAGGGCTGACGCTCTTGCATATGCGCCTGTTTCATCCGCTGGATGATCATTCGGGATCTTCGCCGCTCGCGGCGGCGCAGATGGCGCTCGACCTGCACAATGCGGCCTCCGTCTGGAACAAGGCTTTGCTCGACAATTCGGCGCGGCCTTCCGGCGCGCTGGTCTATCAGCCGAAGGATGGCGGCAACCTGACCGAGGAGCAGTATGAACGGCTTAAGCAGGAGCTGGAGGAGGGCTATACCGGGCCGGTTCGCGCCGGGCGACCGCTCTTGCTTGAGGGCGGGCTCGACTGGAAGGCGATGGGGCTGACCCCACGCGACATGGATTTCACCGAGGCGCGCAACGGGGCGGCGCGCGATATCGCGCTCGCCATCGGCGTGCCGCCGATGATGCTCGGTATTCCGGGCGACAACACCTATTCGAACTATCAGGAGGCGAACCGGGCCTTCTATCGGCTGACAGTGCTGCCGCTGATCGCTCGCACGGCCGCCTCGCTGACCACATGGCTTTCGCCGATCTATGGCGAGGGATTGCGGCTTGAACCGGATCTCGACCAGGTGCCGGCGCTGTCGTCGGAACGCGACGCGCTGTGGAGCCGGATCGGGGCGGCGGATTTCCTGAGCGACGAAGAGAAGCGGGAGGCCGTTGGTTACTGATGACAAAGGGGGAAACCATGCTCGCCGATGAATTGAAATATGCCGACCTGTCGTTAACGGACGTGACCGGGGACGGGACGTTCTCCGGCTATGCGAGCCTCTTCGGCGAGGTCGATCTCGGCAAGGATGTGATCGAGCGCGGGGCGTTTTCGCGCTCGCTTGCCAAGCGCGGTGCGGAGGGTGTGCGGATGCTGTTTCAGCATGATCCCGCAGAGCCGATCGGAACCTGGAAGAAGATCCGCGAGGATGGGCGAGGGCTCTACGTCGAAGGCGTGCTTTCGGCGGATGTGGCCCGCGCCCGCGAGGTGCATGCGCTGATGAAATCCGGCGGGCTCGACGGGCTCTCGATCGGGTTTCAGACGGTAAGGGCGCGAAATGACGCGAAGTCGGGCGTGCGGCGGGTGCTGGAGGCGGACCTCTGGGAAATTTCGATCGTCACCTTTCCGATGCTGCCGACGGCACGCATCGCGACGGTGAAGACGGCGGGGAATACCTTCCCGACCATACGGGAATTCGAGCGATGGCTGACGCGGGATGCCGGCCTGACGCGAAAGGCGGCGCGCCGGTTTCTTGCCGGCGGCTATGACGCGCTTGTCGGCTGGCAGGATGCGGCGGCGGGTGAAAACAGGGCGGATGATGAGCGGCTTGTCGGCCTGATGCGCCAGGCAAGACGGATGATGGCGCCCTGAGTTTTTCAGCTTCAACAAGAGGATAGCATCATGAACACCATGACCAGGGCACCCGAGATCAAGGGGCTGCCGGGGACGATTTCCGAGGCCTTCGAAGAATTCATGTCGAGCTTCGAAGCTTTCAAGGAAGCCAATGATCGCCGGCTCGGTGAGATCGAGAGCAAGATGGGCGAGGACGTGCTGACCCGCGAAAAGGTCGAGCGTATCAATCGCGCCATGGACGCGCAGTCGCGGCTTCTCGACGAGATGCAACTGAAGAAGGCCAGGCCGGCGCTCGGGCGCGGTTCGCTTGCAGCAAGCGAGCACAAGATGGCCTTCGAGAATTATATTCGCCGCGGCGACGAACAGGGCCTGAGGGCGCTGGAGGCGAAGGCGATTTCGACCACCGAGAGCGATGGTGGCTATCTGGTGCCGGACGAGACCGACACCGAGATCGGGCGTCGGCTCTCGGCGGTGTCGCCGATCCGACGGCTGGCGACGGTGCGTCAGGTCTCCGGAGCCGTGCTGAAAAAGCCGTTCATCGCTTCCGGCTTTACCGCCGGCTGGGTCGGCGAGATCGCCGACCGCGATGCGACGGCGACGCCGGACATTTCCGAGCTGACCTTTCCGACGATGGAGCTTTACGCCATGCCGGCGGCAAGCGCCTCGCTGCTCGACGATGCGGCTATCGATGTCGAGAGCTGGATTGCCTCGGAGATCGACATTGCCTTTGCCGAGCAGGAGGGGGCGGCCTTCATCAACGGCAACACATCGACCACGCCGAAGGGCTTTCTGAGCTATACGACGGTGGCCGACAGCGCCTGGGAATGGGGCAAGGTCGGTTATATCGCCACTGGTGTCGACGGCGCGTTCAAGGCGGACGATCCATCCGACACGCTGATCGATACGATCTATGCGCTGAAGGCCGCGCATCGCCAGAACGCGCATTTCGTGATGAACCGAAAGACGCAGGGCGTCATCCGCAAGTTCAAGGATGATGACGGCAATTACCTCTGGCAGCCGCCGGCAGGCATCGGCCAGGAAGCCTCGCTGATGGGCTTTCCGGTGACCGAGGCCGAGGACATGCCGGATATCGGGGTGGAGACCACGCCGATTGCCTTCGGCGACTTTGCCGCCGGCTATCTGGTCGTCGACCGGGCGGGTGTGCGGGTGCTACGCGATCCCTATTCGGCCAAGCCCTACGTGCTGTTCTACACCACCAAACGCGTCGGCGGCGGGGTGCAGAACTTCGAGGCGATCAAGCTGATCAAGTTCGCCGACGCCTGATTGCTGAGACAGGTGAAATAGGAAACCCCGGTGCGATGCGCCGGGGTTTTTTGTGGCCGGAGGGAGACTGACGATGAGCTACCAATTGATGACGCCGCCGGCTGAAGAGCCCGTGAGCCTTGCGGAAGCGAAGGCTTTTCTGAGGCTTGATGGCAGCGACGAGGACGGGCTGGTGACGGCGCTGGTGAAGACGGCGCGCGAGCATCTGGAGACGGTGACAGGGCTCTCGCTGGTGACGCAGGGCTGGCGGCTTTACCGCGACGACTGGCCGGCAAGCGGAATGATCTCGCTGGCGCGCGGGCCGGTGCAATCGATCGAGGCGGTTACGGTTTATGACGGCGAGGGCGTCGCGGAGACCATTTCACTCGATGGCTTCGGGCTGGATGGCCGGGCGAGGCCGGCGCGGCTTTATCTGCCGGCGCTTGCCGGCAAACGGGTCGGGCCAAGCGGGATCGAAGTGGATTTCACGGCCGGTTTCGGCGCGGCGACGGCGGTGCCGGAAGCGGCCAAACAGGCGTTGCTGCGCCATGTCGCGCATATGTTCGTGTTTCGCGGCGCGGTTGGGCCGGACCTGGAACCGTCCGGAGCGCCTGAGGGTTATGACCGGCTGATTGCGCCGCTGAAGGCATGGAGGCTCTGATGCAGGCACTCGATCCCGGCGCCTTCTCGGTGCGGCTTGAGCTGCTCTCGCCGGTGAGCGTCTCCGACGGGCAGGGCGGGGCGGAGATTTCCTATTCCCTGGTGGAGAGGCTTTGGGCGCGGCTCGAGCCGGTATCGATCGGCTTCGACGAGGAGGCCAATGGATCGGTCGTGCGCGTGACCCACGAGATCTGGATGCGGGCGCGGAGCGATCTTGCCCCGGGGATGCGGCTTCGGATGGGGAGCCGGAACTTTGCAATCAATGGCTGGCGCGACCCGGATGAAACCGGGCGCTATACCGTCTGCCGGACCGAGGAGGTTGGCCTATGAGCGCGGTGGAAAACGCATTGCTTGCGGCCATTCACGCGCGGCTCGCCAGCGACGCGACCCTCACGGGCCTGATCGGGGCGGATGCGATTTTCGACCGGCTGCTGTCGCGGCCGCGATTGCCGGCGATCGTCTTCGGGCTTTGCGAGACGAAGGACTATTCGACAGTCGATGCAACGGCTTACGAGCATCTGCTGACAATCGAAGTTTGGTCCGAGGCGTATGGGCGCAAGGCGCTTCAGGCGATCGAAGCGCGGGTGCGCGCGCTTCTCGATGACGCGCCGCTCACCCTTTCCGACGCGCATCTTGTGAGCATCCTCTACCGTTCGACGCGTGTGAAACGGGTCGAACGGACGGGCTATTTCCTCGCCGAGATGCAGTTTCGCGCGGTGACCGAGCCGGCATGAACCGGCTTCTTCTGATGGACAACGGAGATTTCGATGACAGCCCAGAAAGGCAAGGATCTGCTTTTGAAACTGCACAACGGCAGTGGGTATGAAACGGTGGCCGGGCTGCGCTCCAAGCGGCTCGCCTTCAATGCGGAGACGGTGGATATCACCGATTCCGAAAGTGCGGGACGGTGGCGCGAGCTGCTTGGTGGTGCCGGCATCCAGCGGGCTTCGATGACGGCAAGCGGGATTTTCAAGGACCAGGCTTCCGACGCGACGGTGCGGTCTGCCTTCTTTGCCGGCGCGCTGGTGGAGGCACAGATCGTCATTCCGGATTTCGGCACGCTGGCGGGACCATTCCAGATTTCTGCACTCGAATATTCCGGTCAGCACAACGGCGAGGTGACGTTCGAGATCGTGCTCGAATCCGGCGGAGCAATCACCTTCGGGGCGGCGGCATGAGCCGTTCCGGAGCGCGGGCGAACCGTTACCGCGGTGAGATCGAGGCGGTGATTGGCGGCGAGCGTCGGATCCTGTGCCTGACACTCGGGGCGCTGGCAGAGTTGGAGACGGCATTCGCCGCCGACGGACTCGGCGACCTTGGCAAGCGGCTCGCCTCTGGCGGGCTGAAGGCACGGGACCTGATCGCGATCATCGGTGCCGGGCTGCGCGGCGGCGGCAATGCCTTTGACGATGAGGATGTGGCGGCGATGAGCATGGAAGGAGGGGTTTCGGCCTATGCCCGTCTCGTTGCCGAACTCCTGACGGTGACCTTTTCGGGAGGGGCGGTTCAGCGCCCTGATGGGCGCGAGCCGGACCCTTCCTAGCCGCAGCGGCGGGCTCCGAACCTCCCGTCGCCGACCCGTTTCCCTGGCGGGCGGCGATCCATACGGGGCTCTGCCTGCTGCGGCTTTCTCCCGATGCGTTCTGGCAGCTCGCGCCAGTCGAATTCGCGGCGATGAGCGGCGCATTCGGCAATTCCCCGCCCGTGACCACGCGGGCGTCACTCAACGCACTGATGAACCGATATCCCGATGAGATGAGGAGGTCTGGTGATGGAACCTGACGACTATTCCGACGCGGTGGCGGGCGCGAGCGCACTTCGGGACGTTCTTGTGGATCTCGAAAGCCAGTCCGACAACTTTGCGGCGGCGATCACCGATGCGATGAAGGATGCGACGCTGAGCGGCAAGGGGCTTCAGATGGTGCTGGGCGATCTTGGCAGGAAGCTCAGCGAACTTGCTCTGAATTCGGCGCTGAAACCGCTCGAGAACGCGATATCCGGGCAGATCGGATCGCTGACCGAGGGGCTGGTGCAGGTGTTTGCGCATGCCAATGGCGGTGTGCCGGGCCGCCTCATGCCGTTTGCCGCCGGTGGGGTGGTTTCGAACCCGACCTATTTCAACATGCCGGGCGGCGTCGGGCTGATGGGCGAGGCCGGCAGCGAGGCGATCCTGCCGCTGAAGCGCGGTGCCGACGGATCACTCGGCGTTGCGATGCAGGGGGGCAGCGGTCCGCAGATTGTCTTCAACGTCACGACCCAGGACGCGGCGAGCTTTCAGAAAAGCGAAGGCCAGGTTTCGGCGATGCTGGCGCGCGCGGTGCGCTCCGGCCAGCGCAATATTTGAGGGGGCTTCGATGGGGTTTCACGAGGTACGGTTTCCGCTGCGGTTGTCGCTTTCCGTCAGCGGCGGGCCGGTGCGACGGACGGATATCGTCAACCTGTCCAACGGACGGGAGAGCCGCAACCAGCGCTGGCGCGACTCGCGGCGCAGCTATGATGCCGGTTCCGCGGTGCGCTCGGTCGCAGACCTCTATGAACTGATGGCGTTCTTCGAGGCACGGGGCGGACAGCTATACGGCTTCCGCTTCCGCGACCCGGTGGATTTTCGCTCGTGCGGGCCACTCGCCGAACCGTCTGCCACGGACCAGTGGATAGCGACCGGAACCGGGGCGCAGGCGAGCTTTCAACTGATCAAGACCTATGGCGACGGTGCGGCATCCTGGGTACGCACCATCGCCAAACCGGTCGCAGAAACCGTCAAGGTTTCCGTCGGCGGCGTGCCGACGACGTCGTTTTCCGTCAATGCGGCGAGCGGTGTCATTACCTTTTCTAGCGGGGCGATACCGGCGAACGGCGCGGCGATTTTTGCGGGATACGAGTTCGATGTCCCGGTGCGTTTCGATATCGACCGGATCGACATCAACATGAAGGCGTTCAACGCCGGAAGCGTGCCGACCGTGCCGCTGGTGGAGATCATGCCATGAGGGATTTGCAGGCGGGACTGAAAGCCCATCTCGAGCAAGAGGCGACGACCACATGCTTTTGCTGGCGGGTGCTGCTGAAGGATGGCAGCGTTCTCGGATTTACGGAGCATGATCACGACCTTGGTTTCGCGGGAACGGTTTTTCTGGCAGGCACGGGGTTTGCTGCATCGACGGTTGAGACCGAGGAAGGGCTTTCGGCCACGACCAATGAGGTGGCCGGGGGCTTTTCGAGCGAAGTGATCACCGAGGCGGCGCTTGTGGCCGGCCGCTATGACGGGGCGCGGGTCGAGGTCTATCTGGTGAACTGGCAGAATGTCACCGAGCATCAACTCATGCATGTCCATGAAATCGGCGAGGTGACCAGGGAGGCGGGCCGGTTCCGGGCGGAGCTGCGGGCGGTGACACACAGGCTTTCGCAGCCTCAGGGTCGCAGTTTTGCGCGGCGCTGCGATGTGACGCTTGGAGACGGGAAGTGCGGTTTCAACACGTCAACGCCAGGATTTTTCGCCACTGGTACGGTCATCGCCGTCGAGAACGAGACGCGGATCGCCGTATCGGTCGGCGGTGATTTTGCGACAGGATTTTTCTCCTTTGGCGTTCTGGCCTTTGAGAGCGGCGCACTTGCCGGTGTGAAGGCCGATATCGAGACCAATGCGGGGTCTGGCGGCACCCTTTGGCTAGGGCTTTGGCTGCCTCTGGAAGGTACGCCGGCGCCTGGCGACGCCGTGCGATTGACGGCCGGCTGCGACAAGTCCTTTTCGACGTGCCGCAGCAAATTCTCCAACCTCGTGAACTTTCGTGGCTTTCCTCATATGCCGGGGGCCGACTTCGCCTATTCCTACGTCGATGGCGAGAGCCAGCATGACGGCGGCGTGCTGTTTAGATGATCCGCCGAGAGGTCTTGTCCGAGGCCGAGAAATGGCTTGGCACGCCCTACCGGCATCAGGCCGCGGAACGCGGGGTCGGCTGCGACTGTCTGGGGCTGATACGGGGTGTATGGGCATCAGTTTATGGCACGACGATCCCGCTTGCAGCGCCCTATGCGGCGGACTGGGCGGAGCGATGCGGCGCGGAAAGGCTGCTCCACGCCGCGCGACTCTATTGCGGACCGGCCGTGCCGGTTTTGCACATGGCGCCCGGCGACCTGATCTTCTTCCGCTGGCGGCCGCAGTTTGCCGCCAAGCACGTTGGTATTCTGGCAGACGCCGATCACTTCATCCACGCCTATGAACAAGCGGGCGTGGTGAAGTCCGCGCTTGTGGCAGGGTGGCGACGAAGGATCGCGGCCGTGCACCGTTTTCCCGAAAAGACAGAGGTTTGTTGAATGGCGACGATTGTTTTCCAGGCCGCCGGCGCCGTCGTGGGCAGCGTCTTCGGCCCGTTCGGTGCCGTCGCCGGAAGGGCGCTCGGCGCGCTGGCGGGAAGCGTCCTCGACGCCCGGCTCTTTGGCGGCGGCCGAGAGAGCGTCAAGGGCCAGCACCTTGCAAATGCCCGGGTGGGCGGCGCTGAAGAAGGACTTGCCATTCCGCGGGTTTACGGAACCTCACGGGTTGGGGGGACGCTGATCTGGGCGACTCGGTTCGAGGAGGAGGTGATCGAGGAGCGCACCGGCGGCAAGGCCTCGGGCTCGAGCGTCGAGAGCTTTGCCTATTACGGCAATTTTGCCTTCGGCCTCTGCGAAGGCCCGGTCGCGGCGATCCGCAGGATCTGGGCCGATGGCCAAGAACTCGACCTGACGCAGATCGAGATGCGGTTCTACCGGGGCGACGAGGCTCAGCTTCCCGATCCGCTGATCGAAGCGAAGCAGGGTACGGGCAATGCGCCGGCCTATCGCGGCCTGAGTTACGTGGTGTTCGAAAGGCTGCCGCTCGACAGCTTTGGCAACCGCATACCGCTTCTCCAGTTCGAAGTGCTGCGTCCGACCGGGGCGCTCGAAAGTCAGATCCGCGCGGTGGCTCTCATCCCCGGTGCAACGGAACACGGACTGTCGCCCTTTCAGGTGACGGAGTCGCTCGGCAGTGGCCGTCAGCGGATCATGAACCGCAACACGCTGACGCATGCGACGGACT
Organism: Martelella endophytica; assembly: GCF_000960975.1. Classification (NCBI taxonomy): domain Bacteria; kingdom Pseudomonadati; phylum Pseudomonadota; class Alphaproteobacteria; order Hyphomicrobiales; family Aurantimonadaceae; genus Martelella; species Martelella endophytica. The sequence continues at coordinate 4,027,668 of NZ_CP010803.1, read as the reverse complement.
ACGAGGCCTCTATCGACGAGCTGATGGCGCTTTGTCCGAACCTCGAATGCGTGGCCATCGTCGTGGCGTGGTTCGGCTCGGACCTGAGAGCCGGGGCCTGCACGATCGAGCCGGGCGTCGAAATCCCTTCCCGCAGCGAGGAGAGTTCTCTCTGGCAGGTTTCCGGCATTGATCGCGCCGGCGCACATCTCGTTTCGGAGCACAATGGCGGGCCGGCTTATGGAGGAACGCCGAACGATGCTGGGCTGATTGCCACCATTGCCGATTTGAGGGCGCGGGGACTGAAGGTCTTTCTCTATCCGTTCATCATGATGGATGTGCCGGCCGGAAACGGATTGCCCGATCCGTGGGGCGGCAGCGAGCAGGCGATCTATCCCTGGCGCGGGCGTATCACCTGCCATCCGGCGCCGGGACTGCCGGGCACGACCGATCGAACGACCTCGGCGCGTAGTCAGGTTGAGGCATTTCTCGGGAGCGCCGTCCCCTCCGACTTCGCAGTATCGGCGGGCACGGTGCGTTATTCGGGATCCGACAAGGGCTATCGGCGAATGGTGCTACATTACGCACATCTTGCGGCGCTTGCGGGCGGAGTTGACGGTTTCATCATCGGATCGGAGTTGCGCGGGCTGACGTCGATCCGCGACGGCAGCGACGCCTTTCCGTTCGTGGAAGGACTAGTCGCGCTTGCCGCGGATGTTCGCGGGATCGTCGGGCCGGCGACGGCGCTGACATATGGTGCCGACTGGACCGAGTATTTCGGCTGCCACCCGGCCGACGGAAACGTCTATTTCAACCTCGATCCGCTTTGGGCAAGTGCCGACATCACGGCGGTCGGCATCGACAACTACATGCCGTTGTCGGACTGGCGGGACGCGGATCTTGCGGCCGCCAATCCGGATGGTTTCCGCGTCGGCGATGAACCGGAGCGGATGGTCTCGCAGATCGCGGCGGGCGAGGGGTATGACTGGTACTATGCGAGCGCGAACGACCGCGCGGCGCGGCTACGGTCGCCGATCACCGACGGGCTTGCCGGTAAACCCTGGGTCTATCGTTACAAGGACATCGAGAGCTGGTGGACGAACCATCACTTCAACCGCATCGGCGGCGTTGAATCCTCGGTAGCGACGGCCTGGACGCCAAGAGCCAAGCCGATCTGGTTCACCGAGCTTGGCTGCCCCGCCGTGGACAAGGGCGCGTGTCAGCCGAACGTCTTTGCCGATCCGAAATCGGCGGAATCGGCCTATCCCTATTTCTCGTCGGGCCAGCGATCGGACGCGGAACAGAGGCGTTTCCTTGAGGCGCACCTTTCTTGGTGGGAGGCCGGCGCAGCACCGGCCGGCATGGTCGATCCGAACCGGATCTTCGTCTGGTGCTGGGATGCTCGTCCCTATCCGGCTTTCCCCGAGAACCCGGAGATCTGGAGTGATGGCGCCAACTGGGTAACCGGTCACTGGCTGAATGGCCGCCTTGGTGCGACGACCGTTGGCGACACGGTGCGGGCGCTTCTCTCGGATCATGGATTCGATGATTGTGATGTCGCTCTTCTGAGCGGCGATCTGACTGGCTATCAGCAGGCCGATATCGACGCCGCGCGCGATCTGATCGAGCCGCTTCTCGACCTCTACTCCGCGGATGTGCTCGAAGCCAATGGCAGCCTCATATTCCGCTCGCGGCTGAAGGCCAGCCTGCCGCCGCAGGCGATCGATGTCGTGGCCGACCTCGCCGACGCGGCGCTTTGGAGCGAGACCCGCGGACATGAGAGCGATATCGCCGGCGAGGCAGTGGTGACCTACTACGATCCCTCCGGGCGATACGAGCAGGCGAGTGCGCGATCGAGCCGGGCCATTTCCGCAAATGACCGCGTTCTTCGCTATGGCCTCCCGACGGTGCTGCCGGAAACCACGGCACTGAACCTGGCCGGCAGTCTTCTGCGCGAGAACCGGGTATCGGTAAGAACGCTCAAGGTCTCGCTGTCGCCGCAGGAGCGGACGATCGAGGTGGGTGATGTCGTAAGTCTAGCGGACGGACCCTCCGGGCGGTTTATGGTTACGCGGCTTGAGTCGGCAGAGACTTTGAACCTTGAGGCCCGCTCTTTCTCGCCGATGTTCGGTAGTGCCCTGGTTGTCTCGGAGACGCGACGGACCGACGACAGAGCAACCGGCGGCTTCGCCCCGCGGGTCGTGCTCATGGATCTTGCGCGCTTCGAGGAGGGGGCGGCGGAGGATTTCGCCAGGATAGCGACTTTTGCCAAGCCGTGGCGTCGAATCTTCGTTTCCTCATCGGTGACAAGCGAGGGCTATACGGCCAGCGCGGTGGCGGAACGTCCCGCGGGCACTGCGCGGCTCGTCTCCGAGCTGACGGCAGGTGCGAGCGGTCGCTTCGATTATGAGAGGACGCTGACGATCGATCTAGACTTCGGCGGTCTGTCATCGGCTTCCAAGGCCACGGTGCTGAACGGCGGCAACAGAATCGCCGTTCAGGCCAATAACGGCGTCTTCGAGATCATAGGCTTCCTCGATGCGACCGAAATCGCTGCGGGGCGATGGCGGCTCTCGGGCCTGTTGCGCGGTCTTCACGGAACAGAAGATGCCATGATCGCGGGGGCTGCTGCCGGGAGCGATACTGTCATCCTCAATGCTGCCGTTATTCCGGTCGGCCTTGAGGCGCGAAACGCCGGGCTTGCGCGCAACTACATGCTGGAAACGGCTTACGGCCAGCAAGACCCGGCGGCACCTTACGTCTTCACCGGCGGCGTGCGTGCGGAGACGCCGCTTGCTCCGGTGCATTTCCGCGCAAGGCGGAATGGTGCCGGCGATATTGTGATGAGCTGGATACGGCGCTCGCGCGTCGATGCGGATGATTGGGCGGCGAGCGAGATACCGCTGGATGAGAGCGAAGAGCGATACCGCCTCGAGATACGCGATGGCGGCATGCTTTTGCGGCAGGTGGAGGTGGCTGATCCCTCCCTGGTCTACACGACCGATGAACAGCTTGTCGATTTCGGGGCCGCCGCCGAGGCATTCTCCGTTCGGCTTTTCCAGCTCGGGCGGAAGGTGCCGCTGGGTATTCCGCTCGAAGCGACGGTTTCACTTCCCAACTGAAGGAGAGCACATGGAACTGACAAAGAAATGGTATCTGTCGAAGACGGTGTGGGGCGCTTTGCTTGCCGTGGCAGCACCGCTTCTGCAATATGCCGGGCTGCACCTCGACGAAGGCGCGCAGGGCGAGCTCGCCGATTCGATCATCGCGATCCTGGGTGCGGCGGGTGGATTACTGGCGATCATCGGGCGGATCTCCGCCAAGGCTTCGCTTGTGCGTTGAGAGGAATACCGGCCGGGACATTTCCGGCCGGAATTCCGTGTACATCGTTGGGCTCGCGTTATGTTGGCCGCTGCGGCTCTATTCATTCATTGTTCAGCCGACTATTCTTAGAAGGGTCAACAGGCAACGCAAAAGAGATGCGAGACATATTGGCAATGGTGAAGCAGTTTTGGATGATTTCTCTGGTGGGCGCACTTTCCGTCGCCGGGCTGCAGGACAAAGCCCTGGCGGCCGATTGTTCTGGTGCAGCACAGAAGGTCGTCGCCAGCACGGGTGGCGAACTGCTCTCGGCCCTTCCAAGCAATGACGGTAACGGCTGCGTGGTAACAGTGATCGTTCCGGCCCGCGACGGAAACCCGCCGCGCAAGATCACCCGCCAAGTGCCTGCAAGTTGATCCTTTTTCGCGTGGCCGAGCCCGCCTCAGATGGTGAAAGACGATGCGCATCCTCCTGATCGAAGACGATGAGAACCTCAACCGGCAGATCGCCCAGATGATGCGCGATGCCGACTACGTGGTTGACTGTGCCTATGACGGCGAAGAAGGTCATTTCCTGGGGGAGACCGAGCCCTACGATGCCGTGATCCTCGACATCGGCCTGCCCAATATGGATGGCGTCACCGTTCTCGAGAAATGGCGCGCTGCCGGGTTGAAGATGCCGGTTCTGATCCTGACGGCGCGAGACCGCTGGAGCGACAAGGTCGCCGGGATCGATGCTGGCGCGGACGACTATGTCACCAAGCCTTTCCATATCGAGGAAGTCATGGCGCGCATACGGGCACTGATCCGTCGCGCAGCCGGGCATGCGACGGGAACGATCACCTGCGGGTCGGTCGCACTCGACGTCAAGGCCTCTCGCGCCACCGTCGACGGCGAGTTGCTGCGGCTGACCTCGCACGAATATCGTCTTCTCTCCTACCTGATGCATCATCAGGGCGAGGTGGTTTCACGGACCGAATTGACGGAGCATCTGTATGATCAGGATTTCGATCGGGATTCCAATACGATAGAGGTTTTTGTTGGTCGGTTGCGCAAGAAGATCGGCTCTGAATGCATTGAGACGGTGCGCGGCCTTGGCTACCGGATGCAGGCCCCCGAATGAGATTTGGCAATTCGGTCACCTTCAGATCTCTGGCGCTGACCACAGCCTGGTTCGTCATTGCTCTCCTCGTCATCGCGATCGTGATTTCCGCGCTCTATCGCAATGCCGCAGAACGCGGGTTCAGGCAGTTGCTCCAGGCGGAAATGTTTAACGTTATCAATTCCGTATCTGTGGACGATAATGGCGAGCTCAAAGGCGCTCCACAGCTCGGCAATCTGAACTATCAGCAACCGCAGACCGGTTGGTACTGGGTCGTCGACCCGCTCTACGACCCGACGAAGGAGACGCTGCATTCGCCGTCTCTCGGTGATACCGATCTTCCGCGAAAATCGGAGGACGAGGTTCCCTATGATGGCGACTTCCGGCGTACCTATATCGTCCGCGACAACAACGACAACGACGTGGCCGTCATCGAGACCGTCGTGGTCATGGATGAAAAGGACCGTGCGGCGCGCATCCGGGTCACCGGCAACCGTGAAACGGTCGATGACGAAGTGCGCTGGTTTTCCCATCGCCTCTATCTTGCGCTCGCGCTCTTTGGCGCGGCCAGCGTGCTCCTGAACGGGCTCGTGATCCTGTGGGCGCTGAGCCCGCTCGACAAGGCGCGGAGGGCGCTCAGCCAGATTTCCGAGAGCGGCGAGGGCGAAATGAAGGGGGCTTTCCCGCACGAGGTTCAGCCGCTTGCGGACGAGATTAACGCACTTTTGTCCAACAATCGCGCCATCATCGAACGCGCCCGCATGCAGGTCGGGAATCTGGCGCATTCGTTGAAGACGCCGATTGCCGTTCTGTTGAACGAGGCGCAGCGTATGAGCGATAAGGAAGGCAAGCTCATCACGTCGCAGGTTGTGATGATGCAATCGCAGGTGCAAGCCTATCTCAACCGCGCCCGGATTGCCGCGCAATCGGAATCCGTCCTGACGCGTTGCGATGTCCAGCCAACGCTGGAACGCCTCGTGAGGGTGATGCGTCGGCTCAATCCCGACACCGAATTTTCGTTTTCCTGTGAGGCGGGACTGGTGCTTGCGACCGAGCAGCAGGACCTGGAGGAAGTCGTGGGGAACCTTCTGGAAAACGCAGGGCGCTTTGCCCGCTATTCAGTGGAGGTCAAGGCGCATCGCCTGAGCGAGACCAATGGCGATGGTGCCGGTTGGGCTGAAATCACGGTAGTCGATGACGGACCTGGCTTGACGCCCGAGGAGATTCGCAAGGCGATGAAACGCGGAGAACGTCTCGATGAAAGTGGTGCCGGTTCTGGCCTCGGCCTTTCCATCGTGGACGATATCGTGCAGGCTTATGGCGGACGATTTGAACTGACTGGGCTTGAGGGGGCCGGGCTGCATGCGAGGGTCGTATTGCCCGCAAAGGGCTAGAAGGGCCTTCCAGCAAAGGCGGTTTTGGACCGATGGAGCGAATTGTGGCCACAATCGCGCCCTAGCTGTGGTCGTGGTTGCAGGTTCAAGAAAAGATACCAATCCGCACGACGGAAACGACATTTGAGGACGAAGGTGAAGCGCAATACCGTACTAATCGCCACGATGCTGCTCGTCTCCGGCTGTTCCACGACGAGCATACCCGTTCCCCAACTCGGCGGTGAACGCGTCGCACAGCCCGTGCAGGTCTCGACGCTCGGAACTGGTCTCGTTGGCCGAGCGGGCGTCGCCTTGTCGCCGGGCGATGCGGCCAGCGCGCTTCGTGCAGAGCAATACGCGCTGGCCTCCGCGCCATCCGGGGAAGAGGTCAGCTGGCAGGGCAGCAAGTCAAAGGGCACGGTCGTCGCCGCCAGTCCCTACAAGGTGGGGGACCAGAATTGCCGTCAATACACGCAGCGCGTCTATGTCGGCGGCAGCGAGTATACCGGTCGGGGGGCAGCCTGCCGCGATGCCAGCGGCAATTGGAGTCTCTTGAACTAAGGAACATACTGACGATTGTCAGGCCTTTTGGTCGATCGTCTCATTTTCGCGTGATTTCAGCCGGCTAGGTGATCAATACGGTTGGAAATTGCTGTCCGCTGCAGTACGAAAGTGCCATGTTTTTTGCCGCGATAGCCATTGTTTTGCTGCTGGCTGCCGTTATTGCGGCGGCGCTTCCGCTTTTGCTCGGCATCCGCGGACGTTCTGACGATTCGGCCGCAAGCGGGGAAACCGTCTACCGCGATCAGCTGCGGGAGCTGGAGCGAGAGCGGGCCGAAGGGCTGATCGAGGCGGACACCTACGAGGCGGCACGGGCCGAGGTGGGGCGAAGGCTCCTGGCGGCTGGGTCGGACAAGCACGATGGCAAGCAAAAAAGCGATGCGAGCCGTTCGAAGTGGAGCCTGGTCATCGCCGTTGCAGCCGTGTTCGTGTGTGCGGGTCTTGCCTATCCCTATTTTGGATCGCCGGGCATGTCGGATCAGCCTTTGGCTGCGCGGCTTTCGGCGGACCAACCCGAACTCTCGGTTCTGGTCGCACGAGTCGAGCAGCATCTTGCTTCCAATCCCGATGACGCCCGCGGATGGGATGTCATTGCTCCCGTCTATTTCCGCCAAGGTCGATTTGGCGAAGCCCGCGAGGCCTATGCCAATGCCATACGCTTGACCGGGCCAAGTCCTGACAGGCTCGTGGGGCTTGGCGAGGCCATGGTCCGGCAGTCTTCTGGCATCGTGGCCGATGAGGCGCTGGAGGTGTTTCGACAAGCCGCTGCTGGAGACGGTGGCGACGACCGCGCTTCGTTCTTCGTGGCGCTTGCCGCGGAACAGAGTGGCGATAACGCCGATGCGCTTCGTCAGTTCTCCCAGTTGGCCGCACGATTCCCAGAAGGCGCGCCGATGCGCGACCTGATCAATCAGCACATTTCTGCCAACCGGAACGCTGTCGCAAACGCAGGCGTGGTCGGCAACGGGCCTGACCAACAGACGATCGATGCGGCTGCCTCGCTTTCCGAAAGCGAGCGTGGTGACATGGTTCGCGGAATGGTGAGCGGCCTCGCCGATCGGCTTGCGGCCAACCCTGACGACATAGATGGATGGATGCAGCTCGTCCGGTCCTATGCCGTACTCGGCGATAAAGCGGCCGCTGGCGAAGCGGTCGACCGGGCGACGGCCTTTTTCGGCGAAGGTAGCGAACCGGCCGACAGGCTTGCCGCCCTTGCCTCGGCATTGCAGCTGGAGGCGACAAGCCCATGAAGCGTAAACAGAAACGCCTGGTGGTGATCGGTGTTGGGGTAGGCGTTGTCGCTGCAGCCGTCTTGCTCGTCATGTTTGCCCTGAGTCGCAGCGTCTCCTACTTCTACATGCCGTCCGACCTTGCGACGACGCCGGTGGCGCCGGGCACGCGGATCCGGCTGGGCGGCCTGGTTGAAGAAGGCTCGGTGCGACGCTCTGAAGGGCGGAATGTCGCGTTCGCCGTCACCGATGGCGGCGGTACAGTCGAGGTTCGCTATCAGGGCATCTTGCCCGATCTCTTCCGCGAAGGGCAGGGCGTCGTAACCGAAGGCCGGTTCGGTCCCGACGACAGCGTGTTCCTGGCCGACTCGGTGCTGGCGAAACACGATGAGAACTACATGCCGAAAGAGGTCGCCGACCGGTTGAAGCATGACGGCGTATGGGAGGGGGAAGAAACGCAATGATCGTCGAACTCGGGCTCTTCGCAATGATCCTTGCCTTCGCTGCGGCGCTGGTAACGGCAGTGATACCGTTTCTCGGCGCCCGCCGCGGCAATGTCCAGATGATGGCTGTCGGCACGAGCGGCTCGCTGACGGTGTTCGGACTGGTGGCCTTCTCCTTCGCCGTCCTCATCCGCGCCCATCTGACCTCCGATTTCTCCGTCCGGAACGTCTGGGAGAACTCGCATTCGTTGATGCCGCTGCTCTACAAGTTTACCGGCGTCTGGGGTAATCACGAAGGCTCAATGATGCTGTGGCTGCTGATCCTGACGCTGTTCAGCGCCCTGGTCGCGGCCTTTGGGCGAAATCTACCCGAGGTGCTGCGCGCCAATGTGCTGTCTGTGCAGGCGCTGATTGCGGTCGCCTTTCTGCTCTTCATTCTGCTGACGTCGAACCCTTTCCTCAGATTGTCGCCGGCGCCGGGGGAGGGACGCGAGCTCAATCCCATCCTTCAGGATGTCGGCCTCGCCATCCATCCGCCGCTGCTCTATCTCGGCTATGTCGGCTTCTCCGTCTGTTTCTCCTTTGCCGTTGCCGCCCTTGTGAGCGGGCGTATCGATGCGGCCTGGGCTCGCTGGGTGCGGCCATGGGCTCTGCTTGCCTGGCTGTTCCTCACGGCCGGTATCGCGATGGGCTCCTACTGGGCCTATTACGAACTCGGCTGGGGCGGTTGGTGGTTCTGGGATCCTGTCGAAAACGCCTCCTTCATGCCGTGGCTGGCGGGGACCGCGCTTCTGCATTCGGCGCTTGTTATGGAAAAACGCGAAGCGCTGAAGATATGGACGATCCTGCTCTCGATCCTCACCTTCTCGCTTTCGCTTCTCGGCACCTTCCTGGTTCGCTCCGGTGTCCTCACTTCGGTGCATGCCTTCGCGACCGATCCATCCCGCGGCGTCTTCATTCTTGCAATACTGGCCTTCTTCATCGGCGGCTCGCTGGCACTTTTTGCGTGGCGGGCGCCATTGCTGAAGGCTGGCGGCCTGTTTTCGCCGATCTCGCGCGAGGGCGCTCTTGTTTTCAACAATCTGATCCTGACGGTTTCGGCAGGAACGGTGCTTGTCGGAACACTCTACCCATTGCTGCTTGAAACGCTGACCGGCGACAAGATCTCGGTCGGTCCGCCTTTCTTCAATCTCACCTTCGGCTCGCTCATGGTGCCGCTGCTGCTAGCTGTGCCCTTCGGGCCGATGCTTTCATGGAAGCGCGGCGACCTGAAGGCTGCCGCCGAACGGCTGATCGCCGCGGCGATCGTCGCGCTCGTGCTTGCGGCCGCCTTCCTTTATTATCATTCGGGTGGCCCGGTGCTCGCCATATTGGCCGTTGCACTTGCGTTTTTCCTGATGGGGGGGGCGGTCAGCGATATCTGCTTCCGCGCCGGTTTCGGACGTGTGCCTCTTTCTAAGGCGATCCCCCGGCTCAAGGGCCTGCCGCGTTCCGCGTTCGGAACGGCTCTGGCCCATTTCGGCATCGGCGTGACCCTGCTTGGGATCGTTGCCGTTACCCTCTACGAGACGGAAACCGTGCTGGAGATGACACCGGGGATGACGGTGGAGGCGGGCGGTTACAGCGTGCGCTTTGATGGCATGCGCGACGTCCGCGGGCCAAACTATATCGACAGTGAAGGTCGCTTTACGATCAGCCGAGAGGGGTCGGATCGGGGCAGCGTCGTCTCAGCAAAACGTGTCTTCCTCGCAAGCAACATGCCCACGACGGAGGCCGGCATTCGCACGTTTGGCCTTAGCCAGCTTTATATCTCCCTCGGTGACCCCGCGCCTGACGGTGCCTTTGTGGTGCGCGTCTGGTGGAAGCCATTTATCCTTTGCATCTGGTTGGGTGGTGTCTTCATGGCAGTCGGCGGTGTTGTTTCGCTCAGCGATCGTCGCCTGAGGATCGGTGCTCCGGCCCGCCGCCACAGAGCTGCTGCGGTGCAACCCAGTCCAGGGGCTGCAGAATGACCCGGTTTCTCCTCATCCTCTTCCTGCTCTTGCCGTTCACACCCGCCTTCGCCGTCAATCCGGATGAAGTGCTGGACGACCCGGCCCTTGAGGCTCGTGCTCGCACGCTTTCAGCTGAATTGCGCTGCATGGTCTGCCAGAATCAGTCGATCGACGATTCCAATGCCGATCTCGCCCGTGACCTTCGCCTCCTCGTGCGCGAAAGGCTCGAGGCTGGCGACAGCGACGAGGCCGTGCTGGACTATGTAGTCTCCCGCTACGGCGAATTCGTGCTGCTGAGGCCGCGTTTCTCCCCGCATACTTGGATATTATGGGGCGCTCCCTTTATTCTGGTCGTCGCTGGCGGATTAGCGTTGTGGCGACTTTCGGCACGTCGCAGGGCGCCTGATCGGCCGCTTTCCGAAGCCGAGGAGCGCCGTCTGGAAAAGCTGCTGTCGGAAAAAACTGAGAATTAACAATCCGTCATAAAGCGGACAGTGTTCTGTAATGTCGGCCTCCCTATATTCCCCTCATACGATTTGAAACCCCGCTTCAAAAATCGACATGAGAGGAAAATTTCGATGCTCGACTCTTCCGTTGGACAAGGAAAACTCAAACCCATGCTGAAGGCCTCGGCAGCCGCCGGGCTTGCCGCCGTGCTGTTTTCGGCGACCCTCCCTGTCGCCATCCCCCAGGCGCTTGCCGATCCGGTCGAAGTTGAGGCACCGGCTGTTCCGGGCTTCGGTGATGTGGTTGCGGCCGTCTCTCCGGCCGTCGTTTCCGTGGTCGTGGAAAGCGACGCCGAACCGGTGGCCCAGCAGGATAACGGTTTCGGCTTCGGTTTTGGTGGCCGCGGCTTCGACAACCTGCCGGATGACCATCCGTTGAAGCGCTTCTTCCGTGACTTCGGAGCGCCCGAGCAGCCGACTCCCCCGCCACAGGCCCATAAGGGGCGTCCGCGTCCGGTTGCGCAGGGCTCCGGCTTCTTCGTCTCCGGTGACGGCTACCTCGTCACCAACAATCACGTGGTCAAGGAAGGCGACGCCTTCTCCGTCCTGATGGATGATGGCACCGAGTATGATGCCAAGCTCGTCGGCACGGACCCGCGGACGGACCTCGCCGTCCTGAAGGTCGATGCAGATCGCGAGTTCACCTATGTGAAGTTCGCCGATGATGAAAGGGTTCGAGTCGGTGACTGGGTGGTTGCCGTCGGCAACCCGTTCGGACTCGGTGGCACGGTTACCGCCGGCATCGTCTCGGCGCTCGGTCGCGACATTTCCTCCGGTCCCTATGACGACTACATCCAGATCGATGCGGCTGTGAACCACGGCAATTCGGGCGGCCCCGATTTCAATCTCAACGGTGAAGTCGTCGGCATCAACACGGCGATCTTCTCGCCGTCGGGCGGCAATGTCGGCATCGCCTTTGCCATTCCGGCTCATCTTGCCCAGGACGTCGTCAACGACCTGATTCAGGATGGTTCCGTTGAGCGCGGTTGGCTCGGTGTTCGTATCCAGCCGGTGACCGAGGACATCGCCGAATCGATTGGTCTCGCCAAGCCGGAAGGCGCGATGATTTCCGAGCCGACCAGCGACAGCCCCGGTGCCAAGGCCGGTCTTAAGCAGGGCGACGTCATCACCGCCGTGAATGGCGACGTGATCAAGGATGCCCGTTCGTTGTCTCGCACCATCGGCATGATGGAGCCCGGCCAGGACGTCGAGCTTTCGGTATGGCGCGATGGCAAGTCGCAGACCATCAACGTCAAGCTCGGCGAGTTCCCGAATGACGACCAGTTGGCAGCCGCAACGCCGGGCATGCCGCAGGGTGCTCCAGCCGAGAGCGCGCTGATGAAGCGGCTCGGAATCGAGGTCGCGCCTGCAGATGATGGCGCCGGCGTGACCGTGACGGCCGTTGATCCCGACTCCGATGCGGCAGTGAAGGGCCTTGCTGAAGGTCAGAAGATCCTCAGCGTCAACAACCAGACTGTTGCCTCGGCCGACGACATCATCAAGCAGGTTGACGATGCGGCCGGCAAGGGTCGCTCGCAGGCCCTGTTCCAGGTCGAGACCGACAACGGCAGCATGTTCACCGCGCTTCCGACCGAGCCCGACGACCAGGGCTGATCGAAGCTGACTTTAGGAGAAGGCGCAGGAGCTCTGGCTCTGCGCCTTTTTCTTTCCCGTTGGCCATGGAACGAACGGAGCCGCACATGCTTCCCGATGACAAAGGACAAGCTGCTTGTCACGCCGCTGGCAAAGGCGATATGGTCGCCAGCATGCGTATTTTGGTGATCGAAGACGACCTGGAGGCGGCGGCCTACCTGACCAAGGCCTTTCGCGAGGCGGGCATTGCCTGTGAGCATGCCGGCGATGGCGAAAGCGGCCTGTTCATGGCCACGGAGAATGAATATGACGTACTGGTCGTCGACCGCATGCTGCCGCGGCGCGACGGGCTTTCCGTCATTTCCGCGCTGCGTGAACGCGGCACCCATACACCGGTTCTGATTCTCTCCGCCCTCGGGCAGGTCGACGATCGCGTCACCGGGCTCAGGGCTGGTGGTGACGACTACCTTCCCAAACCCTATGCCTTCAGCGAGCTTCTGGCGCGCGTCGAGGTGCTCGGCCGTCGAAAAGGCACGCCGGAACAGGATGTGCTCTACAAGGTCGGCGACCTCGAACTCGACCGTCTGGCCCACGAGGTTCGTCGTGCCGGACGCGAAATCACGCTGCAGCCGCGCGAATACCGGCTGCTCGAATATCTGATGAAGAATGCCGGACAGGTGGTGACCCGCACCATGCTGCTCGAGAACGTCTGGGACTATCACTTCGATCCCCAGACCAACGTCATCGACGTCCATGTTTCGCGACTTCGCTCGAAGATCGAGAAGGATTTCGACAAGCCGCTGCTCAAGACCATCCGCGGTTCCGGCTACATGATCAAGTACGATGCCTGACGGATTGTCATGAGGGATAGGCTTCGCCTGCTTTTCAAGTCGACCGCAGTGCGGCTTTCCGCCGTCTACATCGTGCTGTTCGGTCTCTGCGCTGCGGTCATGGTCTTCTACGTCATGGCCGTCTCGGAACGCCTCGTCATCCGTCAGATGCGCGAATCGCTCGATCGCGAAGTGTCGATGGCGCAGGCGACGTTTACCAGCGGCGGAATACGCCGACTCTTCAACGTGATCGAGCGTCGCGCCCAGCAGCCCGATGCCAATCTCTATGTCATCGCCAGCGAGCAGGGCGATATCCTTGCCAGCAATGTCGCTTCGCTCCAGCCCGGCGTGCTGAATCAGGCCGGCTGGATCAGCACGCCGTTCCGCTATGAGGGGTTTGCCGAGACCGGCGGCGGCCATCGCGCGATCGGCTATGTCATCGAGCTTGACGACGGAATCCGTCTGCTGATCGGTCGTGATCTCGGCGACCCGGAACGATTGCATATCGTCGTCAGGAAGGCCCTGTTGCTGGCCCTCACGATTATGGGAGTCGGCGCGCTCATCATCTGGTTCGCGATCGGTCGCAATGCGCTGAAGCGGATCGACAGGATGTCGGCCGCGAGCGGCAGGATCATGGCCGGCGACCTCAGCCAGAGACTGCCCGTTGCCGGCTCCGGCGATGAATTCGATCGCCTCTCCAATTCGCTGAACCTGATGCTCGACCGCATCGTCCGCCTCAATGAAGGCCTGCGTCAGGTCTCCGACAATATCGCCCACGATCTCAAGACGCCGCTTACGCGATTGCGCAACAAGGCTGCCGATGCGGCTGCGACAAACGATCCGGAGGTGCGCCGCGCCTCGCTCGAAGGCATCATTTCCGAATCGGACTTGCTGATCCGCACCTTCAACGCGCTGTTGATGATATCGCGGGTCGAGGCCGGTTCGGTCGCCGCCGAAATGTCGCCGGTCAGCCTTTCCGCCATTGTCGAGGATAGCGCAGAGCTCTACGGCCCTGTTGCCGAAGAGGCCGGTCTTGCGCTCGAATGCGCAATCGAGCCTGGTCTTTCGATCAACGGCAACCGGGAACTCATCGGACAGGCAATCTTCAATCTCCTCGACAATGCCATCAAATATGCCGTGGACGGTGACGGCGAGAAGGTCATCCGGCTTTCTCTCAGGAAGACCGGAAATGAGGCCGTCTTTACCGTCGCAGACAGCGGACCCGGCATTCCGCCGGAGCAGATCGACGAAGTGAAGAAGCGTTTTGTTCGTCTCGATGCCAGCCGTTCGAAGCCGGGTACGGGGCTCGGCCTGTCGCTGGTCGACGCGGTGACTGCCATGCATGGCGGCGTCTTCACCCTGGCACCTGCGCCGATTGCCGCCCCGCCTGCTACCGGCCTTGCGGCCATTCTCCGTTTTCCCATCGCCGAAAGCCAGACCCGTCCCGCCCGCTGATGCTTTATGCTGAGGCCGGGCGATGCTAAACGTTTCCTCGAAACAAAAGACGTTCCGGCAAAAAGGCGGAGGAAACGATGGACAGGTCTCAGTTGCGGCTCGGCGATTTTGCCGGCGAGCCCATCTTTCCGATGAGTGAAGACGGCGAGGCAGCGGCTCTTTCCGAGCTTGCCGCTCTTGTCTCGACCGGAGACGGCCTGCCGTCCTTCCTGAGCGATGCCGAGAACCGCCTGACCCGGTTTCTCGCTGCGGCAATGTCGCTCTCGCCGTTTCTCTCCGAAAACGCCCGCTCTCATCCGCCATTGCTCGCTGCCGTCGATCAGCCCGTGGTCCCGCAGATCGAGGCCGAGATCGAAGCCACGCGCGCCGACTGGCGTACTGACGGAACGACGGATGCAAGTCTCATGGTGCACCTGCGGCGTCGCAAGCGCCGTGTCGCGTTCCTGCTGGCGCTCGCAGACCTTGCTGGCATTCTGAAGCCGGATGAGATCACCGATCTTCTCAGCCGTTTCGCGTCTGCCGCTGTTGCCGCGACGATCGATCACCTGCTGAAGAGCGCTGGCGACGAGGGCAAGCTGAAGCTTTCCGATTCCGATGCTCCCTCGCGAGGGTCGGGTGTGGTCGTCCTCGGCATGGGCAAGCTCGGCGCCTCGGAACTCAACTATTCCTCAGACATCGACATCGTCGTCTTCTTCGATCCCGATGCCGCTATTATCCCCGATGCCTGGGAGGCGAGGGAACTCTTCCCGCGGCTGATGCGTCGTCTGGTTCGCATCCTGCAGGAGCGCACCGGCGATGGTTATGTCTTCCGCACCGATCTCCGCCTTCGCCCAGATCCCGGCTCGACCGCGCTGGCCATTCCTGTCGAGGCCGCGCTGCTCTACTATGAAGGGCGCGGCCAGAACTGGGAGCGGGCCGCCTATATCAAGGCGCGTCCGATTGCCGGCGATCTTGCGGCCGGCGAAGCCTTTCTTGCCGAGATGACCCCCTTCATCTTCCGGAAATACCTCGATTACGCCGCGATCGCCGATATCCATTCGATCAAGCGCCAGATTCATGCGCATAAGGGCTTCGGGCTGATCGCGGTCAATGGCCATAACGTCAAGCTTGGCCGCGGCGGCATCCGCGAGATCGAATTCTTCGTCCAGACCCAGCAGCTGATCGCCGGTGGACGCATGCCGCAACTGCGCTGCCGCCGCACGATCGATGCGCTTGAGGCGCTCTGCGCGGCTAACTGGATCGACCGGGCGACCGCCGATGAACTGACGGCGAGCTATTGGTTCCTGCGCAATGTCGAGCATCGCATCCAGATGGTCCGCGATGAACAGAGCCACGTTCTGCCGGAAGATGACGCCGAACTCATCCGCATCGCGCGCATGTGCGGCTTCCGGTCGATCGCTGATTTCTCGAAGGCGTTACTAAACGCCCTGAAGACCGTCGAGAAGCGTTACGCTCGGCTGTTCGAGCGCGAGATCACGCTGTCCGACGAGGCCGGCAATCTGGTCTTCACCGGCGAGGACGATGATCCCGGTACGCTCGAGACCCTGCGTCGGCTCGGCTTTCAACGGCCGGAGGATATTTCGCGGGTCATCCGTGCCTGGCATTACGGGCGCTACCGTGCGACGCAGTCCGCCAAGGCGCGGCAGCGGCTGACGGAACTGATGCCTGCCTTGCTGAAGGCCTTCGGTGAAAGCCGCCGTGCGGATGAGGCGATCCTGCGCTTTGATCGCTTTCTCGCCGGTCTGCCGGCCGGTATCCAGCTCTTTTCGCTGCTACAGAACAACCTGAATGTCATGCGGCTCTTCGTCGAGATCATGTCTTCGGCGCCGCGTCTGGCGGAAATCATCGCAGCTCGCGCCCATATCGTCGATGGTATGCTCGACCCGGCTCTCCTCACCGACATCCCCACCCGCAGCTATCTCGCAGACCACCTCGACGCCTTCATGACCGGCGCCGAGCTCTACGAGGAACGGCTGGATCGCCTGCGCATCTTTGCCGCCGAGCAACGCTTTCTGATCGGCATCAGGCTGATGACCGGCGCGATCTCCGGCTTTGCTGCCGGGCGGGCGCTGACGACGCTCGCAAGCCTTGTCATCAGCGAGGCGCTTGATGGCGTGCTTGCCGAGATGGAGGAGGCTTATGGCAAGGTCGAGGGCCAGCGCGTCGCCGTGCTCGCCATGGGCAAGCTCGGCAGCGCCGAGCTGACCGCCGGCTCGGATGTCGACGTCATCGTTCTCTATGATTGCGACGATCCGCTCGGGATGTCTTCCGGCCCCAAACAGCTCGACGTGCCGCGCTATTTCGCCCGCCTCACCCAACGGCTTGTCGCCGCCCTGAGCGCGCCGACGGCCGAGGGCGTGCTTTATGAGGTCGACATGCGGCTGCGGCCCTCCGGCAATGCCGGGCCGCTCGCCACGCGTATTGCAGCCTTCGAGAAATATCAGATGAACGAGGCCTGGACCTGGGAGCACATGGCGCTCTCGCGGGCCCATCCGCTCTGCGGCGATGCCTCGCTGATGCGGGAGACCGGCGCGATCATCGATGCCGTTCTCGCCAAACCGCGCGATCGGGAGAAGCTGGCCCACGACATCGCCGACATGCGTGCGCGGATCGAGCGCGACAAGCCGCCGAAGAGCTCCTGGGACCTGAAGCTCGTGCCGGGTGGCCTCATCGACATCGAATTCATCGCCCAGTATTGCCATCTCGCCGGTGGCGTCACCCGGTGCGGTGGCGAGGAAGTGTTGACCACCGACGATGTGCTCGTCCGGTTCGGTCCTGCGCTGATGGGCGAGGGCGATATCGAGGCATGCCGCAAGGCGCTGGAGCTTTATACCAACATCGCCCAGCTCACCCGTGCCTGCATCAACGATGGCTTCGAACCCGAGAACGCGCCGGCCGGCCTGCTGGAACGCGTGCTCCGACTGGCGGATAGCCCAGATGTTGCAACGCTCGAGGCGCTGATGGCCGATCTCGGCGCCGACGTCCGGGCCGTCTTCCGCCGCACGGTCGGCGAGGGCGGTGATGGCGACATGTAGGGTGCCCGGACACGGTCGGCCCCGGTAACGTCGTATTAGCGTTGTTGATGTTATTTTAAGTGTCTTGGCACGTATTTTCTGCCAAGAGGCCCATGGGGGACCACGACAACAGACGAGCGGCGCGACCTTCGCGACGCTGAAGAGGAACGCAATGGCACGCAAATATTTCGGAACCGATGGTATCCGCGGACAGTCCAACACCTTTCCGATGACCCCGGACCTCGCCATGCGGGTCGGTATCGCCGTCGGCACGATCTTCCGTCGCAACGATCATGCCCACCGCGTCGTCATCGGCAAGGACACGCGGCTTTCCGGCTACATGCTGGAGAATGCCCTGGTTGCCGGCTTCACTGCCGCAGGCCTCAATGTCTACCTGCTCGGCCCGATCCCGACCCCAGCCGTTGCGATGCTGACGCGCTCGCTGCGCGCCGATGTCGGTGTGATGATCTCCGCCTCCCACAACCCCTATGCCGATAACGGCATCAAGCTCTTCGGCCCCGATGGCTACAAGATGTCGGACGATATCGAGGCGCGTATCGAGGCGCTCGTCGACCGCGAGGACTTCTATCCCCAGCTCGCCAGCGCCAACGAGATCGGCCGCGCGAGCCGCGTGGACGGCGACATTTACCGTTACATCGAATTCGTCAAGCGCACGCTGCCCCGCGATGTCACGCTTCATGGTCTGAGGGTCGTCATCGATTGCGCCAACGGTGCCGCCTACAAGGCCGCGCCGACGGCGCTCTGGGAACTCGGCGCCGATGTCTTCACCATCGGTACCGAACCGAACGGCCTCAACATCAACAAGGAGTGCGGCTCGACCTATCCGAAGACGCTTCAGGAAAAGGTACATGAAGTCCGCGCCGATATCGGCATCGCGCTTGATGGCGACGCCGACCGCGTCATCATCGTCGACGAGAAGGGCAATATCATCGACGGCGACCAGCTCATGGCTGTCATCGTCGGTAATATGGTCGAGGAGGGCGCGCTGAAAGGCAATGGTCTCGTTGCCACCGTCATGTCCAATCTCGGCCTCGAACGGCACCTGAATGGCATGGGCCTCGACCTGGTGCGCACCAAGGTCGGCGACCGCTATGTCGTCGAGCACATGCGCGAGCACGGCTATAACGTCGGCGGCGAGCAGTCCGGTCACATTGTGCTGTCCGATTTCGGCACCACCGGCGACGGTCTCGTCGCGGCGCTTCAGGTGCTCGCTGCGGTAAAGCGCGCCGGCAAGCCGGTGAGCGAGGTCTGCCAGCTGTTCGATCCGGTGCCCCAGCTTCTGCGCAATGTCCGTATTGCCGCCGGCGCAGCACCGCTTAACGACAGCAATGTCAAGAAGGCGATTGCCGATGCCGAGGCCGAACTCAAGGGCCGCGGACGCCTCGTCATCCGCCCGTCGGGTACAGAGCCGCTGATCCGGGTGATGGCCGAGGGTGATGACCCCGCTCAGGTCGAGCGCGTCGTCGCTGGCCTCATCGACGTCATATCGAATGTCAGGGATGCTGCCTGAAGGCTCGCCTGAGGGCGGGCTGCATGATGCTGCTCGTCCCGGCAGGCGTGTGACGGCGACGCCCGTTGCTTCCGAAAATTTCAGACTGATCAGGCTCGGAACAGGCTTTCGAAATCCGCCCGCTCAAGGCTGTCGAGCTTGCCGCCGATCCCTGCGTTGACGATCGACTGGCCGTTTCTCCGAGCCTTCCGGTCGAGCAGTGCAAAGGCGCGATTGGTGCTTTCGACCATCTTTATCTCGTTTCGACGCGCCGCCCTTTCTTCCTTTGAAATCGCATAGGCATAAGGGGCAGGGGACTGGTAGTCGAGGTCGCAGCCGATGATCAGGATCTGCCGGTATCCGAGCCAGAGTGCAATCTGGGCTGCCGAAAGCAGAACCGTCTGACCGCCTGGCACGCTGATCCAGGGCCGCCGCGTCAGACCGCGCTTCAGCGTGCCGCCGCGCGCGCCGGAAAACCAGACGATATCGGCGTCGTCGACAAAAGCCTGGTCAAGTTTCGGCCGAAGCTCGTCGTTAAGGAAATAACGGCCGGCATCGATGCCCGGTCTGCCGTTTGCATAACCGTCGGGAACGCGCGCATCCGACGCGATGTAGAAGGGATGGCTGCGCTCTCGGACCCAGTCGATTCGTTCGGCAAGATTGCAGAGGAAATAGTCTTCGGCCGCGAGACGATCGAGGTCCATGCCGCGCAATGACGGACCGTTGCCGACAAGGAACACCCGGTCGCGACGGACATCATCGGCGACCGCCCCAAAGGCAGCGCGGCGATCCTTGTGATACAGCCTGTGGCGCAGATATTCTCTTGTGAAGGAAAGCCCGGCCCGCAGCATTATGTCGGTCCGATATGCCGGCGGTAGGTTCCGGCGGCACTCCGGCCGGGCCGTTCTATCAAAAATTCCATCATGACCCATTGTGGCTTGTTGCTCTGCCCCCGGGGCATGCCTTTGCCGGACAGTCATAGCGGCTGCGCCCGCCCTGTCAAATCATGCAAGCCCCGTGCGGTCAGAACTTGTAGCCCATGCCCACGAGAACGCGGTTCTGGCTCGATGTGACGCTGAAATCCTCATCGAAGCCGAAGGGGTGGTCGACCTTGGGGAAGTATGAGTAGCGATATTCCAGCCGGCCGAAGAGATTGTCGGTGAAGGCGTATTCTGCGCCGGCGCCGACCGTCCACCCGTTGAAGGCCGTGTTATCAGTGTCGATGTTGCCCATCGGCCCGCTCGCCTTCAGTCTGGCGCCGACGATCTCCCAACCGCCGGTGGCGTAGAGGAGGGTATGGTCGAATGCATAGCCGAGGCGTGCACGCACCGACCCGCCCCATTGCAGGTCAAGCTTGCCGTCCAGCGGCTGATAGGCGCCATTGAGCAGGACATCGATGTCCTGATCCTTCGCTCCGAAATTGTAGTCAAGTTCGCCTTCGAGGCCGAGCACGAGATTGTTTTCGAACTGATAATTGTAGCCGGCGAAAGCTCCGACGATACCGCCACTGGAGTAAAGCCTGCTCTGTCGGATGCGGAATGTATTGGGCTCCGCTTCCGTCCACTGGTAGCCGCCGAGACCGCCGAAATAGGCGCCGCTCCAGCTGAAGGTCTGGGGCGCCTGATAGACAGGGGCGGGCGTCGCATCGGGCATCACCACGACATCGGCGGCATGGCTGGCGGTCGCGCATGTTGCGGCGACGAAGCAGCATGTCAGAAAAAGACGCATATCAAATCCTTGCAACCATGGATATTAAGGTTGAGACTAATCGGGATGCTATTTTCACTGCCTGCTATATTATTATTATATATAACTAAAATATAATTGAGTCAAACGCACCTATCTTTAATTGAATTTTACTTCGATGGCGCAACCGGATGCTGTCCTTGCGAAATGGCCGATAGATGAAATTGCTGTTGCTTCAATGATTTGTTCAGGCGGCGCATCGCGCGTCTTTTGCTGGTTTTACTTCGAAGTGTGTTGATTTCGAACCCGCAGCGGCGCTGATGTTGTGTCACTGACCTTCGCTACCTCCCTGTTCGGGTAAACGTCGATCAATGCCGTCATCATCACGTCATCTTTTCGCTTGCCTATCTTCAGCCGTTGCCATATATCCGGCGGCGGGACACCTCTCCCCAACGAGAGGCTACTATCTGAAAGGGTAGACGATGACAGATATGACCAAACCGGACGTGCGTCCGGAAAATCCCCGCTTTTCTTCTGGCCCCTGTGCGAAGCGTCCCGGTTGGACGCCCGAAGCGTTGAATGACGCCGCCCTTGGCCGCTCCCACCGCGCAAAGATCGGCAAGGCGAAGCTCAAGGAAGCGATCGACCTGACCCGCGAAATCCTAGGCGTTCCCGATGACTATCGCATTGGTATCGTGCCGGCATCGGATACCGGTGCGGTCGAGATGGCGCTCTGGTCGCTGCTCGGTGCCCGAGGCGTCGACATGCTCGCCTGGGAATCTTTCGGCTCGGGCTGGGTCACCGACGTGATCAAGCAGCTGAAGCTCAAAGATGCGCGCAAGCTCGAAGCGCCTTACGGCCAGCTCCCCGACCTTACCGAAGTCAACTTTGACAACGACGTGGTCTTCACCTGGAACGGCACCACCTCCGGTGTTCGCGTTCCGAACGCCGATTTCATTCCCGCCGATCGCGCCGGTCTCACGATCTGCGATGCGACCTCTGCCGTCTTCGCGCAGAAGGTCGATTTCGAAAAGCTCGATGTCGTCACCTTCTCCTGGCAGAAGGTTCTGGGCGGCGAGGGTGGCCATGGCATCCTGATCCTGTCGCCACGCGCCGTCGAGCGTCTGGAAACTTATACGCCGGCCTGGCCGCTGCCGAAGATCTTCCGCATGACCAAGGGCGGCAAGCTGATCGAGGGCATCTTCGTCGGCGAAACCATCAACACGCCGTCCATGCTCTGCGTCGAGGATTATCTCGATGCTCTGAAGTGGGCGAAGACGGTCGGTGGCCTTGATGGCCTTGTTGCTCGCGCAGACGCCAACGCGAAGGTGATCTTCGATTTCGTCGAGAACAACGACTGGATCGAAAACCTCGCCGACGTGGCCGAGACCCGCTCCAACACCTCCGTCTGCCTGAAGATCGTCGACCCGGCGGTGCAGGCGCTTGACGATGCCGGACAGGCCGCCTTTGCCAAGGCGATCGTTTCCGCGCTCGACAAGGAGGGTGTCGCCTATGACATCGGCGCCTATCGCGATGCGCCGTCCGGTCTGCGTATCTGGGCCGGCTCCACGGTCGAAACGGCCGACATGCAGGCCCTGATGGGCTGGCTCAACTGGGCCTTCCAGGCCGAAAAAGCAAAGCTCGCGGCTTAAGCGAGGCGAGGGCTCGCGCCGCCTTTGGTGAAAGGCGCGGGCCAGTCATTCCCGAAAATCATTCTTTTTGAAGGAGGCCTATCATGGCACCTCGCGTACTCGTATCGGACGCCCTGTCGGATGCCGCCGTCCAGATCTTCAAGGATCGTGGCGTCGAAGTGGACTTCCAGCCGAAGCTCGGCAAGGACAAGGAAAAGCTCCTTGAAATCATCGGCCAGTATGATGGCCTCGCCATCCGTTCGGCCACCAAGGCCACGGAGAAGCTGATCGAAGCGGCGACCAACCTCAAGGTCATCGGTCGCGCCGGCATCGGCGTCGACAATGTCGATATCCCGGCCGCGTCGCGCCGCGGCATCATCGTCATGAACACGCCCTTCGGCAACTCGATCACGACGGCTGAACATGCCATCTCGCTGATGCTTGCCGTTGCCCGTCAGATCCCTGCCGCCGATGCCTCGACCCAGGCCGGCAAATGGGAAAAATCCAAGTTCATGGGTGTCGAAATCACCGGCAAGACGCTCGGTGTCATCGGCGCCGGCAATATCGGCTCGATCGTCTGCAACCGCGCTATCGGCCTGAAGATGAACGTCATCGCCTATGACCCCTTCCTTTCGCAGGAGCGGGCCGAGAAGATGGGCGTCACCAAGGTCGAGCTCGACGAGCTGCTTGCCAAGGCCGATTTCATCACGCTCCACGTGCCGATGACCGACAAGACCCGCGGCATTATCAACGCCGAGGCATTGGCCAAGACCAAGAAGGGCGTCCGCATCATCAACTGCGCCCGTGGCGGTCTCGTCGATGAGGCCGCGCTTGCCGAAGCCATCAAGTCGGGCCACGTCGCCGGCGCCGGCTTCGATGTGTTCGAAACCGAGCCCGCGACCGAGAGCCCGCTCTTCGGCCTGGATAACGTCGTCTGCACCCCGCATCTTGGCGCATCGACCTCGGAAGCGCAGGAAAACGTTGCCCTGCAGGTCGCAGAGCAGATGTCGGATTACCTGCTGAAGGGTGCCGTCACCAACGCCATCAACATGCCGTCGATCTCGGCGGAGGAAGCTCCGCGCCTGAAGCCGGTGATCAAGCTTGCCGAAGTCCTCGGCGAGTTTGCCGGCCAGGTGACCGAGAACCCGATCAAGGAAGTCGAAGTGCTCTATGACGGCGTCTTCGCCGACATGAACACGACGGCCCTGACGAGCGCGCTCCTCGCCGGCCTGCTGCGTCCGCTGGTCGCCGACGTCAATATGGTTTCGGCGCCGATCATGGTGAAGGACAAGGGCATCATCCTGCAGGAGACCCGCCGCGACAAGTCGGGCGTCTATGACGGTTACATCAAGCTGACGATCACCACCGAGAAGCAGACCCGTTCGGTCGCCGGCACGGTGTTCTCCGATGGCAAGCCGCGCTTCATCCAGATCAAGGGTATCAACATGGATGCCGATGTCGGCCGCCACATGGTCTACATCTCCAACACCGACGTCCCCGGCATGATCGGCTTCATGGGTACGACGCTCGGCAATGCCGGCGTCAACATCGCCAACTTCCAGCTCGGCCGCGACAATCAGGGCGGCGACGCGATCGCGCTTCTCTATGTTGACGAACAGCCGAACGCCGAAGTGCTGGACAAGCTTCTGGCCAATCCTGCCATCAAGCAGGCAAAGCCGCTGGAATTCTCCGTCGAATAAGACGGTACCCCTCTTGGGTGAACTGGCCCGGTATTCCGCAAGGATGCCGGGTCTTTTTTTGTCTGCCGAGCGCCCTAGCTTGGGAAGAACCTCAGCCGTGACCATTCTCTCGGGACACATGAACTATGCCAGCCGCCTGTATCGGATGTCTCCAAGCCGACGCCTTGCCATTCAAATTCTCGATGGCCTTCCAGCCGATCGTCGACATCAGGAAGGGGGTAATCTACGCCTATGAAGCTCTTGTCCGGGGTACGGCGGGAGAGGGCGCTGGGACAATTTTCGCGCAGCTGAATGATGAGAACCTCTACGCTTTCGACCAGCAATGCCGGGTGAAGGCGATCGAGCTTGCCTCTGAGCTCGGCTTGATGTCGACCGACGCCAGGCTTTCAATCAATTTCATGCCGCGTGCGATCTATGAGCCGCGTGCCTGCATCCGTCTGACGCTTGCCACCAGCAGGAAATGCGCCGTCCCGCCGGAACGGCTGATCTTCGAGTTCACGGAATCAGAGGTTGTCGATACCGCCAAGCTCTGCTCGATCTTGACGGTGTACAATGAGCTCGGGTTCAAGACCGCCATCGATGATTTCGGCGCCGGTCACTCGGGTCTGTCGCTTCTGGCAGATATGACGCCGGGAATCATCAAGCTCGATATGGCGCTGATCCGGAACATCGATACCAGTCGGTCGCGCCACAGCATTGTCCGGCATCTGCTTGCCATGGCGCGGGAGATGGCGATTGACGTTGTTTGCGAAGGCGTGGAAACGGCGGAGGAGCTCGCGTTTTTGAAGGAACTCGGCGCCGAGCTGGTTCAGGGCTATTATCTGAGTCGTCCGGCCTTCGAGCATCTTCCGGGGCCGGGGGAAATCAACGGGCTGGGATAGACTGTCACACGTCAGCCCGTCTTCGGGAAGAGGAGAGAGAAATGGACGACTTGCAGCAGCTTGACCGCGCGCTCGACAGGCTGGCCGGCGCCGGCTTCGCGATGGGTCCGGAATGGGAGGCCTTGCACGACTTATGCCAGAACCATGAGGGTTCCCGCTCGTTTGACGCGGCCCACGCGCTCTGCCACCGCATCGAAGGCGATCATGCGAATGCCGGTTATTGGTACCGGCGCGCGGGCAGGCCTGTGGTCACGGGAAGCTTCGAGAGTGAGGCCGCCGCACTACGGGCGGAGATCGCTACACCCTGACGCCCGGACAACGCCCGACGGCGAGGCGATCCGGCGTGCCTCAGGTCAGGGCGGAGCGAAGCCGCCAAAAGCGCACGGCTCCGCTCCAATTGCCGTCACTTGACGACGCGTTCAACCGGCGGCGGGCTCCATTCGCCGCTGAGGACCGGCAGTTCCGGCCAGTAGATCCGCATTGTCAGGCTGAAGTGCCCGCTTTCGGGAGCGGGAAGCCAGTTCGCTTCCTTGTCCTTGCCGGGCGATTCGCGCTGGATGTAGAGATCGACCGAGCCATCCGCGTTTTCTTTCAGCGGGCTGTTGCTGCCGAGCGAATAGCGGTGGATCGGGTTCTTGGCGAAGAACTGATCCTGATTGTAGAGCGTCACCGACCAGAAGGCGCGTGCCGGTGGGAGCGCGTCCTTTTCGAAATGCAGGACGTAATCCTTGGAGCTGTCGAACGGATGGCCATCGGCATCCACGAACGCGCTTGGATAGACGGCATCGACGGGCTTGTTGGCGCCGAGCCCGCCGAAGGCGACGCCAGCGCGATGCATATAGTCCGAGCCGTAGCTGCCGATACCCGTCAGGTTGATGCGCCAGCCATTGACGAGATCGCCGGACCTGAACCAGGTCTTCTGTATAAATGGCAGCACGTTTGTCGGCGCCTGGGCAAGGGCATCCTGCACCACCTTTGACTGGGCCTGCGGATCGTAGCTTTCGCCGGGCACCAGCCCGATCTGCTTCATCAGGTCGACTGCAGAATCATCATTGGCATGCGGCGGATTCGCCTTCATCAGCTCTGCGAAACGCTGGAAGTAGGCCGGGCCATCAAGCTTTGCGATCTGGCTGACGGGCGAGCTCATGTCGAGCGTAGCGTCGACCACGCCCTTGGGCGGCACGTAGTCCGTGCCCCATGCGCTGAGCGGCACGGCCTTCAGCCCGTCCTGAAAGGCGTGAACCGCGTCGTAGTCGGCCTTCCCCTTCGTCTCGACACGGCCGAGAACCCAGCCTTCTGCCGTCGGGCTGACATAGCCTCGCACGCCCTCCGGCAGCGTTCCCTGCCAGTCGGGGCCGACAACGGCGAAGGTGTAGGCATCATCGCCGGTCGTGCGGCTCCCCGGCGAGGCATAGACGTCGGTCCATTCATCCATCATCTGGAAGAGATAGTAGCGACCCTGCGAGGCCGGAATCGAAATGATCAGCGGCTCCTTCGAGACATCGTAGGTGAGCGAGGAATAAAGCGTGTCGGCGTTGGGTCGCACGACGGTGTCGAACGATGCGTCGGGAAAGGCCTGCAGATTGGCGAACTGATTGATCGGCGCTGCAACGCCTGCCGGCTCGGCGACATTGGTGCCGATCTCGGCGCTGATGTCCATCAGCATCATGGGATAGGCCATCATGTAGATCGTATCGGCGATCGCGTTGGCCTGCTCGGCTGTCAACGTCGCTTTGGCCTCGATGCTGGTTTGGGCGAAAGCCGGGCCGGAGAGCACCGGCAAGAGTGTCGTGGTGAGGCTCATCACGGCAACGACAACGAGTTTCTTGTTCATGTTGATGTCCTTCAAAGATTCAACAACCTTCCTAAACTCTAGATTGAAGGATTTTTTATGACATGTCATGGCCCGTTTGCGCGGCGGGTTGCCGCATGGACAGACGGGATTGCGTGGAAGCGGCGCCTTCTGTGTGAGGCGCCGCGTCCACTCCTAGCGGTTGTCCGGCTGGCTGCGGACCAGTTCCAGACCGCGTGAGGTGATCTGGTAGGGCCTTCCGCGTCGAGAGCGGATCGCCCGTTTGGCCTTGAGCTTGCGGAAGAGCGTCAGGTTGAGGCCGGGATAGAGCCAGCCATCACGGGTGTAGCAATCCACCCGTTCGATCTTCCTGCCGTTATTTCGGATAAGTTCGATCCTGCCGCCCTGGGCGAGCAGGTGGAGTATGCGCTGTTCGTCGCGCGAGATGTCCATGGTCGTGAATTCCGGATTGGCGCCATATGGGCGCACGAAAACGTTTCCCGCTGGCAGTGCCTCGCGGGGCTCATCGTTTTCGGCCGCTGCGCATCCGCCTTGATGGCTGGACGGGCAGGGCCCTTACCGGGATTCCTGACGGTTTGACATACACACTCCGTGTTGACCGCCAAGAGATAAGCCTGAAGGCGCCAGCGGTCAAGGTTTTGCGCGTTTGAGACCCACCCAATCGCTTGCGTCTCGCCCCTAATTGCTCTACCTCACCAACGATACCCAGTGAATGAACGATGAGCTGACCATGACCATTGTCGATACCCGCACGCCTGATCCCAAACGCCTGATTCCCGGCGCCACCGGCGACTGGGAGGTCATCATCGGCATGGAAGTGCATGCGCAGGTGTTGAGCAATTCGAAGCTGTTCTCCGGCTCTTCCACCACCTTCGGCAAGGCGCCCAACGCAAACGTCTCGTTGGTCGATGCAGCCATGCCCGGCATGCTGCCCGTCATTAACGAGGAATGCGTGCGCCAGGCTGTCCGCACCGGTCTCGGCCTGAAGGCCAAGATCAACAAGCGCTCGATCTTCGACCGCAAGAACTATTTCTATCCGGACCTGCCGCAGGGCTACCAGATTTCGCAGTACAAGGATCCGATCGTCGGCGAAGGCACGATCATCATTTCGCTGGGTCCCGACAAACAGGGCAATTTCGAGGATATCGAAATCGGCATTGAGCGCCTGCACCTCGAACAGGATGCCGGAAAGCTGATGCACGACCAGCATCCCTCGATGTCGTTCGTCGACCTCAACCGCTCCGGCGTCGCGCTGATGGAGATCGTCTCCAAGCCCGACATGCGCTCGGCAGACGAGGCGAAGGCCTACATGACCAAGCTGCGCAGCATTGTGCGCTATCTCGGCACCTGCGACGGCAACATGGACGAGGGCTCGATGCGCGCCGACGTCAACGTCTCGGTGCGCAAGCCCGGCGGCGACTTCGGCACGCGCTGCGAGATCAAGAACGTCAACTCGATCCGCTTCATCGGCCAGGCGATCGAAAGCGAGGCGCGGCGCCAGATCGATATCATCGAGGAGGGCGGCACGATTGATCAGGAAACCCGCCTGTTCGATCCGATCAAGGGCGAGACCCGCTCGATGCGCTCCAAGGAAGACGCGCACGACTACCGCTATTTCCCCGATCCGGACCTTCTGCCGCTCGAATTCGACGATGCCTTCATCGAGGAACTGGCGAAGAACCTTCCGGAACTGCCCGACGACAAGAAGGCTCGCTTCGTCGAAGCCCTCGGCCTCTCGGTCTATGACGCCTCCGTTCTGGTCTCCGACAAGGCGGTTTCGGACTACTACGAAAAGCTTGCCGAAGGCCGGGATGCCAAGGTTGCGGCGAACTGGGTGATCAACGATCTGCTGGGCGCGCTCAACAAGGCGAGCAAAGGCATTGATGAGACACCGGTTTCGCCCGAGCAGCTCGGTGCCATCCTCGATCTGCTGAAGGAAGGCGTCATCTCCGGCAAGATCGCCAAGGACCTGTTCGAGATCGTCTGGAACGAGGGCGGCGATCCCAAGGTGATCGTCGAGGACCGCGGCATGAAGCAGGTGACCGATACCGGCGCGATCGAGAAGATTGTCGACGAGATCATCGCCGCCAACCCGGCCCAGGTCGAAAAGGTCAAGGAAAAGCCATCGCTTGCTGGCTGGTTCGTCGGCCAGGTGATGAAGGCTTCCCAGGGCAAGGCGAACCCGCAGGCCGTTCAGGCGCTGGTCAAGGAAAAGCTGGGCGTCACGGAGTAGCCGCTTGTTCTTTGTCCGCACAGCCATGGAGACGGATGTCGCCGCAGTCTGCGAGCTGCTCGATACCACCTGGCATGACACTTATGATCCGATCCTCGGGCGTGAGAAGGTCGATGCGCTGGTTGCGGAGTGGCATTCGCCCGCCGCCGTGAAGGTACGGCTTGCAAGGCCCGGCGGCGAGTTCCTTGTTGCCGACGACGGTCGCCGTATCGGTGGAATGGCCTACGCCGCCCTGTCGGAGAAGCGTCCCGATATGATCAACCTGAACCAGCTCTACGTGCATCCGGATTGTCAGCGCCAGGGCGTCGGCCGCGATCTCTTTGCCGAGATTGAAACCTGTTTTCCGAACGCGAGACGGCTGGCGGTCGAGGTCATGAACGGCAACGATGCGGCCGTCGCTTTCTACCGGGCCCACGGCCTCACGGAAGCCGGCACGACGCAGAACTGCGGCAGTTGCGGCTCGGGCATTCCGGCCGTCATCATGGAGAAGGAGCTTACCGGTGTCTGATCTTGATGAACTGGTCATCCGCGAGGCGCGTCTCGAAGACCTTCCGGATTTGATCGCGATCTTTGCCGCGGACCGGCTCGGCGGCCATGGCGATACGACCGATCCGGAGGCCTACGACGACTACCGCGATGCCTTCGAGGCGATCGACGCTTCTGCCAGCAACACCTTGTATGTCGCGGAACTGGGCGATGTCATCGTCGGCACCTTCCAGACGACCTACACCCGCTCGCTGACGGGCCGGGGCGGGGCGGTGCTCACCGTCGAGGCGGTGCAGACCCATCCGGATTTCCGTGGCCGCGGCATCGGCGCGCGCATGGTGCAGACCGCCATCGACGAGGCGAAGATCGAAGGCTGCCGGCTGGTGCAGCTGATGTCCAATGCCGCCCGCACCGATGCCCACCGCTTCTATGAACGCCTCGGTTTCAGGCAATCGCATCATGGCTTCAAAATGAAGCTGAGCGATCACTGAGACTGCGCACCGCACTGGACAAGCGCCGCCTGACGCGCCATACACGGGTTAACGCAATTTGGCCGTACGCGGCCCGACGAAGGAAAGAAAATGGCTGGCTTTCTGACCAAGATCTTTACCTGGTGGAATGGTTCGACCATCGGAACCGATCTCTTCACCCGCCGCTTCGGCAAGAAGGTGGGCGAGGATCAGTTCGGCAACGTCTATTATGAAGGCGGCAAGTCGACCTATGGGCTGACCCGCCGCTGGGTGATCTACAAGGACTATGCCGACGCTTCGGCAATTCCGCCCGGCTGGCACGGCTGGATGCACCATCGCACTGACACCCCGCCGCCGGCGCAGGCCTATACCGCCCGCGCCTGGGAAAAGCCGCACAATCCGAACCTGACGGGCACGGCGCTCGCCTACCGCCCAAAGGGCTCGCTTGCGGTTGCCGGAGAGCGCGAGAAGGTGACGGGCGATTACGACGCCTGGACGCCCGGCTCCTGACCGGCCTGATTACGTTTTTGCCGCATTCTGCCGGTAGGCTGGTGTTTATGCCAGTTTGAGACAAGCGCGGCGCCGGCCGCGCTTTTCGTTTTCAGGGGAAACACATGGATTTTCACGCTTCTTGCCGTCTGGTTGCAGCTTCGCTCGTTCTCACGGGCCTTGCAGCCGCGCCCGCCTTTGCCGCGCGTGTTGAAAATCCCGTTGCGGTATTCGGCGGCATCGACAAGATCACCGGCCGCACCTACACATTCGATGCCTATGTCGGCGAGACGGTTCAGTTCGGCCGCCTGCAGGTCACGCCGCGGGTCTGCTATTCGCGTGACGAGACTGAAGAGCAGCAGGTGGACGCGTTCGTCCAGGTCGATAAGGTGTCGCTGCAGAACGAGGTCGGTCGCATCTTTTCCGGCTGGATGTTTGCCGACTCACCGGCGCTGAATGCCGTCGAGGATTCCATTTACGACGTCTGGCTGACCGACTGCGTCGACAAGGCCGACGTTCCCGCCCCCTGATACCGATAAGGCCTTCCCGAATGTCTGACGAACGCCCGCAGCTCTCTGCCGCCGAGGCGGCTCGTTTTCATCATCTCGAAGTCCTGAAATATACCGGCCGCGCCGGCTGCGAGCAGGTTGACCCCTGGGACCCGAAGACCGATGCCTTCATGAACGGCGCGTCGGATGTCGAGCCGGACTATCGGGTCTCTGCGGATGATATCCCGTCGATCCAGGACGCCGTCAACATGGCGGTCGTCGACGCGATTGCTGGCCGCAAGGCAGGGCGCATCTACATTGCGATCGCTCCCGGCACCTACACCGAAACCGTCGTCGTGCCGCGTATCCTGGCGGGCGGAGCCCCTGTCGCGATCACGCTTTACGGCACGGGGGCCACGCGCGACGACACGGTGATCAGCGCTGCGATTGATCAGGGCATGACGGGCGCCGATTTCGCCGCGACATTTGGCCTGAACACTGAGCGCTACGCACCGGAGATTGCCGCGATTTATCGCGCCAATGCCGCGCTTGCGCGTCTCACCACTGACAATGCCTGTGTCCTGCGCGTCGAGAATGATGGCTTTCAGGCGAGGAACCTCGCCGTCGTCAACGCCTATAACTGCGACCGGGCGGATGCCAATTCGAAGTGCGAGGACGGCAAGGGCGGGCCCAAGAACGCCGCCGGCCAGTTCGCCAAGGGCTGGCATCAGGCGGTTGCCGCGATGATCCACAATGCCGATCGCGTCCACTTCGAGAATGTGCGCTTTTCGAGCTTCCAGGACACGCTCTATTTCAAGGGCCGCGTGCCCGGCATGACGGTCCGCTCCTTCTATCGCCATTGCCTGGTCGAGGGCGACATCGATTTCATCTTCGGCCGTTCGACCGCCTACTTCGATGCCTGTGAAATCCGCTCGCTCGGTTCCCGTGTCGATCATACCTATGTCGTGGCGCCGGCCACCAATCTGCGTACCCGCTACGGTATCGTCTTCGATGATTGCGATTTTACCCATGACGGCAGCGCGGCAGCGCTCGGCGGCACCTTCTCGCTCGGCCGCCAGTGGTTCCACATGGTGCGCGCAACGCCCTATGGCATCCCCAACATCGACGGATACAAGGTCCGGCTTGCCGAAACCTCGGAATTCGGCCATCCGCCGGAAGGCACGATTTCGCTGGATGTTCTGGAGGCCGTCGGCAAGTGTGTGATCCTCAATTCCCGCATCGGCGAGCACATCAACAAGGCAGCCCCCTGGGACGACTGGAGCGGCGGCCGGCGCAATTCCGATGGCGAATTCGTGCCAGGTGAATGGAACACCCGCTACCGCCCGGCGCAATACAGCTCTGCCGACTTTCATCGCTATCTCGGCGAATGGCTGCATACTCAGGGTCTGCGCTACGCGCCGCCGGAGCCGCCCGAACCCTGGCTCGCCGAGTTCAACAATTGCTGATCCTTGCGGCAGCGATGCCGTCAAAAAAACCTCCCCTGAGGCAGGGGAGGTTCATCGGTTTGTGGGAAACCCGGTAGAGGTTTCCTGTCAAAAGATGTCTTAGCGCAGTGCCTGCAGCAGCGCCGGAGTGGGCCAGCCATCGGCCGGAACGCCGAGCTGCATCTGCACGTCGCGCACAGCGTCGCGGGTGCCGGCGCCGAGAATGCCGTCGACCTTGCCGACGTCATAGCCCTTGCGCGCAAGGGTCTGCTGAAGCTGCTTCATCTGGCCGTCGGAAAGGCCCGGCTCGGGATTGCCCTTGTTGTAGGCCGGCGCGCCTTCGAAGCGGGTGGCGAAATAGGCAACCGAGGTCGTGTAGATGAACGACTGGTTCCACTGCAGATAGACGTTGAAATTGGGGTAGGCGAGGAAGGACGGTCCGAAACGGCCCTGCGGCATCAGGAGTGCCACGGGCAGGTTGGCAAACTTGGTGTTGCCGTCGCGCGGCGTCACGCCGAGCTTGAACCACTGTGCCGCCGTCAGGCCGCCGCCGAAGCCGGTCTTGTCCCAGGGCAGGCTGGCCGGCAGCGTCACTTCCTGGATCCAGGGCTCGCCCGCACGCCAGCCGAGGCTGCGGATATAGTTTGCCGCCGTCAGCAGTGCGTCCGGCGAGCTCTTCTTGACGCGGACATGGCCATCGCCATCGCCGTCGACGCCGAAGTGGATGATATCTTCAGGCAGCATCTGGACCTGGCCGAGCTCGCCTGCCCAGGCGCCGGTTTCGGTGGCCGGGTCGAAGTCGCCGTGCTGGGTCATCTCGATCAGCGCCAGAAGCTGCGGCCGGAAGATCTCCGGGCGGCGGCAGTCATAGGAAAGCGTCACCAGCGCATCGCGGGTGTTGAAATCGCCCTGCACAGCGCCGAAATCGGTCTCCATCGCCCAGAAGGCGGTGAGCACGCCGGCCGGCACGCCATATTCGCGGCGAGCACGATCGAAGGTGCTGGAAAGCTGCTGGATCTTCTGCTTGCCGATGTTGAGGCGGGCAGCGCTCGCCGTGCGCTGGGAGAATTCAAGGAAGGTCTGCTTGAACACACCCTGGGCGCGGTCGCGGTTCAGCACGCTCTGGCTAACAGAGGCGCCGGAAAGGACGGCGTCGGCGGCCTGCGCGGAAAGGCCGCGCTGCATGGCCTCCGCCTTGACGCCGCTCAGAAACTGCGAGAAATCGCCGCCACATTGCTGGGCGGCAGCCGGACCGGCCACAAGGGCGGTGAGGCCGGCGGCGACCATGGCCGCTCGGAAAGTCCTGGATATCATGGGCATCTCCTCGATAGCTTTCGGGCCCGCCCCTTCGGCGGGTCAATGCATTCGCGGCAAAACCTATCCGGTTTCGCCTAAGCTTTCATTAAGAACCCGCTAAATGCGGCGGAGCGATGTTGTATTATGACCATCGGCGGTTGCATGTATTCAACCTTCCGCACTGAGGAGGAAGACCGAAGCGACCTCTTCTTGCTTTCTGATGTTTCAAGTTCTTTAAAAAGTACGTTCTTTTAGGTAATCTGAAGCCCCCGCCGACGCGTAGTTCGTACATCCTTCGGACAGCCGGCATGGCTCTCGGAGGGCGTGAAGGACATCGCATGGAACGCACGGTTGAATTCGCAGCGCATCTTGTTGCTGGCCTTGGCCAGGCCGCGCTGGTCGTCATTCTCTTCAGCATCGTCTCGCGACTGACCCGGCAGCGCGGCCACTCGCAGCTCTGGTTCGGTCTGCTTTTCGGTGCTGCCGCGATTGCCAGCATGGCCCACCCGATCAGGTTCGCGCCGGGCATCATGCTCGATCCGCGCGCCGTGATGCTGGCGCTCGCCGGCCCGTTCGGCGGCCCCGGCGCTGCGGTCATCAGCATGGCAATGGCGTCAGCCATGCGGATATTCATGGGCGGGCAGGGCGTTCTGCCGGGTGTTGCTGGCATCCTCATCGCCGGAGGGGTGGGGATCGCGCATCGTCACTTCCTCGAACAACGCACGGATCTGAAGGCGCTTCTCATTCTGGGCGCGGCGTCGGCGCTCTATCTTGCAAGCCTTTTGCTGCTGCCGGCCGATGTCGCGCTCGCCGTCTTTACCCACACGGCGCCGTGGCTCGTGCTCACCAATTTCATCGGCATTGTTGTCATCGGCACGTTGCTCGCCCACGAACTGCGTTTCGAACAGAAATTCGTGACCATGCAGTCGCAGGTCATGCTCGATGCGCTGACTGGCCTCGCCAATCGCCGCGCGCTCATCGACATCGAAGAGCGCCTGCTCAAAGGCATGTCTGAGAGGGCGGAAGGCTACGCGATCGTGCTGTTCGACATCGACCACTTCAAGTCCGTCAATGACCGCTGGGGACATGTCGCGGGCGACGCCGTACTGCGTGGTGTCGCCGAGCAAATCTCGTCCTGCATCCGCAGTGGCGACGTCGCCGTGCGATATGGCGGCGAGGAACTGCTGCTGCTGTTGCAGGGCGCTAGCGCCGAAGGAGCGCTCGGCCTTGCCGAGACCATTCGCGAGCGGCTCGAGCACACCCGGTTCAGGCACGATGGCCAGTCGATCCGGATCACGGTCAGCGCCGGCGTGTCCACCGGAAAGCCGAACGATCTCAGCCTGTCCAGCGCCATCCGGCGGGCGGATGAGGCGCTCTACAGGGCGAAGTCCAAGGGGCGCAACTGCACCGAGGTCTATTACCGGATCCGCGAATCGGCCTGACGCGCTGCCTTTCGGTGGCGGTCTACTGGAACGCCGTCTCGTAGAAGCTCCTGAGCTTGCGTGAATGCAGGCGCTCTGGCGGCATCTCCGAAAGCTTTTGAA
Organism: Martelella endophytica; assembly: GCF_000960975.1. Taxonomy (NCBI): domain Bacteria; kingdom Pseudomonadati; phylum Pseudomonadota; class Alphaproteobacteria; order Hyphomicrobiales; family Aurantimonadaceae; genus Martelella; species Martelella endophytica. The sequence continues at coordinate 3,992,597 of NZ_CP010803.1, read as the reverse complement.
CCGCCTTGATGCCGATATGGAGGTGTTGGCGCACCTGCTTGGTGTAGAAGGCGGTCGCCATGCCGGGCAGCTTGAGCTCACCATGCAGCGGCCGGTCGGAGACGCAGAGCAGCGTGCCGTAGGGCACGCGGAACCGGAAACCGTTTGCGGCGATGGTGGCCGATTCCATGTCGAGGGCGATGGCGCGCGACTGCGACAGGCGCTTGACCGGCCCGCGCTGGTCGGAGAGTTCCCAGTTGCGGTTGTCGATGGTGGCGACCGTGCCTGTGCGCATGATCCGCTTCAGCTCGTAACCCTCAAGCCCCGTCACCTCGCCGACGGCCGCTTCCAGCGCCTGCTGCACCTCCGCCAGAGCGGGAATCGGCACCCAGACGGGCAGATCGTCGTCCAGCACATGGTCTTCCCGGATATAGGCATGGGCGAGCACGTAGTCGCCGAGCTTCTGGCTGTTCCGGAGACCGGCGCAGTGGCCCAGCATCAGCCAGGCATGCGGTCGCAGCACGGCGATATGGTCGGTGATCGTCTTGGCATTGGACGGACCGACGCCGATGTTGACCATCGATATGCCGCTATGGTCATCGCGCTTCAGGTGATAGGCGGGCATCTGCGGCATGCGCACGCCGGCGCGGCCGCCCTCCGGCTCGACCTCGCCCGGCAGCGTGACATTGTTGCCGGGCTCGACGAAGGCGGTGTAGCCATCTCCGCCCCGCGCCATCGTCTCGCGGGCATAGGCGCAGAACTCGTCGATGTAGAACTGGTAGTTGGTGAACAGCACGAAGTTCTGGAAATGCGCCGAGCTTGTTGCCGTATAGTGGCTGAGGCGGGCGAGCGAATAGTCGATGCGCTGCGCGGTGAAGGGGGCGAGCGGATGCGGCGCGCCGGGCTCCGGCTCGTAGTCGCCGTTGGCGATCAGGTCGTTGGTGGTCTCAAGGTCCGGCGTGTCGAAGATGTCGCGCAGCGGCACATCGGCAAGCGCGGCAAGATCGGCTTCCACATGGGTATTCTCGCCGAAGGCGAAATGCAGCGGGATGGGCGTGTCCGACTCCGACACAGTTACCGGCACGCCATGATTCTTGATCAGGAGGCCGAGCTGCTCCGTCAGGTAGCCCTCGAACAGGACCGGATGGCTGATCGTCGTCGTATATTCGCCCGGTATCGCCACATGACCGAAGGAGAGGCGCGAATCGGAAAGGCCGTAGCTGCCTGTCTTGATGCTGATCTGCGGATAGAAGGCGCGGTAGCGCCCCTCGATCGGTGCGCCGCCGGCCAGCGCCAGGAACGCATCGATGACGAAGCGCGTATTGCGCTTGTAGAGCGCCTGCAGCGCCTTCACCGCAGCTTCCGGTTCGGTAAAGCTCTGCGGGGCGGGGCGTTCCGGCGTAATCACACGCGTTGCCTTGATCTCATCCATGACGCCATCCTCCTTGGTTGACGGCAAAGGCCGTCTTATGTTGGCAGGGGTTATCTCGGCCCTGTCCCCGATCTATATCGGGGAACGGAATGATTTTCGATAACATGAGGAGTTTTTCCCGTGACGACACCCATCGAACTTTACTACTGGCCGACTCCGAACGGCTATAAGGTCAGCATTTATCTCGAGGAAGCCGGCGTCCCGTACAACGTCAACTACGTCAACATCGGCAAGGGCGACCAGTTCAAGCCTGATTTTCTGAAGATTTCGCCGAATAACCGCATGCCGGCAATCGTCGATCCGGACGGGCCCGGCGGTGAGCCGATATCGGTCTTCGAATCCGGTGCGATCCTCCAGTATCTCGGGCGCAAGTTCAAAAAATTCTATCCGGAGAATGAGCGCGAGCGCGTCGCTGTCGAGGAATGGCTGTTCTGGCAGGTCGGCGGTCTCGGTCCGATGGCCGGGCAGGCGCATCATTTCCGCAACTATGCGCCCGAGAAGATCGAATACGGCATCAACCGCTACACCAACGAGGTGAACCGCCTTTATGGCGTGATGGACCGGCGGCTTGCCGATGCAGAGTATCTCGGCGGGGCCTATTCGATCGCCGACATGGCCTCGATCGGCTGGGTGCGCTCGCATGAGGCGCAGGGGCAGAGCCTCGACGATTTCCCCAATCTGAAGCGCTGGTATGAGGCCGTGATGGCCCGGCCCGCCGTGCAGAAGGGCATCGCCGTCGGCCAGGAAGAGCGCGCCAAGATGAACCTCTCGACCGACAAGGATGCTCAATCTGTGCTCTTCGGCCAGAAGGCGCGATAAATACAGGCAATGCTGCCGGTCAGCCGATGTCCCCGAGCACGACCGGCAGCGCTTCGGCAAACAGCGTCATGTCGGCGCTCGGGCCGGTCGAAACGCGGATGCAGCGGTTGAGCGGCGCGACGCCGGGCATGCGGATGAACACGCCATGAGCACCGAGCCCATCGACGATGGCGCGGGCATAGGCGCCGTCGCGGCCGCAGTCGATCGCCACGAAATTCGTGGCCGACGGCAGCGGCTCCAGGCCGTTCTCGCGGGCGATGCGGCCGATTTCATCGCGTGATTCGCGGATCCGACCGACGACGGCCTGCAGATAGGCCTGATCGGCCAGCGCCGCCTCGGCGGCCACCACGCTCAGCACCGGCATGCCGAAATGATTGCGAATCTTGTCGAAGGCCGCGATCGTTTCCGGCGCACCGATGGCATAGCCGACACGCGCCCCGGCGAGGCCGTAGGCCTTGGAGAAGGTACGGAAACGCAGCACGTTCGGCCGGTCGAGGAACCGGGCTATGTCGGAGAAAGCCTCCGCCGGGCCGCATTCGCAATAGGCCTCATCGAGCACCATCATGCAGGTCTCCGGCAGGGCGTCGATGAAGCGCGCCACCTCGTCCTCGTGCCAGTGGCTGCCCATCGGGTTGTCGGGATTGGCGAAATAGACCAGGCTCGCATCGTTCTTCTTCACGGCGTCGAGCAGCGCGTCGAGGTCTTCGCGATCGCCGGCATAGGGCACGTTCACCCGCTGCCCGCCGAATCCGTCGACGTGGTAGTTGAACGTCGGATAACCGCCAAGAGAGGTGACCACGGTGGTGCCGGGCGAGACGACGAGCCGGACCGTCATGCCGAGCAGGCCGTCGACGCCTTCGCCGACCACGACGTTCTGCGCCGCGCAGCCAAGATGGTCTGCAAGGGCCTGCTTGATCGAGAAATGCTCGGGATCGGAGTAATGCCAGACGGCATCGGCATGCTGGCGGATCGCCTCGATCACCGAAGGAGCAGGGCCGAAGCCGCTCTCATTGGCACCGATCCGGGCACGGATGGGAAACCCGCGGCTGCGCTCCAGCGCTTCCGGCCCGACGAAGGGAACGGTGGCCGGCAGGCCCTTGATGAGATCGGTGAAGCGGGGGAAGTCTGACATTCGGTTTTCCGGGTTCATAAAAAGCGCCTCACATTAGCCGCATATCGGCCGAGCGCAAGATGCCGGAAATGCAAACGGCGCCCGAGGGCGCCGTTGAGAACCGCTTTCGGGGCAGGGACCCGTTATCAGCGGAATGCACGAGCGGCAACGCGCTCGATGTCGGACGGCAGGAGGCCGATGTCCTTGAGTTCGCTATCCGTCAGATTGCGCAGCTGGGCGCGTGTACGACGATAGCTGAACCACTTCATGGTCAGATCGAAGGGATGCATGGGTGTTTCCTCGCACTAGGCTTATTGTTGTGGCGCCCTTATAGCAAAAAGCGAGGTGTTCTTGTTGTGCATGTTTTATGCAACTGCCATGCATTTATGCAGGGTGCTGCACAATATGCACTCACCGAGGTCTAGGTGAGTATTTTTGAGGCGGTACTGTTTGCGCATTGTCACGCATGCGCGCCTGTTGGGCAGGCAAAGAAAAAGCCCCGCGCCGGGATGCGGCGAGGGGCTTTGACGGGGGCCGGATATCCGGCCTGATCAGAACGCGGCCTTGCGGGCGACGCGACGGATGTCTTCGCGGTTGATGCCGAGGTCGGCGAGCTCACGCGAGTTCATGCGATCCAGTTCGGCAACAGTCTGACGGAACTTCATCCAGTTGTTGAAAGAACGAGCCATACCCATAATCTTAATCCTTCTCCTGTTCGGGCCCCGGTCTTCGGTGCCCTTCGTTGTCTGTTGAGCGTGATATAACCCTTTCCCTTCTGGTCAGTCAGTGGGCCTGTGGAAAGGCGGCTATGCAGAAGACGCATATCACGCTCTGGGCGCCTCCTAAGCCGTGCTCGCGGCGGCACGGACGGCCTCATGGCGCGATGCCAATGAGCGCTTCAGGGAGTATGTTGCGGCAAGGGGAGGAGGCACTGTTTGGACAAAAAATAACGCTCACCGGGGGAGGAGGATCCGGTGAGCGTCATTTGCGTTGGTCAGCAACTGGGAGGAGGAGCGTTGCCAACCTATCGAAGCGCGTTGGGAGGAGGAGTACGCAGCTTCGAATATGTAACCCGTTTCCGGGCTTCAGCGGTTGGGCTCATGTCCCCGCCGCTTCGTTGAGTTCTTTATAGCGCTGACAAATGTAAAATTGGAGTGCCATCTCGACATGGAAGGTATGCATCAGGTGCATGTCGCGCTGCAGGGCCCGGAATTGCAGGGGAAGGCTGGTCATTTGGCGGGCAAGATCAACTTCCCGAGCGCTCGCTCAGGAAGGCTACGAAGCGATCGCTGTCCATCGGCCGGCAGAAAAAGTAGCCCTGCTGGATGTTGCAGCCAAGCGCCATCAGTCGTTCGGAATGGGCGCGGCTTGCCACGCCCTCGCAGATGACGCCGATGCCAAATGTCTGGGCAATCCGGGCGATGGTTTCGATCACCAGCAGGTTTTCGCCGGAATCAACGATCGGCGTGATCAGCTGTCCGGCGATCTTCAGCCGGTCGGGCCGCACCTGGGTGAGGCCGACGAGCGATGCATAGCCGGAGCCGAAATCATCAAGGTCGATGCCGATGCCAAGCGCGCGGATGGCGCGGATCGTCGAAAACAGGCCGTGCTCGGCGCGGTCGAAGGGAATCGATTCCAGCAGCTCGAAATAGATGCGTCGGCGCGGCAGTTCCAGCTTGCCGAGCCGATCGACGAGGTGCGGGTCCTGAAGCCGCTGGGCGGAAATGTTGACCGAAATCGACGGCAGCGAAAGGTTCTCGCGGTCACATCGCGACAACATCTCCAGCGCCTTCTGGAAGATGACCTCGTCGATGTCGGGGATAAGGCCGATCTGTTCGGCAACGCCCATGAAGGAGCGTGGTTCGAGCAGGCCGCGATGCGGGTGGCGCCAGCGCGCCAGCGTCTCGACGCCAACGACGCGCATGTCGGTGACGTCGAAGATCGGCTGGTAATAGGCCTCGATCTGGCCGCCCTGCACCGCCTCCTGCAGCTCGTCGGCAAGTCTCTTCTGGGAAAAGGTCTGCGCCATCAGCTCATGGGTGAAGTGAACCGTGCGTCCACGCCCGCGACGCTTGGCTTCGTAGAGCGCAAGGTCGGCCTTCACCAGCATCTCGCCTGCGGTATCACGGGCGCTCGCCGCGGTCGCTATGCCGATGCTGACGCCGACCCGGCAGGTTCGATCATCAATGCGAACCGGCTGGGAAAAGGCGCCGGTGACGGCTTGGGCGAAGCCTTCGGCGTCGCCATCGGCCGTCATCAGCACGACGAATTCGTCGCCGCCCGTCCTGGCCAGGAAATCCTTCTCGCCAAGGTGCGAGAGGAAGGTGCGGGCCGCCAGCCGCAGCACCTCATCGCCATAGAAATGGCCCATCGTGTCGTTGATCGCCTTGAAGTCGTCGAGGTCGATCAGGATGAGCTTCATGCCGCGTGGCAGCACGCCGTCTTCCTGTGTCGCCTCCAGCGTTCGCTCGAAATTGCGCCGGTTGGCGACGCCCGTCAGTGCGTCCTGCAGCGCGATCTGCTCCATCCGGGCGCGGGCGTTTTCGAGTTCGAGGTTCTGCGCCTCCGCCCTGGAGCGGGCGCTTTCGAGCGCCTCCTGCAGCGCCTTGTCGGCCGAGACATCCCAGTTGACGCCCACGATCTTGCGGCGGCCGTCGGAATTGAGAAAGCTGTTGCCGGCCGAGCGGATCGTCTTTTCCTGGCCGTCGGGCGTGATGATCCGGTATTCGCTGAGGAAACCGCGACCGAGCTCGGCGTCCGCCCAGTTGAACTTGCGAAACCGCGGCTGGTCGTTCGGATGGAGGTGGGAAAGCCAGCTTTCGAAGCTTTGCACCCGGCTTTCCGACGGAACGCCGTAGATCTTCAGGATCTGGTCGTCCCAGATCTGCACATTGGTTTCGAGATCATGTTCCCAGAGGCCGATATTGGAGGCGTTGAGGGCGACCTCGAGCTGGCGCGACAGGTTTTCGACCTTGCCCATCGACTGGCGGATGCTGGAATTATCCCGTAGCCGCGCACGCAGCAGCAGGACGAGGCCGATGAACGGCGTGACGAAGGCAAGGGCGAGAATGGCTGCGGCGACCTTCAGCGTGCGCGCCCAGTTGTGCGGTCCGTCGTCAAGCGGGTGCGGGGCGACGCTGATGGTCCAGGTGGCATTGCCGAGCTTGATCTGGGAGTTGATGGTGCTTGAGGGATCAAGGCTCGAATTGCCGACGGTCGCCTTATTGTCGGGATCGGACGAAAAGGTCGTCTCAACCGTCATCTTCGTGGTTTCCTCCAGCTCGAGAAAACCGACGGCCTCCATGATGTCCTTCAGCGAGATCACCAGATCGACAGCGGTGTCATTCACGAGAAAACGGTAGACGAAGACGCGCGTATTGTCGGGAAGGCGGAACGGTCCCATCAGGAATCCGTCCTGGGCGGGCGGCGCCGGCAACGGCAGGCTTTCGAAGTCCTGCGTCTCGGTCGAAGGGAAGACAAGCGTCTCGCCCGGCGGCTTCAGCATCACGCCCTTGGTCCACGGGGTCGCGGCGAGATAGGTGTCGACGGCGCTGCGATAGAGTTCCGGCCTCTGGCGGGAATGTCCGTCCTCCAGCGCCTTGGCGAGGGTATTGCCGGCGGCTTCGGTCTGCCGGAGCACGGTCTGCAGGGCCTTGGTGAAGCCGGTCAGGCGCAGCTCAGCCTGCTTGTGCCGCTCGGCCATCACGGCGTCATGCAGGAACCTTCCGCCGAAATAGGTGCCGAAGGCGAGGCCGGTAAAGAACAGGACGGTGAGAAAGGCAAACAGTCGGATCGTGGCGCGGCGATCACGAAAGGATTTCACCTGCTTCAATGATGCCATGGCCGCATCCGGCCGGAAAACCCGGCGTCTGTTAACATTGCTTGTCCCCTGTTGCATGTCGCTGCGGCCCGTCTTCGGGGCTTCTTGGCCGATGGCGTCCCTCCGGCATCGGTAATTTCACGCGTATATGCTAAAATAAACTGAAAAGAGAATCCGAAAATACGTCGTTTTGTCAGTACCCCATGGCGGTCGGTTGGCGCGGTTGTCTCCCTCACTTTCTCCTTCGCGGAACGCTGATCTGTCTTTACAATTGATATGCAGCCGATGATCACGCGTCAAACGGTCGGCGCGTTCTTTCCCTTCTGCTGTTTCGAATTATCGGCCATAGCCAGAGAATTTCGCGCCGCCGGCAGGACATGGAAGAAGATACGCTGGGTCCGGTGGTCCCGCCTGTCGATCCCGATCAGCGCTGGCGGAGTGGCGAGCGTTGCGATGGCGCGAAGCACCAGCGCGTGCCCGACGCCAAGCTTCAGGGCGGCCGCACGGCTGTCTGCGGCTTCGCCCGCGGTGGCCAGCGCAAGCACGGCGGCAGCAAGCTGATCGTCGGCAAGGCGGGGAATGGCAGCCGCATAGCGCTCGATCAGGCTGCTGCTTTCCGCCGTCATCCGCTTGCCGCGCTCAGGCGGACGGCAATGGATTTGGAGGTCGGCGTTTCGCTCAGGTCGCCGACGCTTGCAAGTGGCACCAGCAGGTTCAGCTCTGGAAAATAGCCGGCGACGCAGCCTTGCGGGATCTCGTAGGGAACGAGCTTGAAGCCCTTGGCGACGCGGTTGACGCCGTCCTCGTCGGGCCCATGAATGTCCACACGCTGGTGCGCCTTCATGCCAAGCGACGTGATGTCGGCGGGGTTGATGAAGATCACCTGACGCTCGCCATAGACGCCGCGATAACGGTCATCCATGCCATAAACCGTGGTGTTGTACTGGTCGTGGCTGCGCATGGTTTGCAGCACGAAGCGGTCGGCCCGTTTCTCGCGCTCCTGATAGACGGTCTTCTCCGGCAGCGCGCCGGTATAGAAGGTCGCTCTCCCAGTTACCGTCTTCCAGACCCTCTGGCGCGCCGTGTTGCCAAGGTCAAATCCGCGCGGCATGCGAACGCGCCTGTTGAAGTCGTCAAACCCCGGTATCGTCTTTTCGATGAGGTCGCGAATCCCATCATAGTTGTCGGCAAGGGCCTGCCAGTCGACACGCGCCGAGCCGACGGTTGCCGCCGCGATGCCGGCGACGATGGCGATCTCGGAGCGCAGGTGCGTGCCCGCGGGCGGATTGATGCCGGCGGAGCCATGGACCATGCTCATCGAATCCTCGACGGTCACCAGCTGCTGCTTGCCCTGGCTGTTGACGTCGATCTCCGTGCGTCCGAGGCAGGGGAGAATGTAGCCATGCCGACCGGGCATGGTGTGGCTGGCGTTGAGCTTGGTCGCGATGTGGACCGTCAACTCCTGGCGCCGCAACGCCGCCTCGATCAGCCCGCCATCCGGCACGGCGCGGGCGAAATTGCCACCGAGGCCGACAAACGCTCTAGCCTCGCCGGAAAGCATGGCGCCGATCGCGCGGATGGTCGAATAGCCGTGCTCGCGCGGGGGCTCGAAGCCAAAGACGTTGGCGAGGGCATCGAGAAAGGCGGTTGATGGCTTTTCGTTGATGCCCATGGTGCGGTCGCCCTGGACATTCGAATGCCCGCGAACCGGACAGAGGCCGGCGCCGGGACGGCCGATATGGCCCCTCAGCATCATGAAATTGGTGATTTCGCGGATGGTAATCACCGAGTGGCGATGCTGGGTGATGCCCATGGCCCAGGTGCAGATTACCTTCTCGGCGGAGAGATATATGGCGGCGGCCTTTTCGATCTCGGCGCGCGTCAGCCCCGACTGATCCTCGATCGCCTCCCAACTCGTGGCGTCGACGGCGGCAATGTAGTCTTCATAGCCGCTGCAATGGTCGCGGATGAAGGCGACGTCGACGACAGGCTTCTCGCCGGCCGCGCTGGCGGCGCGATCGGCCGCGATCACCACCTTGGCCATGCCGCGGAACGCCGCCATGTCGCCGCCCAGGCGTGGCTGGAAATAGTCGCTGGCAATCCGCGCGCTGCCGCCGACCGCCATTTCGAGCTTGCGCTGGGGATCGGCGAAGCGCTGCAGGCCGCGTTCCTTCAGCGTGTTGAGGGCGACGATCCGTGCGCCGCGTTCGGCCGCCCGGCGCAGGTCGCCCAGCATGCGCGGGTGATTGGTGCCGGGGTTCTGGCCGACGACGAAGATCGCATCCGCCTGCTCGAAGTCCTCAAGCCGCACAGTACCCTTGCCGATGCCGATTGCCTGCGTCAGGCCGACACCGGAGGCCTCGTGGCACATGTTCGAGCAGTCCGGCATGTTGTTCGTGCCGTAAAGCCGCGCAAACAGCTGGTAGAGGAACGCGGCCTCGTTGCTGGCCCGGCCCGAGGTATAGAAATTGGCCGCATCGGGCGTTTCGAGTGCGTTGAGGTGACTGCCGATTTCGGCAAACGCCACCTCCCAGTCGACAGGTTCATAGTGATCCGTTTCGCGGTTGTAGCGGAGCGGATGGGTGAGGCGGCCGAAATTCTCCAGCGCATGGTCGCTCATTGCCGCAAGTTCGCTGACGCTGTGGCGGGCAAAAAGCGAGAGGTCGGCGCGCCGCTCGGTTGCTTCCCAGGACACCGCCTTGACGCCGTTCTCGCAGAACTCGAATGAGCTGCCGTGCTCCGGATCGCCCCAGGCGCAACCCGGACAGTCGAAGCCATCGGGCTGGTTGGCTTTCATCAGGGCCTTGGCGCCCGACATTGGGGCACCACTTGCAATCAGCGACCGGCCGGACGCATAAAGCGCTTCCCAGCCGCCTGCGGCCTTCGATCCTTGCGTGTTTTTTCGGGTGTCTGCCATGACGTCCTTCTTCTTTGCCCTAGCTTAACAAAAAACAGAATTGCGGTTCAATCAAGATGCGAAGCGCGGGGCGGAATTCCTTGCCGAATGTCGCAAAACCTTTACCGCCGGCGATTTCATTTGCCAGGGAAAAGCACTAAGACATGAGCGCTTGAGGAACCGCCTTTGCAGGGCCGCGTTGCTGACAGAAAGGGTTTCAAAAATATGAGCCATCTGGACGACGAACTTCTCACCGATCCCCGCGACGCTCTCCTCGAGATCTATAATGAAGAGGGGGATGTCAGCGCCGAATTTCTGGATCAAATCGATCGTGCGATCGAACAGGAGGACTCGGCGTTTCTGCGCGAGCAGATGGGCAACCGCCACGAATCGGAAATCGGTGACGTCCTCGAATCGCTCGATCCCACCAGTCGGCAAAGCCTTGTCCGGCTGCTCGGAGCCGACTTCGACCTGACGGCGCTGACCGAGGTCGATGAGGCCGTCCGCCTCGACATCATCAATTCGCTGCCGAACGAGCAGATCGCGACCGCCATCAGCGCGCTCGATTCCGACGACGCCGTCTACATTCTCGAAGACCTCGACGACGAGGAGCGCGAGGATATCCTCGCCAAGCTGCCGTTCACCGAGCGTATCCGGCTGTCGCGTTCGCTCGACTATCCCGAAAGCTCGGCCGGCCGGCGCATGCAGACCGAGTTCGTCGCGGTGCCGCCGTACTGGACCGTCGGCCAGACGATCGACTACATGCGCGAGGACGACAACCTGCCGCATTCCTTCTCGCAGATCTTCGTCGTCGATCCGACCTTCCGGCTGCTCGGCGCCGTGGATCTCGATCAGATCCTGCGTACCAAGCGTCAGACCAAGATCGAAACGATCATGCGCGAGACCAACCATCCGATCGATGCCGAGCTCGATCAGGAAGAGGCGGCGCAGGTCTTCGAGCAGTATGACCTTCTCTCCGCCGCCGTCGTCGACAGCAATGGCCGGCTCGTCGGCGTCCTCACCATCGATGACGTCGTTGACGTAATCCACGAGGAGGCGGATGAAGACATCAAGCGCATGGGTGGCGTTGGTGATGAGGAACTGTCGGACAATGTCGTCAGCGCGGTGCGTTCGCGGTTCGGCTGGCTTCTTATAAATCTTGGCACCGCCTTCCTTTCGGCAAGCGTCATCGGCCTGTTCGACGAATCGATTTCGAAGATGATCGCCCTTGCGGTGCTGATGCCGATCGTTGCCTCGATGGGCGGCAATGCAGGCACCCAGACGATGACGGTGACGGTTCGCGCCCTCGCCACCCGCGATCTCGACATTTATAACGCGGCCCGGATCATCCGCAGAGAAGCGGGTGTGGGACTTTTCAACGGTTTCGCCTTCGCCATCCTGATCGCGATTGCGGCAGGCTTGTGGTTCAACAATCCGCAGCTCGGTGGGGTCGTCGCGGCCGCCATGGTGATCAACATGTTCGTCGCGGCAATGGCCGGAATCCTCATCCCCCTGCTGCTTCAGAGAGCCGGCGCGGACCCCGCCATCTCGTCGTCTGTGTTTGTCACGACAACCACAGATGTTATCGGGTTTTTCTCGTTTTTGGGAATTGCTACCTGGTGGTTTAACATCTAACTTTCCCGCCAGGGTCTAATCGATTGCTTAAACAATCAACTTTGCAAGGGTGCGCCGTGCAAAAAAAACACTATTCAATTACGGAGCTTACGCGCGAATTCGGAGTCTCGACGCGAACGCTGCGCTTCTATGAAGATGAAGGATTGCTGCAGCCCGACCGTCGCGGTCGCACACGTCTTTACAGCGAAAACGAACGGCTGTTGATCCGGCAGATCCTCCGTAACCGTCGCATTGGGCTAACATTAGCCGAGATCAAGGACGTGCTCGAGTTGTTCCATCATCTCCCCAATGAAACGGAGGAGCTGAAGAGAACGATGGACCGGATCAAGCTCCAGCGCGAGGAACTGCGCCAGAAACGCCGAGATATCGACGAGATCATGGGCGAGCTCGATCTGGCCGAGGAAAACTGCCTCGCCCGCCTCGCCGAAATCGGCGTCGGCACCTGACCGCCTCTATAAAAGATCCTCAAGCGCCGCGCCTCACTCTTGGGCCGGGGGCTGGCTGCTGCACATCATCCCGATCCGATTCAGCGCGACCGCGTCATCCTCGGTGGTTTCGTTGCGCATCAGCGGCGTGAACAGGCCCTGGCCCTTCAGCTCGCTCAGCGTACAGGCGCAATATGACCGGCAGAAGCCCGCAGGATCGGTCGCCTCGCAGCTCGTCTGGCAGGCGGCAAGATAGGCCGGACCCTGATCGGGCGGCATCACCGTCGAGGCTGCGAAGACCAGACCGAACAGGATCGGTTGGTGGGCAAGGTAGAAGATCAGGCTATGGCGCCCCAGGAGATTGAGCAGGTTTTCCTTTCGCGGCAATTGCCGCTGACGGCGAAGCCACTGAAGCGAGAGCTTCGAGATGGCGATGCCTGCAAGGAACGGGCCGAACCACGGAAACAGCGGCACATAGTCGTTGGAGGCCGGCGGATGATCGGCGAGCCCGATCCAGGCAAGATAGGCCGGGTCAAGCGCGTGAAAGCGGACAAAGTGCGGCAGCACGACGACGATTGCCGCGACGACAAGCGACACTAGGGCCGGCACCCGCATGAAGGCGAGGCCGATGATGCTGGCGGCGGCAATCGACTGTAGGATGCCGAAATAGATCGGCGCTTCCGGCGTGGTGAACAGCGAGACGATGGTGATCGCGATGCTGGCGACAATCAGGATGCCGGTCCGTTTGGCGAAGGATCGCAGCCGCAGGTCGCGGCCGTGCGCCATATAGAGGCTGTAGCCGGAGATGAACAGGAAACTGCCGGCGATCAGATGCGCAAAGATCGCCCAGGCGCCGGTCGTGGAAAGACCGGACCGGACATAGCCGAAATAATCAAGGTCCCAGGTGAAGTGGTAGATCGCCATCGCGATCAGCGCCACTCCGCGGAAGGCGTCGATGAGATGGATGCGGCCTTTCGAAGCCCGGCTTTCTTCGGTCATGCATGCGTCCTTCAGGCGTCGAGAAGGGCCCGGCGGGCCTCCGAAAAATACTGGCGCCTGAGCAGTATCACGAAAACGAAGGCCGTGGTCGCCATGAAGACGTAGGGCCCGAGAAACCAGCCAAGGTATCCGATCGAGATGAAGATCGCGCGCAAGCCTGCGTTGAAGTGCTTGGATGCGATGATGTTGATCTCGGCAACCTTGTCCGCCAGCCGCTCCGCTGAGGCGCGATCGCGTTCCGTTTCCGGCATCATCGGCAGCGCGCCGAACAGGATGGTATTGTAGTTGAAGAGCCGATAGGACCAGCCGAACTTGAAGAAGGAATAGCCGAACATCACGGCAAGGCCGCCGGCCTTCATCTCGAAGGCGACGCGGGAGCTTTCGAAGGCGACCGGCAGATCCTGGAACAGCATCTGCGCGCGGTCGGCCTGGTTGATCAGCGCGAAGCAGCCGCCAAGGGCGAAGATCGAGGTGGAGGCGAAGAAGGCCGTGCCGTTCTGCAGGCCGGAGAGGATTTGCGTATCGATCATCTTCCAGTCGCGCGTCAGCGAATTGCGCATCCAGCGCCGCCGGTATTCCATCATCAGCTGGGTGAGGCTGGCACGCTTGATGGAGCCCACCCGGCCGGCGACCACCTGGTCGAACACGAACCAGATCAGCAGGAAAAAGCAGAGGGCGAGGAGATCGATCGTGTTCATGGCAGCAGCTCTGGCTTCGGGTTTTGCGCGGCTTTCGCAGGGAGCTTTGGTCTCGGTGGCCCGGTATGGCAAGCGATGATTTTCACAAATTCTTCAAAAACCCCATTGCGGTTTCCATCACGTTTTAATAAAGCGGTAACCATCAGCGGGCATCCTCCCATCGCCCGCTGGATAAGACAATCGGAGTGGATATGGAAGACACCGCACGTAAATCCTGCTGGGGTGTAACCCTGCGTGCCGTTGTAGGCTTTGGTGCTATTCTTGGACTTGCCTATCTCATGGTCGCTGTCTAGTCAGCACAATAGAGTTTTAAAAGACGACGGCCCTGCTTCCCGCGGGCCGTTGTTTTCGTTTTGGCCTTTGTCGCTGACATCTCACCTTGCGATGGCCGGATGTGTCGTAGCCAAGAGCATCAATGTCGGTCGCGACGTTGAGGACCGAACCCGGTTCCGCTATTGGTCTCAGACACTGAACGGAGGTCGAAGCGATGTTCCTATCGGTTTTCGAGGTTTTCAAGATCGGCGTCGGTCCGTCGAGCTCCCACACCATGGGGCCGATGTCGGCCGCCCTGCGCTTTCTGGATCTGCTTGCCTCCAATGACTGGCCGCGACCGGCCGGCGCCGTCGTCTCGCGCCTGCGCGTCAGTCTGCATGGCTCGCTCGCCTATACCGGCCTCGGCCACGCCACCGACCGCGCCGTCATCCTCGGCCTTGCCGGTGAAGCGCCGGATACGGTCGATCCGGACGCGATGGACGATATCATTGCCGGCATCCGCGCGACCGGCATGGTCACGCCGCCTGGCCACCCATCCTATCGTCTTGACTGCGACGAGGATGTCATCTTCGAAAAGCGCGAGCCGCTGCCGGGGCATGCCAACGGCATGGTGTTCCTCGCGCTCAATGCCAATGGCAACACGCTGCTGCGCCAGGTCTATTATTCGATCGGCGGCGGCTTCGTGCTGAGCGATACCGAGCTTGCGGCCTGGAAGGAAAAGAAGGACTTCCCGGCCGGCGAGCAATCGGCCGAGGACATTCCCTTTCCCTTCCGCAATGCCGCCGAAATGCTCGCCATGGCGGGCCGCTCCGGCCTCTCGATCGCCGCGATGAAGCGGGCGAACGAGGAGACGCGGCTGTCGCGGACCGAACTCGACGAAGGCCTCGATCGCCTTTGGGACGCGATGGACGGCTGCATCGACCGCGGGCTGAACGGGGAGGGCGTGCTGCCCGGCGGCCTCAATGTGAAGCGTCGTGCCGGCAAGCTCCATGAGAAGTTGTCGGAGGCACGCCGCTCGAACCAGTTCGATCCGATGATGGCGAATGACTGGCTCGCTGTCTTCGCCATGGCGGTCAACGAGGAAAATGCCGCCGGCGGCCGCGTCGTCACGGCGCCGACCAACGGGGCGGCGGGCGTGGTGCCGGCGACGCTGCGCTATTTCCGTGAGTTCCAGAAACCGATGGGCAAGGCGGCTATCCGCGATTTCCTGCTGACCGCTGCGGCGATCGGCGGCATCATCAAGTCGAACGCCTCGATCTCCGGCGCCGAAGTCGGCTGTCAGGGCGAGGTGGGGTCTGCTTCCGCAATGGCTGCGGCGGGGCTTGCCGCCGCGATGGGGGGCACGCCGGAACAGGTTGAAAACGCCGCCGAGATCGCGCTGGAGCACCATCTCGGCATGACCTGCGATCCGATCGCCGGCCTCGTCCAGGTGCCCTGCATCGAGCGCAATGCGCTTGGCGCCGTCAAGGCGGTCACTGCCGCCTCGCTGGCGCTGAAAGGGGACGGTTCCCATTTCGTGCCGCTCGACAATTGCATCGAAACCATGCGTCAGACCGGTGGCGACATGCACGAGAAATACAAGGAAACCTCGACCGGCGGCCTTGCCGTCAATGTCGTGGATTGCTGACCATCCGCCGGTTTGTGTCTTGACGACAGCCGGCCCCGGGTCTTGAAGGAATTATGAGCGTCCATCTTCTCAAACTCTGCGTCGGCGCGACCGGCATTGACGATCTGCGCGAATGGGTCGCCGCCCGCGCCATGTCGGCGATCGCGGCCGGCCTCGAGCCGCACAGCACCCACACCACCCGCATGACGCCAAAGCGCCGCGATGAACTCCTTGATGGCGGCTCGCTCTACTGGGTCATCAACGGACAGATTCGCGCCCGTCAGGCGCTCCTCGACATAGGCAACCACACCGACCACGAGGGCATCGAGCGCTGCGATCTTATACTCGCCCCGCAGGTCATCGACACTGTCCCGGTGCCACGCAAGCCTTTCCAGGGCTGGCGCTACCTGAAGACCGAAGACGCCCCCCGCGACCTCGATTTCGGCGACGGCGGCGGCGACATGCCGGAGGAGTTGCGGGCGGAGCTCGCGGAGCTGGGGCTGCTTTAGAAGAAGGAAGCTGAAGCACTGCATTCAATCTCCCCCTCGAGGGGGAGATTGATTGGGGGCTATGCGGAGCCTTTTTACACGATTTACGAAAGCACCCGCGATTGCGCCAGCGGCTGCTGCGTCAGCGGCGGGAAATCGTCGGGGGTGATGGTTTCCTTTTCCAGCAGGATGCGGGCGCCGTCATCAAGATCCTTGCGGCGCTGCTGCAGCACTTCCTTTGCGCGCTCATAGGCCTCGTCGATCAGCTTGCGGATGGCCATGTCGATCTCGCGCGCGGTGACGTCGGAGTAGTTTTTTGCGCTGCCCATGCCGGGGGCTTCCGGCAGGTACTGGGCACGCTTCTGCTCCAGCGCCGCCTGGCCGATATCGGGATCCATGCCGAAGCTCATCACATATTGGCGGGCGATGTCGGTCACGCGGGCGAGGTCGTCGGACGCACCGGTACTGATCTCGCCATAGACGATGTCCTCTGCCGCCCGGCCGGCGAGCAGCACCACCATCCGGTCGCGCAGTTCGCCGGCGGTGATCAGGAAGCGATCCTCGGTCGGCCGCTGCATCGTGTAGCCGAGCGCGCCGATGGAGCGCGGGATGATCGAGATCTTGTGCACCGGATCGGTCTTCGGAAGCGCCGCCGCCGCGAGCGCGTGGCCCATTTCGTGGAAGGCGACGCGTTCGCGCTCGTCGGGGTTCAGCAGCCGGCCGCGGCGTTCGGAACCGGCGACGATGCGTTCTACGGCCTGGGTAAAATCTTCCATCTTCACCTTATCGCCATCGCGGCGGGTGGCGAAGATTGCGGCTTCGTTCACCAGATTGGCGAGATCGGCGCCGGCGAAGCCCGGCGTCAGTGCCGCGATCTGGTCGGCATCGACGTCGTCGTCGAGCTTCACCTTGTTCATGTGGACCTTCAGGATCGCGGCGCGGCCGTCGCGGTCGGGACGGTCCATCACCACCTGCCGGTCGAAGCGGCCGGCACGGGTCAGCGCCGGGTCGAGCACTTCAGGGCGGTTGGTTGCGGCGAGGATGACGATGCCGGCGGCAGGGTCGAAGCCGTCGAGCTCGACCAGCAGCTGGTTCAGCGTCTGCTCCTTCTCGTCATTGCCGCCCATGCCGAAGGAATTGCGGGCGCGGCCCAGCGCGTCGAGCTCATCGATGAAGATGATGCAGGGCGCCAGTTCGCGGGCCTGCTGGAACAGGTCGCGCACGCGGGCGGCACCAACGCCGACGAACATTTCGACGAATTCGGAACCGGAGATCGAGAAGAAGGTGACGCCAGCCTCACCGGCGACAGCCTTGGCGATCAGCGTCTTACCGGTTCCGGGCGGGCCGACGAGCAGCAGGCCCTTCGGAATGCGGGCGCCGAGGCGGCCGTATTTCTCCCGGTCGGTGAGGAAGGAGACGACCTCCTGCAGCTCGGTCTTGGCCTCGTCGGCGCCGGCAACGTCGTCAAAGGTGACGCCGGTCTTGCGCTCGACATAGATCTTCGCCTTCGACTTGCCGACATTCATCATGCCGCCGAGGCCCATGCCCTGCTTTTCCGCGAACTTGCGGAAGAACCAGGCCCAGATCGCGAGGAAGATGACGACCGGCAGCACCCACGACAGGATCTTGGTCAGGAGCGTGTGGTCCGGAACGCCGGTGACATTCACCTTGTACTTGTCGAAATCGACGGCAAGTTCCTGTGGCACGCGGTAAGTGACGAAATACTTCTTGCCGTCGACCTCGTCCTTGAACTGACCTTCGATGGTGTTGTCGGCGATCGCCACCGACAGAACCTGACCCTTCTCGATATAGTTGATCATGTCGGAATAGCTGATCTGGGCGACGTCGCGGGACGTAAACCACATCTGAAAACCGATCAGAATCAGGAAGGCCACCAGAAAATAGCCGATATTGAAGGTATTCTTGCGTTCCATTGGCTTTCTCCGGGCCGCCCGTCGCTTGAGGAGGGATAAAGGATGCAGTTTCTATAGCGTTGCGTGGCGGAAACTGGCAATCGCAAAAGCCCTGCAACCGCTCGGAGACGTGCCGACTTTTCTGATGAACGGGGGTGGCGCGGTTCGCAAAAATGTGAAATTGAACCGAGCGGTTCGACTTGCCACCGCCATGATTTTTGTTCAAGGTGAGTCTTCAAGGAACGACGGTTTGCGCCGTCAGGAGCGAGTCCGATGTCTTTCTGGGAAAAGCTTGTCAATTTCATCAGCCAATCCGCCGGCACGGTTCTGACCGGCGTGGTGGAGGCTGTGCGCACGCTTTTCGAGGGCGATCCGGAGACCCGCCGGCAGGTGGCGTTCTCGGTTTCGCTGATTGCACTTTCGGCCAAGATGGCGAAGGCGGATGGTTTCGTCACGCTCGAGGAGGTCAACGCCTTCCACGAGATCTTCGAGATTCCTGAAGGCGAACGCCGCAACGTCGCACGGCTCTACAACCTCGCCCGTCAGGATACCGCCGGCTACGAGGCTTATGCGCGCACGCTGAAGAACCTGTGCTCCGATGGCGAAGAGGGCTGCCCGCTGCTGGAAGAGGTCATCGACGGCCTGTTCCACATCGCCAAGGCCGATGGCACTGTTCATGAGAAGGAGCTCGAGTTTCTCGCCCACGTTGCCGAAATCTTCGGCATCAGCGAGGCTCGCTTCACCGCGATCTGCGCCCGCCATATGGACCTCGGCGAGCGCGATCCCTACGGCGTGCTTGGCGTTTCGCGCAGCGACGACTTCAAGACCATCCGCAGCCGCTACCGCGCGCTGGTCGCCGAAAATCATCCCGACAGGCTGATCGCCCGTGGCGTTCCGAAGGAATTCCACGCCGCCGCCAACGACCGTATGGCGCGCATCAACGCGGCCTATGAAGCGATCGAGCGCGAGCTCAAGGCTGCCTGACATGGCCCGCGCTGTGGCCCTCGGCCTGCTTTTGTCCTCAGTCATCATGGTTGCGTCGCCGGCATTTGCTGCCGATGACGGCCTTGAGGCGGCCCGCAGGATCGTGTTCTCGGCGCTTCCGGAAATCTGCGATTCCGATCTCGCCGAGCGTCTCCCGGGCCTCGAGGATACCGTGCACGACGTGCACTGGTCCGAGACGGACTATGAGGGCAAGCCCGTGCAGAAGGCGGGAACGCTCTACGAAATCGGCTGTTATGCGGGTGCCTACAATCTCGTCGTGGCCTATGTGTTTGCCGCGGAAGACGGCTTCCCGCAGCAGGGCGAACTCGTGACCTTCGCAACACCGGCCTTTTCCGTCGACTATGCGGCGGACGACGATACGAATACGAAGCTCGCCCGCGATCCGGTCGTCACCGGTTTTGGCGCCGATACAACTCTGATCAATCCGAGTTTCGATCCCGACACCAACACCATCTCGACGTTCGAGAAGTGGCGCGGCCTTGGCGACGCGGCCTCCTGGGGGCGCTGGACGCTTCAGGATGGACGCTTCGTTCTCACCTATTATGCGATCGATCCGATTTACGAGGCCAATCTCGAAGACCCGCCGGAAGACCTCCACGACACCGTCTTCGTGCTCTACGACGCTTCGCGTTAGGATAACGGCGCCTCCGCGTCAGCTTTACCTTGCAATGCCGCCGCTTCGGCAACAAGCTCCGGCACAGACGTCGGCCGGGGCGCATGCATGACACGACAACATTTCAGCACGATCATCGTCGGTCGCGGACTGATGGGATCGGCCGCCGCCCGCCATCTTGCCGGGATGCAGGAGGGGGTTGCCGTCGTCGGTCCCGGCGAGCCGGAGGACAAGGCGAGCCACGAAGGTGTTTTCGGCAGCCACTACGACGAGGGGCGCATCACCCGCACCATCGATCGCGATCCCGTCTGGGCCCGTCTCGCAAATCGTTCGATCGCCCGCTACCGCGACATCGAACGCGACAGCGGCGTCACCTTCTTCACCGAGGCCGGAGCGCTGATTGCGGGGCCGGCGCGGTCCAGGGGGCGCTATCTCGAGACGATCCTGGCGGCCGCTGCCGCCTGCGAGGCTCCTGCCGAACTCGTTGAAGCGCCCGAAACCCGCTTTCCCTGCTTTGCCTTCGCTCCGAAAACGGAGGCCGTCTATGAAACGACGAATGCCGGGCATATCTCGCCGCGGCGGCTGGTCGCGGCCCAATCGCTGCTTGCCGAAAGGGCGGGGGCGAGCGTCATTGCCGCAGCCGTGACGAAGGTCGCGGAGCGAGGCGGGCGGGTCAGCGTCGAAACCGATGATGGCCAGAGCCTGACCGCCGACACGGCGCTGGTCGCCGCCGGTGGCTTCACCATCAACGAAAATCTCCTGCCGGCGCGCATCGCGCTCACCGTCTATGCCCGCACCGTTGCGTTTTTCGAGATCTCCGAGGCTGAGGCCGCAGCGCTCCACGGCATGCCGAGCCTGATTTACAGGCCGGAGGTCGACGCCCACGGGATCTATCTTCTGCCGCCGATCCGCTATCCCGACGGGCGCTACTACATCAAGATCGGCGGCGATCCGGACGACATGGCGCTTGCGGACGAGGCGGCAATACGCACCTGGTTTCGTTCGGAAGGCCGCGTCTCCACTCGCGAGCACCTCACCCGCATCCTCTGCGCACTGATGCCGAAAATCCGCGTCCTGAGCACGACCACCGGCACCTGTGTCACCAGCTTCTCGCCGTCGGGCTATCCGATGATCGGCTTTTCGCCGTCACCGCGCATCGCCGTGCTGACGGCCGGCAACGGGGCGGCTGCGAAGAGCTCGGACGAGATCGGTCGGCTCGGCGCCGTCCTGATGCATCGCGGCACGCTGCGCGAGGAGGGCTATGGCAATGTCTTCGCTCCGGCCTTTCTCTGAGCTTTGAATTTCGGCCAGACGGCGTTATCCTTTCGTCTTGCGGAGGTCGGTTGCCCACGTTCGGCCGGGGATCGGCTTCGGCCTTTTCCCCGCTGTCACATTGCTGTATCCGAAGGGCGTCAAACCGGAGCGATCGATGGCAGATAGCAACGACAGGGACGCAAGTCCTCTCAGCGGCTGGCTGGAGGAGGGCACGCACCACCTCAGGCAGCGGATCTATTACGAGGACACCGATTTCTCGGGCCTCGTCTATCATGCCCGCTATCTCCACTTTTTCGAGCGCGGGCGGACGGATTTCCTGCGGTGTCTGGGCGTCGAGCAGCGGGCACTGCACACGATCGATGAGGAAGGCCTTGCCTTTGCCGTCCACCATATGGACCTGAAATTCATCCGGCCCGCCCGGATGGATGATGTGATCGAGGTCACCACGACGACGAAGAAGGCGACCGGTGTGCGGCTGGTGCTGGATCAGGCCATCCTCGCCAACGGTGTGCTGTTGGCGACGGCGACGGTGACGGTCGTCATGATCAACCGTCATGGCCGGGCGCGGCGCATGCCCGACGAACTTGCCGCAACGCTCATGCCCGGACAGGACGAAGCGGACGGCGGGGCTTGATAAAACATGAGTATTATGTGAAGGAATTGCGCCGCAGCCTGCGCGCGTTTGATTTCAGGCGTTTTCGGGTCATGGAGCTCCCTTTGGGGCAGTCGTGGTAACCCGGCGTTAACCATAGTCGTGTTTTATGCGACAAGCGGGATTTCGGGCGTTTTTGCCTCCCTTTCACCACGTTTTTGGGGAACAGAGGGAAGAAATGGGCGTCCTCAATCTCATTGCAAATCGAAAAGCGTCTCGCAGGCGGCTCTAACTGTACCGTCCGGCTTGCCGGGCCTTCGTATTCAGGGACTATCGAAATATGGAACAGCTTGGGTTGGAAGCAACGGCCGATGTCGGCCTCCTGGCGCTCTTCTTGCAGGCGGGTCTGATCGTCAAGATCGTCATGCTGGGGCTGATCGCAGCCTCGGTGTGGACCTGGGCCATCGTGATCGAGAAGATCATCGCCTACAACAAGGAACGTCGCGCCTACAATCAGTTCGAGGACGCGTTCTGGTCGGGCACCTCGCTCGAAAAACTCTACAGCACGCTTTCGGAGCGCAAGACCACCGGCATGGCCGCCGTCTTTGTCTCCGCCATGCGCGAATGGAAGAAATCCTTCGAACGCGGCGCACGTACGCCGGTCGGCCTGCAGATGCGCGTCGAAAAGGCGATGGATGTCGCCATCCAGCGTGAATCGGAATCGCTCGAGGCCCGCCTCGGCTTCCTTGCCAGCACGGGCTCCGCAGCGCCGTTCATCGGCCTGTTCGGCACGGTCGTCGGCATTATGACCTCGTTCCAGGCGATTGCCGGTTCGAAGTCGACCAATCTCGCCGTCGTGGCGCCGGGTATCGCCGAAGCGCTCCTCGCCACCGCGATCGGTCTTGTCGCCGCTATTCCGGCGGTTATCGCCTACAACAAGTTCTCCGCCGATTCCGGCAAGCTCGTTGGTCGCATGGAAGGTTTCGCGGATGAGTTCTCCGCCATTCTTTCGCGCCAGATCGACGAGAAACTCCAGTCGCGCCCCGCGGCGGAATAACGCCTGAAGGGAGAGAACCGACATGGCCATGTCAGTAGGAACAGGCGGAGCAGGAGCCGGACGGCGCGGACGTCGCCGTTCGCGCAAGGCGCCCGTCAGTGAAATCAACGTCACGCCGCTCGTCGACGTCATGCTGGTGCTGCTCATCATCTTCATGGTGGCCGCCCCGATGATGACCGTCGGCGTACCGATCGACTTGCCCGAGACGCAGGCGCAGGCGCTCAATTCCGATACCCAGCCGATCACCGTTTCGGTCACGCCGGAAGGGCAGATTTTCCTTCAGGAAACCGAGATCCCGATCGATGAGGTCGTGCCGAAACTCGAAGCGATCGCCACCACCGGCTATAACGAGCGCATCTATGTGCGCGGCGATGCCAATGCCGATTACGGCACGGTGATGAAAGTGATGGCGCGGATTTCGGCAGCAGGCTTCAAGAATATCGGTCTTGTCACCCTGCAGGAACAGGATAACTGATTATCCATCATGAAGCGCAGCCTTGTCATTTCCTTTGTGTTGCACTGTCTGATCCTCGGATCGGCCATGCTGGTGCTGGGGGCGCCCGCCCCGCTCGAGGTGGCTGACGTCGACGCCCTGCCGGTCACGCTCGTGCCGGTTGAGGATGTCACCCAGATCCAGCAGGGCGATGACAAGGCCGATCTCGCCGAGATCGCAGCGCCGGTTCCGACCAAGCGTCCGACAGAAGTCGCGGACGCCGAAAATGTCGGCGACAACGACGTCGACCTTTCCACGCAGAAGGATGCTGCCCCCTCGACACGCGAGGAGAAGCAGGCCGCAATTCCGAAGCCTGCCGAAGCACCTGAGCCGCAGCCCGCGCCCGAGCCGGAGCCGGTCGCCGAAACGCCGGCGCCCGCACCGGTCGAAGAGCCCCCGCCGCCGGCACCAACGCCTGCGCCGAAACCGGCGCCTGCACCCGCGCCGGAACCCGCACCCGCACCGACCCCGGAAGCTGTCGAGACGCCGGCCCCGGCGCCTGCACCTGCGCCAGAACCGCAGACGGCCGAAGCCGAGCCGGAGCAGCCTGCCGAGGAAGAGACGACGGAGCTTGCCTTCCCGGATCAGGCGCCGTTGCCGACGCGCCGTCCTCCCGAGCCGCAGAGGCAGGTTGCCGAGACCAAGCCTGCGCCGCAGAAGCCTGCGGAGAAGAAGCCGGAGACCGACAACCAGACGACCGCGTCGACGACGCCTGAAAAGGACGACTTCAACGTCGACGATATCGCCGCACTGCTGAACCGTACCGAGGCTGAGGGCGGGGGCGCCAGGCGCTCCGAGGCGCCGGCGGCACTGGGCGGCCAGCGCACCACGGCCGGCTCGACGCTGAGCCAGAGCGAAATCGATGCACTGCGTGGCCAGATCCAGCGCAACTGGTCGATCCTCGCCGGCCTTGACGGCGCCGATGGCGTGCGGATACGCATCCACATGAAGCTCGATCCCTCCGGCGCCATTATCGGTGAGCCCGAGGTGACGGCCACCGGCGGCAGCGACAGTGCCCGCCGCATTCTCGCCGGCGGCGCACGGCGTGCCGTGCTGAAGGCCTCGCCCTTCACCCAGCTTCCGCCGGAAAAATATGACGCCTGGAGCGAAGTCATCGTGAACTTTGACCCCAGCCAGATGATTTAACATGAAGAGCCGCGTGCTTTCGCACCACTTAGCCCGCTGCAATCAACGCTGAAAGGCCTGCCCTGTCATGCTCAAACGCTGTATCATGTTTCTTTCGATCGCCTATGCCGGCATCGGCCTGATGTTCGTGGCCCCGGCTTATGCGCTGGTCGAAGTCGACATTTCCAAAGGCAATGTCCAGCCGCTGCCGATCGCCATCACCGATTTCCAGTCAGATGACGGGCTCGGCGCCGACATCTCCAACGTCGTTGCTGCCGATCTGCAGCGTTCCGGCCTGTTCAAACCGATCGACAAGTCCGCCTTCATCCAGCAGATCGCGAGCCCGGATGAAACGCCGCGCTTCCAGGATTGGCAGTTGATCAGCGCCGAGGCCCTGGTCGTCGGCCGCGTGACGCGCGAGCCCGACGGTCGGCTGCGGTCCGAGTTCCGGCTCTGGGACACCTATGCGGGCCAGCAGATCATCGGCCAGCAGTTCTTCACCCAGCCGGACAACTGGCGCCGCGTCGCCCATATCATCGCCGACTCGATCTATGAGGCGCTGACCGGCGAGCAGGGCTATTTCGACAGCCGTGTCGCCTTCGTCTCCGAAAGCGGGCCGAAGACCGCCCGCAAGCGTCAGCTCGCGATCATGGACCAGGATGGCGCCAATGTCCGCATGCTGACCGACGGCCAGTACATGGTGCTGACCCCGCGGTTCTCGCCGAACCGGCAGGAACTCACCTACATGTCCTATGAGAACGATCAGCCGCGGGTATACCTGCTGCAGCTCGAGACGGGGCAGCGCGAGGTTGTCGGCAACTTCCCGGGCATGACCTTTGCGCCGCGGTTCTCGCCGGACGGCCAGCGCATCGTCATGAGCCTGCAGCAGGACGGCAACGCCAATATCTACGCCATGGACCTCAGGACCCGCGCGACCACGCGTCTGACCAATACCGCGGCCATCGATACCTCGCCGTCCTATTCGCCGGATGGCACCCAGATCGTCTTCGAAAGCGACCGGGGCGGGCGCCAGCAGCTTTACATCATGAACGCCGACGGCTCGAACCAGCATCGCATCTCGTTCGGCGACGGCAGCTATTCGACGCCGGTCTGGTCGCCGCGTGGTGATCTGGTCGCCTTCACCAAGCAGTCCGGCGGCAAGTTCTCGATCGGCGTGATGAAGTCGGACGGCAGCGGCGAGCGCATCCTCACCACCGGCTTCCACAATGAGGGGCCGACCTGGTCGCCGAACGGCCGCGTGCTGATGTTCTTCCGCCAGAATGCCGGCGAGGGCGGTCCGCACCTTTATTCCATCGACCTCACAGGTTATAACGAACAGCGTGTTTCGACACCCGATTTCGCCTCCGACCCGGCATGGTCGCCGCTGCTGGAATAGGTTTGAAACGCCCCGAAACGGCGAAAAAATACGATTTCGGGGCATTTTGGGAATTTGTTAACCGCGATCGTTGAGGGGCTGTTAACGACACTTGGGTATGAGTTCCTCGACTGCAGCAAACTGTCTGAAAACCGTTCGGCACGGCGAGGCGTCGCCCCGAGGACGCCGCCGCGAACTGAACGCCGGACATGATGAAACACGATCAAGGAGAGCGGCCATGAGCCGAGCGATGCCCGCAGCAGCAGGCCTTTCGAAACTGGGCGCAGTGAAGCCCGCCGTTATTGCACTTTGCGCCGTTCTGGCACTGGCCGGTTGCGCATCCAAGGACAAGAACCTTCCGGGCAACGGCATGGCTGGCGGCTCTGCTGCCGGCGCCAATGGCTACGCGACGCCGGGCAGCGTCCAGGACTTCGACATGAATGTCGGTGATACGGTCTATTTCGAGACCGACTCGTCCTCGATCACGCCGATCGCCGCCCAGACGCTCGACAAACAGGCGCAGTGGCTGCAGCGCTATTCGAACTACTCGATCCGCATCGAAGGCCATGCCGACGAACGCGGCACGCGCGAATACAACCTTGCGCTCGGCGCCCGTCGTGCTGCCGCGACGAAGAACTACCTCGCGTCGCGCGGTATTCCGGCGAACCGGATCTCGACGATCTCCTACGGCAAGGAGCGCCCGGTCGCGACCTGCGACAACATCAGCTGCTGGTCGCAGAACCGCCGCACCGTCACCGTTCTGCAGAACGGCGCCGGAAGCTGATCTGGGTCCTGACTGTCGATCATTTCGAAAACCCGCCGATGCGTTCGGCGGGTTTTTTGCTTTGGGGGGCAGGGACGATTGCCGCTTCGGGAACGCCGCTAGGCAGAGTGCACCGTCCGCCGCTCAGGCCAGCCCTCGAAAAATCCATTGGCGTCAGCCGGCCACTTCGTCTAGGAAGGCCGCACCAGTTGGCCGGGCGGCCGCGCTTTGCCAATGCCGAAAGGCGGCAGGGTGAGGAAAGTCCGGGCTCCACGGATTGACGGTGCCGGAGAAAGTCCGGCGGGGGCGACCCCAGGGACAGTGCCACAGAAAGCAAACCGCCCCGGTTTTCCGGGGTAAGGGTGAAAGGGTGGGGTAAGAGCCCACCGCGCCTGCGGCAACGCAAGGCGGCACGGTAAACCCCACCGGGAGCAAGACCGAATAGGGATGACGCGGGGCTCGCCCCAGGCCGTTTCCGGGCCAGTCATCCGGGTGGGTTGCGAGAGGCGGCGCGCAAGCGTCGTCCCAGATGAATGGCCGCCACGTTTCGCGGGAAACCGCGAGGCCATACAGAACCCGGCTTACAGGCCAACTGGTTTTTTCTCCATTTTGGGACGGCGCCCCACAGCGCTGAAACTTTGTCCGGATCCGGTCCCTGCGGAAGACGATTCATGCCTTTTTTCCGAGGGCTTGCGCCGGAAAGTTTTCGTTAACAGGAGGTTGATAGAATCAGGGTTCCGGAACGCTTTCGACCATGGTTAATGACAGGTTGTCCCATTGACGCCCATATCTGCCCATGCTATCCCATTAGGCAACAGTTCGCTGCCCGAAGCAGTTGGCGCGTATGGGCGGTTCTTCGGTTCCAAGTATCTGCTTTCACTGCTGAATTCGCCCCTTGGGCGAAGCGGGTTTCTTGTGTCTTTTTGGGAAGAGGCGGCTCGACGGAGGCTGCCGGTGATTTCGGTGGTTTTGCGTCATGAACCGGTTTCTCTCCAACGCGACCAAGAAGATCGATGCGAAGGGAAGGGTGTCGGTGCCTGCGGTGTTCCGCACGGTTCTGGCAGAACGGAATATCTCGGAACTCTACTGCTTCCAGGATTTCATCTTTCCCGCCATCAGTATCGGCGGTCCGGACCTGCTCGACCGGTTCGAGCGGCAGATCGATCAGGAAGATCCGTTTTCGGCAAATGCGAACAGCATGTCGCTGCTCATTCATGGTGGCGGGGTGTTTACCAAGCTCGATGCCGAGGGGCGGATGATGGTCACCGACTTCATCCGGGATTTCACGGGCATCGAGGCGGAGGTTACTTTCGTCGGTCGCGCGGACCACTTCCAGCTCTGGGAGCCGCGGACCTTTCAGGAAGCGCAGGCTCAGGCGCGACAGGCACGACTTGGCGGCCGTGCCGGCGCCTGATGATCAGGGGAAACGGAATGGGGATAGCTGGCATGGAAAATGCCGATGGCGGACCGGTTCGTCACGTTCCGGTGATGCTTGCGGAGGTGCTGAAGGCGCTCGAGCCCGTATCCGGCAAGGTCATCCTCGACGGCACTTTCGGCGCCGGTGGCTATTCGCAGGCAATTCTTGAAGCGGGCGCCGACGTCGTCGGCCTCGACCGCGATCCGAATGCCATCGCCGGCGCTGCGGACATGCTGGCCGCATGGCCGGGAAAACTCACCCTGCATCACACCCGCTTTTCCGTGCTCGATCGCTTCGCTCCCGAGGAGGGGCTTGATGGCGTCGTGCTCGATATCGGCGTTTCCTCGATGCAGGTTGATGAGGCCGAGCGCGGCTTCTCCTTCCAGAAGAACGGTCCGCTCGACATGCGCATGTCGGGCGAGGGCGTCTCGGCCGCCGATGTGGTCAATCGCGCCAAGGCCGGCGATTTGACGCGGATATTCGGCCTTCTTGGCGAGGAAAAGAATGCTGGCCGCATCGCCCGCGCGATTGAGCGCAAGCGGGCCGAGGCGCCATTTGAAACGACCCGCGACCTTGCTTCGCTGATCGAGACGGTCGTGCCGCGCAAGGCCAAGGACAAGATCCATCCGGCGACCCGCGTCTTCCAGGCGCTGCGCGTCTATGTCAATGACGAGCTCGGTGAACTGGCGCAGGCGCTTCTGGCCGCTGAGCGCTCGCTGAAGCCCGGCGGCGTACTCGCCGTCGTCACCTTCCACTCGCTGGAAGACAGGATCGTCAAGCAGTTCATTTCCGCGCGCCTCGGCAAGGCCGGCGGTTCGCGCCACCTGCCGGAGGTCGCGCCCGCGCCGGCGCTCTTCGAGCAGAAGGGCAAGGCGATGATCGCCGCCTCCGAAGCCGAGGCCGCCGTCAATCCGCGGGCGCGCTCTGCCAAGCTGCGCGCCGCCATACGCACGTCTGCCGAAGCGCCGGAGACCGGCCTCGACGCCTTCGGCCTGCCGGCGCTCGCCGAAATTTCCCGCCTTGGAGGTCACGAATAACCATGCTGCGTCCGCTGGACCTCATCCTCATTCTCGTCATGGTGGCGACCGCCACGGTGACCTACACCATCAAGTACTCGGCCGAAGCGACGCTCGACGAGGTGCGCAAGCTCGATGATCAGATTGCGCTCGAGGAAAACAACATCGACCTCCTGAAGGCCGACGAGGCGCTCCTGACGCAGCCCGCCCGTCTCGGCCGCCTTGCCTCTCACTATTCCCTCGAGCTCGGTCTTCAGCCCGCCGAGCCCGAGCAGATCGCAACGCTCGATCAGCTTCCCCCCATTGCCCCGCCGCCCGCCGTGGAAGACCTGCCGCCGCTGGTGGCAGGGGAAGCGCCCGACGGCACGGATATCGTCATAACCGGATCGGTGACGCCATGAAGAAACGTATCCCGAGTTTTCGCCGCAAATCCGCGCCTGAAGCTACGCCGCCGACTGACGGCGCCGTCACCGATGTGTTCCAGGGCACGGCCAAGAAGCGCGTCGGCCTGGCGCGCAGCCGCGTCGGCATCATCACCGCCTGCTTCCTCGGCGTCTACGCCGTGATCGGCGGACGGCTGGTGCATTATTCGCTGGCGAAGGAGGATGGCACCGTCTCCAACGCGGTGGCGCCGCAGACGCTCGCCCGCCGCCCCGACATCGTCGATCGCAACGGCGCGGTTCTCGCGACGGACGTTCGGATGATGTCGCTTTATGCCGACCCTTCGATGATCACCAGCGCCGATGACGTGCTGGATGCGCTGAAGCCGATCTTCCCTGATCTCGACGAGGCGCGGGCATACCGTCTGCTCAATTCGAAGGGCGAATTCGTGTGGCTGAAGCGGCAGATCACGCCGAAACAGCAGAGCCAGGTCCTCGCCGCTGGCGTGCCGGGCGTCGGCTTCCGGCCGGAGGTTCACCGCTTCTATCCGGGCGGCCCTGAAGCGGCCCATATTCTCGGTCTCGTCGACATCGACAATCGCGGCCTCTCCGGTATCGAGCGTTACATGGACAAGTCCGACGGTATTTCGAGCCTGATGGGCCTTGGCCTTTCCGGCGCGATGAACCTGAAGCCGTTCGCGACGTCGATCGATTTGAGGGTCGAAAGCATCGTCCGCGATATTCTTGTTGAAGGCCTGCACAAGTTCGAGGCGGTTGGCGCCACGGCCACCGTGCTCAAGGTCGACACAGGCGAGATTGTCGCGCTGACGTCCGTGCCCGATTTCGACCCCAACAACCCGCCGCCCGCGACCGATCCGCGGATGCTGAACGACGCCATCACCGGCGTCTACGAGATGGGGTCGACCTTCAAGACCTTCACGCTGGCGATGGGGCTTGAATCCGGCAAGTTCACGCTCGACAGCCTCGTCGACGCCAAGACACCGCTGATCTTCGGTCGCTCGCGCATCCGAGACGACCATGCCCAGAACCGTATTCTCACCTATCCGGAAGTCTTCACCTATTCGTCGAACATCGGCGCCTCTCGCATTGCCGCCGCCGTCGGCCCTGACTATCAGCGCGAATTCCTCGAAAAGCTCGGCCTGCTCGATCGCATGGACACCGAAATCGGCGGCGCAGGCACACCGCAGCGTCCGCAGAAGTGGGGCGGCGTGTTCTCCGCCACCGTTTCCTTCGGCCAGGGCGTGACCACGACCTCGCTGCAGACGGCCGCGGCCGCGGCCGCACTGGTCAACGGCGGCAAGCTGCTGACGCCGACCTTCCTGCCGCGCACGGAGGCTGAGGCTGATCAGGTTGCCAAGCAGGTGATCTCGAAGGACACCAGCGACAAGATGCGTTATCTTCTTCGCCTCAACGGAACCGACGGCTCCGGCCGCAACGGGCAGGTGCCGGGCTACAGGATCGGCGCCAAGACCGGCACGTCGGAGAAGATCATCGATGGCAAATATTCGAAGGATCGCAATTTCAACGCATTTCTCGCCGCATTTCCGATGGACGATCCGCAATATGTCGTGCTCGTGACCATCGATGACGCGAAGAAGGTGGAAGGCGTTCCGGGCCGCACGGCGGCATGGAATGCCGGGCCCATGGCTGGCGAGATCATCCGTCGCTGCGCCCCCATCCTCGGCGTCGATCCCGATTTCGGCGCGGAAGGGGACGCACTCCTGGCCGCCTACTGAGACAACGCCACCCGGCCTCGCCGGGTGAGGAAGAGAGACTGACACGATGAAATTGAGCGCTCTCGCCGGTACGGCTTTTCCAGAATTGAACGCGGCGCTTTCCGGCCGCGCCGGCGCGCTCGACATTGCCGCCGTCACTGCCGACAGCCGCAAGGCCGGTCCCGGAGCGCTCTTCGTGGCGATTGCCGGCAGCAAAGCCGACGGCGCCGGCTTCATCGATGATGCCGCCGAAAGAGGCGCGGCCGTCGCCGTCAGCGCCGCGGCACATGAGGGCGCGCGGATCCCCGTGCTGCAGGTCAGCAATCCGCGGCGCTTCCTGTCGGTGGTCGCATCCCGCTTCTACGGCGCCCAGCCGGAAACGATGGTTGCCGTCACGGGCACCGCTGGCAAGACCTCGGTCGCGTCCTTCACCCGCCAGATCTGGGCCCATGCCGGCCTTGCCGCCGCGATGATCGGCACCACCGGCGTAATCGCGCCTGGCCGCAAGGAATACGGCTCGCTGACGACGCCGGACCCGGTCATGCTGCACGGCCTGCTCGCCGAACTCGCCCATGACGGAGTGACCCATGCGGCGATGGAGGCCTCGAGCCACGGCCTCGATCAGTATCGCCTCGATGGCGTCCGGCTCGCCGCCGCCGGCTTCACTAATCTTGGTCGCGATCACATGGACTATCACGCGACCATCGAGGAATATTTCGGCGCCAAGATGCACCTTTTCGACCGGGTGCTGCCCAAGGGCTCTCCCGCCGTCATCAACGCCGATGATGCCTGGTCCGCGCGTGCCGAAGTGGCCGCCCGCGATGCCGGCCACCGGGTTATGACGGTCGGCCGCAGCGGCAGTTTCCTGTGCCTGAAGCGGGTGGAGCAGAAGCGCGACAGCCAGTTCGCCGAAATCCTGCACGATGGCGAGATATACGAAGTGCGGCTGCCGCTAGCCGGCGAATTCCAGATTTCCAACGCCCTCGTTGCCGCAGGCCTTGCGATTGCGACCGGCGTGACCGCCAGGACCGCGCTTGCCGCGCTGGAGAAGATCGAGGGCGCGGCCGGCCGTCTCGAACTCGCCGGCAAAGCCGCCAATGGTGCGCTCGCCTATATCGATTACGCCCACAAGCCCGATGCGCTCGAAAAGGTGCTGACGGCGGTCCGCCCGTTCACCACCGGCAAGGTTGTCGTCGTCTTTGGTTGCGGCGGCGATCGCGATCGCGGCAAGCGGCCGATCATGGGCGAGATCGCGACGCGGCTTGCCGATGTCGTCATCGTCACCGACGACAATCCGCGCTCGGAGGTTCCGGCCGAGATCCGCGGCGAAATTCTCGCCGCAGCGCCCGGTGCCACCGAAATCGGTGACCGGGCCGAGGCGATTGCCCATGCCGTGGCATTGCTGAGGCAGGGCGATACACTGATCGTTGCTGGCAAGGGACATGAGGAGGGGCAGACCGCCGCCGGCGTCACCCGACCATTCTCCGACCTTGCCGAAGTCAGAAAAGCATTGGAGGGCATTCAATCGTGAGTTTGCTATGGACATCAGCCGATATGGTCGAGGCCATGGAAGGGCGTCCGGTGGGCGAACTGCCGGAAGGTGTCAGCGGAATTTCCATCGATAGCCGTACCGTGGTGCCGGGCGAGGCCTTTTTCGCCATCAAGGGTGACCGCGTCGACGGCCATTCCTTCGCGGGTCTTGCCGCCGCCAACGGCGCGTCGCTGCTGGTGGTCTCCGAGGCGAAGCTGCCGGCGCTCGGCCGCCTGACCTGCCCGATGATCGTCGTCGACGACGTTCTCGAGGCGATGGTGATGCTGGCCGCTGCCTCGCGCACACGGTCGGAGGCGCGCATCGTCGCCGTCACCGGCTCGGTCGGCAAGACCAGCACCAAGGAGATGATTGCGGCAGGGCTCGCCACCTCCGGCAAGGTCCACGCCGCCGTCGCCTCGTTCAACAATCACTGGGGCGTGCCGTTGACGCTGGCGCGTATGCCGGCGGATGCAGAGTTCGGCGTGTTCGAGATCGGCATGAACCATGCCGGCGAGATCCGCCCGCTGACGGAGCTCGTCCGGCCGCATGTCGCCGTGATCACGACGATCGCGCCCGCACATATGGGCAACTTCGCAAGTCTCAGGGAAATCGCTGCTGCGAAGGCGGAAATCTTCGAGGGGCTGGAGCCGGCCGGCTTTGCCGTGCTCAACCGCGATATCGACGAATACGAGGCGCTCGCCCATATCGCTCGCCGCTTTGGCGCGGAGATCGTCTCGTTCGGCGAGCATTCGAAGGCCGACTTCAAGCTGCTCGATTACCGCACCGTCGGCGATCGCGGTCATATCCAGGCGCTGCTTGCCGCCGATGAGCCGGTGACCTTCGAGATCGGGCTGCCGGGCCAGCACATGGCCGAAAACGCGCTCGCGGCGTTGGCGGCGATCGCTTATGCCGGCGGCAGCGTCGAGGCGGCCATTCCCGCGCTTACAGCCGCCGGTCAGCTCAAGGGCAGGGGCCGTCGACACCGCCTCAAGATCGGCGGTGGCAGCTTCACCCTGATCGATGAAAGCTATAATGCCAATCCGGCCTCGATGCGGGCAGCCCTGGAGCTGCTCGGCGCCTCCGCCGGTGACGGGCGCAAGGTGGCGGTTCTCGGCGACATGCTGGAACTCGGCAGCTTTGCCCGGGACGCGCATGAGGGGCTCGCCGTGCCGCTGGTCTCGGCCGGCGTCACCGATGTCTGGCTCGCCGGCGAGGAGATGGTGGCACTGAAGGAGGCGCTGCCGGAGAGCATAGTTGTGGAATATCGGCCGAATGCGGACGAACTCGCGGATTTCGCCGCCGGTGCGGTCGCCGCGGGCGATACGGTAATGGTAAAATCGTCACTGGGCATCGGATTCGGCGCAATCGTCAAGAAACTGCTCGATACCTATCCCGCCGAGGGGTAAATCGCGCTCAAGTGCATGCGCGGCCCGCGATTCGATTGAGGGTCGGCGAAAAACCAGAAATTGATGCGCCGGCGATGTCCCGAGGCGGGACGTCCGGCGCATCCGGCCGTCGCTGGAAAGGGGCGTTTATGCTGATTTGGCTTGTGGAGTTTTCCGACAGGTTCCAGTTCTTCAATCTGTTCCGCTACATCACCTTCCGCTCCGGCGCGGCGGTCTTTACGTCTGCGCTGATCGTCTTCCTGTTCGGTCCGGCGATCATTTCGGCGCTCAAGATCCGGCAGGGCAAGGGCCAGCCGATCCGCGCCGACGGGCCGCAGACTCACTTCAAGAAAGCCGGTACGCCCACCATGGGCGGGCTGATGATCCTCGCCGGCATCGTCGGCTCGGCGCTGCTGTGGGCGGACCTTTCCAACGCCTACGTGGTGGCGACGCTGCTGGTGACCCTCGGTTTCGGCGCGATCGGCTTTTATGATGACTACCTGAAGGTCACGAAACAGTCCGACAAGGGCTTTTCCGGCCGCCGGCGGCTGTTTTTCGAATTCATCATTGCCGGTGGCGCGGTCGCCTTCATGATGTATGCGGCAAACCTCGCCACCATTGACGGCGCCACGCTCAGCTCGGCCCTGACCTTTCCCTTCTTCAAGGATTTTGTCCTCGACCTCGGCTGGTTTTTCATCCCCTTCGGCGCCTTCGTCATCGTTGCCGCGGGCAACTCGGTGAACCTGACGGATGGGCTTGATGGTCTCGCCACTGTGCCGGTGATCATCGCCGCCTCCTCGTTTGCGGTGATTGCCTACGTCGTCGGCAACTCGGTCTTCGCCACCTATCTGCAGATCAATTACGTGCCTGGCACCGGCGAACTCGTCGTGCTGCTTTCCGCCGTCATCGGTGCCTGCATGGGCTTTCTCTGGTTCAACGCGCCGCCGGCCGCAATCTTCATGGGCGATACCGGTTCGCTGGCGCTCGGCGGGCTGATCGGCTCGGTCGCTGTTGCCACCAAGCACGAGATCGTCATGGCGATCATCTGCGGCCTTTTCGTGCTCGAGGCGCTCTCGGTGATCGTCCAGGTCGCCGTCTACAAGCGCACCAAGCGGCGCGTCTTCCTGATGGCGCCGATCCACCACCATTTCGAAAAGCTCGGCTGGACCGAAAGCCAGGTCGTGATCCGCTTCTGGATCATCTCCTTCGGCCTTGCCCTCATCGGCCTTTCGACCCTGAAACTGAGATAGGTGCGGACGTGATCGCGGTCACCGTTTTTTCCGGTCAGACAGTAGCGCTCTTTGGCCTTGGCGGCTCGGGGCTGGTCACCGCCCGCGCGCTGGCCGCCGGCGGTGCGGATGTCGTCGCCTTTGACGACAAGCCGGAAAGCTGCGATGCGGCACGAGCCGCGGGCATTGCCGTCACCGATCTGCGCACCGTCGACTGGAGCGCGTTCGCAGCTCTCGTTCTCGCGCCCGGCGTGCCGCTTACCCACCCGAAGCCGCACTGGACGGTGGAGATGGCGAAGGCGGCCGGCGTCGAGATCATCGGCGATATCGAGCTCTTCGCCCGTGAACGCCGCAAGACGGCGCCGGAAGCCAAGCTGATCGCGATCACCGGGACCAACGGCAAGTCGACGACCACGGCGCTGATCGGCCATATCCTAGACAAGGCCGGACGCAAGGCCGAGGTCGGCGGCAATATCGGCCGTGCGGTGCTCGACCTTTCGCCGCTGACCTCTGATCGCTTCTATGTCGTCGAGTGCTCGTCCTACCAGATCGATCTCGCCCCGACGCTTGATGCGGATGCCGGATTGCTGCTGAACCTGACCCCTGATCATCTCGACCGCCATGGCGACATGGCAAACTATGCCGCCATCAAGGAGCGGCTGGTGATGCAGGCGGGCGTCGCGGTGATCGGCGTCGACGATGACTACTGCCGCGCCATCGCCGAAAGGCTTGATGCGGTGCATCACCGCGTCGTTCGTATTTCCAAGGACCGTGCGACGGTCGACACCGGCATCGCCTTCAACGGCGGCGCCATCGTTGCCGTTGACGCCGCCGGCGCGGATACCGTCATCGCCGATCTCTCCAGCCATCCCGTCCTTCGTGGCGCCCATAACGGCCAGAACGCCGCAGCCGCGATCGCCGCTTGCGAAGCTGTCGGGCTAACGGATGCCGAAATCGTCACGGGGCTGGCAAGCTTCCTTGGCCTTGCGCACCGCATGCAGCCGATCGCCAAGCTGAACGGCGTGCTCTTCGTCAACGATTCCAAGGCGACGAATGCCGATGCGGCGGCGCCGGCACTTGCGTCCTTCAGCGACATCTACTGGATCGCGGGCGGACGTGCCAAGGCGGGCGGGATCACCTCGCTTGCACCGTTCTTTCCGAAGATTGCCAGAGCCTATCTCATCGGCGAAGCGGCTCCGGCCTTTGCCGAGACGCTCGACGGCAAGGTCGAGACCGTGCTGGCCGGCACGCTCGACGCGGCGGTGCGCGCTGCTGCCGATGATGCCGCCGCGGGCGGGACCGCTGCACCGGTGGTGCTGCTGTCGCCCGCCTGCGCCAGCTTCGACCAGTTCAGGAGTTTCGAACAGCGCGGCGATGCCTTCGTCAGCGCGGTCATGGCACTCGACGGGGTGAAACCGCTTGTCAAGGAGGAGGCGTAAGCCATGGTCAGTCGCGTAGAAAGAGGCCCGATCGCAGACTGGTTCTGGACCATCGACCGATGGCTGCTTGCCGCCTTCATCACGCTGATGGGCATCGGCTTCATGCTCTCTTTCGCGGCCTCGCCGGCGGTTGCCGAACGGCTCGGTTATGACAGTTTCTTCTTCGTGCGCCGCCATGCGTTGTTCATCGCGCCGGCGCTCGCGGTGATGATCTCGCTTTCCTTCTGCTCGCCGAAGATGATCCGCCGGATCGCGATCGTCATGCTGATCGGCGCGCTTCTGGCGATGGTGGCGGCGCTGTTCATCGGCACATCGAATAACGGCTCGCGGCGCTGGATCGTGATCCTCGGACAGTCGGTGCAGCCATCCGAGTTCCTGAAACCGGCCTTCGCCGTCGTGTGCGCCTGGCTCTTCGCCGAGCACCAGCGCTATCCGGAAATCCCCGGCAATCTCTTTGCCAGCATGATTTTCATCGTGTCCGCGGTGCTGCTCATCGCCCAGCCGGACTTTGGCCAGACGGTGCTGCTGTCGATCATCTGGGGCGGCATCTTCTTCATGGCGGGCATGTCGTGGATCTGGATCGTCGGGCTCGGCGGCGCCTCCGTTGCCGGCGTGCTGGCGGCCTATACCTGGCTGCCGCACGTGACCTCGCGTATCGACCGGTTCCTGACCGGCGAGGGCGACAACATGCAGGTGGAGCTTGCCGCCAAGGCGATCCAGCGTGGCGGCCTGTTCGGGCAGGGTCCGGGCGAGGGCATCGTCAAGCGAAGGTTGCCGGACAGTCATACCGACTTCGTGTTTTCCGTGGCGGCCGAGGAGTTCGGCATCCTGTTCTGCCTGTTCATCGTCGCGATCTTCGCCTTCATCGTGTTGCGCGGGCTGATGCATGCCTATCGCGAGCGTGATGATTTCACCCGTTATGCCGTCGCCGGCCTCGTGCTGCAGTTCGGCATGCAGTCGATCATCAATATCGGCGTTGCGCTGCAGCTGATGCCGGCCAAGGGCATGACCCTGCCGCTGATTTCGGCTGGCGGCTCTTCGATGGTTGCGACCTGCGTCGGCGCCGGCTTCATCCTGGCACTCACCCGTCACCGGCCGGAAAAGCGGGCGCGGCAGGACCATTACTATGAACCCGGCAAGCCGCGCGGCGTCGCGGCGGAGTAGGGGCGCGCTATGGACAGCAAAGTGTTCTTTCTTGCCGCCGGCGGTACCGGCGGCCATGTGTTTCCCGCCGAAGCGCTGGCGCATGAACTTATTCGCCGCGGCCACCGCGTTCATCTCGTTACCGACAGTCGCGCCGAGCGCTTCGCAGGGACGTTTCCTGCCGAGAAGATCCATGTCGTGCCCTCGGCGACGATCGGTTCGAAGAACCCGATTGCGATCATCCGCGCCGGCATCACGCTCTTCCGCGGATCGCGCGTTGCCCGCAACCTGTTCGGTGAATACCGCCCGGCCGTGGTCATCGGTTTCGGCGGCTATCCGACCGTACCTCCGATCTACGCCGCGTCCAGTGTTGGCATACCGACCATGCTGCATGAGCAGAATGCGGTGATGGGCCGCGCCAACAAGATGCTTGCCCCGCGCGTCAACGCCATTGCGGGCGGCTTCCTGACGCGCGATGACCCGCACTATGCCGGCAAGATCTTCGAGACCGGAAATCCGGTTCGGCCGGCCGTTTTCGAAGCGGCTGGCTCGGCCTATCCGGTGCGTGGTGTCGAGGACCCGTTCAACCTGCTGGTTTTCGGCGGCAGCCAGGGGGCGCATTTCTTCGCCGAAGCCATCCCTGATGCACTCGAGGCCCTGCCGGCCGAGATGCGGGCGCGTTTCCGCATAACCCAGCAGGCGCGGCCGGAGGATGTCGATGAAGTGACAGCCCGCTTTGCCGAACTCGGCGTGCCGGCGGAAATCTCGCCGTTCTTTGGCGACATGGCGCGGCGCATCGGCGCGGCGCATCTGGTGATCTGCCGCTCTGGTGCTTCGACCGTTTCCGAGCTTTCAGTCATCGGCCGCCCCGCCGTCTACGTGCCCTATCCGCACGCACTCGACCACGATCAGGCGGCGAATGCCGCGCTGGTTTCCAGGAATGGTGGCGCCGAGGTCGTGCGCCAGTCGGAGCTGACGACGGAGCGGCTCGCTGCCATCCTGAAGGACGGCGTCGAAAATCCCGAGAAACTTGCAACAGCCGCAGGCGCAGCGCGCGCCGCCGGCAGGCCGGATGCGACCGAGAAGCTCGCCGACATGGCGGAAGCGCTCGCCGCCGGCAAGACGATTGAAGGAACAGACTGATGAGAATGCCAGACGCGATTGGTGTCGTTCATTTCGTCGGCATCGGCGGCATCGGCATGAGCGGCATTGCCGAGGTGCTGAAGAATCTCGGCTACGAGGTTCAGGGCTCCGACCAGGCCGAAAGCGCCAATGTGCTTCGTCTGCGTGAGAAGGGGATTGCTGTTTCCATCGGTCATGCGGCCGAAAATCTCGGTGACGCCGAGGTCGTCGTGGTGTCCTCCGCCATCAAGCGCACCAATCCCGAGCTCGTCGCCGCCCGCGAGAAGCACCTGCCTGTGGTTCGCCGGGCCGAAATGCTGGCCGAGTTGATGCGCTTTCGCGATGCCATCGCCATTGGCGGTACCCACGGCAAGACGACGACCACCTCGATGGTCGCTTCGCTTCTCGAAGCCGGCGGACTGGACCCGACTGTCATCAATGGCGGCATCATCAATGCCTACGGCACCAATGCCCGCATGGGCGAGGGCGAGTGGATGGTGGTTGAGGCTGACGAATCCGACGGCACCTTCCTGAAGCTCCCCGCCGAAATCGCGGTCGTCACCAATATCGACCCCGAGCATCTCGACCACTACGGTACATTCGACGGCGTGCGCGCGGCCTTCCGCCAGTTCGTCGAGAACGTGCCGTTCTACGGCTGCGGCGTGATGTGTCTCGACCATCCCGAAGTGCAGGCGCTCGTCGGTCAGATCGAGGACCGCCGCGTCGTTACCTATGGCGAGAACCGGCAGGCCGACGTTCGCTTTTCCAACATCCGCACCGAAGGCACGCGCACGATTTTCGACGTCGATATCCGCCGTCGCCGCCGCCCTTCGGTGAAGCTCGAAAACCTCGCTCTGCCGATGCCCGGCCGGCACAATGTATCGAATGCCACGGCGGCGATCGCCGTTGCCGATCGGCTGCATATTTCCGAGGACGATATCCGCAAGGGGCTCGCCGCCTTCAGTGGCGTCAAGCGCCGGTTTACCCTGGTCGGCACATGGCATGACGTTCAGGTTTTTGACGACTACGGACACCACCCGGTCGAGATCCGCTCGGTGCTGACAGCGGCGCGGGAGGCCTGCAAGGGTCGCATCATCGCCGTTCACCAGCCGCACCGATATTCGCGTCTCGAAAGCCTGTTCGAGGATTTCACCGGCTGCTTCAACGATGCCGATACCGTCTTCATCGCGTCTGTTTATGCGGCCGGCGAAGACCCGCGTCCGGGCTTCGACGCCGAATCGCTCGTCGCCGGAATGCGCGCTGCGGGTCATCGTGACGCGCAATATCTCGCCGACGAATCGGAGCTTGCCCAAAAGATCGCAAGCATCGCCGAACCGGGCGATTTTGTGGTCATGCTCGGCGCCGGCAGCATCACCAACTGGGCGCAACGCCTGCCGGGTGATCTGGCGAAGATCTCCTGAATTCAGCCAGTTTTACGCTGTATCTGCAGGGCGGGCGGCTCGCCCGCCCGACCATCGTTGCGGGACG
The DNA here is from genome assembly GCF_000960975.1 of Martelella endophytica. NCBI lineage: Bacteria > Pseudomonadati > Pseudomonadota > Alphaproteobacteria > Hyphomicrobiales > Aurantimonadaceae > Martelella > Martelella endophytica. Next base: position 3,952,319 of record NZ_CP010803.1, on the reverse strand, counting down.
CTAACCGCCTCTTGGCCAAATGATTTTTTGCTTCGGTTAACCATAGTAAACGCTTCATTAACCATCATCCGGCACTAATGGGAATACGAAACGCTTTCCACAAAAAAGCGATATTCCGAATGTGTGCTCCGGCTTTCGCCGGTGAAGATGGGGACGGGCATGAGCTCCGGACATGTAGCTGTATTGATGGGCGGATTCTCCTCGGAGCGCCCGGTAAGCCTTGCCTCAGGCAATGCCTGCGCCGATGCGCTCGAAGCCGAGGGCTACCGTGTCAGCCGCATCGACGTCACCCGCGAGGTTGCGACGGTTCTCTCCGAGGTCCGGCCCGACATCGTCTTCAATGCGCTGCATGGCCCTTTCGGTGAGGACGGGACGGTTCAGGGCATCCTCGAATATCTCGAAATTCCCTATACGCATTCCGGCGTTCTGGCTTCCGCGCTGGCGATGAACAAGGCGCAGGCCAAGCGCGTTGCCGCTGCCTGCGGCATTCCCGTCGCCGAAAGCCTGCTGACGAAGCGCGCCGATATCGGCAGCGATCATCCGATGGCGCCACCCTATGTGCTGAAGCCGGTCAACGAGGGCTCGTCCTTCGGCGTGCTGATCGTCGATGAGGGTCAGAGCGGTCCGCCGCAGTCAGTCGCTTCGACGGAATGGCATTTCGGCGAAATCCTGATGGTCGAGCGGTTCATCAAGGGGCGCGAGTTTACCTGCGGCGTGATCGATGGTCGGCCGCTCTGCGTCACCGAGATCGTTCCCGTTGGTCAGAAATTCTACGATTTCGACGCAAAATATCGTCCGGGCGGCTCAAGACACATCCTTCCTGCCGATCTTAAACCGAATATTTACCAAAAGATTCAATCATTGGCAGTTGAGGCGCATCAGGCAATCGGTTGCCGCGGCGTCAGCCGGTCGGATTTCCGGTTTGACGAAACGCTCGGCGAAGAAGGGATTATCTGGCTGGAAGTGAATACCCAGCCCGGCATGACCCCGACATCGCTGGTTCCCGAAATGGCGGCCGATGCAGGTTACAGTTTTGGCGCTTTTCTCCGTTGGATGGTGGAGGATGCTTCGTGTTTGCGGTGAGTGGCAAAAGGCAGGACATGACTGAAGGCGGTACCGTCGACCCGAATGGTCGCGCGGGCGTGCTGCCGCGTCCGGTCCGCCGGGCCGTTCGTGTCGCCGGCGGGCTGGCGACCGGTCGCACGCCTGTGCCGAAACATGTCGGCACTGCCGCGGCGCTGGTCTTCTTCCTCGCCGTCGGCGCCAACGCGATCGTCGTCGCGGGCAAGGGCGATGTCGTCACCCGCGCCGCCTTCCGTCTTTCCGGCTTCTATGTCGAGGACATCGAGATTTCCGGTAACCACGAGACGTCAGAGATTGCGGTGCTGCAGAACCTTGGCCTCGAGAACGCCTATTCGCTGCAGGGCCTCGATATCCAGCGCGCCCGTGGCGAACTTTTGAACCTGCCCTGGGTGGCCGATGCGGATGTCCGCAAGGTCTATCCGTCGACCCTCAAGGTCTCGCTGACCGAGCGCGTACCCTATGCGCTGTGGCAGCAGGAGGATGGCCGGGTGCTGATGATCGAGCATGACGGCAATGTCATCGGGCCGATCAACGAACCGAAATTCAAGCGTCTGCCGCTGGTGCTGGGGCAGGGGGCGAACTTCGCCGTCGAGGGCCTTGGCAGTCTCTTGTCGGAGTGGCCGGAACTTGCAAGCCGCGTGCGCGCCTACAAGCGCGTCGATGGCCGTCGCTGGGACCTCTACCTCGATAACGGCGTGTTGGTGAAGCTGCCGGAAATGGGCTCCGATGCGGCTGTCGCCCGGCTGAAGTCGCTCGACGAAAGCCGCTCGATCCTCGAGCGCCAGGTCGCCGCGATCGATCTTAGGCTCGATGACCGCGTCGCCGTGCAGCTCACGCCCGAGGCGATGGAGCAGCGCACCGAAGCGGTGGAAGCCCTGCAGAAGACCTACAAGAACAAGGGGAGGCGCCTGTGACGCTGTTTGGCACTTCCGGCCGTGGCCGGGCGCTTTCGTCGAAGAAGACGCATATCGTCAGCGTCCTCGATGTCGGTTCATCCAAGATCGTGTGCATGATCGCGCGGCTGACCCCGCGTGCCGAAAGCCAGATCCTGCCCGGCCGCACCCACAATATCGAAATCATCGGCATCGGCCATCAGCGCTCGCAGGGCATCAAGAGCGGCGTCATCGTCAATCTCGATGCTGCCGAAGCGGTGATCCGCCAGTCGGTGGATGCGGCTGAGCGCATGGCCGGCATCACCATCGACAGCCTGATCGTCAATGTTTCGGCAGGTCGGCTGAAGAGCGACACCTATACGGCGGCGATCGACCTCGGCGGACAGGATGTCGATTCGAGCGACCTGCGCCGCGTGCTCTCGGCCGTTTCGCGCCGCTCGGTCAATGATGAGCGCCAGGTGCTGCACTCGGTTCCGGCCGGCTTCACGCTCGACGGCGAGCGCGGCATCCGCGATCCGCTCGGCATGTACGGCGAAACGCTCGGCGTCGACCTGCATGTGGTCTCGGCCGAACGGCTGGCGCTGCGCAACCTCGAACTCTGCGTCAACCGTGCGCACCTTTCGGTGGAGCGGATGGTGGCGACCCCTTATGCGAGCGGCCTGGCTGCCCTCGTCGATGATGAAGTGGAACTCGGCTGCGCTGCCATCGATATGGGCGCCGGCACCACGACGATCTCGGTCTTTGCCGAAGGCAAGCTGGTCCACACAGATGCCATAAGCCTCGGCGGCCATCATGTGACGACCGATCTGGCGCGTGGCCTGTCGACCCGCATGGAAGATGCCGAACGGCTGAAATGCGTGCACGGCTCGACGATCGCCTCCAGCGCCGACGAGCGCGAGATGATCGCGGTGCCTTCGATCGGCGAAGAGGATCACAACCAGCAGCGTCAGGTCTCGAAGGCCGTGCTGTCGAAGATCGTCCGCGCCCGCGTCGAGGAGACGCTGGAGCTGATCCGCGATCGCATCCAGCTCTCCGGCTTTTCGACGGTGGTCGGCAAGCGGGTGGTGCTGACGGGTGGCGCAAGCCAGCTGATCGGCCTTTGCGAACTGTCGCGGCGCATTTTGAGCCGCAATGTCCGGATCGGCCGCCCGATGGGTGTTGCCGGCCTGCCGGTAGCGGCCAAGGGGCCTGCCTTCGCGGCGGCAACCGGACTTCTGATCTATCCGCAGCTTGCGGAAAAAGAGACCTATGGCGGGGAACAGCGGGGTTTCCTGGCATCGGGCGGCGGACGCCTGTCACGCGTCGGCCAGTGGTTGAGGGAAAGTTTTTAACCAACACAAGAGATGGGCCCGCATGGCGGTGCGGCCTTAGCGAGAAGGAACGGAACGAAATGACTATTACGCTTCAAAAGCCAGATATTACTGAACTGAAGCCCCGGATCACCGTTTTCGGTGTCGGTGGCGGTGGCGGCAATGCCGTCAACAACATGATCACCGCAGGCCTGCAGGGTGTCGACTTCGTTGTCGCCAACACCGATGCACAGGCCCTGACGATGACGAAGGCGCAGCGGGTCATCCAGCTCGGCGTCGGCGTCACCGAAGGTCTCGGCGCCGGCTCGCAGCCGGAAGTCGGCCGCGCGGCCGCAGAAGAGTGCATCGATGAGATCATCGATCACCTGAACGGCACCCACATGTGCTTCGTGACCGCCGGCATGGGCGGTGGCACCGGCACGGGTGCAGCACCGATCGTCGCCCAGGCCGCCCGCAACAAGGGCATCCTGACCGTCGGCGTCGTCACCAAGCCGTTCCAGTTCGAAGGCGGTCGCCGCATGCGTCTTGCCGATGCTGGAATAGAGGAACTGCAGAAGTCGGTCGACACGCTGATCGTCATCCCGAACCAGAACCTGTTCCGCATTGCCAATGACAAGACGACCTTCGCGGACGCCTTCGCCATGGCCGACCAGGTGCTCTACTCGGGCGTTGCCTGCATCACCGACCTGATGGTCAAGGAAGGCCTGATCAACCTCGACTTCGCCGACGTCCGTTCGGTGATGCGCGAGATGGGCCGCGCCATGATGGGTACGGGCGAAGCATCCGGCGAAGGCCGCGCCATGCAGGCCGCCGAAGCCGCGATCGCCAACCCGTTGCTCGACGAAACCTCGATGCGCGGCGCGCAGGGCCTGTTGATCTCGATCACCGGTGGTCGTGACCTGACGCTCTTCGAAGTCGACGAAGCCGCGACCCGTATCCGCGAGGAAGTCGATCCGGACGCCAACATCATCCTCGGCGCCACCTTCGACGAGGAACTCGAAGGCATCATCCGCGTGTCCGTCGTTGCCACCGGCATCGATCGTTCGGCCGCGCAGCATGATGACGACCGTGCCTTCGATCAGCGCCGCGAAACCCGCGCGCCGGAAATCCGTACCTCGACCGGTGGTCAGGGAAACGGTCCGGTCAGCCAGGCTCAGCCGAAGGTCGATCCGATCGCTGAAACCATCCGCTCGGCGGAAGTCGAGATGGAGCGCGAACTGCAGATGGCCGTGACCCGCATGCCGCAGGCACCGCAGGCCCCGCAGCAGCAGCCGCGTGAGATGATGCAGCCGAAGAGCCAGATCTTCGCACAGGAACCGCGCCCGGCCGCCCCGCGTCCGGCAGTTGCCCCGCAGCCTGCACCGCAGCAGCCCCGTGCCGCTGCCCCGCAGCCCGCACCGCAGCAGCCGCGTCCGCAGGCCAGCGAACAGCAGCGTCGTATGCCGGAAGTTTCCGACTTTCCGCCGCTGGTTCAGCCGGAAATGAACACCAGCCGCCGCCATGAGCAGGAAGAGCGTGGCCCGAAGGCCCTGTTCAAGCGCCTGTCGAATACGCTTGGCCGCGGCGACGAGAGCTTTGAAGGGCATCACGTCGAGCAGGCTCCGCGCCGCGAAACAGCCCAGCAGGCTCCGCAGAGCAATCCTTACGCGCCGCGCCGGCAGGCCGAACAGCCCGCCCAGCAGCGTCAGGATGACGATCAGTTCGATATTCCCGCCTTCCTGCGTCGTCAGGCTAACTGATCGCCGCGGTTTTCGGTTTCACCCGATTAGGGAACCGGTAACCGTCTTTTCCAAAACCTTCTCGTGAAGTGACCCGGTCGCCTGTGGCGGCCGGGTTTTTACGTGTTTCGTAACATATCGAAAGAAACAGTGATTTGGTTTCCAACTGCCGCGTGCGTAAGTATCTGGCTAAAGGCGCGGGACTCGCGTCCATCTGCTGTGGTTGTGCGTTAAGGGATAGCCGCAGAAGCTGATAGCGGGTCGTCGCGGCAATGTGACAAAAGACTGTTTTAAGGGCGTTGCTATGTCGGCTGGATATTTCGGGTTGCAGACCACGATTGCGGGTACGGTTCGGACTGCGGGAATCGGCGTGCACTCCGGCAAGCCGGTGAGCATGGAATTGCAGCCCGCAGCTGCCGATCACGGCATCGTTTTCGAACGCTATGAAAATGGCCGTCTGATCGCAAGCTACAAGGCTGTCTCCGACAATGTCGGCCCGACGGCGCTCTGCACCGTGCTCGGCGATAATCCGGCACGCTGGGTTGCCACCATCGAGCATGTGATGGCCGCGCTCTATGCGCTCGGCGTCGACAACCTCACCGTCACCATCGACGGCCCGGAAGTGCCGATCATGGACGGCAGCTCGCGGGTGTTCGTCGAGGCGATCGACGAAGTCGGCATCGTCACCCTTTCCGAAAAGCGCAGCTTCATTCGCGTCACCAAGCCGGTGCGCGTCGAGAACGGCTCCGGCTGGGCCGAGTTCAGCCCCTATGAGGGCACGCTGTTCGACGTGGAGATCGATTTCGACACCCCGGTCATCGGCCGCCAGAAATGGCGCGGCGACATGACCGCGGAGACCTTTCGTCGCGAGCTCTCGGGTGCGCGCACCTTCGGCTTCATGCGCGACGTCGAACCGATGTGGGCCCGTGGCTTCGCGCTCGGCTCCTCGCTTGAGAACTCCGTGGTGATCTCGGATGACAACCGCGTCATCAATCCGGAGGGCCTTCGCTACGAGAAGGAGTTCGTCCGTCACAAGACGCTCGATGCCGTCGGCGATCTCGCCATGATGGGCATGCGTTTTGCCGGGGCGTTCCGCTCCTATCGCGGTGGCCACGCGCTGAACGCGGCTGCGGTTCGCGCCCTGTTCGAAACGGCCGGCGCCTGCGTTGTCGTCTCGCCGCGCGGCGCCCTGCCGTTCCGCCTGCGCCAGGAAGAGGCGATCCTCGCCGGTCCGGTGTCCTGAGGCGCCAAAATCAGATTGCGGTTGCGGCCCGGTCCTGAGATGTCAGGCCGGGCCGTACTGATTCTTCGAGCTAAAACAGTGATGTCTGCGACTGTCCTGCAAAGGGGTGTCAGCGGCCCATGCGGTGGCAAAACGACATAAATATGTGCGATTTTGCCGGCACATGATTGCTCTTGCCTCGCGGATATGCGTAAAACAGCGTCAAACGTCGCATAGCGTTTTGTTGACGCGCAGATAGGGCACATTGAATGACTGGTATGAAAAACCGAAAGATTCAGGGTTCGATTCGCGTGAGCGCGCTGCCCGCCGCCATTATCCTTGGCGCCGGCCTGGTGCTTGCCGGATGCTCGCGCGACAAGGACGTGGATATCACCACCCTTCAGTATGAGGCGGACCCGCCGCAGCAGCTTTATGACGAGGCGCTGGCCAATATCAACGCCGGCAAGGTCTCGGAGGCGCTGCGCAAGTTCAAGGCGATCCAGGACCAGAACCCGTTGTCGGACGAAGCCCGTCAGGCACTGGTTATGCAGACCTACCTGCAGTACCGCTCGCGCAAGTATGATGCGGCCGTCACCTCGGCCAAGCGCTACATGTCGCTTTATCCGAACTCGCCGGATGCGGCCTATGTGCAGTATCTGATGGGGCTTTCCTATTCGAAGCAGATTGCCGATGTGACGCAGGACCAGGCCGCGGCCCGGAGCACGATCGAGGCGATGCAGCTCGTCATCGACAACTATCCGGATTCCGACTACGCGACGGATGCGCGCGCCAAGATCCGCTATGCCCGCGACCAGCTCGCCGGCAAGAACATGCAGATCGGCCGCTACTATCTCGAGCGCAAGGACTATGTCGCCGCCATTTCGCGATTCGACACCGTCGTCGACGACTATTCCGATACCAACCAGATCGAGGAAGCACTCGAACGTCTGGTCGAGGCCTATTATGCGATGGGCATCGTCTCCGAGGCGCAGAATGCGGCGTGGGTGCTGGGGCATAACTACCCCGACAGCCCGTGGTACCAGCGTGCCTACGATCTCTTGAACAAACAGGGGCTCCAGCCGAAATCGGCCGGCCGCGGTTCTGACGTTTCGAGCGCCAAACCGAGCTGAGCCCCCAAGGCGCGAACAACAACATGCTTGTTCAGCTTTCCATTCGTGACATTGTCCTGATCGAGCGGCTGGAACTGCATCTCGGCGAAGGTCTCTCCGTGCTGACGGGCGAGACCGGCGCCGGCAAATCCATCCTGCTCGACAGCCTGTCGCTGGCGCTCGGCGCCCGCGGTGATGGCGCTCTCGTGCGTCACGGCCAGGACCAGGGATCGGTGATTGCCGTCTTCGATGTCGCCATGGGACATCCGGTGCGTGCGTTTCTGCGCGAGAACGACCTAGATGACGAGGGCGATCTGATCTTCCGGCGGATGCAGACTGCCGACGGCCGCACTCGTGCCTTCATCAACGACCAGTCCGTCAGTGTCCAGCTGATGCGCCAGGCGGGGCGTATGCTTGTCGAGTTCCATGGCCAGCACGACGAGCGGGCGCTGATCGAGGCCGATGGCCACCGCCGGTTGCTTGATGCCTTCGGCGGGCTCGTGCCGGATGTCGAAACGGTCGGCGAGCTTCACCGCGTCTGGAAAGATGCCGAGCGCCGTCTGAAGAAGCATCGCGCTCATATCGAGGAAGCCATGCGCGAGGCCGAGTACCTGCGTGCCTCCGTGGAAGAACTGCAGACGCTTTCGCCGGTCGACGGCGAGGAGGACGAGCTCGCCGAGCGCCGGGCAACGATGATGAAGTCCGAGCGGGTTGCGAGCGATATTTCCGAAGCGCTGGAATTCCTGAGTGGTAATGCGTCTCCCGTGCCGATGATCGCCTCGCTGGTGCGTCGGCTGGAGCGCAAGTCGCATGAGGCTCCCGGTCTCCTGGAAAGCTCCGTCGAACTGCTCGACGATGCGCTCGACAAGCTGTCGTCGGCGCAGATGGAGGTCGAGGCGGCGCTTGACCGTGCCGCCTTCGATCCGAAGGAACTGGAGCGCGTCGAGGAGCGGCTGTTTGCGATCCGGGGTGCTGCCCGAAAGTTCAACGTGCCTGTGACCGAATTGCCGGCGCTTGCCGCCCGCATGGTGGCCGATCTTGACGAACTCGATGCTGGCGAGAGCCGGCTCGCCGCCCTTGCGGCCGAAGCCGAGGCGGCGGAAAAGGCCTACGGCGAGGCCGCGGGCAGGCTGTCGGTCAAGCGTCAGGAGACGGCAACCCAGCTTGGCGAGGCGGTGCAGGCCGAATTGCCGGCGCTGAAGCTCGAGCGCGCCCGCTTCGCCGCCGTTGTCGCCAGCGACCCGCAGGATGCCACCGCTGACGGCATCGACACGGTGTCCTTCGAGGTTCAGACCAATCCGGGCACGCGGCCGGGGCCGATCATGAAGGTCGCGTCAGGCGGCGAGCTGTCGCGCTTCCTGCTGGCGCTGAAGGTGGCACTTGCCGACAAGGGCTCGGCGCCGACGCTGGTCTTCGACGAGATCGACACCGGTGTCGGTGGCGCGGTTGCGGATGCGATCGGCCAGCGACTGAAACGGCTCGCCGAAAATGTGCAGGTGCTCTCGGTCACCCACGCCCCGCAGGTCGCCGCCCGCGCCGGCGGACATTTCCTCATTTCCAAGGCCGGCAGCAAGGACATGGTCAGCACCCGCGTCGCCGTCATCGGTCCCGAGGAGCGGCAGGAGGAGATTGCCCGCATGCTGGCGGGGGCAAGCGTGACCGCCGAAGCGCGCGCTGCTGCGGCCAAGCTGCTTGCCGGCGATGGTTGATTGGGTTTTGCTGATATAGGATGAAGACAAATGCGGACTTGCTCCCGTCGATATCCCTCCTTGCGGGGGAGATGTCGCCAATGCGACAGAGAGGGGTAGGGGCACAGGCCGCGAACGCCGAAATTGCCGAAAGGGTTCACCCTCTCTGCCCCTGTCGGGGCATTTCCCTCCCCTAGGTGGGAGACAAGAGGAGCGGAGGCCTCGGCCACGAACCGCCTCCATTGCGGTGGCATAGCGACGAAGGGGACGTACGCCGATGGAAGGCTTTCTGCAGCATTACTGGCCGCATATTCTGGCGGTCATATCCTTCCTGTTCGGCGCGACCGCCGCCATTCATGCGACGATGACCAAGGACGAGGTCCGCGCTGCCATCGGCTGGGTCGGCGTCATCATGCTGTCGCCGATCCTCGGAGCGCTGATCTATGCGGTGGCCGGTATCAACCGCATGCGCCGCGCCTCGGTGCGCGACCGGCGCACCGGGCTCTATGACGCGGTAGCACGCGAGGAGAAGCTGCACCTGGTGAGCCGGGAGGCAATCGCAGAAGCCTTCGGTCCGCGCATGGCGGCGCTCTGGAACCTCGGCAACAGCGTTGCCGGCACGCCGGCGACGGCCGGCAACACGGTCAGGCTGCTGACCACCGGTGATGATGCCTATGCGGCGATGCTCGAAGCCATCGACCGCGCCGAACATTCGATCCTGATGGAGACTTATATCTTCGACGCCGATTCGATCGGCCGTCGCTTCGTCGACAGCCTTGCGGCCGCTGTTCAGCGTGGGGTCGAGGTCCGGATCCTGATCGATTCCATCGGCGCGCGCTATTCGCGCCCGCGCATCACCGGGCTTTTGCGGGACAAGGGCGTGCGCGTCGCCACCTTCAACGGCGCGGTTCTGCTGCGCATGCGGCTGCCCTATGCCAACCTGCGTACCCACCGCAAGATCATGGTGATCGACGGCGACACGGCCTTTGCCGGCGGCATGAACATCCGCGAGGCGTTCACCGGCAAGGACGCCGCCCATGACACGCATTTCGAGCTGCACGGCCCGGCCGTCGCCGACTATCTCTCGGTTGCCGCCACCGACTGGTATTTCGAAACCGGCGAGGCGCTTGAAGGCCCCGCCTGGCAGTTCGACGACAAGATGGCGAGCCCCGATGGCGTGGTCGCCCGCATCGTGCCATCCGGTCCCGATCGCAATCTCGGCAACAATAACAGCATGATCATCGGCGCGCTTTCAGTCGCGGAAGAACGGGTGATGATCATGTCGCCCTATTTCCTGCCCGACCGCGATCTCGTCTCCGCGCTCGCCACCGCCTCGCGGCGCGGCGTCAAGGTCGACATCGTCGTGCCCGGCGCCAACAACCTGGCTCTGGTCGACTATGCGATGACGGCACAGTTTGCGGAGATTATCCGCGACGGCACCCGCATCTGGCGCGATCGCGGCCCGTTCAACCACTCCAAGCTGATGACGATCGACGGAAAGTGGTCCTATCTCGGCTCCTCGAACATGGACGCCCGCTCGCTCAGGCTGAACTTCGAGACCGACATGGAAGTCTTTGATGCCGACTTCGCCAATGATCTCGAAACCCGTATCGGTGGCGCGCTGACGAATTCGGAGCGGATCACGCTGGAGGCTCTGGCGGCCCGACCGTTTGTCTGGCGTTTGCGCGACCGCATCCTCTGGCTGGGATTGCCCTATCTCTGAAAAGCGCCATATTGGTTGTCGAATGTAAAGGCCGGTCACCGACGCTGAATGGGAATGCCTCGCCGTCATGAAACCTTTGAAATCGCCGCTTGCAAATGCCGTTATGCGTTCGATCCGCGAAAACGGGAAACGGCCGGAAGAGGCCGTGCCGTTGCAGGGCGAAGGCCTGAGGGTCGCGACCTATAACGTGCACAAATGCGTCGGCGTCGACGGCAAGCTCGATCCCGACCGGACCTTCGAGGTGATCCGCGAGATCGGCGCCGACCTGATCGCGCTGCAGGAAGCCGATACCCGATTCGGCGAACGCACCGGCCTGCTCGACCTGAAGCGGATCGAACAGGAAACCGGGCTGATCGCCGTGCCGGCTGAGGCAAGTGTACGCGCGCATGGCTGGCACGGAAACGTGCTGCTGTTTCGCGATGGCGCGATCAGAGACATTCGCCGCGAGAAACTGCCGGGGCTTGAGCCGCGCGGGGCGTTGCTCACCGAGATTGCGCTGAACAACGGGAGCTTGCTGCGGGTCGTTGCCGTGCATCTCGGCCTGCTCAGGGTCTCGCGCCGGCAGCAGGCGGATCATATTCTCGGTCTCCTCGGCAATCGCGACGAGGCGGCCTCGCTGATCATGGGCGACATGAACGAGTGGCGGCTTGGCGATGGCTCGGCGCTGAAGCGCTTCGAAGCCGCCTTCGGCGAACTGCCGCCGCCGAGGGCAAGCTTTCCGGCGCGCTGGCCGGTGCTGGCGCTCGACCGAATCATTTCCAACCGCGACGGCTTGGTGCTCGATCTCGCCGCGCATGATTCGCCGCTGGCCCGCGTCGCTTCGGACCATCTGCCGCTGACGGCGCTGCTCGATACCGCCGTTTTGCGCGGCGAGGACCGCGCCGGCGATGGCGAAGCGGCACGCGCGCCGCTTTGAGCTTGCCCGCACCCTGTCCGGTGCTCTAATTCAGCGGAAACGTCGCGAAGGAGTGTGCCATGGCGAAGAAAGCGGTCGATGCGCTGACCCGGGAAGAGGCGGAAGCCGCGCTTGCCGCGCTCGCGGCCGAGATCGCGCGCCATGACGAGGCCTATCACGGCAAGGACGCGCCGGAGATCACCGACGCAGAATATGACGCGCTGAAGCGCCGCAATGACGAGATCGAGGCGCGGTTCCCCGACCTCATTCGTGCCGATACGCCGTCGCGTCGCGTCGGCTCGGCGCCGTCCGAGGCCTTTGCCCCGGTTACCCACAGCGTGCCGATGCTGTCGCTCGGCAACGTGTTTTCCGATGAGGACGTGCAGGATTTCATCGGCTCGGTCTATCGCTTCCTGGGACAGATGCCGGATGGCTCGATCGCCTTTACGGCAGAGCCGAAGATCGACGGGCTGTCGATGTCGCTGCGCTATGAGGACGGCGTGCTGGTTTCCGGCGCCACCCGCGGCGATGGGGCTACCGGCGAAAACGTGACGGCGAATGTCCGCACCATATCCGAAATCCCGAATCGCCTGCCGAAGGACGCGCCGGCGATCGTCGAGGTTCGCGGCGAGATCTATATGGCGAAGAGCGATTTCGCGGCGCTGAACGCCGCGCTCGCCGAAGAGGGCAAGCAGACCTATGTGAACCCGCGCAACACCGCGTCGGGCTCGCTGCGTCAGCTCGACCCGCAGGTGACGGCGAAGCGCCGTCTGAAATTCTTCGCCTATGCCTGGGGCGAAATGTCGGAAATGCCGGCCGATTCCCAGATGGGCATGGTGAAGACCTTCGAGGCGTGGGGCTTTCCGGTCAATCCGCTGATGAAACGGCTGTCCTCGACCGAAGCGTTGCTGGACCACTATCGCGAGATCGGCGTTCAGCGCGGCGATCTCGACTATGATATCGACGGCGTCGTCTACAAGGTCGACCGGCTGGACCTGCAGGCCCGCCTCGGCTTTCGCTCGCGCTCGCCGCGCTGGGCGACGGCGCACAAGTTTCCGGCCGAGCAGGCGATCACGCGGTTGACGGCGATCGACATCCAGGTTGGCCGCACCGGAGCGCTGACACCGGTGGCACGGCTCGAACCGATCACCGTTGGCGGGGTCGTCGTCACCAATGCGACGCTGCACAACGAGGACTATATCGCCGGCAAGGGCTCGAACGGCGAGCCGATCCGCGAGGGCCGCGATATCCGTGTCGGCGACTACGTGGTCGTCCAGCGCGCCGGGGACGTCATTCCGCAGATCGTCGATATCGTGCCGGACAAGCGGCCGGAAGATGCCGTTGCCTATGTGTTTCCGGATCACTGCCCGGTGTGCGGTGCCCATGCGGTTCGCGAGATCAACGAGAAAACCGGCAAGCTCGATGCGGTGCGCCGCTGCACGGCGGGTTTCTCCTGCCGGGCGCAGGCGGTCGAGCACCTGAAGCATTTCGTCTCGCGCAATGCCTTCGATATCGAAGGGCTTGGCACCAAGCAGGTAGACTTCTTCTTCGAGCATGAGGACGAGGCGCTTTCGATCCGCACCGCGCCCGATATCTTCACGCTGGAGCGCCGGCAGGGCGATACGCTGACGAAGCTCGAGAATTTCAACGGCTGGGGCAAGACCTCGGTCGCCAACCTGTTCCAGTCGATCAACGAGCGCCGGAGTATCGCGCTCAACCGCTTCATCTTCGCGCTCGGCATCCGCCATGTCGGTGAGACGACGGCAAAGCTGCTCGCCCGCTCCTATGGCTCCTACAGCGCCTTCGAGAAGGCGATGCGGGAGGCGGCGGCAGGCGAGGGGGATGCCTGGGACGACCTCAACAATATCGACGGCATCGGCGCCGTCGTCGCCCGCGCCATCGTCGAATTCTATGCCGAGGAAAACAACACAGATGTCATCGCCCGGTTGCTGCAGGAGGTGACGCCGGAGGACGACCAGCAGCGTGTCGATCTTTCCAGCCCCGTCGCGGGCAAGACGGTGGTGTTTACCGGCACGCTCGAAAAGATGACCCGTGACGAGGCCAAGGCCAAGGCCGAAAGCCTCGGCGCCAAGGTCTCGGGCTCTGTCTCGAAGAAGACCGACATCGTCGTCGCCGGCCCTGGCGCAGGCTCCAAGCTGAAGAAGGCGGAAGAGCTGGGCGTTCAGACGATGGACGAGGATGAGTGGCTAGCGCTCATCGGGGCGTAGGCGAACTGATTTTTCCGAACCGATCTGAGTGTTTCTCCCGCAGCTTTGCGCGTCAACCGCTTGTAACACTACCGCGCCTTCCTATCTTCAAAACCAGTTCTACGGGAGATTTGGGATGCGCGGATTTTTGATTTCACTGGTGGCCGGTCTGGCAGCCCTGACCTCTGCCGCTTCGGCCGCCGAGGTTGGCGAGGTTGGGGTCGACTGGGTCGGCAACGACATCATCGTCGAGGCGTTGCAGGATCCGGAGGTTGATGGCGTGACCTGCCATATCGCCTATTTCGACCGCTCGATCATCGACAGGCTTTCGAACGGCAACTGGTTCGAGGATCCGTCGAATTCCTCGATCGCCTGCCGCCAGACCGGACCGATCCGGATCGGCGACATCGCGCTCGACAAGGGTGGCGAGGAAGTGTTCAAGGCCGGTCGTTCGCTGATCTTCAAGCAGCTTGTGATCAACCGGATCTATGACAGCGAAAATCAGACGCTGGTCTATCTTGCCCACACGCGGGAGGTGGTGGAGGGCTCGGCCAAGATGTCGCTTTCGACCGTGCCGCTTTACGGTCAGGACGTGGTGTGGGAAAACGGGGCGCCGAACTAGTTCGCTTCGTTCGGTCGCAAAGCGCAAGTGACACCCGGGAGAGCGCCATGAAACTCGAGGCAAGCTGCCAGTGCGGCAAGGTCCGCTATTCGGTCGAAAGCCGCACCCCCTATCCCTATATGCGCTGCTACTGCAGCATCTGCCGCAAGACCGGTGGTGGCGGTGGCTATGCCATTAATCTCGGTGCCGATTCGGCCACGCTTGAGATCGAGGGCGCCGAATACAAGCGTTTCTATCATGCGCGCATGGCGCACGGCCATTCCGAGGGCGAACGGCATTTCTGCGGCGAATGCGGCACCTCGCTCTATCTTTATGACCCGCGCTGGCCGGAACTGGTGCATCCGATGGCCTCCGCGGTCGACACGCCTTTGCCGACGCCGCCCGAAATCGTCCACATCATGCTTGATTCCAAGGCCGAATGGGTGCAGGTGCCGGAGGGGCCCGGCCATGTCCACTTCGGCGGCTATCCCGAACTTTCGATCGAGGAATGGCACCGCCGGCACGGTTTGCTTGAGGAATGAACGGCATGAAGACTTTCCGACGGGTGCTCTGGGCTGCTGTCGTCATCATCTGCGCCATGATTGCCTGGCTGGTCTACGAGATCGGCCGCACCAACGAAAAGATGATGAACGTTCCCTTCGGGCCGAAATTCGCGCTGACCGACAGCAACGGCGCAGAGATCACCGAAGCCGCCTTCCGCGAAAAGCCGACGCTGCTGTTCTTCGGCTTCACCCATTGCCCGGAAGTCTGCCCGACGACGCTCTACGAGCTGAACGGGCTTCTGCACGAGGTCGACCCCGACGGCGACAAGTTTGACGCCTACTGGATCACCGTCGATCCCGAACGCGACACGCCCGAAATCATGCATCGCTACCTCTCCAACGTCACCGATCGCATTGTCGGCGTCTCCGGCGATCCGGAAAAGGTGCTGAAGATGGTCGATGGCTTCGGTATCTACTATGAAAAGGTGCCGCTCGATCCGAACGACCCGGACGGCGATTACACGATGAACCACAACGCTGCCGTGTTCATGCTCGATGACGGTGGTGTGCTGGACGGCACCATCGCCTATGACGAAGACCCCGAGGTCGCCCGAAAGAAGCTCGAGAACCTGCTGAAGGGCTGAGCTTCTGCCGCAGGCCGACCGAATGAACCACCAGAAAGAGACCGCCGCCGTGAGCCAGCTCAGACTTTACGTCACCACCGATGAAACCGGGGCAGGGCAGGTGCTCGATGGCCTTTCCGCCGCCCTCGGCGAGGAGCCCTATGCGCTCGCAACGATGGAGATCGACGAGAAGGCGAACATCTGGGAGGCCTCGGTCTATCTCGAGGATGCTTCGGAGGTTGCGGCGCTGGCGGAGATATTTGCGTCCGTGCTGGAGCGCCTGTTCGGCAGCGACCATCCCCCGGTGGAACGTGAAGACATTCCCGATATCGACTGGATCGCGAAATCGCTCGAGGGCCTGAAGCCGGTGCGTGCCGGACGTTTCCTCGTCCATGGCAGCCATGACCGTCACCATGTGCGGCCGGGCGACCTCGCAATCGAGATCGACGCCGGCCAAGCCTTTGGCACCGGCCATCACGGCACCACGATCGGTTGCCTGGAAATGATCGATACGGTGCTGAAGGCGGAGCGGCCGCAGAACGCGCTTGACCTCGGGACCGGCACGGGTGTTCTGGCAATGGCCGTGCGCATGCTGGCGCCGATCCCGGTGCTGGCGACCGATGTCGACCCCGTCGCCGTCCGCGTCGCCCGCGCCAATGCGCGGCTGAACGGCATCGTCTCCGGCGTCGATTTTGCGACGGCGCCTGGGTTTCACCACGCGGCCTTTGCACGGGCCGCCCCCTTTGATCTGATCATCGCCAACATTCTCGCCCGGCCGCTGATGAAGCTCGCGCCCGGGCTTTCGCAGCATCTGGCCCTCGGAGGCTCGGTCATCCTCTCGGGCATTCTCGCCGAGCAGCGTTGGAAAGTGCTCTCGGCCTACAATACCGTCGGCCTTCGCCATGTGCGCACCTACTGGCGCGACGGCTGGGTGACGCTGCTGCTGAAAGGCTGAGTTTAGGCGCGCGAGAGCAGCTTCGGGTTCTTTACACGAAAATGAAAGCCGACAATCCGCGAGCCGATCTAGAGCGGTTCGCCACGGTTCAGTTGCTCTAATATCTTCTGCATCCGTCTCGAGCGCGTTTCGGGCTTCTTGGCTGTCGTGAGCCTGTAGTAGATCGGGAATCGGTTGCCCCTGCCGAGCGTCGCGAAGAACGCTTTTGCTTTGGGATGCGCTTCGAGAGCGTCCAGAAAGTCTTGCGGAATGACCATATCGGCCTGGCCTGAATAGGCTGCGTCCCAGCGACCATCCGCCTTGGCTTCTTCGACCTGGCTGAGGCCAAAGGCCGACATCTTGCCGTCTGCGATGAGGGTCTCGGCGTGCTCCCTGTTTTTCTGGGACCAGTTGGACTTTCTTCTACGGGGGGTGAGGCGCTGAAGGTATGAGTGGTCGTCGAGCGCGTTCTTGCGACCATCGATCCATCCCCAGGCGATGGCTGCGATGACGCATTCCTGCCAGTTGACCGACTGCTTGCCGGAGCCTTTCTTGAAAATTCGCACCCAAAGTTCGGTCTCTTCGGCATGGTTTTTGCCAAGCCAACTGGCCAGATCATCTGCGGTTTTGAATTCAACATGTTTCATGAGGAAACCATATCAGGGTCGGTCGGAGGCTGCCACGGGTTGTATCTTCTTCGCATCGCTGTGAGGCTGCATTCTTCACTCTCGGCCTCCAGTCCACCTGGTCTTTGCGGCGTTGCTCAGACGGCGAGGCTCATCGCGTTTTCACGCACGACCATGCGGGCCTGGCGGCGCTGCGCCCGTTCCTGCTGCGGCGAGCAGTGATAGATCTCGCGGTAGCATTTGGAGAAATGCGAGGCCGAAACGAAACCGCAGGCGACCGCGACATCGACCACCGGCATCGCCGATTGCGCCAGCAGGCGGCGGGCGCGGTCGAGTCGGATTTCGAGATAATAGCGCGCTGGCGAGCGGCCCATTTCCTGGCGGAACAGCCGCTCGATCTGGCGGCGCGACAGGCCGACGGCGTCGGCGATCTCGATCAGCGACAGCGGTTCGGCGAGGTTCGCCTCCATCAATTCGATGATCTGCATCACCTTGCCGTTCTGCACGCCGAGGCGGGCTCTCAGCGGCAGGCGCTGGCGCTCGGTCGAAGGCCGGACGCGGTCGGTCAGCGCCTGTTCGCAGATGGCATTGACCAGGCCATCGCCGAATTCACGGCCGATGAGGTTCAGCATCATGTCGAGCGAGGCGGTGCCGCCGGCGCAGGTATAGATGTTGCGGTCGATCTGGAAGAGATCGGCATGGGCATCGATTTCCGGGTTGGTTTCGGTGAAACCCGGAAGGTTTTCCCAGTGGATGGCGCAGCGCTTGCCCTTCAGTAGGCCGGCGCGGGCAAGAAGATGCGTCGCCGTGCACATGCTGCCGATGCGACAGCCGCGATTGTTCAGTTCGCGCAGCCAGGCATCGAAAGACTTGTTGTAGTAGTCCTCGACGTCGAGCCCGGAACAGACCAGCACCAGGTCGGCGCGCTTTTCGCCCATCAGGGCACGGCGCTCATCGGCGAGCGAACTGTCGCTGTCGATGGCGATGCCGCTTGAGGAATAGACCTTGCCGCCGAGATCGGAAGCGATACGCCAGCGAAAGGCCTCGTAACCGAGCATTCTGTTGGCAATGCGCAATGTCTCGATCGCGCCGGAAAACGGCAGAAGCGAGAATTGGGGTATCAGATAAAAGACGAATGATCTCACCATTGTGCACACACCGCCAAATAAGGAGCCGCGAAAAACTTAACTTCTGCAAGAAATCGGGCCGCCAATTGTCTATATGCGACATTGACACAAGCAAAAGCGTCAGGAAAGACGATGCGCCGCAAGTCCGGCGATTTTTTGCCCGGACGGCTGGCAGAATGGCGCGATTTTTCTCGATTTGACGATCATCATGCAGACGTGATGCGGTTCGCCGCAGCGCAGCATGCCTTGGCCCGGCCGGGCCAGCCGGGCCTGGCCGGGGCATTGCCGCTCAGTCATAGATCCAGAACTTCTCCTTCGCGACGACGTCGTCGCGCAGATGCGGCGGTATCCGCGAAAGGCTGCGCTCCAGCATTTCCTTGCGTCGCTGTTCGTCGCTACGCCGTGTCAGGTTGGTGAACGGGCGGATGAGGTGGTGCAGTATGGCAAACAGGCCCATGGCTCTTCTCCTTCGTTGATGACGGTGAAGATAGGCGGCTTTGACATTCAATCAAACGAAATGTTATGACGGTTCATGTCAAAATAATTGAACGATAGGTGGCACGATGACCAACCTGATGCAGACGCCTCTGCCGGTGCTCGACAATGACATTCTCCGCACCTTCGTCGCGATCGCCGAGAGCGGCAGCTTTTCGGCGGCGGCCGAGACCGTGTTCCGGACGCCCTCCGCCGTTTCGATGCAGATCAAGCGGCTTGAGGAGCAGCTCGGTATCCAGCTCTTCGTTCGGGATGCCCGTTCCGTGCGGCTGACCGAATCGGGGGAGACCCTGCTTTCCTACGCGCGGCGCATGCTGGCGCTTTCCAACGAGGCGATGTCGCGCTTTCGCCGGCCGGACATGCAGGGCGTCGTTCGCCTTGGTGCGACCGACGATATCGGCGAGCGGATTCTGCCCACCATTCTCAAGCGGTTCGCCGAGGCCTTTCCCGGCGTCATGGTCGATGTCACGATCGACAACAGCATCGGCCTGAAGAAACGCCTGAACGAACAGCGGCTGGACCTGACCCTCCTCAATACCGGCGATCTGGCGGCCGACGGCGAAGAGACCGAGCTGATCCATCGCGAGCGCCTCGTCTGGGTCGGCGCCCGCGGTGGCACGGCCTATCTGAAGGAGCCGCTGCCGGTGTCGATGTGGGAGAGTTCCTGCGCCTGGCGCGCCGAGGCCGTGAAGCACCTCTCTGCGGCGGACCGGCGCTACCGCGTGGCCTATATGAGTGCGACGACAATGGTGCAAAGGGCTGCCGTGCTGTCCGATCTCGCCGTGGCGCCGCTTGCCGCCTATTACGTGACCGACGACATGGATGTGCTTGGCGCCGAGCACGGCCTGCCGGAGCTCGGCCATTACGACATTGGCCTCAGACGCGGGCCGGGCGGTGGCGAACTCGTCGAGGCGGTTGCAGATGCGATCCGCCACGCCTTCCGCTCAGTGCAGGCGCAGAGCCGCGCGGCCTGACCGCACTCGAGACTAATGATTTTGAGGCTTTCGCTCGCACTTCAGAAGATGAGGGCGAGCAGAGCGCCTGCGGCGAGCACGACGAGACCGGCAAGCAGGATCGCGACCACGCCGACGATCGAGCCGACGATGATGCCATAACCATCGCGCTCGGTGACCGAAAGGCCGATAATGCCGAGTGCCAGCGCCGGCAACCAGTTGCCGAAGGGGATGGGACAGAACACGACGATGGCGAGGATCAGCGCATAGGCACCGAGAAGGCGCTCGGAGCGCCGTGTCTTCAAAAACCATGCACGCGGGCGGATCCCGCCCTCGATCCATCTGAGCCAGGGCAGGATCTTGTCCAGCGCATCCGCGCAGCGTTTGCCATCGATCGAAACGCGCGCAATCCGCTCCGGCAGCCAGATTGCATTGTGGCGTGAGGCCATCATCTGCCAGGCGATGAGGATGAGCGGAATACCAAGGACGAGGGTCGCGCCCGGCGGTAGCGGCACCAGGTTCGGTATGGCAAAGACAACCAGGAATGCGCCGAACGACCTGTCGGCAAGCGCCTCGTCAAGCTGGCGAAGGCTGACGCGTCCGCTTTCATCCGGCCTGAGCTCGGCGAGAATATCCGAAAGCCTGCGCCCGTGTTCCGCTTCTGCTTGCTCGTCTGCCACGCTGTCCGTCCATCGTTCGTTAGGGTCGTGCAAGATGTAGGGTGTTGCGGACGACAAGTGAAGCCTGGCGGAGGCGATGCTGCCGTGACACCGCTTTTGCGCCCGGCCGGGTGCGTGCAAACAGGAGCCGCGACCACCGGAACGCATGGCCAGTCATTTTTTTGCATCTCCAAGTGGTTGAATCCAAATCTGATTCGCTCAGGCGAAAAAGGCCGCGGATAAAAATGATTGTAATTAGAACAAAAACGGAACAGTATAAAAACAGATAAGGAACAGGAGCTTGGAAATGACCGACATCATGAGAGACATTGCTGCATTCTTTTCCATCAGCATCTTCGTCGCCAGCATGGCGCTGATCATCGGTGCCTTCTGAGACGCGCCGCCATGCCCCGCCATCCGGGAAAAGCTTTCTGTGCATTGTCGGCGCTGAGCCGGCGCACGAAGTGCCACGGCGGGGCTTTGTCTTTATAGTGGCGGCCGGACTTTGGTGATGGAGCTGAATATGGCCGGTATGGATGCACGACGGGATGAAACTGCGGACGCGGACGCACGGGCGGTCAGTTTCGTTCATCTTCGCGTGCATTCCGCCTATTCGCTCCTCGAAGGAGCGCTGCCGCTGAAGACTGTGCTGAAGCGGGCTGTCGCCGATTGCCAGCCCGCTATCGCGGTGACCGATACCAACAATCTCTTCGGTGCCCTGGAGTTCGCGCAGAAGGCGGTCGGCGAGGGATTGCAGCCAATCATCGGCTGCCAGCTCTCCATCGACATGGAGGATGGCAGCGACGGTGAACGCCGCGGCGGCTCGCATCTTCCGGTCAAGCTGCCGTCGATCGTGCTGCTTGTTTCCAATCCAGAGGGCTATGCCAATCTTCTCGATCTTGTCGGTGAGGCCTATCTCGGCGGCAATGGAAATGACAGCGTTCATATCAAGAGCAGCTGGCTTGAGGGACGGACCGAAGGGCTGATCGCGCTCAGCGGCGGGCCGGGCGGCCCTATAGATCAGCCGCTAGCCCTCGGTTTCGAAGAGAAGGCGATTGATCGGCTATCGCGGCTGAAGGCGCTTTTCGGCGATCGGCTCTATGTCGAGGTTCAGCGCCACGGTGAATACGACGTGCAGCAGGAGCGCCGCGTTCTGAAGCTCGCCTATGATCTCGATCTGCCGCTCGTTGCCACCAATGAACCCTTCTTTCCCGCGCGCGAGGATTTCGAGGCGCATGATGCGCTGATGGCGGTTGCCCACAATGCGATCGTGTCGGATGACCGCCGGTTTCGTCTTACGCCGGATCATTACCTGAAGCCCCAGGCAGAGATGGCCGCACTCTTTTCCGACCTTCCCGAAGCCTGCGAGAACACGATCGAGATTGCCCGGCGCTGCAGCTTCATCCTCAACACCCGCGACCCGATTCTGCCACGGTTCACCGGCGGCGCCGAAGATCCGGAAGCCGCGGAAAAGGCGGAGGCGAACGAGTTGCGCCGGCAGGCGCTGGAAGGGCTCGAGAAACGGCTCGCTCATGTCGGTCTGAGCGAGGGGCACAGCCGGGAGGACTATTTCACCCGCCTCGACTATGAACTCGGCATCATCGAAGGCATGAAATTCCCGGGCTACTTTCTGATCGTTTCGGACTTCATCAAATGGGCGAAGGAACACGATATCCCGGTCGGGCCCGGCCGCGGCTCCGGTGCGGGTTCGCTGGTCGCCTATGCGCTCACGATTACCGACGTCGATCCGCTGCGGTTTTCACTGCTGTTCGAACGCTTCCTTAACCCCGAACGCGTGTCGATGCCCGACTTCGACATCGACTTCTGTCAGGATCGGCGTGAAGAGGTCATCCACTACGTCCAGCAGAAATATGGTCGCGCCCAGGTCGCGCAGATCATCACCTTCGGGTCGCTGCAGGCACGCGCGGCGCTGCGCGATGTCGGCCGCGTGCTGGAGATGCCTTACGGCCAGGTCGATCGCATCTGTAAGTTGGTGCCGAACAATCCGGCAAACCCGGTGACCCTTGCCAAGGCCATCGAGGACGAGCCGAAATTCCAGGAAGCCGCCGAGGAAGAGCCGATTGTCGGCCGGCTGCTGACGATCGCGCAGAAGATCGAGGGGCTCTACCGCCATGCCTCGACCCATGCCGCCGGGATCGTCATTGGTGACCGGCCGCTGTCCAAGCTCGTGCCGATGTATCGGGACCCGCGCTCGGACATGCCGGTGACTCAGTTCAACATGAAGTGGGTCGAGCAGGCGGGGCTGGTGAAGTTCGACTTCCTTGGCCTGAAGACGTTGACGGTGCTGAAGACGGCGGTCGATTTCATTGCCCGGCGCGGTATTTCCGTCGACCTTTCGACCGTGCCGCTCGGCGATCCGCCGACCTACGAGATGCTGGCCCGCGGCGAGACGGTCGGGGTGTTCCAGGTGGAAAGTGCCGGTATGCGCAAGGCACTCATCGGCATGGCACCCGACCGTATCGAGGATCTCATCGCGCTGGTGGCGCTTTATCGTCCGGGTCCGATGGAGAATATTCCGGTCTATAATGCGCGCAAGCATGGCGAGGAGGAGATCGAGTCGATCCATCCTGTGATTGACCATCTCCTGGCCGAGACCCAGGGCGTGATCATCTATCAGGAGCAGGTGATGCAGGTCGCCCAGGTGCTGGCCGGCTATTCGCTCGGCGAAGCCGACCTTCTGCGCCGCGCCATGGGCAAGAAGATCAAGGAGCAGATGGACAAGCAGCGTGTCCGCTTCGTCGAAGGCGCTGTCGAGCGGGGAGTGAAGAAGGGGCGGGCGGACGAGATCTTCGACCTGCTTGCGAAATTCGCCAATTACGGTTTCAACAAGTCGCACGCTGCGGCTTACGCCATCGTCTCTTATCATACGGCCTATCTGAAGGCGCATTACCCGGTCGAGTTCCTGGCCGCGTCGATGACGCTCGACATGGCCAATACCGAAAAGCTCAACGACTTCCGTCATGATGCCAAGCGCCTCGGCATCGAGGTCGTCGCGCCTTCGGTGCAGACCAGCTATCGTCATTTCGAGCCGGGCGAGGCTCGCATCTATTATGCGCTCGCCGCAATCAAGGGTGTCGGTGAGGCCGCGGTCGATCACATCGTCGCCGCCCGTGGCGACCGGCCTTTCGATAGTCTCGAGGATTTCTGCCAGCGCATCGACCCGAAACAGGTGAACCGGCGGGTCCTTGAAAGCCTGATCTGCGCCGGCGCCTTCGATTGCTTCGGCAAGGACCGCGCGGCCCTGCTCGCCGGCCTCGATCGGATCATCGGCTTTGCCCAGCGCACGCAGGATGATCTCGTCAGCGGTCAGGGCGATATCTTCGGCAGCAGCGGCGGTGTCTCGGCCATCGTTCTGCCCGACTATACGCCGCTGCCCGATTCGGAACGGCTGATGCGTGAGTATCAGATGCTCGGCTATTACCAGACGGCGCATCCGCTCGATGCCTATGCGGACCTTCTGTCGAAGATGCGGGTGCAGAGCTTTGCGGATTTCTCGCTCTCGGTGAAGAACGGCTCCGATCGCGGCCGTCTTGCTGGCACGGTGGTTGGCAAGCAGGAGCGCAAGACCAGAACCGGCAACAAGATGGGCATCATCGCCTTTTCCGATTCGACCGGACAGTTCGAGGCGGTGCTGTTTTCCGAATCGCTCTATCAGTATCGCGATCTCCTGGAGCCCGGCACGTCGGTTGTCATCACCGTATCCGCGGAAATGCGGCCCGAGGGTATAGGCATGCGCATCCAGACGGTGCAGTCGCTTGAGGAGGAAGCCGTGCGCCAGCAGAAGGCGATGCGAATCTTCCTGCGCAACGAATCGCCGCTCGCCTCGCTCGCCCGCCATCTCAATGACAATGGCGACGGGCTCGTCTCCTTTGTCGTCATCCAGAACGATGGCTTGCGCGAAGTCGAAGTGGAACTGCCCGGAACCTATCGCCTCTCTCCGGAAGTGGCGTCGGCCATGCGGGCGGTCTCGGGCGTCATCGACGTCGAGCTGGTCTGAGCGAAGGGCCGGTTTAAGGGCGGCGTATCTGCTGCGCCCGCCGCAGGTGTGCGGGCGGGAGATTCGCTTGTCGGGCGGAGAAGGGGACTGCCGGCCGCTCGCCGGAAGCATGTGAAGGCTTGTTTTTCTTTACCTTTTGTAAAGATTTGTGGCGGCAGGGCACGAACTTGTTGCCAATCCGCAACAGCAAGCGGGTAAGGAAGGGGTCGAGGGCAGAAACAGGACGTTTCGCGATTGCGATCAGCAGCCGCTCTTGTATGTTCATCTTCGGAAGCGAGGGCGAGACGGCCCAATCTTCTTCTAACCAGGGGATGGGGCAGGGAACGCCTCGGCGAAAATCCCAGACCCGCTTTAAACCTTATTTGGAGGTCATTATGAACGTTAAGAGCCTTCTCCTCGGCTCCGCTGCCGCCTTTGCTGCAGCTTCGGGCGCTCAGGCGGCCGACCCGGTAGTGGTCATCGAGCCTGTAGCTGCTAACTACGTAGAAGTCTGCGACGCTTTCGGCGCCGGTTTCTTCTACATTCCGGGTACTGAAACCTGCCTCGACTTCGGCGGTTATATCCGTTTCCAGGTCGACTTTGAAACGGGCGATGCTGCTCGTCTGAGCGATGGCGACTGGGGTAGCTGGACCCGTGGTCACCTGGACATCACGTCCAAGACCGACACCGAGCTCGGCACGCTGACCGGCGTTATCAAGATTAACGCTGAGTATTCGAGCAACACCTACTTCAACGGTAGCGGCGTCAAGCTCGACCAGACCTACCTTGGTCTTGGTGGCTTCCAGGCTGGTTACTTCACCAGCTACTGGGATGATGGCCTCGTTGGCGAAATCGACGATCTGTCGGGCGAAACCAAGTTCAACTCGATGCGTTACGGCATCGTTGCCGACGGCTTCATCGCTGGTCTCTCGGTTGACGCTCTGAGCCCGTCGATGATTTCGTATGACTACACGCCGGCTTCCAACCACGTTGGCTTCTCGAGCCGCATCGGCTTTGCTGCCGGTGGCGTCGACATGAAGCTCGATGGCGGTTACGACACCTACAACGAAGAAGGTTCGCTCCGTCTGATGGCTGGCTTTGCTCTCGGCCCGGGTGAACTTAACTTCGGTGCTCAGTGGGCCAGCGGCTGGAACGCATACGCCAACAAGGCCGACGATTACTTCGGTCCCGGCGCCTACTCGGATTGGGCTGTTGCTGTTGGTTATGGTCTGAATGTTTCGGACAAGTTCAAGGTAACCCCGGCCTTCCAGTACACCCATCTCGACGACACGGCTGCTGGTATCGAGGCCGACTCGTACTGGCAGGGCGGCGCTCTGTTCGAATACGAGATCGTCGACGGTCTGGCTGCCAAGCTGAACCTTCAGTACTACAAGGCTGACGACGCTGACGACCAGGACCTGTTCAACGGCTGGTTCCGTCTGCAGCGCGACTTCTAATCTGAAGTTGACGTAATCGAGAAAGCCCGGTCTCCGACCGGGCTTTTTTTGTTGGTTGGGTTGCCGATATGACGGAGACCGGCCCGTGGCGGTCGTCGATATGTTGTCGTGGTGTCGGAGGGCGGTGCCAGGGTGGTGCGGACGGCGGGGATCGAACCCGCATGACCAGAAGGTCGAGGGATTTTAAGTCCCTTGCGTCTACCAGTTTCGCCACGTCCGCGGGGCGCGGTTCTGTGTATTACGGCTTTCCAAGCGGCGCAACTCGCCTGCAGCGGCTTTCAGCGATTTGGCTGCGGCTATGCGGCTTTTTTCGTGCCCTGTGCCTTTGCGGCTCCGGTTACGTTTTGTTAGCCGTTCGGTCTATTTCACAAAGTGTGTCGCTTGCGTCACAGTAATTGGCTTGAAAATCCCGTAGAACCATTCTCTGCAGGTCCGTCCATTTCCCGCCACAAACGCGGAGCATCTGTGGGCCTCAAGCCGCCGGCGAAAAGGGCGGATAGTAAAGGGTCATGCGGCAGCGGCGCGAGGCCTTGCGGATGGCAAGGGCGGCTCTGGGCCGAAGCTTCGGTAGAAGATGCGTTTGATGATGATGCACAGTCTCAGACAGATCGGGTTTTGCGTTGCCGTGGCCGGCATGCTGGTCAGCGCACCGGCGCTTCGGTCGGCAATGGCTTTCGATATCTCTTCCGACGTGCCGAAGGATTCCGGTCGGTTCGATCTGTTCCGCTTCGCCTTCAAGGCCTACAAGAACGGCGACAAGGAAAAGGCCGTCGAGGCCTATCGCTATGCCGCCGAGAAGGGGCATACCGGCTCGCGCTGGGCGCTGGCCAACATGTATGACTCCGGCGACGGCGTGCCCGAGAATGACTACGAGGCTTTCAAGTATTACGCCGAAATCGTTAACCAGGATGTGGAGCCCGGCTCGCCCGATACTGGGTTTTACGTCAACGCTCTTCTGGCGCTGGCACGCTACTACTATACCGGTATTCCGGGCTCTGCCGTCAACCAGGACCTGGCGCAGGCTCGGCAGCTCTACTTCCAGGCTGCCTCCGTATTTGGCAATCCCGATGCGCAGTTTCATCTGGCCGAAATGATCCTGAACGGTGAGGGGGGCGCCAAGAATGTCCGCCTTGCCAAGAAATGGCTCAATCTTTCGCGCAAGAACGGCAATGTCGGCGCCATGGCGGTTTTCGGAGATCTCATCTTCAATGAGGGGCAGGCGGTTCTCGGCC
Source organism: Martelella endophytica (assembly GCF_000960975.1). Lineage (NCBI taxonomy): Bacteria > Pseudomonadati > Pseudomonadota > Alphaproteobacteria > Hyphomicrobiales > Aurantimonadaceae > Martelella > Martelella endophytica. Next base: position 3,925,264 of record NZ_CP010803.1, on the reverse strand, counting down.
TGGCCTATCTGACGATGGCGGCCGATCATTGCCCACCGAGCGATTGCGCCTGGATCCGCGATCTGCAGGAGAAGTCATTCTCCGTGGTCGATGAGACAGATCGGCGGGGTGCCGTCGCACTGGCCCAGAACATGAGCACACCGCCGTCGCCCTGACAGCGCCGACATGCCTGCGCGCTGTCAGAAGCCCGCGCTGATACGCCCTAAACCCAATCGAATTCGAAGGTGCCGACGACCGGAACGTGGTCGGACGGCTTTTCCCAGCTTCGCACATCCTTGCCGATTGCCGTTGCGGTCAACCGGTCGGTCGCTTCGGCGGAAAGCAGCAGGTGATCGATGCGGATGCCGTTGTTCTTCTGCCAGGCGCCGGCCTGATAGTCCCAGAACGTGTACTGGCCGCCGTCATCGCTGCCGGCCATCACCGCGTCCGTCAGGCCGAGGCCGATGAGGGCGGAAAAGGCTTCCCTGGTCTGCGGCAGGAACAGCGCGTCACCGGCCCAGACAGCGGGGTCGTGGCAGTCCTGCGGGCGCGGAATGACATTATAGTCGCCGGCGAGCACCAGCGGCTCCTCGAGCGCCAGCAATGTGCGCGCATGCTCTCTCAGTCGTGCCATCCAGCCGAGCTTGTAGGGATACTTGTCGCTATCGACCGGGTTGCCGTTCGGCAGATAGATGGAGGCAACGCGAATGACGCCGCCGGCAACGCTGAAGACGCCTTCGATGTAGCGTGACTGCGCGTCCTCGTCATCGCCCGGAAGGCCGCGGGAAACGTCTTCGGGCGGGCGCCGCGAAAGCAGCGCGACGCCGTTGAAACCCTTCTGGCCGTGAGTTTCGACATGGTAGCCGAGCGCTTCGAATGTTGCGCTGGGAAAGCCCTCATCGACCGACTTTATCTCCTGCAGACAGACGATATCGGGTTTTTCAGTCTCCAGCCACTGGGCGAGATTTTCCTGCCTGGCCTTGATGCCGTTGATGTTCCAGGTGGCTATTTTCATGGTCAAAATCCGGGCTCGTAGCTGGTGCGGCGATTGCCGCAGGGGCGCCTCCGGCATGGCTCAGGGCGAAGCCGCGGGCTGCCGTATCAAATCAGCGCGATCATGCCGGATGAAGGCGGGGAGCGATAGCCCTTGGCCGTGATATGTCTGTGGACCGGCCGTCGATCTGCCGCTGCGGAGGGCCCGTGGCGGTTCGCCTGATCCTCTGGCGTGGAGGGTGTGATGACCGTCACTCGCGCGAATTTGCCCGCATTTTATGCAATTCGCGTTTACCTTGCATTCAATCTGCACTTTCAGAGGGATGCGGTTCCTGGCCTGGAGCCGCGCCAAGGGGGCGGACGCCGTTGATTTCGCGCCGTTGCCCGCAAAATGCAACGCATGCTTTATTGTGACGCTTTTATGGCACGGATGTTGCTTGGCAGACCCTGTATCGAAAGTGTCGATCAAGCGGCCGAGACCGCGGGGGAAATAGGTTTCATGACGGAACACCATCACATCATCTACAAGCTCAACGACGTGCCTTCGCCGGCAGCGTCCTTTCTGGCAGCCTTCCAGCATATTCTGGCCAGCATCATCGGCATCGTGACGCCGACGCTGATCATCGGCGGCGCGCTCGGACTTGGCGAACACATGCCTTATCTGCTGGCCATGTCGATGTTCGTATCGGGCGTGGCAACCTTCATTCAGTGCAAGCGCATCGGGCCGGTCGGCTCCGGTCTGCTCAGCGTGCAGGGCACCAGCTTCGCATTTCTGGGTGTCATCCTGGCCGCGGGTTTCGCGGTGAAGGGCAGGGGCGGCACGCCGGAAGATATCCTGGCCATGATCTTCGGCCTTTGCCTTGTCGGCTGCATCGTCGAGATCGTGCTCAGCCAGTTCATCACCCGCATGGGCCGCGTGGTGACACCGACGGTTACCGGCATCGTCATCACCGTCATCGGGCTGAGCCTGGTGAAATCGGGCTTTACCGATTTTGCCGGCGGCGCGGCCGCTGGTGAAAATCTCGGTGCTCCCGTCAATATCTTCCTCGGCCTCCTCGTGGTTGCGGTCATCATCCTGTTTTCGTTCAGCAAGCACCCGATGGTGCGTATCGCCGCCATCATGCTCGGTCTGCTGGTCGGCTTCATCGTCTCGATCTTCTTCGGCATGGTGAACTTCAGCCAGCTCGGTACCCAGCCCATTTTCGCGGTGCCCATGCCATTGAAATTCGGTCTTGATTTCGACCTCGGCCTGTTCATCCCGATTGCGTTCGTCTACCTCATCACCGCCATCGAAACGACAGGTGATCTCACCGCGAACTCGGTGATCTCCGGTGAACCGGTACAGGGCGATGTCTATATGAACCGCATCAAGGGCGGTGTTCTGGCCGACGGTATCAACTCCGGCCTTGCCGCACTGTTTTGCACCTTCCCGAACACCACCTTCAGCCAGAACAACGGCGTCATCCAGATGACCGGCGTCGCCAGCCGCCATGTCGGCCTCTATATCGCCGGCATCCTTCTGGTGCTGGGCTTCTTCCCGATCATCGGTGGGGCTTTCCTGCTGGTGCCGAAGCCGGTTCTGGGCGGTGCCACGGTTGTGCTGTTCGGCTCGATAGCCGTCGCAGGTATCCGCATCCTGGCATCGGAGCCCATTGACCACCGCAAGGTCTATATCATGGCGGTGTCATTCGGCCTCGGCCTTGGCGTCACGCTGGTGCCGCAGTCCATGCAGCAGATGCCTGACATCATTCAGAAGGTGTTCGCAACGCCGATCACGCTTTCCGGCCTTTCGGCCATCCTTCTCTCCCTGCTGATCCCGGAAGGGGCCGGCAAGGCAATTGAAGAATAGAAATTGCAAGAAAAAGGGCCGCGGCGAAAACCGCGGCCCTTTCCAAAACTTGGGTCCTGCTCGGACCTAGACTAGATGGCGAAGCTGGTGCCGCAGCCACAGCTTGCCACGGCATTGGGGTTCTGGATCTGGAACGACTGGCCCAAGAGGTTGTCGACAAAGTCGATTTCGGCGCCGGCCATATAGACCAGCGAAATGCTGTCGATGACAACGACGGCATCGCCCTTTTCGATAACGACGTCATCGTCGTCGCGGGCATCGACCAGATCGAACTTGTAGGAAAAGCCCGAGCAGCCACCGCCCTCGACGGAAACCCTCAGGGCCTGCTTGCCATTTTCGCTGCCAATGATGCTGGCGATCCGCCGCGCGGCACTATCGGAAAGCGTTACTGTCTGCGTATCCATGATTTTCTCCGTGGCTCCTGCCACCGACCGGGCAGCGGGCCTTCATCCAGAACATGGCATTGCCGGCCATGTCTTTCAATGGTTTTGAAACTTAGTTAAGAACGGCGCATGCAACCGTCAACGGGCAAGATTTGCATGTCGGCCCAGAGGCCCTCTCTGCGTCTTCTCCCTCGGCAACAGGACATGAAATGACCATCGACAAGAATGCGCTGGGTTTCGGCGATGTGGCGCGCGCGGCCTATGCCTGCGACCCGTGGGAAAGCCGGGGCCGGCTTTATCCCGAGGGCGACAGCCTGACCCGCTCGACCTTCCAGCGCGACCGCGACCGCATCATCCACACCACCGCCTTTCGTCGGCTGAAGCACAAGACCCAGGTGTTCATCGCCCAGGACGGCGATCATTATCGCACCCGGCTGACCCACACGATCGAGGTGGCGCAGGTGGCGCGGTCGCTCGCCCGGGCGCTGCGCCTCGATGAAGATCTCGCCGAAGGTGTCGCCCTCGTTCATGATTTTGGCCACACGCCCTTCGGCCATACCGGCGAGGATGCGCTGCACGAGAAGATGGCGGCCTTTGGCGGCTTCGATCACAATGCGCAGTCGCTGCGCATCGTCACCAAGCTTGAGCGCCGCTATGCCGAATTCGATGGCATCAACCTCACCTGGGAAGCGCTCGAAGGGCTGGTGAAGCACAATGGTCCGCTGGCCGACGCCACGGGCGCGGGGCTCGATGGACCGATCCCCCAGCCGATTCTCGATTATTCGGAGCGTCATGACCTCTGGCTCCAGACGCATGCGAGCCTTGAGGCGCAGGTGGCCGCGATTGCCGATGACATCGCCTACAACACCCACGATATCGATGACGGGCTGCGTTCGGGCTATCTCACCTTCGAGATGCTGGAGGAGGTGCCGTTCCTGCACGCCCTGATGACGGAGGTCGGCAATCGCTATCCGGGGCTCGAGGCCAGCCGCTTCACCAACGAGATCATGCGCCGTCAGATCACCGCCATGGTCGAGGATGTCATCGCCGTCTCGCAGGCGAACCTTAAGGCGCTGAAGCCGGCAAGCGCGGACGAGGTCCGGCACGCCGGGCGGACCTTTGCGAGCTTCTCGCCGGAAATGTCGGAGATCGACCGGCAGATCAAGAAGCTGCTGTTCACCCATATCTATCGCCATCCCGATATCATGGAAATCCGCAAGGGAGCGGCGCAGATCGTCACCGACCTGTTCGATGCCTATATTGCAGACCCGACGCTTGTCGGTGACCAGCCCTGGACGGACAGCATTGCCGAACTGACGCCGGCGCAGCTTGCCCGCAATGTCGCCGACTATCTGGCCGGCATGACCGATACTTATGCCTACAACACTCACCGCCGGCTGTTTGACCATACCCCCGAATTACGCTAGGAGCCCCGGCAACCAGTGCTTTTCGCCGTCCTCAGGGCGGCTGATGGATGTGACATGAACCTTTTTACCGACTTTGAACAAAGATTGAACGAGCGGCTGCTGACGGTCCCGGCGATTGCCGAGAAGCGCGATACCCTCGATTTCAAGCGTATCGTCGTCGAGCCCCCGCGCGATCCGAGCCATGGTGACATCGCGATCAACGCGGCGCTGGTGCTGTCGAAGCCGCTCGGCATGAAGCCGCGCGACCTGGCGGGCGAGATTGTCGCCGCGCTCGAATCCGATCCGGACTTCGAGGAGCTGTCGATTGCCGGCGCCGGCTTCATCAATATCCGCCTGTCGGCGGCCTGCTGGCAGCGTGTCCTGGTTGCGGCGATCACCGAGGGCGAGGACTTCGGACGCAGCACGGCGGGCGAGGGGCTGTCTATCAACGTCGAATACGTCTCGGCCAATCCGACCGGCCCGATGCATGTCGGCCATTGCCGTGGCGCCGTCGTCGGCGACACGCTGGCGAACGTGCTTGCCTATGCCGGCTTCGACGTCACCAAGGAATATTACATCAACGATGCAGGCGCCCAGATCGACGTTCTGGCGCGCTCCTGCTTCCTGCGCTACCGCGAGGCGCTTGGCGAGACAATTGGCGAAATCCCGGAAGGGCTCTATCCCGGCGACTATCTCGTCCCGGTCGGCGAGGCGCTGAAGGCCGAATTCGGTCCGTCGCTGCACAATCTTCCGGAAGACGAGTGGATGCCGATCGTCAAGGACCGGGCCATCGACGCGATGATGGTGATGATCCGCGAGGATCTCGCCGCCCTCAATGTCAAGCATGACGTGTTCTTCTCCGAGCGGACGCTGCATGCCGACGACGCGAGCCGGATCCGCGCCGCGATCAACGACCTGACTTTCAAGGGCCATGTCTACAAGGGCACGCTGCCGCCACCGAAGGGTCAGCTTCCCGAGGACTGGGAAGATCGCGAGCAGACCCTGTTCCGCTCGACCGAGGTTGGCGACGACATCGACCGGCCGCTGATCAAGTCGGACGGAAGCTACACCTACTTTGCCGCCGACGTTGCCTATTTCAAGGACAAGTTCGACCGCGGTTTCGACGAGATGGTCTACATCCTCGGCGCCGACCATGGCGGCTATGTTAAGCGCCTGGAAGCGCTGGCGAAGGCCGTTTCCGGCGACAGCGCCAAGCTCACCGTGCTGCTCTGCCAGCTGGTGAAACTGCTGCGCAACGGCCAGGAATTGAAGATGTCGAAGCGCTCCGGCAATTTCGTGACGCTGCGCGAAGTGGTCGATGAGGTCGGCCGCGACGCGGTTCGCTTCATGATGCTCTATCGCAAGAGCAGTGAGCCGCTCGATTTCGACTTCGCCAAGGTCACCGAACAGTCGAAGGACAACCCGGTCTTTTATGTACAGTATGCCCATGCGCGCTGCATGTCCGTGATGCGTCAGGCGGCGGAGACTTTCCCGGGGCTTGAGGTCGACAGTAACACGCTTGCCGATGCTGTTTCCGGCCGGATCGTTGAGCCTGAAGAACTGCGCATGATCGCAAAGCTTGCCGAATATCCGCGTGTCATCAATCAAGCGGCACTTACGCGCGAGCCACATAGACTTGCATTCTACCTGAATGACCTCGCCTCGCACTTTCATTCGCACTGGAACCGGGGTAAGGAAAAACAGGAATTACGATTTATTAACGATGAAGATCGACAATCGACGCTAGCAAAGTTGGGGCTGGTCCATGCGACGGCGGCGGTTCTGCGGTCCGGTCTCACGCTCATGGGAACCGAAGCGCCGCTCGAAATGCGCTAAAGACCCCCAACGCTTTTCCCGGATGTTGCCATCGGCAGCATCCGGCAGCATCGGTGGTGATATATGGCAGACAACAGGAAACCGGGTCCCGCTTTCGGAAAGCCCGGAGACATCGATCACGACGATCCCTTTGCGGAGCTCGCAAGGCTGATCGCGCCCGAGGGCGGCTCGCGCCCGCGCGATGATCGGCGGTCGCCTGTCGAGCCGGAGGTTTCCGACGACCTGACCGACGAGCTTCTGCGCGGCTTCGAGCTTCCGGAGGTCGGCCCCGAGCCGACGCCGGAACCGGAACCAGCAAGGCCCTATTACGAGTTCGTCTCCTTCGAGCCGGTCACTTATCCGCCGCAGGAGCCCGAAGACGCGTATTTCCCTGCAGACGAGGAGCCAGCCGTTCCGGATGTGCCCGAGGCGCTTGCCGATGAGCTGGAGCGCTCCTTCGCCGCACTCGATTTCGACGAGCCGGAGGAAACGACGGCGCGAGGCACCGCGGAGCGCGCGCCCCAGCCTGAGCCCGCCGTCGTGCCGGATTATCGGTTTTACCGCGAAGACCAGGCCTTCTTGTCGGAAGACGAGCCGGCGCCCGTCGAGGATGATCCCTTCGAGGGCGGGTTCGTGTTCGAGCCTGTCGACGAGGAGCCCGAGCCAGTGGCTTCCGATGAGCCCGTGCCGCCGCAGGAGACGGCGCAGCATGCCGTGGAAGACGATCTGGCGCTCGATCTGGAGGAACTCGAGCTTGAGCTTTCCGATATCGAGCTGCCGCCCGAGGACAATGTCGGTCCGCTGGAAACCGTGGCCTCTGACGAGGAGCCGCAGGACGATGTCTTCGACCCCGCGGCACTGATTTCCACCGAGGAACCGCCGAAGCCGGTGGATGAGCTCGACCTGCCGCGCATGGCGGAGGATGAGCCGCCGGTTGCCGCTGGTCCTGAACCCTATGAATTCGATCTCGACGAAGAGCTGGCCGATGTGATGGCGGGCCATGCCGTCGATCCGCTTCACCAAAGCGCTGCGCCCGAAGAGCCGCCGCTCGAAGAGCAGGGCGTCGCCTTCGCTGCCGCTGGCTCGGCCGGCTATGGCAACAATATCGAGACGGTGCTCGATGATGATTTCCAGTATGACCTGCAGCAGAGCGAGGCTCAGCCGGTCTACACCGTAGAGGACCAGGAATATGACGACGAGCGCCGTCCGGGCGCTGCGACCGTCACCTTCATGGGCTACGGGCGGGTGTTGCTTGCCAGCCTGATCGGCCTTGTCGTGGTCGTCCTGCTGGTGTTTGCCGGCATGCGCTATTTCCGCGAGGAGGGGCTCGACGAGCCGCTGGTGATCACCGCCGATAATTCGAGCGTCAAGGAAGCGCCGGAAGATCCCGGCGGCGAGGTGGTGCCCAATCAGGACAACGCCGTCTTCAACAACGTGACGAGCACGCTTGGCGGTGAGCCGCGCCAGGACACGCTGATCGCTTCCGACGAGCAGCCGACCGACGTCGACGCCGTTGCACCCAATCCGATTGCCGATAGTGCGGCAAACGGCAATGCGCCCGCCGACGCCAGCACCGACACCGGCGGCGTCGAGCCGCGGCGTGTCAGGACCATCATCGTCCGTCCCGATGGAACGCTTGTCGAGCGCAGCGCCGACGGCACCTCCACGCCGGCCGGAGACACCACCTCCACCGGTGGCGCGCGCGGCATCGAGACTGTCACGGCTCTACCGGACGGTAACGGACGCCTGGTCGTACCCGGCAGCAGCGACAATACCGGAGCCGCCTCGACCACGGTCGAGCCGCCTGCCATCGATGATGACGGCGCGCAAGAGCCTTCGCTGGTCGCGCCAGCCACGGATGCGGAAACGCCAGTACCTGGCGATGCGGCCGAAACCGATGTGGCAACAGCCGAAGAGCAGGCCGCTCCTGTCGGTGATCTGGGCATACCCAACCCGCCGGTCCCGACACGGCGTCCGCCCCGCCCCGCGGGAAGTGCCGCCGCAACGGCATCCGCCCCGACGCAAACGGCAAGTGCCGCGCCGGCGGCTGCAGCACCGGCGGCCACCGCGCCGACCTCGACCGCCCAGCCTTCGCTTGCCTATGCTATGCAGATTGCCTCTCTGCCCTCCGAGCAGGAGGCACGGCAGGCCTATCAGCGGCTCGCCGCGCAGCATCCCTCGCTGCTCGGGCGGCGCCCGGCGGAATTCGTGCCGGCGACGATCGCGGGCAAGGGCACCTATTACCGGGTGCGCATCGGCGCCAACAGCCTTTCGGAGGCCATCTCGCTTTGCGAAGCCTACAAGGCAGAGGGCGGAAGCTGCTTCGTGCCGCGCTGAGGCCCGTTTCAACCCGCTAAGGCCCAAGAAAGCTGTGCATTGATGCGGTTGCCACTCGGGCTTTTCAGACGGCTTGCTATGATTCGCCGATGACAGACACACGCAAAGCCATGATTCTCGGCCTCAGCGGCCCCGTGCTAACGCCGGCCGAGAAAGCCTTCTTCGGCGCCGCCCAACCCTGGGGCTTCATTCTTTTCGGCCGCAATGTCGAAAGCCTCGAACAGGTGCGGGCGCTGGTCGAGGACGCGCGCTCGGCGGTGGGCTGGCAGGCACCGGTGCTGATCGATCAGGAGGGCGGCACGGTGCGCCGGCTGAGGCCGCCGCTGGTGCGCGACTATCCAGCCGCCGATGTCATCGGAGCTCTCTTTGCCGAAAGGCCCGAGGTTGCCCGGGAGGCCGCCTGGGCGACCGGCCGTCTGATGGCCGCCGATCTCTTCGCGCTCGGCATCGATATCGACTGTGCACCGGTCCTCGACATGCCGCCGGAGGCGGGCTCGGGCTTTATCGCGCGGCGCGCCTATGGCAGCACGCCGCAGCAGGTAACGACGATGGCCCAGGCCGTGGCCGATGGCCTTGTGGCGGGCGGTGTGCAGCCGGTCGTCAAGCATATTCCGGGGCATGGACGCGGCTTCGCCGATTCCCACAAGGATCTTCCGGTGGTCGATGCGCCGCTCGAAGTGCTCCGGCAGACCGATTTCCGACCGTTTTCCGAATTGCAGGGCATCCGCATGGCGATGACCTGCCATTGCGTCTTCTCCGCGGTCGATCCGTATTTCCCGGCCTCTGCGTCGCGCAAGGTCATGGAGGAAATCATCCGCGGCGAAATCGGCTTTGACGGGCTGGTAATGTCCGATGATATCTCGATGAATGCGCTGTCCGGCGATATCGCCGATAGGGCGAAGGCGGTGCTCGGCTCAGGCCTCGACATCGTTCTGCATTGCAACGGCGTTATGGCTGAGATGGAAATGGTTGCGGGCGTTGCGCCGGCGCTTTCAGGCGCTTCGCTCGCGCGGGCGAACGACGTCATCGAGGCCCGGCCGGCTCCGGATGATGCGGACCTTGCCGCACTCGGCCGAAAGCTCGACGACATTCTGGCGATGGCATAGCAGGAAGGGCGATGCAGCAGACCTTCTTTCCCGAGACAGAGACACCTCTGGTCGAGCTTCGCGCGACCGGTGAGGCGGTGCTCGTCATCGATGTCGGCGGCTTCGAAGGGCCGCTCGACCTGCTGCTGCATCTCGCCCGCACCCAGAAGGTCGACCTTGCCCGGATTTCGGTGCTCGCGCTTGCCGAACAGTATCTCGCCTTCATCGAACAGGCCCGGCAGATTCGGCTGGAGCTCGCCGCAGACTATCTCGTCATGGCGGCCTGGCTCGCCTATCTGAAGTCGCGCCTGCTGATCCCGAAACGCAGCAACGACGAGGAGCCTTCGGGCGAGGATATGGCGGCGACGCTTGCTTTCCGGCTCAAGCGGCTGGAAGCGATGCGCGATGCCGCCGCGAGCCTCGTCAATCGCAACCGTCTCGGTCGCGATGTCTTCCAGCGCGGCGCGCCGGAGCACATACCGGACGAGACCGGCTCGGCCTATTCCGCGACGCTCTACGAGCTTCTCGATGCCTATGCCAATATGCGCCAGCGTCAGGCCGTCAGCGAGGTTACCATCGCACGGCGCCTTGTCTGGTCGCTGACCGATGCCCGCGAACTGCTGCAAAGCATGATCGGCGAGATCGGCGAATGGACGGCGCTCGATCGCTACCTGCTGCGCTATCTCTCCCGCCCGGAGGAAATGCGCACGGCGATCGCCAGCACCTTTGCCGCCTCGCTGGAGCTTGTCCGCGAGGGATCGCTCGACCTGAAGCAGGACCAGCCGTTTGCGCCGATCCTGATGCGACGCGGCAGCCGCAAGCCGGTCGAAACACGTCCTCCCGCAGGGGAGGCGGCGGAATGAGCGAGCCTGACGAACCTATCGAAGAGACCGACGCCGGCGTGGAGGTCAGCCCCGAGCTTCTGCTTGAGGCGGAGCGCATTGCCGAGGCGCTGGTTTTCGCCTCGTCGGAGCCGGTCAGCGAGGCCTATATCGCCGAGCGCATTCCCGATGGTGTCGATGTCGGTGCCACCATGGAGCGCATCGCCGTGCTCTACGAAAATCGCGGCGTCAATCTGGTGCGGGTCGAAAATCTCTGGGCTTTCCGCACAGCGCCCGATCTCTCCTTCGTCATCCATCGCGGCGAGCGCGAGGCGCGCAAGCTGTCGCGCGCTGCGCTCGAAGTGCTGGCGATCATCGCCTATCACCAGCCGGTGACCCGCGCCGAAATCGAGGAAATCCGTGGCGTCCAGACCTCGAAGGGAACGCTGGATGTTTTGATGGAAGCTGGCTGGGTGCGGTTTCGCGGGCGTCGGCGCACGCCGGGCCGCCCGGTGACCATGGGCACGACGCCATCCTTCCTCGATCATTTCGGCCTGGAGGAGATCCGTGACCTTCCGGGGCTTGAGGAACTGAAGGGCGCCGGCCTGCTTTCCGGTCGCATTCCCTCCGATTTCCAGATCCCGTTGCCGCTTCAGGACGATGATGAACTGGCCGAGGACGAGGATCCGCTGCAGGCCTCCGATCTCGAGGAACTCGGCCTTTTGACACCGGGCGGCAAACATGATGAATAGACTCTGGATAAACAGCCGGTCCTAGCCGGTTCAGTCTCTGGAGCGAACATGAACGTTGCGGCGCGCCAAATGGGTCAGACTGCGGCCCGGCTGCGGTTCGAAAACATCCGCCATGGCTATGACCACCGTGATGTCATTTCCGATGTGACGCTTGAGGCCCATCCGGGCGAGGTGCTCTGCCTTCTCGGTCCCTCCGGCTCCGGCAAGAGCACGCTTCTGCGCATCGCCGCCGGTCTTGAAATGCCGCGCGGCGGCAGGCTGCTGATCGACGGCGCCACAGTGGCGGGGGCAGGGGCGTTCCTGCCGCCTGAGAAGCGTGGAATCGGCCTGATGTTCCAGGATTTCGCCCTGTTCCCGCACATGACCGTCATCGCCAATGTGGCCTTCGGGCTCGCGCATCTGCCGAAGCTGAAGCAGGTCGAGGCTGCGCGCGAGGCGCTCTTTCGGGTTGGGCTCGCCGGTTACGAGGGAAAGTACCCGCACATGCTTTCCGGTGGCGAGCAGCAGCGCGTGGCGCTGGCCCGCGCACTGGCGCCGCGTCCTGCCGTTCTGATGATGGATGAGCCGTTTTCCGGACTCGATGCCCGGCTGAAGGATCAGGTGCGGGCCGATACGCTGGCCATCCTGCGCGAAAGCGGCGCGACCGTCATCATCGTTACCCACGACCCGGAAGAGGCAATGGGCATGGCCGACCGGATCGCTCTGCTGAAGGATGGCGCCTTGGTGCAACAGGGCACGCCGCACGATCTTTTCGTTCATCCCGAGACGCTTTTCGCGGCTTCTTTCTTTTCTGAAATCAACATCTTGCCGGGTGTTGTTGAGGGCGGCTCTCTGATGACCCCGCTGGGTGCGATGGCCATTTCCAGACCCGATGGCCCGGTTACGATTGCCGTGCGCCACTCCGACATTCGGGTGCTTTCGCATCAGACTGACGGCGCGATTGCCGCTGAAATAACCGGTCGGCGCTATCTTGGCACGGCCGAACATCTGGATTTGCAGGTCGATGGTCACCATATCCGTGCCCGCATCGGTGCCGGGCTTTTGCAGAAGGGCGCGGTCAGGGTTTTCGTGGAAGTGGCACCTCAGTCGATTTTGGTGTTTGAAAATCCTGATCAAACGTCATAAACCAGACACCAAAAGGGAAACAGGAGTATCTGACCTATGGGTAATCTCGGTATTTGGCAGTTGCTGATCATTCTCGCAATTGTCGTTCTGCTTTTCGGCCGTGGCAAGATTCCGGAGCTGATGGGCGATGTCGCAAAGGGCATCCGCAGCTTCAAGAAGGGCATTGCCGACGAGGACGAGAAGCCTTCCGACAGCAACAAGACTGTCGAGCACAAGGCCGACGAGACCAAGCAGGGCTGACCGCGGGGCAGCCCGCGGCTGCCTTCAGGAGAATTTGAATGCTGGACATTGGCTGGACGGAGCTGCTCGTCGTGGCAATCGTGCTGATTGTCGTCGTCGGCCCGAGGGAGCTGCCCCACGTTCTCAGAACCTTCGGCAAGACGATGACGCAGTTCCGGCGCATGGCTTCGGACTTCCGGTCGCAGATGGATGACGCCTTGAAAGAGGCGGATATGGAAGATGTCTCGGCGGCCATGCGGGATGTGCGGAAGCTCAACCCCGCCAATCAGCTGCGCGACGCGATGAACCCCTTGCGGCAGACCGCGCGTGATCTTCAGAAAGATTTGAAGAAGTCGACCTCGCTCGAGACCAAGGTGCCGTCCAAGGCCGATGGTCCGGAACTTCCCAAGACCTCCTATCCCACACCCGGCAACGCGCCGAAGCTCGACCCCGTCACCATCTTCGACAAGGTCAGCAAGAAGGAAGAGGCTGAGGACGTCGCGCTGGTGTCCGTCCGCCAGGAGAAGAGTCTCGTCAGCCGCAAGCCGGGCTTCAAGCCCGTCGCGCGACCGGTCAAATCGAAGAGTTCCGGCAAGCGGAGGGGCAGCTGATGAGTGCCGGCAACGATATCGAAGACAAGCCGCAGCCGCTGATCGAGCATCTGATGGAGCTGCGCCGGCGGCTGGTGTGGTCGCTCGCGGCCTTCTTCATCGGTTTCCTGATCTGTTTCTTCTTCGCCAAAGATCTCTTCAACCTGTTGGTTTTGCCCTATAAATGGGCCGTCATCTGGTCCGGCTTCGATCCGGAAAAGATGCAGCTCATCTACACCGCCCCACAGGAATTCCTGTTTACCCAGATCAAGATCTCATTTTTCGGCGGCTTGCTGATCGCCTTCCCGGTGATCGCCTTCCAGGTCTATTCCTTCGTTGCCCCCGGTCTTTACCGCAACGAACGGTCGGCCTTCCTGCCCTTCCTGATCGCGTCTCCCGTCCTGTTCATCATCGGTGGTGCGATCGTCTATTTCTTCCTGATCCCGATGGTGATGCTGTTCTTCCTCGGCATGCAGCAGGCGCCGGAAGGCGGCGAGGTGGCGATTTCTCTGCTGCCGAAGGTTTCGGAATATCTGAGCCTGATCATGTCGCTGGTGCTGGCCTTCGGGCTGGTGTTCCAGCTTCCCGTGGTCACGACGCTTTTGACGCGCGCCGGCCTCACCAATGCCAAGTGGCTCGCCAAGCAGCGCAAGTTTGCGATCGTCATCGCCTTCATCGTCGCCGCCGTGCTGACGCCGCCCGATCCGCTGTCACAGCTCGGCCTCGCGCTTCCCACCCTCTTGCTCTACGAAGTGGCGATCTATGCCGCCAAGCTGGTCGAGCGTGGCCGCAAGCCGGAGACCGAAGAGACGGAAGCAGCCGAAGACGATACAGTTTAACCGACAAAGCCAGAGCGCATATCTTGCGCTTTCAGGGCGAGTTGGGCACAAGTGGGCCGCCGGCGGAATGAACGCCGGCGGTTTTTTCTTTGTCAGAAAGCTGGAACGATGCTCGATATCAAATGGATTCGCGAAAACCCGGAGGCGCTCGACAAGGCGCTTGCTGCGCGCGGTGCCGAACCGCTCGCCGAAAAGATCGTCGAACTTGATGAGAAGCGCCGTTCCGTGGTTCAGCGTCTCCAGGACATGCAATCCCGCCGCAACGCCGCCTCGAAGGAAATCGGCGCGGCGATGGGCCGCAAGGATACGGAGACCGCGGAAAAGCTGAAGGCCGAGGTGGCCGAGATCAAGACCACCATGCCGCAGGCCGAGGAAGAGGAGCGGGCGGCGAGCGCCGCGCTTGACGCGCTGCTTGCCGGCATCCCCAATGTTCCGCTTGCCGATGTGCCGGTCGGCAAAGATGAGGCCGATAATGTCGAGGTCCGCCAGTGGGGCAAGAAGCCCGGCTGGAATCACCCGGCGAAGGAGCACTTCGAGATCGGCGAGGCCCTTGGCGGCATGGATTTCGAGCGGGCGGCGAAGCTTTCGGGCTCGCGCTTCACGGTGCTGACCGGCGCCTTTGCCCGACTGGAACGCGCGCTCGGCCAGTTCATGATCGACATGCACACCGGCGAGCACGGCTATGAGGAAGTCAGCCCGCCGCTTCTGGTGCGTGATACAGCCCTCTATGGAACGGGGCAGCTCCCGAAATTCGCCGACGATCTGTTCAGGGCCTCGGAGGATCGCTGGATGATCCCGACGGCCGAAGTGCCGCTCACCAATCTGGTGGCCGGTGAAATCCTGCCGGCAGAAAAGCTGCCGCTGCGCTACACCGCGCTCACCTATTGCTTCCGCTCGGAGGCGGGTTCTGCAGGGCGCGACACGCGCGGCATGCTGCGCCAGCACCAGTTCCTGAAGTGCGAGATGGTCTCGATCACCGATGCCGAATCATCGCTCGACGAGCTGGAGCGGATGACGTCGGCCGCCGAGGACGTGCTGAAGAAGCTTGGCCTGCATTATCGGGTGATGGCGCTTTCGACGGGTGATATGGGCTTTTCGGCCCGCAAGACCTACGACCTTGAGGTCTGGCTGCCGGGGCAGAACAGCTATCGCGAGATTTCGTCCTGCTCGGTTTGCGGCGATTTCCAGGCGCGGCGGATGAATGCGCGCTACCGGGCGAAGGACGAAAAGCAGACCACCTTCGTGCACACGCTGAACGGTTCCGGCGTCGCCGTCGGCCGTGCTCTGATCGCGGTTGTCGAGAACTACCTCAACGAGGATGGTTCCGTCACGGTGCCGGAGGTTCTGGTGCCCTATATGGGTGGCCTGACGAAGATCGAGGCACAGGGCTGAACCATGCGTATCCTGTTGACCAATGACGACGGCATTCATGGCCCCGGCCTTGAAATGCTGCAGAGCCTTGCTGCGCAACTTTCCGGCGACGTCTGGACGGTGGCGCCGGAGACTGACCAGAGCGGGCTTGCGCATTCGCTGACCCTGTCGGAGCCCCTGCGGCTGCGCCAATACGGCGAGAAGCAATATGCGCTGCGCGGCACGCCCACCGACTGCGTGATCATGGCGGTGCGCGAAGTGCTGCCCGGTCCGCCCGATCTGATTCTCTCCGGCATCAATTCAGGCGCCAACATGGCCGATGACGTCACCTATTCCGGCACCATCGCCGCCGCCATCGAGGGCACGCTCCAGGGTGTGCGCTCTATCGCGCTCAGCCAGGAGGGCATCTACGAGAACGGCCGCAGCTTCCCGTGGGAAGTCGGCGAGCGTCACGCCGTGGCCCTTCTGAAGAAGCTCATGACGCTGGAGCTGCCGAAAGGCACCTTCCTCAACGTCAATTTCCCGGCCTGCGCGCCGGAGGCGGTGAAGGGCACCAGGGTGACGACGCAGGGCAAGCTCGAATCGGGCCTGACGGTGGAAAAGCGTGCCGATGGCCGCGGTCTGCCCTATTACTGGCTCGGCTTCCGCGAGCGTCTCGCCGATTTCGATGCCGACAGCGATCTTGAGGCCGTGCACGACAACTACATCTCCGTCACGCCGCTGAAGCTCGACTTGACCGATTACGCGGTTCGCGACAGGATCACGAAAGCTCTCGGCAAATCGTGAAAGAGAATCAGGTGGCTACCAAGCTTCAGGAACGCGAGGGGTTCGCAGCCCTGGTCATGCAGCTCAGAAGCAGCGGCGTGACCAATCTCGATCTCCTGGCCGCCGTCGAGGCGACGCCGCGCTCGCTGTTCACCCCGTCGCATCTGACGCCCTATGCCTATAGCGGGCGCTCGCTTCCGATCGAATGCGGCGCCTTCATGGAAAGTGCCGATCTCGCCATCCGCCTCCTCGATCTCCTGCGGCTGAAGCCTGGGCAGCGGGTGCTGGAGGTGGGAACCGGTTCCGGTTACACTGCCGCCATCATCGGCCGCATCGTCGAGCGGGTTCTCAGCGTCGAGCGCTATCGCACGCTGACGGAAAATGCCCGCCAGCGGATGAGCGAGCTCGGCCTCAGGAGCGTGGTCCTGCGCCAGGCCGATGGCCGCGAGGGGCTGAGCGGCGAGGGCACCTTCGACCGCATCTTCTACACCGTCGCGCTTCCCGAAATTCCCCGTGCCCGTGTCGAGCAACTCGTCTCCAACGGCGTCATCATGGCGCCGCTGCTGCGCGAAGGCGCGCCGCCACTGATGGTGCGCATGACGCGGATTGGCAGCCGGTTCGAACGACAGGATCTGTTCGAAGTGCCTTATCTCGCAGCTGAGCGCGGCGTTTCCAAATCGCTCTGATCGTCGACCTGACGGAAATTTTGGCAAAACGCGGGCCTTTAACCCGACGGTAACTGTGTTGCGTTTAAAACCAGTGCAGTTTCAGTTCTAGCGTACAGGTCGGTTCATGCGTATTTCTGGTATGCCGGAAGTCGGCAAGGCAACACAAGGTTTCATGCTCGTTTCGGCACTAGCCGTTCTGGCAGCCGGTTGCAGCTCCGAGAGCGCCCGTTTTGGGGGCAGTCCCGATACCATGACAACGGGCTCGGTGGCTCCGCGTCCCACTTATCAGCAGCTCGTTCCCCCGGAAAATGTCGGCGGTGGTGGCTATCAGACGGCGCAGACATACGGCGATCCCGTGGTCAGCCGTCAGCCGATCAACACCGCAACGACCGCCGGTTCCGGCGCGCGCATGGCGACAACGCCGGTTTCGGTGCAGAGCAGTTCACTGCCGCCGCCGAGCCAGCCGGTCCAGACCGCAGCGCTTGCCCAGCCGGCCAATCCCTCCACCACCTATAGCCAGCCTTCCGTTGGCGCACCGAGCACGCTTCCTTCGCAGACGCAGGATGTCGCGACCAAGCGGGTGATGCTTCGTGGCGACGAGACGCTTTCCCAGTTCGCCGCCCGCAACGGCGTTTCCGAACAGGATATCCTCAGCGCCAACGGCATGACCAGCGCCTCGCAGGTGCGGCCCGGCCAGGTTCTGCTTGTGCCGATGCTGACCACTCAGCCGGGTGTCGCCAAGACTGCCAGCCAGTCGCAGGGTCTCGTGCCGACGACGCCGCAACCGGCGCCGACGAACACGCCGGACCAGCGTGTCGCGGTTCTCCCGACGACACCGACAACCCGCGAGGGCGTGCAGTCTTCGAGCGCTACTGCATCGCGCACCAACGAGAGCGGTGCCGGCAGTGCGCCTCAGGGCGGTACCTATACGGTGCAGAGCGGCGACAGCCTCTACAAGATCGCGGTCGCCAACGGCGTCACGGTCGATGCGCTGAAGGCCGCGAACGGGCTTTCGAACACCAATATCCGCATCGGTCAGAAGCTGGTGATCCCGACCGGGGCCGCTCCGCCCCAGCCGGTCGAACCTGTGCAGACGGCCGCAACGCCACAGAGCCAGCCGCAGACTGCCGCGCCCCAGCAACAGGCCGCCGCCTCCGACAATCCGAAGCCCTATCAGCCGCCGGCCGTCGAACAGAAGGCCGTGGTCGAGGAGGCTGCCGTGCGCCCCGATGCCGGCGAGGCTGTCCCTGAAGGAACGGGAATTTCCACCTATCGCTGGCCCGCCAAGGGCGCCGTGGTGGTCAGCTTCGGCCAGGCGGATGGCGATAGCATCTCCGAGGGTATCGATATCTCGGTTCCCGCCGGAACCCCGATCAAGGCGGCGGAGAACGGCGTTGTCGTCTATGCCGATGATGGGCTTTCGGATTACGGCAATGCCATCCTGATCCGCCATGACGACGGCCGGGTGACGGTTTACGGCTATGCCGAGCAGCTGAACGTCAAGCGCGGCGACAGCGTCCAGCGCGGCCAGACCATCGCTGTCTCCGGTATGACCGGCAAGGCCCAGCGGCCGATGGTTCACTTCGAGGTCCGCGAAAACACCAAGGCTGTCGACCCGATGCAGTATCTGAACGGGTAAAGGCTGGTCTCATTTTTGAGCCTTCAGCGGCGCGTCCGGAAGTTCCGGGCGCGCCGTTGCTTTTGGAGCTCAAAGTGGAAAAGTCTAAAAAGTCAGATGTTTGCGCTGGCGTCCTGCGATGTCCTGGATGAACTGCCAGGCGACGCGGCCGGAGCGGCCGCCGCGGGTGGTGGCCCAGGTGAGGGCTTCGGCGTGAAGGTCGTCGCCCTCCAGGCCGAAATGGGCGGCGTAGCCGTCGATCATTGCCAGGTAATCGTCCTGACTGCATTTGTGGAAGCCGAGCCAGAGGCCGAAACGGTCGGAGAGCGAAACCTTTTCCTCGACCGCTTCCGATGGATTGATGGCGGTGGAACGCTCGTTCTCGATCATGTCGCGCGGCATCAGGTGGCGGCGGTTGGACGTGGCGTAGAGCAGGACATTCTCCGGCCGGCCTTCCACGCCGCCGTCGAGCGCAGCCTTCAGCGACTTGTAGGCCGCGTCGTCATGATCGAAGGACAGGTCGTCCGAAAACAGCAGGAAGCGGTATTGCGAGCCCTTGAGGATGTCGAGCAGGGTGGCAAGTGTGCCGATATCCTCTCGGTAGAGTTCGACCAGCTTCAGCGGCAATTTCCTGTCGTCGGCGATCTCGGCATGGATGGCCTTGACCAGCGAGGACTTGCCCATGCCGCGCGCGCCCCATAGCAGAGCGTTGTTGGCGGGAAAGCCCTCCGCGAAGCGGAGCGTGTTTTCGTAGAGGATGTCGCGGACGTGATCGACACCGCGGATCAGCGACAGCGAGACGCGGGCCGGCCGCGGCACGGGCGCGAGATACGAGGTTTCCGGTTTCCAGACAAAACAGTCGGCCGCATCGAGGTCACTTTCGCGCGGGGCGGGGCCGGCCATGCGATCCAGCGCATCGGCGATGCGTCTCATTTCGGCCATCAGAGCCTTTGTCGTTTCCTTGCCCAATTTCATCTCCACTGTCTTCCGGGTGGCTTAACTGTTGCCAGATTTTCGTTTTTCGCGGCCCGCGCAAGGGCGAATCCGGGGAAAAATGGCCAGTCGGCAGCAAAACAAGCCATTCGCCGAACGCTTTTGTTTGCATTGAACGGGCCTCCGACTATATACCGGCGACACATCGTGGGGCCTGAGCCCCGGTAATGGTTTGAGGAGTTTTGAGCGACATGTTTAGCACGGCTTACGCCCAGGCGGCAGGCGCCGGTAGCCCGATGGGCTCCGGTCTGGAAATGATTTTCCTGTTCGTGCCGCTGATGGCCATCTGGTACTTCCTGCTGATCCGGCCGCAGCGCCGGCAGGCGAAGAAGCGGCAGGAGACCCTTTCGGCCATCCGTCGCGGCGACCAGGTCGTAACCGCCGGTGGCATCGTCGGAAAGGTTACCAAGGTCGTTGACGACAACGAACTCGAGGTCGAAATCGCCGAAGGCATCCGCACCCGCATCATGCGCAGCTACGTTTCCGAGGTCCGGGTCAAGGGTGAGCCGGTCAAGACCGAAGATCCGAAGGCCAAGGCCTGATGCTGTGTCCGGCCGCCGCTTTGTTCAGAAGCGCCGCGTGCCGGAACCGCATGTATTGACTGCTGCCCGCTGGCTTCAGGCTTTCGCCTGAGCTGCGGGCCGCGTCTTGTTACGGCGCCGCCCTCAAGAGCGCAGCCGACCGATCTGAAACGGACGAACCGAGACCTTCATGCTGTACTTTTCCCGCTGGAAGACCCTTTTTATCTGGCTAGTCGTGGTGTTGGGCATTGTCATTGCCGTGCCGAACCTGTTTTCCGACCAGCAACTGGCCAAGCTTCCCGGCTGGGTTCCTGACAGCAAGGTCACGCTCGGTCTCGACCTTCAGGGCGGTTCCTACATCATGCTGCAGGTCGATCGCAGCGATATCGTCGCCGACCGGATGAACACGCTGGTCGATGACATGCGCTCCGATCTGCGCGATGCCCAGGTCCGCTACACCGGCCTTTCCGGCACGGGCGAGACCGCACAGGTCCGCATCACCGATCCGGCGCAGTATCAGGCGGCGCAGACGGCGCTGGAGCCGCTGGCGGAATACATCAATGCCGGCACGCTGAATGGCGGCAGTTTCCAGGAAGTGTCGATCACCGATGACGGCAATGGCCTCTTCAGGCTGACGCTGACGGATGCCGGCATCAATTATCGCATGCGCTCCGCCGTCGAGCAGTCGATCGAGGTGGTGCGCCGCCGCGTCGATGAACTCGGCACCACGGAACCGCTCATCCAGCGCCAGGGCGACGACCGCATCATCGTGCAGGTACCGGGCCTCAGCGATCCGCAGCGCCTGAAGGCGCTTCTGAACAAGACCGCCAAGCTGACCTTCCACATGGTCGACACCACCGTGTCGCCGCAGGATGCCATCGAAGGCCGTCCGCCGGCCGGCGACCAGGTGCTCTATTCGATGGATGACCCGCCGGTACCGTATGTGATCGAGAAGCGGGCGCTGATCTCGGGCGAAGATCTTGTCGACGCCAAGGCATCCTTCGACCAGCGCACCAACGAGCCGGTCGTCAACTTCCGCTTCGATTCGCGCGGCGCCCAGCGCTTTGCCCAGGCAACCCAGCAGAATGTCGGCCGTCCCTTCGCCATCGTGCTCGACGACCAGATCGTCTCTGCTCCGGTCATCAATGAACCGATCCTTGGCGGTTCGGGCCAGATTTCCGGCAACTTCTCGGTTCAGGGCGCCAACGACCTTGCCGTCCTGCTGCGCGCCGGTGCGCTGCCGGCGACGCTGACGGTGGTCGAGGAACGCACCGTCGGCCCGAGCCTCGGTGCCGATTCGATCCGCGCCGGCGTCATGGCCTCGGTCATCGGTGCCGCTGCCGTCGTCGTCTTCATGATGGTTTTCTACGGAATGTTCGGCCTCATCGCCAACATCGCCCTGTTCTTCAACATCGTGCTGCTGATCGCCATCCTCAGCCTGATCGGCTCCACCCTGACGCTGCCGGGTATCGCCGGTATCGTGCTGACCATCGGTATGGCGGTCGACTCAAACGTGCTGATCTACGAGCGTATCCGCGAGGAGCGACGGAACGGGCGCAATCTGGTTCAGGCGATTGACGCTGGCTTCTCGCGCGCCTTCGGCACCATCATCGACGCCAACGTAACGACGCTGATCGCCGCGGTGATCCTGTTCTTCCTCGGATCGGGTCCGGTTCGCGGCTTCGCCGTCACGCTCGCCATCGGCATCATCACCACGATCTTCAGCGCCTACTACCTAACGCGCTGGATGATTTCCGAGTGGGTGCGTCGCCGCCGGCCGAAGGAACTGCCGAAGGGCATCCGCACCGGCATGTTTGACGGCATCAACTTCTCCTTCATGAACTTTCGCCGGATTTCGTTCGCGGCCTCGGCGATCCTGACGGTTGCCTCTGTCGTCGGCTTCGGCGTCCATGGCATGAACCTCGGCATCGACTTCACCGGCGGCTCCGTCGTGCAGGTCGAGGCCAAGGACGGCACGGCCGATCTCGGCCAAATCCGCTCGACGGTCAACGAACTCAATATCGGCGCGGTGCAGGCGCAGGGCTTCGGCGCCGAATCGGACGCGCTGATCCGCATTCCCGCCCAAGGCGGCGGTGCCAATGCCGAGCAGAGTGCGATTGCCAAGGTGCGTGATGCGCTGCAGAACGACTACACCTTCTCGCGTGTCGAGGTCGTCGGGCCGGTCGTCTCCGGCGAGCTGACGCGTTCGGCCACGATCGGCGTTCTCGCCTCGCTTGCCGCGATCCTGATCTACATCTGGTTCCGGTTCGAGTGGCAGTTCGCCGTCGGCGCCATCATCGCCACGGCGCATGACGTGTTGCTGACCATCGGTATCTTCGTGCTGACAGGAGTGGAGTTCAATCTCACCAGTATCGCCGCCGTGCTGACCATCGTCGGCTATTCGCTGAACGATACGGTGGTCGTCTACGACCGCGTGCGTGAAAACCTCAGACGCTATCAGAAGATGCCGCTGCCGGAGCTGATCGATATCTCGATCAACCACACGCTGTCGCGTACCATCCTGACGGCGGTGACGACGATGCTGGCGCTTGCCGCGCTCTATGTGTTTGGCGGCGAGGTCATCCGTTCCTTCACCTTCGCCATGCTGTTCGGCGTCGCGATCGGCACCTATTCGTCGATCTATATCGCGGCACCTGTGCTGATCGCCTTCCGGCTGCGCCCCGACACCTTCAAGAAGAAGGACGAGGACGCGGCGGAAGCAGCCGGCACGGAGGCCAAGGTCTGACGCCATGGCACCTGGCATCGAAATCCGGAAGGCGCATTTCCCCGGACGTGCGCCGATCGATACATATGGCAATGGCGGTTTCCGCTTTGCCGACATGTCGCATCGCGGTTCGATCTTGTGCCTGCCCTCGGGTATTCATGGCTGGGACATTGCCGGGCCTCAGGACTTCTCGATCGAAAGCTTCGACCGTATCCTGCAGCAGGCCGGCGAGATCGAGGTGCTGCTGGTCGGAACCGGCAACGACCTGGTGATGCTGCCGCGGGCGCTGAGGGATGCCCTGCGCGAGAAGGGTGTCTCCGCCGATCCGATGAATACCGGCGCCGCGGTGCGCACCTACAACATTCTCCTCGAGGAATCCCGGGCGGTCGCAGCAGCGCTTGTCGCCGTCTGACGAAAGGCACTCCATTGGCCGAGGCAACCGAAACACGGGACATGCTTCTGGGCGAGCTTCGCGCCGCCGATCGTGACCGTTATCTCGCGACGCTGCTTTCGCCCGAGGACAAGCGCCATGCGCTGGCCGCGCTCTATGGCTTCAATGCGGAGCTCGCGCGGGTGCGCGAGCGCGTGAGCGAGCCGCTGCCCGGCGAAGTGCGCCTGCAATACTGGCGTGATCTCATCGAAGGGGAGAGCCATGGCGAGACGGAGGCCAATCCCCTGGCCGCCGCGCTGATGGAAACCATCCACGCCCATAACCTGCCGCGGCGCGCCCTTGTCGGCATGACCGAGGCGCGCATCTTCGACCTTTACGATGATCCGATGAGCAGCACGACCGATTTCGAGGGCTATGCCGGCGAGACCGCGTCCGCGCTGATCCAGCTTGCGAGTCTCGTTCTCGACAGTGCCACCGCTGCGACCCACAGCGATTCGGCCGGTCACGGCGGCGTCGCGCAGGCGGTGGCCGGTGCCCTGTTGCTGATGCCGCGGCATCGCGCCGCAGGCCAGGTCTTTGTACCGGCCGATATTCTCGGCGCCACCGGCCTCGACCGCGAAACCTTTCTGATCGGCAGTGACAGCGAGCGCGTCGGCCACGCCGTGCGCGCCTTTGCGGCCTTCGGACGGGAGCATCTGGCGAAATTCAGGGCGGCAGGTCGCCTGCCGGCCTCGCTGGTGCCGGCCTACCTGCCCATGTCTGTCAGCGAGAACGTTCTTGTAAAGGCCGAGGCTTTGGGTGAAAATGTGTTCGCTCAGCCGCTGATTGCGCCGCAGTGGCGTCGACAGCTTGGGATGATGCGGTCTTTGCTATTTCGTAAGCTTTGATCCATATGCTTTTCACACCATAAACGGGCCGTTCCGGCCTGCCGCGCAGGAACGGGTCCTCCCGCACATCGATGGGATAGAAAACCGACAGACCGTTCCGGGGAAGGAAGGTTGCGAATGGAAACTTGGGGCTGGATCGCCATCGCCATCGTGGTGGTTGCCGTGGGTTTTTATGTTTTCGGCCGGGCGAAAGCGCTAAAGCCATCCGAAGGGATCGATATCGACGAGGCCAATGCCTGGGCGTCGGCGGAATTCCGCCGTTCGTTTCCGGATGAGCGGGTCGTGCAGGTGATCGGCGATACGGAACTCGAAGCCTTCTTCTTCAGCCTCTCGGATGGTCGCATCGGCCTTTTCCGCACCCGCCGCGGCAAGGGCCAGGCGATCATCGTCAAGCAGAGCGAATATCGCCTGCGCGCGTTGCCGGAGGCAAACGGCCTGCAGGTCGATTTCCCGGAACAGGAATTCTTCTCCGCCAATTACCACTTCCGCACCGAGCAGGACGCGGCCGACGTTTCAACCTGGATGCTGAACGCACGCTGAGCCGCCCGGTTAAGGGACGGCTCTGCAGTGCGTCAAGCGCCGAGCCATGCCTTGCAGGCATCGAGCGCGCGCTTGGCCATCACCTGCTTCTTGACGATCGATTTCGCCTTGCCGCGCGGCCGCTTGCCGGTCTCGGGGTCGATCAGGGCGCCGGGCTCGAGCTCCGGAAACAGGCCGAAGTTGACGTTCATCGGCTGGAACGAGCGTTTTCCGCCTTCCTCTTCATGCGCGATATGGCCGCCGGTGACATGGCCGAGCAGGGCGCCGAGCGCGGTTTCCGGCGGCGGCGCGACGGGAGCGCGGCCAAGCCGTTCGGCGGCGGCGAAGCGGCCGGCGAGGAGGCCGATGCTGGCGCTCTCGACATAGCCCTCGCAGCCGGTGATCTGGCCGGCGAAACGCAGACCGGGGCGGCCCTTCAGGGCCAACGTTCCGTCGAGCAGGATCGGCGAATTCAGATAGGTGTTGCGATGCAGGCCGCCGAGGCGGGCGAATTCGGCCTCCTTGAGGCCGGGGATCATCTGCAGCACGTCCTTCTGTGCGCCGTAGCGCAGCTTGGTCTGGAAGCCGACCATGTTGTAGAGCGTGCCGAGAGCATTGTCCTGGCGGAGCTGGACAACGGCATAGGGCTTGACGTCGGGGTTGTGGGCATTGGTGAGACCCATCGGCTTCATCGGTCCGTGGCGCAGCGTTTCGCGTCCGCGCTCGGCCATCACTTCGATCGGCAGACAGCCGTCGAAATAGGGCGTGCCTTCCCATTCCTTGAAGTCGGTCTTGTCGCCGGCGATCAGCGCGTCGATGAAGGCGTTGTATTCCGCTTCGTCCATCGGGCAGTTGATATAGTCCTTGCCCGTGCCGCCGGGGCCGACCTTGTCGTAACGCGACTGGTACCAGCAGATGTCCATGTCGATGGTGTCGCGGTAGACGATCGGCGCGATTGCGTCGAAGAAGGCCAGCGCCTCGCGGCCGGTCTTCTCCTGGATCGCTTCGGCAAGGGCGGGCGCGGTGAGGGGGCCGGTGGCGATGATCGCCTGGTCCCAGTCTTCCGGCGGCAACGTTGCGATCTCCTCGCGCACGATCGTCACCAGCGGGTGTTCGGCGAGCTTCGCCGTGACGGCGGCGGAAAAGCCGTCGCGATCGACCGCCAGCGCGCCACCGGCGGGAACCTGGTGGGCATCGGCCGAGGCCATGATCAGCGAACCCGCAAGCCGCATTTCGGCATGGATCACGCCGACGGCATTGCTGGTCGCATCATCCGAGCGGAAGGAGTTGGAGCAGACGAGCTCGGCAAGGCCGTCAGTTTTATGCGCCGCGGTCTCGCGTATGCCGCGCATTTCGTGCAGAATGACCGGGATGCCGGCATTGGCGATCTGCCATGCTGCCTCCGATCCGGCGAGGCCGCCGCCGATGACATGGATGGGCTTGTGTGCGTTCTGTGATTCGGACATTGATCTCAACCGGTTCGTCGCGGCGGTAGATGTCTTCCGCCGAAGGGGAAGGCCATCCGGGCGCGTTCAGCGCGGAGGCCGTGTTGCCCAGCACATGCCAGAACCACGCGGCGGCGTCGAGTGCCGGGACGTAATTTCTGCGCCAGCCGAAAGGCTGAAAAAAATATCGGACCGTCAACAGGCTGACATCTTTACGGAACTAAATTCGGGACAATCGAATTTGCATTCGTCAAGTTATTGAAAGCGCGAAAACTTTTGATATCGTTGACGCCGTAAGCCGGGGGGAACAGAGCTGAATTCTTCGAAACCCCACTGTGACGGCAGCGTGAAAATATCGTCTCCCGGCGCCTGCTTGATTTAGGTCATGTGATCCGAAGCGCCGTCGGGGGATATAGCAAATCGATTTAAACGCCACTTTGATTTCGAAAAGGGGAAATCGACATGGAACAGATCGTACCTGACAGCACCCAGAATATCCTGGGGCAGGAGGAACTGGATCTGATGCATCGTTACTGGCAGGCGGCCAATTATCTGTCTGTCGGCCAGATCTATCTGATGAACAACCCCCTGCTGAAGGGCGGACTTGCCGATACCGACGTCAAGCCGCGCCTTCTCGGCCACTGGGGCACGACCCCCGGCCTTAACTTTATCTATGTTCACCTCAACCGCATCATCAACAAGTACAAGGCCAGCACGATCTACATTTGCGGCCCCGGCCATGGCGGCCCCGGCCTTGTCGCGAACGCCTATCTCGACGGTACCTACACGGAAGTCTATCCGGAGATCACTGAAGACGAAGAGGGCATGCGCAAGCTGTTCAAGCAGTTCTCGTTCCCCGGCGGCATCCCGAGCCACGTGGCACCTGAAACGCCTGGATCGATCCACGAAGGCGGCGAACTCGGTTACGCACTGGTTCATGCCTATGGCGCAGCCTTCGACAACCCCGATCTGATCGTCGCCTGCGTTGTTGGTGACGGTGAAGCCGAAACCGGCCCGCTTGCCGCTTCGTGGCATTCGAACAAGTTCCTGAACCCGATCAATGACGGCGCGGTTCTGCCGATCCTGCACCTGAACGGCTACAAGATCGCCAACCCGACGGTTCTTGCCCGCATGAGCAAGAAGGACCTGACGGATCTGTTCAGCGGCTATGGCTATGAGCCCTTCTACGTCGAAGGTAACGAGCCGGAATACATGCACCAGCGCATGGCCGAGGTCATGGAAGAGTGCTACGCCCGCATCCGCGAGATCCAGGGTACGGTTCGCGCCGAAGGCACCTGCTATGAAATGCCGCGCTGGCCGATGATCATCCTGAGAAGCCCCAAGGGCTGGACCGGTCCGAAGTTCGTCGACAACAAGAAGGTCGAGGATTTCTGGCGCGCCCACCAGGTTCCGATCGCCGAAGCCCGCGAGAATGCCGATCACCGCAGCCAGCTCGAAGACTGGATGAGAAGCTACGCTCCCGAAAAGCTGTTCGACGAAAACGGTGCGCTTCTGCCCGAACTGAAGGCTCTGGCACCGCAGGGCGAACTGCGCATGAGCGCCAATCCGCATACCAACGGCGGTCTCCTGCGCAAGGACCTCATCATGCCGGACTTCCGCGAACTCGCGGTTGACGTCACCCAGCCCGGCGCTGTCATGACCTCGGCGACCAAGCGCCTCGGCATGCTGCTGAAGGAGGTCATGCGCCTCAACGCCGACGAGCGCAACTTCCGTATCGTCGGTCCGGATGAGACCGCGTCGAACCGCCTGCAGGATGTGTTCGATGTCACCGAGCGCGTGTTCATGGGCGAAATCCTCGACTATGACGAACATGTCGCCCGCGACGGCCGTGTCATGGAAGTGCTCAGCGAACATCTTTGCCAGGGTTGGCTCGAAGGTTACCTGCTGACCGGTCGTCACGGCCTGTTCTCGTGCTACGAAGCCTTCATCCACATCATCGACTCGATGTTCAACCAGCATGCAAAATGGCTGAAGACCACGCGCACGATGGCATGGCGCAAGCCGATCGCATCGCTCAACTATCTTCTGACCTCGCATGTATGGCGTCAGGACCACAATGGCTTCAGCCACCAGGATCCGGGCTTCATCGACCACGTCGTCAACAAGAAGGCCGACGTCGTCCGCACGTATTTCCCGCCGGATGCCAACACCCTTCTGTGGGTCGGCGACCACGTCCTCAGGACCTACAACCGCGTCAACGTCATCGTTGCCGGCAAGCAGCCGCAGCCGCAGTGGCTGTCGATCGAGGAAGCCATCGTTCATTGCGATGCCGGTCTCGGTGAATGGAAGTGGGCAAGCAATGTGCCGGAAGGCGAGGAGCCTGACGTCGTCATGGCCGCTGCCGGTGATGTCCCGACGCTGGAAATGATGGCCGCTGTCGATCTTCTTCGTCAGAAGCTGCCGGAAATGAAGGTCAAGGTCGTCAACGTTGTTGACCTGATGACCCTGCAGCCGAAGGAAGAGCATCCGCATGGTATCCGCGACGCGGACTTCGATGCGATCTTCACCGAGAACAAGCCGGTTATCTTCGCCTATCACGGCTATCCCTGGCTGATCCATCGTCTGGCCTATCGCCGTCACAACCACAACAACATCCACGTTCGTGGCTATGTTGAAGAGGGAACGACGACGACTCCGTTCGACATGGTTGTCCAGAACCGCCTTGACCGCTACCATCTGGCGATGGATGCGATCGAACGTGCCGGTGGATTTGGTGAAAGAGGTGCGGCCGCTTTGAACTATCTCAAGGAAATGCGCGCCAAACACCACGATTATGTCCGCGAGCATGGTCAAGACATGCCGGAGATTCTCGATTGGAAATGGCCTTATCCCAAGGGCTGATCCAATAAGTTGAAGCCGGTGCGCACCGCCACTCCCAAGGCGGTGCGCACCCATTTTTTGGATAGCGATTATGAATGGCACAATTCTGGCACTGAATGCCGGGTCATCCAGCCTCAAGTTTCGTCTCTACGAAGTCGAGGGGGACAAATTCACCCTGGTTCTGCGCGGTCAGTTCGACGGCGTGAACGAAAATCCGCACCTGTCCGTCAAGGAAGCGGGCGGCAAGGAAATCTGCAATTTCGATCTGGAAATCGGCGAGCACATGCAGGAAGACATGCTCGAGCGCATTTTCAGCGTCATCAAGCCTTATACTGCCAGCCGGCCGCTCCAGGCCGTCGGTCACCGGGTTCTTCACGGCGGCGGACGCTTTGCCGATCCGGTGCTGCTCAATGACGAAATCGTCGAATATCTCGAAACGCTGATCCCGATGGGCCCGCTGCACCAGCCGGCCAACCTTGCCTCGATCAAGCTGTTCCGCCGCATTCGACCCGACCTCCCGCAGGTCGCATGCTTCGATACCGCCTTCCACGTCAATATCGACGAGCGCGCCGCGCGCTACCCGATTCCGCTGGAATATGAAGCCAAGGGCTATCGCCGCTTCGGCTTCCATGGCCTGTCTTACACCTACATTGCCGATCGCCTGCGCGAGATTTCGGAGTATCTGGTGAAGAAGCGGACCGTGGTGGCCCACCTCGGCAGCGGTTCCTCGATGTGCGCGATGCGCAACGGCAAGGCGATCGACACCACGATGGGTCTGACGCCGCTCGGAGGCCTGATGATGGGCACACGTTCGGGCACCGTCGACCCGGGTCTGGTGCTGACGCTGATGGAAGCCGAAAATCTTTCGCCGGCAGAAATCAAGCATATGCTCTACTACAAGTCCGGCCTGCTCGGCGTCTCCGGCATTTCCGGTGACCTGCGCGTGCTCATGGCGAGCGAAGACCCGAATGCCAAGAAGGCGATCGACCTCTTCGTCTTCCGCGCCTGCCGCGAACTCTCGATCATGGTCGCCACCATGCAGGGCATGGAATCGCTGGTCTTCAGCGCCGGCATCGGTGAGAACTCGCCGGTCATCCGCAAGCTGATCTGCGAGCGGCTTGCCTGGCTCGGTGTGCAGCTCGACGATGAAGCCAACAATGCCAACGCCGAGATCATCTCCTGCCCGGAAAGCCGCGTCGAAGTGCGCGTGATCCCGACGGACGAGGAAATCGTTCTGGCGCGCCAGACCTCGCGCGTCGTCTCGGAAGCGCTTGCTGCCGGCCAGGACGTCGCCTACGCCTGACTTCAGGCAATCGCCCGAAAATTCATGCCCGCGCCCTTCGCGCGGGCATTTTCATATCCGACGCCGCCCTTCGATCCACCGGGTGCCTTGAAGCGCGACGAGAATCACTGCGACGCCGATGAAGATGCGGGGCGGGGGGATTTCACCGAAGAAGAAGAAGCCGGCAGCAGCGGCAAAGAACACCGAAAGATAGCCGAACGGAGCGAGCACGCTGGCATCGCTCTTCTGATAGGCCCGCAGCCAGCAATATTGTCCCGCCTGGGCCAGAAGCCCGATCAGCGCCAGCACCGGCCAGTGCGAAAGCGGCACGGGCTGCCACAGGATGACGGCCGGTATGCCGGTGAGAAGGGCGAGGCCGACCGTGTAGAAGACCATCATCACGATGGTGCTCTCATCCTTCAGCCGTCGGGTCTGGATCGTTGCCGTGGCGCCG
This sequence comes from Martelella endophytica, assembly GCF_000960975.1. Taxonomy (NCBI): domain Bacteria; kingdom Pseudomonadati; phylum Pseudomonadota; class Alphaproteobacteria; order Hyphomicrobiales; family Aurantimonadaceae; genus Martelella; species Martelella endophytica. The sequence continues at coordinate 3,894,591 of NZ_CP010803.1, read as the reverse complement.
AAGACGATGCTGGCAATGACCACGAATATGCCGGGGTTGAGCGCGATCTCATCGGGCGAGACGATGATCAGCGCGCCGCCGAATGCAAGGGCGGCGCCGAGCCAGCGAAGCCGGCTCACTCTTTCCCCAAGCAGCAGGGCGGCAAGCCCCATGGTCACCAGCGGGCGGGTGAAGCCGAGCGCATTGACCATCACCAGCCGCAGCATGGCAAAGGCCAGGAAATTCGAGGTGAGGGCGATCGCGTTGCACGTGACGCGAAACGCATTGCGCAGCGGATAGCGCATATTGGTGAGTTCAGCGCGGTTGCGGATGATCATCGGCAGGATGAACAGCAGGCCGATCAGCGCGCGGATGAAGACGAGCTGGATCGCAGGATAGGCGACGCTGTTCGCCTTTACCAGCGCGCTCATGAAGGTGACCAGCGCCATGTCGGTCAGAAGCCAGGCGATGCCCTGGCTTGCCGAATTCTTCGTCTCGGGTGTCGCGGCCCCGGCGCTCACGCCGGCTGCACGAGGTTTGCCATCAGCCGGAAGGCGCCGGGGGTGAGCCGGTCCATCTGGTAATGCAGCACAAGGCTTGTATGGGTGTGCCGGCCCTTGCCGATGGGCGCGGAGACGAGGGCGCCATGAAGCGGCTTTTCGCCTTCGTCATGCATGGCAAGAAGCGGTTCGTAGGCGTCGTCCCATTCGGCCGAGAAATAGAGCCCGCGTTCCTTGTGCCACCCGGCCCAGTCGTCCGGGCCGATCGGGTTCGGTCCCTTCAGCAGCTTGTGATCCGGCAGAAGCACATCGACATCGGCGGCCGGGTTGGTCACGCGCCAGCGCAGCGATGGCGTGCCGATCTTCAGATAGCGCGGCGGCGTCGTCTCCGGGGACCAGCCATCGGAGGGGCGATGATAGAGCGTGACGAGATGGCCGCCATCCTCCACGAAGCGGTGAAGCTTCATCGTCGCGGCCGCGAGGTCGGGCCGGGTGCCGAAAGCGAAGATGCCGATGACGATGGTGGTAAACCGCGACAGATCGCCGGAAAGGGCATTGGCGTCGAGTTCGGTGACATCGAGGCCCATGCGGCTCAGCCAAGTGCCGACATTGTCTGCGCCACCACTGACATAACCGACCTTCGCGCCGTCCGGCAGTTTCAGATCCAGCGTCAGGATGCTCAGCGTCTCCGGCCGGATGAAGCGGTTCTTGCCGATATGGGGGTAGGTGAAGCTGGCGATATTCGCCGCCGGCTTGCCGTCGATCTCTGGCGTCAAGACCGTGAGGCCCGGCGTTTCGGCCTGCGGAACCTGAACCGTGAATTCACCACCATCCGGCACGATTCCGAAGCCGTCTTCGGCGTTGAAGTGAAGGGGTAGATCGGTGTCTGCGGAAAATGAGAGTTTCATTGGAAGCTGTTGAAGCGGAACGATAAACGCGTTCGGTTTCAGAGCCACTGAGTGTGCCGGCGCAAGCGGGAGCGGGGTTTCGAGATCAAAGGCCTTCGCCACCTGGCATCCGGCGATGGTCGCTTTCAGCGTCACCGAAACCGGCCCGTTTCCGCCGAGCGAGGACCAGAGCGGCGGATACTGATTGGAGAGCGGAGCGTCGGCCGCGGCCGCAAGCGTGAACGTGCGGATGCCGTCCTTGTCGCGCGACTCGGCCACCTGCACGCCGGCGGGCAGATTGGGCGTGACCTCCGCTGACGCACCTTCGGCAAGAACGGTGGACAGCGTCGCGGATCCGCCCGGCGAAAGATAATCGGCATCGCCGAAGGCACGCTCGAAGAGGCCGGCGCTTTCGATCAGCGCTGCGGCGATCTCGGCGCGTTTGCGGGCAAGGCGGTGACTGTGGCGCGCGTCGAAAGCTTCATCGACAAGGCCTTCGGCCGCTTCGATCTGAGACAGCGCCTCGGCGAGGCATTTCTGCACCGTTCTGGCGTTGGGAAAGGCCGTGATCGCTGCGGCAATCGCGGCATCGGCGGCGGCGAGTGTATCGTGGAGCCTGCCGCTCTCGGCAAGGGCGGCAAGCGAGGTGGGCAGGCCATCGAGAATGGCCGCTTCCGGCACGCTACCACTCTCCCCGAGCAGAAGATGCAGTTGCCAGCGGTGGTCCGGCCGCTCCGGCCAATGCCCCATGCCCTGCGAGGCGTGGCAGTAGCGCGACCACTCGCCGATGCGATCGAAGTCGGCGCCGGTCACCGGATCCTTGCCATCAACGTCGATCGTCAGCGTCGCCGGCGGCGGGGGCAGGTCGTCGTCATAGGTGCCGCCTCCACCGGACCACGCCGGCAGATAGTATTTCGCGACCTTCCACGGCTTCAGCCCCTCGGCGAAATGTTCCGGGTAGGCGGTCTCGTCTGCGGCAAGGCGGATGGCGGTCTCGGCGGCCCGTGTCATGGCGCGGTGGTGGCCGTGCTGGCCGGGCACGTCGAGGAAGGTCGGCAGCACGATATCGGGCCGTTCGGCACGATAAGCACGCACCATCCGCTCGACGATGCGGTCCTCGCCCCAGCGCGCGAAGGTGGCGTCGCCATCCTTCGAAAAGCCGAAATCGTGGACCGGGTCCTCCGATCCGTGGCCGAGCCAGTGAATATCGGCATCGAGCGCGCGGGCCGCTTCTTCCAGTTCGCGGGTTCTGAGCACGCCGAGCGCGCCGAGCCGCTCCGGGCCGAGAACGTTCTGCCCGCCTTCGCCGCGTGTCGAGCAGGCGATGATGACGCGCATGCCAAGCCCGAGGCTGAGCCAGGCAAGGAGGCCCGATTGCTCGTCATCGGGATGCGCGCCGGTGTTCATCATCGTCACGGGCGATGTCAGGCGGGTGAGTGCCCGATAGAGCCGCACATGGGCAGACGACGACATTTCCTGTTCGATGCGTTGGCGCGGCGTGAGCATTTTGGTCCCCGTTGGTGTTTCAGGCCACCTGCTGATCGGGTGGCGATGTTTCGAGCTTTGGCGTCAGGATTTCGAAGAGCGGCAGGGCGGCGGCGCCCAGGGCGGCCGTATACTGTCCCGTCTGACCGCGCATCACACGCGGCAGGGCGCGCTCGGCGCGGGCAGCGACAGAGGGCGGCAGCGCGGGCATGCGGGCGATGACGGCATCCATGATGGCGTCCGAAAACGCGCCGCTGAAGATGATTGTTTCCGGATCGAAGATGTTTTCGAGCAAGCCGACTACGGTTGAAAGATGCGCCGCTGCCTCATCGACCCAGGCTTCAACGACCGTGTCTCCGGATTGGAAAAGCTTTTCGATTTCATAAGCCTGTGGCCATTCTCTACCACTTTGATCGAATTTCTCGTGCAGTGCATGCAGCGAGGCATAGCGCTCGAGACAGCCGCGCTGACCACACGGGCAGAGACGGCCGGAGGGCACGACCGGCACATGGCCGATCTCGCCGGCATTGCCGAAGGCGCCGCGATAAGGCGCGCCGTCCTGGATCATGCCCAGCCCGATGCCGGTGCCGAAATAGAGCATGCAGAAGTGCGCGATCGAATGGCCTGCGCCGAATAGCCGCTCGGCGACGGCGGCGGCCGCTGCATCGTTTTCAAGCGCGACCTCGATGCCGCAGGCCTCCGTCAGTGCCGCCTTCACATCAATGCCGCTCCAGCCGGGAAGCGTCGTCGGGCCGACGAAGCTCATGCCTTCGATGCCGAACGGGCCGGGCATGACGACGCCGACGCCGAGAAGCGGCGCATCGAAGGACTTGCGGGCGCGCTCCACTTCCAGGGCAAAGACGGGCAGGCAGCGTTCGGGTGTCAGATCGGTGAGCGGTATGATGCGCTTGTAGCGGAGCACGCCGGTCAGATCGAGCACGGTGACGACCATCTGGTCGGTGGCGATCTCAACGCCGATGGTGGCGGCGCCTTCGGGATTGACGGCAAACTGGATCGGCGGCTGGCCGCGGCCGGAACGGCGCCTGCCGGTGCTGATCAGGAGACCGGAGCCGACGAGATCATCGACGATATTGGCAACCGCCTGCGCCGTCAGCTGTGTCTGGCGCGCGATCTCCATGCGGCCGAGCATGCCGTGCTGACGCACGATGTCGAGCACGACCCGGCGATTGTGTTCCCTGTTGCGTTCCGGATTGTTGCCGATGGCGAACTGTCCGCGCGTCTTTTCGTTCATGCGTTCCGCTCTCTTATGGCCTCAGTCTGATGCGCGACCTTTCTAACGTCAATATATTAATTCAAGTAGATTATCTTATTGACAAAACCCTGATGTCACGCGACCGTAAAGGAGAGGTGCCGGCAATGGCGCCCAGGCGCACTGTAAAAGCGGGCGCTGAGCAGGCCGCAACCTGAGAGGGGTGACGGCTTTTCGGGAACAAAAGCCCTGAAGGTCCATGGTGATCGTCAAGGGAAGTGGAGAGATTTCAATGCGCAAGGCACTTTTGCTCGCCGGGCTGATGTCCGGTATCAGCCTTTTTTCCGTCGGTTCGGCCAATGCGGTCGAGATCGAATACTGGCAGTATATCTACGAGACGCGCGTCAACGCGATGGATCAGCTGATCGAGAAGTTCGAGGAAGCCAATCCAGATATCACCGTCAAGCAGACGACCTTCCCCTATGCCGACTACCAGACCCGTATCGTCGCCGCCAACATGGCCGGCAAGGGCCCGGATGTCATGCAGCTCTTCTATGGCTGGCTCGACAAGTTCGTTGCCGGCAACCTGCTGCAGCCGCTTCCGCAGGATGCCTTTCCGCATGATGCGATCGAAAGCGAGTTCTTCCCGATCGTGACCGCGATGAAGCGCGACGGCGAGTATTACGGCCTGCCGACGGCGGTGCGCTCGCTGGCGCTGTTCTACAACAAGAAGCTGTTCGAGGAGAACGGCCTCGATCCGAATAGCCCGCCGCAGACACTGGACGACATGGTTGCCGCCGCCAAGGCGATTGCCAAGCATGACGACGCCGGCAACATCACCACCGAAGGCATGACGCTCGACATGGGCGGCCAGGATCACCAGTGGTGGCGCGAAGTGCTGGTGCGCCAGTTCGGCGGCGTTCCCTACACGGACGATTACCGCAAGGTGACCTATGACAGCCCGGAGGGCACGGAAGCCCTGGAATTCTATACCAACCTGCAGCTTGAGGAAAAGGTCGGGCAGGCGGGCTTCATGGATGAGGCCCAGGCGGCCTTCAAGGGCGGCCGCGCCGGCATGACCATCGATGGCACCTTCCGTCTCGGTTCCTTCGGCCAGATCACCGACTTCGACTGGGGCGTGACCGAATTGCCGGCGAATGCCGACGGCATGCGCTCGAACTATTCGAGCTACTTCGCCAATGGCATCGGTGCCAAGGTGGAGGGCGAGAAGCTTGAGGCCGCCGAAAAGTTCCTGACCTATCTGACCTCGCCTGAAGCCATGGAAGTCTGGCTGGAGGTTGTCGGCGAGCTGCCGGCCAAGCGTGAGGTGGCGCTGACCGACGAGAACGTTTCCAACCCGATCTACGGACCGTTCCTGAAGGGCCTCGACTACGCCCATACCACGCTGTTTGTCGATGAATCGGCACAGCGTCAGGTCGCCATCGACATGGCGAACCGTGTGCTGCTTGACGGCCAGTCGCCTGCCGACAGCATCAAGGAAGCGGCCGAAGAAGAGCAGACCATTATCGACGAAGCGATGTGAGCCGGCTCATGCCCGTTCAAACAACGACAGGGGCGGCGACCGGCCGCCCCGAAGGCGGCGGCTTTTTCGACCGCTTCTCGATGAAGACCAAGCGCCTCATCTGGGTCTGGACCTTTCTGGCGCTTCCGGTGCTGTTTTACAGCGTCATCCGTTTCTATCCGACGCTCGATGCCTTCCGGCTGTCGCTGACGGACTGGAACCTGATGAAGCCGCCGAAATTCATCGGCTTTGCAAATTATCAGAAGCTGTTTGCCGATCCGGACTTCTGGAAGGTGTTCAAGAACACCTTTGCATATCTGGTCTTCGGCACGCCCATCTCGCTGGTGCTATCCTTCACCATCGCCTATTTCCTCGACCGCGTGCGCTTCGGCCACGGTTTCATCCGCGCGCTCTATTTCATGCCGTTCCTGACGACGGCGGCGGCCATGGCCTGGGTGTGGCGCTGGTTCTACCAGCCCGCGCCGATCGGTGTCATCAACGACCTTCTGTCGACGCTCGGCCTGCCGCAGCAGCCCTTCCTGCGCTCGACCTCGCAGGCGCTGCCATCGATCATGGTGACGGCGATCTGGGCCGGGCTCGGTTTCCAGATCATCATCTTCATGGCCGGTCTTCGCGCCATACCGACGACATTCTATGAAGCCGCCCGCATCGACGGCCTCGGCGAATGGGCGATCCTGCGCAAGATCACACTGCCGCTTCTGAAGCCGACCACCGTCTTTCTCGTCGTGCTGTCGTCGATCGGGTTCCTCCGGATCTTCGACCAGGTCTACAACATGACCACCAACGATCCCGGCGGCCCGCTCGGCTCGACCAAGCCGCTGGTGCTGATGATTTACCAGTCCGCCTTCTCGTCTTACCAGATGGGCTATGCGGCGGCGCAGACCGTGGTTCTCTTCCTCATCCTGCTGGTCATCTCGCTCCTGCAGCTCTGGATCCTGAGGGACAAGTCATGACCGATCTTACCCGCAACGAGGCGGTCTCCCGCTACCGCCCGAAGGTCCGCCCCGGCTATGTACTGATGTGGACGCTGCTCTTGATCGGCGGCATCGTGATGATCACGCCGCTGCTCTTCATGTTCTCGACGTCGCTGAAGCCCGGAAGTCAGGTTTACGACCTGCGACTGATCCCGCAGGATCCGACGTTTTCCAACTATATCGAGGTGCTGACCTCTTCCGGCTTCGCCCGCTGGTTCTTCAACTCGCTGCTGGTCGCCACCATCGTCACCTGCTCGAACGTGTTCTTCGACAGTCTCGTCGGCTATACGCTCGCCAAATTCCGCTTCCGCGGCCGCCGCTTCATCTTCCTCGCCATCCTCTCGACGCTGATGATCCCGACCGAGATGCTGGTCATTCCGTGGTATCTGATGTCGGCGAATTTCGGCTGGCTCGACAGCTATTGGGGCATCATGTTCCCGGGCATGATGACCGGCTTCGGCACCTTCCTGATGCGCCAGTTCTTCGAGGGCGTGCCGGACGATTTCATGGAGGCCGCTCGCATCGACGGCATGAACGAATTCGTCATCTGGTGGCGGATCGCCATGCCGCTGGTCGCGCCCGCCATCTCCGCACTCGCGATCTTCACCTTCCTCGGCAACTGGACCGCCTTCTTCTGGCCGCTGATCGTCACCACCTCGAGCGAACTCTACACGCTGCCGGTGGGGCTCTCGTCGTTTGCCGTCGAGGCGCAGATCGAATGGGAGATGATCATGACCGGTGCGGCACTTGCCACCATACCGACGCTTCTCGTCTTCCTCATCTTCCAGCGCTACATCGTGCGCGGCGTCATGCTTGCCGGCGTCAAGGGATAGATCATGCATAATCCAGCACAGAACGACACCACAAAATTCCCTGATCCTGTTTACAAGGAAACCGTTCTCAAGCCTTTGTTCGACGAGGCAAAAATGCACTTCGCCGAGGGCTTCAAGGCGATCGATCGCGCCCACCTCGTCATGCTCCACGAGACCGGCATCCTGACCGCCGACCAGGCCGGAAAGATCGCCGAGGCGCTGGCCGCCATCGATGCCGAAGTCGACCCGGCAGCGCTCGAATATACCGGTGAGGTCGAGGATTTCTTCTTCCTGATCGAGAAGGAACTGAAAGCCCGGCTCGGGCCCGATCTCGGCGGCAGGCTGCACACCGCCCGCTCGCGCAACGATATCGATCACACGCTGTTCAAGCTCGGCCTGCGTGCCCATATCGACGTGGCCATCGAAAAGGCCACCGCGCTGCTTGCCGCGATGATCGATACAGCCGAGCGCGAAAAGGCAACGCTGATCGTCGCCTATACCCACGGCCAGCCGGCCCAGCCGACGACCTTCGGTCATTACCTTTCTGCCGCGATCGAGGTCCTGTCGCGCGATATCGCCCGGCTCTTCGAAGCCCGCAAGACCGTCGACCTGTCGCCGATGGGCGCTGCCGCGATCACCACGTCCGGCTTTCCCATCGACCGGCACCTGATGGCGGAACTGCTCGGCTTCTCGGCGCCGCTGCAGAATTCCTATAGCTGCATCGCCGCCGTCGACTACATCACCGGCACATATTCGGCGCTGGAGCTTCTCTTTCTGCATCTCGGTCGCCTGATCCAGGACTTTCAGGTCTGGACCAGCTTCGAGGTCGGCCAGCTCTATGTGCCGAACGCGCTGGTGCAGATCTCCTCGATCATGCCGCAGAAGCGCAACCCGGTGCCGATCGAGCATATGCGGCATCTGGCCAGCCAGACGGTGGGCCGGGCGCAGACCGTGCTGACGATCATGCACAACACGCCGTTCACCGACATGAATGACAGCGAAGGCGAGACCCAGGCCATGGGCTATCAGGCCTTCGATGCCGGCTACCGCGTGCTCGATCTGATGGCGAGTCTGATTGCCGCCGTCAGCATCAACGGCGAGCGGGTTGCCGCCAATCTCGACCGTTCATGCATCACCATCACCGAGCTTGCGGATTCGCTGGTGCGGCGGGAGCAGCTTTCCTTTCGCCAGGCACACGAGATCGCAGCCGATGTCGCCCGCGCTGTGGTGGCCGCCGGCGGCGCGCTGGCAAGCGATGGCTTTGGCACCTTCCGCAAGGCCTTCGCCGCCCATGCCGGCCGCGAGAGCACGCTGGACGAGGCCGCCTTCCGCGAGATCGTTTCGCCCGAATACTTTGTCCGTGTGCGCGCCCGCTATGGCGGCCCGGCGGAGGAGCCGCTGGGCAATGCCATCGCCGGCTATCGCGAGACACTGGAAGGCTTTCGCGGTGCGGCCGGAAAGCAGGCCGCGCATCTGACTGACGCAACCAGAATACGCAATGAACGTTTCAACCGGTTGAGAGGAAAAGCATAATGGCTTCAATTGCTTTGGAGAAACTGGTGAAGCGCTACGACAAGGTCGAAGCCGTTCACGGGATCGACCTTGAAATCGAGGATGGCGAGTTCGTCGTCTTCGTCGGCCCCTCCGGCTGCGGCAAGTCGACCACGCTCCGTATGATCGCGGGCCTCGAGGAGATCTCCGGTGGCACGCTGAAGATCGGGGGCGATGTCGTCAATGAGCGGGCGCCGAAGGCCCGCAACATTGCCATGGTGTTCCAGAACTACGCGATCTATCCGCATATGACGGTGCGGCAGAACATCGGCTTCGGGCTCTACACATCCAAACTCTCGAAGGAGGAGAAGAATGCGCGCATCGATGATGCCGCACGCATTCTCGGCCTGACGGAGTATCTGGAGCGACGGCCGGCGGCCCTTTCCGGCGGCCAGCGCCAGCGCGTTGCGATCGGTCGCGCGATGGTGCGCAACCCGTCGGCCTTCCTGTTCGATGAACCGCTCTCCAATCTCGATGCCCAGCTTCGCGCCCAGATGCGTATTGAAATCAAGAAGTTGCATCAGGAGCTTAAGACGACGACGGTCTATGTCACCCACGACCAGATCGAGGCCATGACCATGGCCGACCGCATTGTTGTGATGAAGGACGGCAATATCCTGCAGACCGGCACGCCGGTGGACCTCTACGAGCATCCAGCCGATGTCTTCACAGCCCGCTTCATCGGCTCGCCGTCGATGAACATGCTGCCCGCTGCAAAGCTCGGCAAGAGCGACCTCGGCGCCGATGTTCTGGTCGGCATCCGTCCGCACGATCTGGCCGCGGCGGTCGACGGAGACGTGCCCGCCGACGCCATCCTCACGCTTGAGGGCGTGGTGGAGGCGGTCGAGCCGCTTGGACCCGAAACCATGGTGCATCTCACCGTTGCCGGTGAAAACGTGATCGCGACTTCGCCGGGCACTGTGATGCCGCCCGTCGGTGCCACCGTCACCTGCACCGTGCCGCCCGGCAAGCTTTACCTCTTCGACGCCAAGACCGAAAAGAGCCTGGGCCGCAAATGACCATGAAGCATGAGGAAAGGTCGGCCGTGCTCTGCGTCGGCCGGATTTACTGCGACCTGATTTTTACCGGGCTTGATCGCATGCCGGTGCTGGGTCGCGAGGTCTTCGCCGATGCGCTGACGATCGCGGCCGGCGGCGGTGCCTTCATCTCGGCGGCGCATTTCGTCGATGTCGGCCGGCCGGCGGCACTGGTCGGCCGCCTCGGCCACGATGCGCTCTCCGTTGCAATCGAAGGCCAGCTCGCCGAGAGCGGCATCGACCTTTCCTTTCTTGAGCGCGCGGAAGACGCTGGCCCGCAGCTCACCGTCGCTTCCGTGATCGGTTCGGAGCGTGCCTTCCTGACACGACGGGCCGGCCCGGCCGAGCCCGCGACACTGGAAGCGGCACTTTCCTGGTCCCACGCGCGCCACCTCCACATCGCCGAATATGCAACGCTGGCGGAGATGCCGGATCTCGTCTCCCGCGCCAAGGCGGCCGGCCTTTCGGTGTCGCTCGATCCGAGCTGGGACGATGCGCTGATCGGCGATCCTGCGCTTGTTGCAAACAGTCGCGGCATCGACCTCTTTCTGCCCAATCTCGAAGAGGCCCGCGAGATCACCGGCGAGAGCGATCCCGCCGCCATGCTTGCAGCGCTTGGCGCCCATTTCCCGAACGTCGTGATCAAGGCGGGCGGCGAGGGCGCCTTTGCACTGTGCGGCGGCGAGCGCCTCCGCCAGGAGGCCGAACCGGTTCCCGTTGTCGATACCACTGGCGCCGGCGATGCCTTCAATGCCGGTTTCGTCGATGGCTGGCTCGAAGGTGCCGATCCCGCAGCCTCGCTTGCCGCCGCCATTCGCGCTGGCAGCCGCGCGGTCCAGACCGCGGGCGGCGCCGTGCGCCAGGTGGGCTGAGCGCCACGGCGCTCTTTCGGCTCGGCGCGGCCGGCAGCAATTCACATCCTCTAGCTGTCTCGTGCTGTTGATGCACGCATTGGCTATGTCGTAGGTACAGCATCTGCGGCATTTATTGGTCGGATTGCGACATGTCGCCCGGCCTGCCGCTTTTGCAAACGGATTGAGACAAAGAGGAAAGTTTGGTTATTTTCAAAAAGAAACAGAATGTGTTCGCCGGCGGATTGCTGGCCCTCTCCATTGCCCTTGCAGGGGCTCACGGCGCCTCAGCCCAATCGGAGCAGCCGGGCGAAGGTGTCGACGTCAGGTTCGCCCAGGCGAACGATGATACTGGCTACATCATCACCGCGGTCTATTCCGAGCTCCTCGGCGAGCTTGGCTACAATGTCGAGGATCCGCTCGACAGCAATGTGCCGCTCAGCTATCAGGCCGTCTCCCAGGGCAGCGCCGACCTCTACTATGACGGCTGGCTGCCGCTCCACAATGTCTACCTGGAACAGCCGGGCTTCAACGCGCGACCGATTGGCTATGTGGTCAAGCAGGGCGCGCTGCAGGGTTATCTGGTGGACAAGGCATCGGCCGACAAGTACGGCATCAAGACGCTGGACGATTTCCGCCGCGACGAGGTCAAGCAGGCCTTCGACCGCAATGGCGACGGCAAGGCCGATATGGTCGGCTGCCCGCCCGGCTGGGGCTGCGAGCTGACGATTTCCTATCAGATGGATGCCTTCGAATTGCATGACGACATCAACGTCATCAACGCCGGCTACTCGGCCGCCATGGCGGATGCGATTGCGGCCTATTCGAACGGCGAGCCGATCCTGTTCTACACCTGGACACCGAACTGGACGGTCAACGAGCTGAAGCCCGGCGAGGATGTTGTCTGGATCGAGACGCCCGACGTCAAATTGCCGGAAGACCAGCAGGCCATGGCAGATACCGCGACGGTCGAAGACATCGAAGGTTGCGTGGCCAATCCCTGCACGCTGGGCTGGCCTGTCAACGACATCCGCATCGTCGGCAACAACGACTTCCTGGATGAAAATCCGGTGGCCGCAAAGCTCATCGAGGAGGCATCGCTGCCGATCAGCTTCATCTACAAGCAGAATGCCGCGATGAAGAATGGTGCCGACACGCCGGAAGATCTGAAGCAGCAGGCCGCCGACTGGATCGCCGCCAACCGCGAAACCGTCGACGGCTGGCTCGACGCGGCCCGCAAGGTCGCCGAGCAGTAAGACCTGATCTCTTGCACTAAAAAAGAGATCGAGGAAAAGGGGCGCGAAGACACGATCGCGCCCCTAAGCTTTTGATCCTGCCTCTGTCACAAGCCGCAGATGAAGCCACCCGCCGCCACATCACAAAACTCTCGCCTAGCCGCCATCGGCGGCTGCATCGACGCGGCCACTTCGCGAGACTTGATGATGTCTGGATTACTGAAGATGGCGGAGAGGAAGGGATTCGAACCCTCGATACCATCACTGGTATACTCCCTTAGCAGGGGAGCGCCTTCGACCACTCGGCCACCTCTCCGGTGACGCCCGTGTAGGGTCAAATGTGCATGAGATCAAGGGTTTTTTTGGCGACATCCACAAATCGGCGGTGACGTTCAGGCATTGCCCGAAGGGGTGCGCAGGCTGATAGGGCGTTGGCTGGGGCCGATCAAGGCGCCGCGAGGTGCCGGACCGGGTCGAAGCTGTTGCCCTGGCGGTGGGCCTTGGCAATGGCATGACCCGTCCATCCGTTCGGCGGAAGCCGTCGATTGGCCGGAGCGTGGCCCTAGAGGCTTGTCTGTTCCAGAATCCAGCGGCGGAAGAGCCTGACGCGGCGGAGCTCGGATTTGGCGGAGGAGGAGACGAGATGGTAGCCGCGCGGACCGGGAACGCGGACGGGGAAGGGCGCATGCAGCGCGCCGGCATCCGATGCCAAGCTGAGGCAACCTGCTGAACGCCGCGAGCTCCTGGATCAGGGTTGCGCCCTGGCTGGCGCTGGCGCCGGGTCTCTTCATTCTCGCGACGGTGCTTGCCGTGAACTTCGTTGGCGATGGCCTGCGGGATGCGCTGGAGCCGAGGGACTGAGGCCGAAAAAACACAGGGCGGTTTTCGGTCGCCTTGCCAGCAACGAAGAAACTTGACTATAAAACTCCTGTTAATATAACGCGGTTTAAGTACCGACTTATTAATGGGGACATATCGATGAAAATCCGCAAGGCCTCCGGCATCCTGTCCGGCGCGTTCCTGGCCCTGATGGCGCACACCGCCATGGCTGATCCGATTGAACTGACTGACCAGGCGGGTCGCGCGGTCAGACTGGAAGCGCCGGCCGAGCGCGTCGCCTCCATTCCGATGCCGATGGCATCAACGCTGATCGCGATCGATGGTGGCGTCGAGAAGCAGGTCGGTATGAATCCCGTCGCCAAGCAGGCGGTGCTCGATGGCATTCTCGGCAAGATCTATCCCGAAGCCAAGGATATCCCGTCGGACATCACGGCGCCGAATTTCATTCCGAATGTCGAGGAACTGGCGGCCACCAATCCCGACCTCGTCATCCAGTGGGCCGACCGCGGCGACGATCTCGTCGACCCGATCACCAATGCCGGCCTGACGGCGATGCTGATTTCCTACGGCACGGAGGAAAAGGCCCGCGAATACATGACGCTGTCGGCCGAGGCCATGGGCCGCGACGACCGGATCGGCCCGCTCATCGAATGGCGCGAACAGGTGGCGTCCGATATTGCCGGCAAGGCGGCGGACATCGCCGACGCCGACAAGCCGAAGGTGCTCTACCTGCTGCGCGCGAAGGAAACGCTGACGGCATCCGGCGCCAAGAACAACTACAATACCTGGTATATCGAACTGACCGGCGGCACGAGCGCCTCGGCCGATCTCGAGGCGAACGGTGTCACCATCAACCCCGAGCAGATCGCCGAGTGGAATCCCGACGTCATCCTGCTCAACAATTTCGAGAGCGATATTGCGCCGGAGCGGATCTATAGCGATCCGATCCTCTCGCTCACCAATGCGGCGCAGAATCACAAGGTCTACCGCATGCCGCTCGGCGGCTATCGCTGGGATCCGCCGAACACGGAAAGCCCACTGACCTGGATGTGGCTCGCCGATCTGCTGCACCCGGAGGTCTTCGACTACGACCTGAGGGCCGAGATGAAGCAGGTCTACAAGACCATCTACGACTACGACCTCAGCGAGGAGGATATCGACAACATCCTCTGGGTCGACCTCAACGAGGGCGCCGCCGGCTACGACCAGTTCAAGGCGAAGTCATGAACATGACGGAAGCCGGCGCCCGCCTTCATGGCGGGACCGGCGCCCTGAGGGGCGGCATGTTTGCGGCAATGGTCGCCGCCCTGCTTGCGGCCCTCATCTTTTCTATCGGGGCGGGGCGGTTTTCCGTCACGCCCGGCCGGATTGCGGAGATTATCCTGCAATGGCTGGCGAACCCCTCCGCGCCGCTGGAAAGCATCGATCAGCGCATCGTGCTCCTGGTGCGCATGCCGCGGGTCCTGATCGCCGCGGTCTCCGGAGCGGCCCTTGCCGTCGGCGGTGCCGCGCTCCAGGGCGTTTTCCGCAATCCACTGGTTTCACCGCAGGTGCTCGGCATCAGCCAGGGCGCTGCCTTTGGTGGCGCGCTGGCGATCCTGCTCGGCTATGCTGGCGTCACGCTATTGGGCTTTGCCTTCTTCTTCGGCCTTTCCGCCCTGGTGATCGTCGGACTTCTCGCCCGCATCAACGGCCGCACCGAAATCGTCACCGTCATTCTTTCGGGCATGGTGGTCGGCGCGCTCTTTGCCGCGCTGGTCTCGATTGTCCAGTTCGTCGCCGACCCCAATACCTCGCTTCCCGCCATCGTCTACTGGCTGATGGGCTCGTTTTCGACGGCGACCTGGGCGCGGTTCTGGCTCGGGCTACCGGGGCTTGCAATCGGCCTTGTCGCCATCTGGCTGTTCCGCTACCGGCTGAACCTGCTGTCGCTGGAAGATACCGAGGCTCGCTCGCTCGGCGTCAATCCGGATCGCGAGCGCTGGTATGTTTTCGTTGCGACGGCGCTGATGACGGCGACCTCGGTCGCGGTCGCGGGGATCATCGGCTGGATCGGCCTTGTCGTGCCCCATGCCGCCCGCATCCTCGTCGGCGAGGATCATCGTGTGCTGATCCCGGCTTCCGCCATTCTCGGGGCCGCCTATCTCACCTTCATCGATACGCTCGCCCGCACGCTGACGTCTGCGGAAATCCCGCTCGGCGTCCTGACGGCGCTGATCGGTGCCCCGGTGTTCGGCATTCTGCTGAGGCGCCATTTTTCCAGGGTCAACCAGCCATGATCGGACTTGAAGGCGCGACCGTTTCCTTCGGCAGCCGCGTGATCTTCCGCGACGTCACCTTCGAGGTCCCTGTCGGGCGGACGATGGCCGTTCTCGGCCCGAACGGCCGCGGCAAGACGACGTTGCTGAGGGCGCTGCTTGGCTTCCAGCCGCTTGCCGCCGGAAAACGCACTGCACCGAAGATAGCCGGCTATGTGCCACAGCACGGCGCATCCCAGGCGAAGCTTTCGGGTCTGGATGTCGTGGTCATGGGCCATGCCGCCCGCATCGGGCTCTTCGGCCAGCCGGGGAAAGGCGATATCGAGGCGGCCCGTGAAGCCCTCGACATCGTCGGTGCCACGGGGCTTGCCGAGCACCGCTACGACCGCATGTCAGGCGGCCAGAGGCGGATGATCCTGATCGCCCGCGCCCTTGCCACAGGCTCTCCGGCTCTGGTCTTCGACGAGCCGACCTCGGCGCTCGATCTCGGCAACCAGTCGAAGACACTCGATCTTCTCAACATGCTGCGTGACCGCCGCGACCGGGCAATCCTGTTCACTACGCACGACCCCAACCATGCGCTGGCGGCTGCCGATGACGTGCTGCTGATGATGCCGGGTGGGCGGGAGATCAACGGTACGGTCGAGGAGATGATCGTACCGGAGGCGCTGAACACGCTCTATGGCGTCGACATGCGCTGGGTCGAGATGCATGGCAGCGGAGGAGCCGCGCGCCGCGCCGTGGTGCCGGCCTTTGCAGGACGTGAATATTCATGACCATTCTTTATGTGAAATCCTCCTATGAAGGCCCTGCCGCGACCTTCCGTCAGGCCGCGGCCGACGGCCATCTCGTCATCGTCGAGCAGTCCGACCTGAAGCCGGAGCAGCTTACGCAATCCGACGGGTTGATCACCTCCAACCAGCTCGATCAGGATGCCACGCTGCGTCTGAAGCCGGCGCTCGATCGGTTCCTCGCCAAGGGCGGCCGCTGGTTCTTCAACGGCCATATGGTGCGGCCGCTGGTCGACGGCATGGAACAGTACCGGCCGATCCGGGCGCCGAAGCGGGCCGATTTCGATCTTCAGGCCGTCAATGCTCACCCGATCTTTGATGGCATCGACCTCAAGAGGCTCGAGACCAACAGGAATGTTGCCGGCTTCTACGGTCGGGGCTGCAATCCGCTGCCCCGTGGTGCGGTGGCGGTGAATGGCCTCGGCCCGGCGCAGGTGCCGGTGGACTGGGTGTGGGAGCGCGAGGGCGGGGGCCGGATCTTCAGCCACGCCGGCAACGATCTGGCGACGATGGGCCGGGAGTGGGAATTGCCCGCAACCCTTGCCGCCCGGATCATCGACTGGGTCTCCGGCGGCGTCTGCGTCGACCGGCTGACGGCCCGGCAGACCGGCGGTCGCTATCTCGAAGCGCTTGCCGAGGCCGAGACCTATCCGGGACATCATGCATCAGCCGAGGACGGGCGCCTCGTGCTGCCGTCCTCCGGCTGTTACTATCATATCCATTCGCTCGAAGGCGCCCGCTACGGCGGCCACTTCGATGTCGTCACCGCGCCTGAGGCGCTGAGCAGTACGCTGAAGCCGGCAGATGCCCTTTGGGTGCCGTGCCGCACGCCGGCGCAGCGGATGATCGCCGTCCGCCCCGTCATCGCCGACCATCTTCAGGCCGGTGGCACGGTGGTGGCGCTTGGCGAGAGCCTCTCGCATCTCTGGCTTTCGCATGTGGATTTCATCCAGACGCCAACAAACTGGTGGTGGTGGCTTGGGGAAAATGCCGATCTCGGGGTCAGGATCGCCGCACCGGGGCATCCGTTGATGGCCGGCATGACCGACCGGGATGTGACCTGGCATCTGCACGGCTGGTTCAATCCGCCGGAGGGCGCCGAAGTGCTGGTTCGCGATGGCGAGGGCAGGGCGGTTCTCTACATCGATGAGGTGTCGACGCCGGGGCGGATGATCGTCTCGTCGCTCGACCCGATGTTCCATCACGGCTCGCATTTCATGCCGGCGACGACCCGCTTTCTCGACCGTTTCGTTCCCAATCTGAAGGATTTTCTCGATGCATGACACGATCACCGTTTGCGAGAACGGGCGGCCGCTCACCTTTTCGTTCGAGGCGATCATGGCCTATCACGGCGGCGGCTTTCCGGGCGGCGTCGTACATGGGCTGAAGGCGATGCAGGCTGCATTTCCGCTGCTCGATGACAAGCTGCTGGAACGGCGCGAAATCTCCATCCTGACGGCATTCACCGGTCCCGGTGGCCGCGATGCGCTGGAAATGGTTACCCGCGGGCTGACGGAGAACCGGCTTGCCGTCTTTCGTCCGCTCGGCGGCAAGGACGTCATCACCGATCCGCCGGGTCCATATCTCTTCCGCTTTGCCTATCGCGGCAAGACCGCCGAAGCGGTCATCAAGCCCGGCCATGTGCTGGAGGAATTCATCCGGCTAGGCGGCAAGAAGGACAAGTCGGCCGAGGAAACCGCCCGCCACGAGGCGCTGAAGGCCGAGATGGCCGAACGGCTGCTGCCGCTTGCCGCGGACGAGATCTATACCGCGCGTCTGATCGACTGATAACAGGCCGGGGCCGTGTGCCCCGTGCCACCGCTTCTGCTTCCGGCTCGGGCGGTCAGGTTGACAAGGTAAAACGTTCGTTTTACATATCGTCCATGACCACGCTGAGAGAGAAGATACTCGCCCGTGCGGAAACCACCTTCGATCATCACGGCTTTGCCGGATCGGGCGTCGACCGGCTGACGGCCGCCGCCGAGGTGTCGAGCCGCACGCTCTACAAACATGTCACCAACAAGCAGGCACTCGTCGTCGCCGTGCTCGAAGAGCGGCAGAACCGCTTCTTCGCGCGTTTCGACGTTGACGACCTCGAAGCCCTGTTCGAGGAGCTGGCGCAATGGGCGGAGGCCGAGGGTGCTCGCGGCTGCCTGTTTCTGCGAGCTGCCGGCGAGATGGGCGAGGATGACCCCGCCGTTGCGGCCGCGGTCGCCCGCTATCGTGAGCGGCTTCTCGCCCTCATCGAAAGGCTTTGCGCGAAGGCGCTCGGGCAAGCCCCGCCGACAGAGCTGACGGAGCAGGTTCTCGTCCTCTTCGAAGGTGCCGTCTCGGCCTCCAGCTATCGTGGCGAGAGCGCCATCCGTGCTGCCGGCATGGCTGCGCTTCTGCTGATCGGCAACGCCAGAGCCGAGCGCTAGGCGATACATCTGTCCCGACATCAAGAGAAAGGTTCGACATGCACCTGCTCACCGTGTTCTCCCATCCGTTTCGCGACCGGTATCCGGCCGCCGTGATGGACGCTTTCCACGAGGCCTTCCAGGCCCGCGGCGATACGATCGATATTCTCGATCTGCACCGCGAAGGCTTCGATCCGCGGTTCACCGAGGCCGATCATGCGCATTTCTGGGGTGGCCCGATTCCGCCGGGCATCGCCGAGATGCATCGCCGCGTCGAGCGTGCCGACCGGCTCGCCTTCGTCTATCCCGTCTACTGGTGGGGCATGCCGGCGATGATGAAGGGCTGGATCGAGCGCGTCTTTACCGGGGGCTGGGCCTACCAATACGGTAAGGGCGTTGCCGATCGCGGCAAGGCGCCGCTGCAATCGCTGCTCGGCAATATCCCGACCGTGCTGATCGGGATCGGCGGCTCGTCGCAGCGGACCTATGACAAATACGGTTATGACGAGGCCATGCGCACGCAGCTCGATGTCGGCACCTTTGCCTATTGCGGGGTCCGGGATGTCGAAAGCCACCTGATCTATAACGTCGAAGGCGACGAGAACGCCCCGCTGCGCGCCGAGGGCCTGGACCTCGCCCGCGCCGTTGCCGCTGAATTCGCCTCGCCCGACCGCAGCGTCCGCGATGCCAGAAGGGACCATCTCGATCGCCGCGCCCGGATGGCGAGGTGAGCGCGGACGCCTAGCGGAAGTCGAAAGCGGAAAGCCCGGCGGCCATTTCGTCGAGGCCGAGCGGGCGGGTGATGGCGGGTTCAGCGCGCGACAGACAGCCTTGTCGTTCGCAGAGCCGGCAGACTGGCCCGATGCGCTCCACCTCGGCCGAACCCGCATGCCGTTTGCCGTAGACCGTCTGTTCGGCCTCGGCGAAGGGAAGGCCGAGCAGTAGCGCGGTGCGCCTCGGCCTTTCGTCTAGCGCCGGTTCGGGGCCATCCACCGTGCGCGACAGCAGCAGGAACTGGCTGCCATCGGGCATCTCCACCCGCTCGGAAAGCAGCCGGCCGGGCTGGTAGAAGCTCTCGTAGACCCGCAGCTTCGGACACTCGCCGCGAAAGTCGGCGTGCGGAAACCCGTCGGCGCCGAAACGCCGCAGGATATTGCCGGCGCCATCAACCTCCATCGCGAAAAAGCCCGGCCCCGTCTGCTGCGGTCGCCTGAGGCTCGCAAGCCGCGTCGCCGCCTGTTCGAAGGAGACCGAGAAGCGGCCGCAGAGCAGGCTGATATCAAAGCGCTCGCGGCGGGCGGCCTCGATGAACGGACCATAGGGCATCAACAACGCATTGGCGGCGTAACGGGCAAGCTCGAACCGGGCGAGGCGCCGGGCCTCGTCGCTGGAAAGCGTCAGGCCATCGGCCGTCGTCGAGATCTCGTCTCGCAACGCCAGATGCGCAACCTCGATGGCGATCTCCCGCTGCCGGTCGTGCGGCGAAAACCGGGAGGAGATGAACAGGCGCATCGTGTGGCGGTCGAAACGGCGGCCGAGGCTGACCATGGCTCCGGGCGGCAGAATGCGCACGGTGATGCCGTGTTTCTGCTTCAGCCATGCGCGCAACAGGGTGCCTGGATCGTCACCCGTCAGAACACCGCGGTGAAAGGCTTCCGCTGCCGCGTCGATGGCCGGGAAGAAGGCCGGACGCCGCGAAAACAGAGTCTGGACCTCCTCGTGCGGGAGGCGTGCGCTGGCAAGGCCGGTATCGTGGCCTTCGCGCGCAAGCAGTGCCGTCAGATCCGAAAGCCGGGCGGCCTGTTCGCCATAGGCGCGATAGAGCTTGATCAGGGCAAGGGCGGCATTGGGGGCGGCCTCGCTCACTTCGACCAGTTCCTGATCGCCCGGCAGTTCACCCGATAGCAGCGGATCGGAAAACACCAGCTTCAGCTGGCTCAGCATGCCGCTGTCGTCGCTTTGCAGCGCCGTGATATCGACGTCATAGACGGCGGTGAGCTTCAGCAGCAGCTGAACGGTCAGCGGGCGCTGATTGCGTTCGATGAGGTTCAGGTAAGAGGGCGAGATGGCGAGTGCCTCGGCCATCGCCGTCTGCGTCAGACCGAGCGCCTTGCGCAAACGCCGCAGCCGCGGGCCCGCAAATATCTTGTTCTCCGCCATGCGCTCCTCCCAAGCCATCGCAGTCTTTTTTACAAATTTGACATTTTTACAAATGCGCATCGTAAAAAGAACGACAATATAACCCGATTTATAGCTTGATGAAAGGCAATATCGTCGCCTTTCTTTTATCAATTCTGTAAAGTCTGTAACAGATCGTTGGTCGGTACTTCTTGCAGGAGATGGGGTGTCGGGCGAACGGCCGAATTGTCGTTTTGAGAGGAGAAGAACGATGACAGATTTTTACAGATTGGTTGAGAGTGCACCCGAGGGGCGCTTTGATGGTATCGCGCGGGGCTATGGCGTTGCCGAGGTGGAGCGGCTGCGCGGCTCTCTTCGCATCCGTCATACGCTTGCCGAGTTGGGCGCCAACCGGTTGTGGCGACTGCTCCACGAAGAGGATTTCGTCAACGCGCTCGGTGCGCTTTCCGGCAATCAGGCGATGCAGATGGTACGTGCCGGGCTGAAGGCGATCTACCTGTCCGGATGGCAGGTCGCCGCGGATGCCAATACGGCCTCGGCCATGTATCCCGACCAGTCGCTTTATCCAGCCAATGCCGGGCCGGAGCTTGCGCGGCGCATCAACCGCACCCTGCAGCGCGCCGACCAGATCGAGGTTTCCGAGGGCAGGGGTCTGTCGGTCGACAGCTGGTTCGCGCCGATTGTCGCCGATGCCGAGGCCGGCTTTGGCGGGCCGCTCAACGCATTCGAGATCATGAAGGCCTATATCGAAGCCGGCGTTGCCGGTGTTCACTTCGAGGATCAGCTGGCATCGGAGAAGAAGTGCGGCCACCTCGGCGGAAAGGTGTTGATCCCGACCAGCGCCCATATCCGCAACCTGACCGCCGCCCGGCTTGCCGCCGATGTCATGGGCGTGCCGACCCTGGTCATCGCCCGCACCGACGCGGAGGCGGCAAAGCTGCTCACCTCCGACATCGACGAACGCGACCAGCCTTTCGTCGATTATGCGGCCGGCCGCACCGCGGAGGGTTTCTACCGGGTGCGCAACGGGCTTGATGCCTGCATCGCCCGGGCGGTCGCCTATGCACCCCATTGCGACCTTATCTGGTGCGAGACCTCGAAACCGGACCTGGAGCAGGCGCGCCGCTTTGCCGAAGGGGTTCACCGCGCGCATCCGGGCAAGATGCTCGCCTATAACTGCTCGCCTTCGTTCAACTGGCGCAAGAACCTTGACGAAGCAACGATCGCGCGGTTCCAGCGCGAGCTGGGCGCCATGGGCTACAAGTTCCAGTTCATCACGCTTGCGGGCTTCCATCAGCTGAATTTCGGCATGTTCGAATTGGCGCGCGGTTATCGCGACCGCCAGATGGCGGCCTATAGCGAGCTGCAGCAGGCCGAATTCGCCGCCGAGGCCAAGGGCTATACCGCGACCAAGCATCAGCGCGAGGTCGGGACCGGCTATTTCGATGCGGTTTCGATGGCAATCACCGGCGGTGCGGCCTCCACCACCGCGATGGGCGATTCGACCGAGGCCGCCCAGTTCGAACCCGCCGAATGACATCACCGGGCCGTGCCGAAGAGGAGCGGTACGGCCACAACGGGCCAATGAAGGCCAGAAGGAGGAGAAAATGACACCGAAACTCAATGTCAGAGAGCGCGCCGATCTTCAGGCAGCACAGATGACGACTGACCAGCAGGCCGCGATCCGCATGATCGCCAATGACCTGCACCGGCTGAACCAGTCGGTGATGCGCGCCGTCGACGCGGGCATATCGGTCGAGCTCATTCGTTCGGCGCGCCACCATGGCGGCAGCAACAACTGGGGCGACCTGCTGGTGCCGGTCATCATCGCCGGCGCTACAGTTGCGCCCGACGACGCCGCTATCGCCTGAACCCCGCTTGAATACTGCGGAAAGCGCGACGGCCCGGTCCGCCGCGCTTTTCGTCACCTGCCGCCCTGGTTTCGAGGGACTTGCACAAGATCTTCAACTCCGATATGACCTATACGTCATAATTATAACCTATATGTCATATAGGGTGTGAAGCAGGCAGGATCGCTGTGAGGAGACAGGGATCCGCCGGAAAGCGGAGGAGATGCAGGTCATGAAGATTCTGGTGCCCGTCAAGCGGGTGATCGACTACAACGTCAAGGTCCGGGTCAGGCCGGATGGCTCCGGCCCGGAGCTTGCCAACGTGAAGATGTCGATGAACCCGTTTGACGAGATCGCGATGGAGGAAGCCATCCGGTTGAAGGAAAAGGGGCTCGCCGACGAGATCGTCGCCGTTTCCATCGGCGTCCGGCAGGCGCAGGAGACGCTGCGCACCGCGCTTGCGATGGGCGCCGACCGTGCGATCCTCATCGTTGCCGCCGACAGCGTGGAGACCGATGTCGAGCCGCTCGCCGTTGCCAAGCTGCTGAAGGCTGTGATCGAGCAGGAGCAGGCCGATCTGGTGATCGCCGGCAAGCAGGCGATCGACAACGACATGAACGCGACCGGCCAGATGCTTGCCGCGCTGCTCGACTGGCCGCAGGCGACATTTGCCTCGAAGGTCGAGCTCGCCGGCGGCAAGGCGGAGGTGACGCGTGAGGTCGATGGCGGCCTGCAGACGATCTCGGTCGAATTGCCGGCCATCATCACCACTGACCTGCGTCTCAACGAACCGCGTTACGCTTCGCTGCCCAACATCATGAAAGCAAAGAAGAAGCCGCTCGAAGAGAAGACCGCCGCCGACTACGGCGTCGACGTTTCGCCACGCCTCGAGATTGTACGGACCCGTGAACCGGAAGGGCGCAAGGGCGGCATCAAGGTCGCCTCGGTCGATGCGCTGATCGAGAAGCTGAAAACCGAAGCGGGAGTACTCTGATGTCCGTTCTTCTTCTTGCCGAAACCCACGGCGACGCTCTGGCGCGGGATGCCACCGCGAGGGCCGTGAAGGCCGTGTCAGGCCTTGGCGACGTCACTCTACTGCTGGCCGGGGCCGGTGTTTCCAAGGCTGCCGACGAGGCCGCGCGCATCGATGGCGTCAGCAAGGTGTTGGTCGCCGACGCCGACGGGCTGGCGCACCGGCTGGCCGAAACGACGGCAGCGCTGATCGGGGCGCTTGCGGATGGTTTTGACATCATCGCCGCGCCGGCGACGAGCGACGGCAAGAATATCCTGCCGCGCGTCGCCGCGCGCCTCGATGTGATGATCATTTCCGATGTGACAGCTGTCGTTGACGCCGAAACCTTCGACCGGCCGATCTATGCCGGCAATGCGATCCAGACGGTGAAATCGCACGATCCGGTCAGGGTGGTGACGATCCGCACCTCGGCCTTCGAGGCAGCCGGAGAGGCGGCAGCGCCGGCCCCGATCGAAAAGGCAGACGCGCCTGAAACGAGCGCCCGGACGCTGTGGGTTGCCGACAAGGTGGCCGAGAGCGATCGGCCCGAGCTCACCTCGGCGCGTGTGGTCGTGTCCGGCGGGCGCGGCGTCGGTTCGGCGGAACAGTTCGAAATCATCGGCAAGCTGGCCGACAAGCTCGGCGCGGCTGTCGGCGCCTCGCGTGCCGCGGTCGATTCCGGCTACGCGCCGAACGACTGGCAGGTCGGCCAGACCGGCAAGGTGGTGGCTCCGGACCTCTACATCGCCTGCGGCATTTCCGGCGCCATCCAGCATCTGGCGGGTATGAAGGATTCGAAGGTGATCGTCGCGATCAACAAGGACGAGGAAGCGCCGATCTTCCAGGTGGCCGACTACGGCCTCGTCGCCGATCTGTTCGACGCCGTGCCGGAGCTGACGGAAAAGCTCTGACCCGGTGCCCGAGGAAATGCCGGCCATCCCAACGGGGCGGCCGGCATTTTTGTGGGTTTCAGTCCTGAAGCCTGGCTCGGGCGGCCGCATATTCGTCCTCGAACCGGCAAACCAGGGTTTCGACGGTCGGCACATCGGCAATCGCACCGATACCCTGGCCGGCCGACCATACCGTTTTCCACGCCTGGGCCTCCGATTTGAGGTCCATTGCGCCATGGGGTGGAAGATCGTCGGGGTCGAGCCCGGCGGCAACGATGCTGGGCCGCAGGAAGTTCGCCGCCACGCCGGAAATCGCCGGCGTGTAGGCGATATCGGCCGCGCGCCCTTCGACGATCATCTGCTTGTGCCCCTCGGGCGCCATCGATTCGCGGGTGGCGAGAAAGCGTGTTCCGACATAGGCAAGATCGGCGCCGAGCACGCGCGCCGCCGCGATATGCGCACCGGTGGAGATCGCGCCGGAAAGCGCGATCGGGCCCTGGAAGAATGAACGGATTTCGGAAACCAGGGCGAAGGGGCTCAGCGTGCCGGCATGGCCACCGGCGCCAGAGCAGACGGCAATGATACCGTCAACGCCCGCCGCGACGGCCTTTTCCGCATGGCGGCGGTTGATCACATCATGGAAGACAAGCCCGCCATAGGCGTGGACCGCATCAACCACCTCTTTCACGGCGCCGAGCGAGGTGATGACTAGCGGCACCTTGTGCGCGGCGACGATGCGCAGATCGGCCTCCAGTCTTTCGTTGCTTTTATGGACGATCAGGTTGACGCCATAGGGCGCGTCGCCTTCGGTGAGGGCTGCGGAAATCGTCTCGAGCCACGTGGCAAAGCCTTCGCTGCTGCGCTGGTTGAGCGCCGGAAAGGTGCCGCAGACGCCGGCCCGGCAACAGGCAATCACGAGCTCCGGTCCGGACGCGAGAAACATCGGTGCGGCAATCACCGGGAGGCGCAGCCTTTGCATGAAGGTGGTCGGCATGAATCCTCCGTGCGGGCGATCAGCCGACCCGCGATGCTGGATGGTGGGCAAGGTGCTCCCGGTCGCCGCCAAGTGCTGCCCGCTCCTCGGGCGAGAGCAGGATCTCGCAGGTTTCGGGAAGCGGCGGACTTTCGGGTAGTACGCCGAGCGAGGCGAACATCTCTGCGGTCGTCACCTTTCGGCCGGCCTCCAGCATCAGCGCGCGCACCGTCGCCGTGACGGCGACATCGCCCTTGTGCGGGCCGGTGAGCGGTATGATCCGGTGCTCCATGAACAGTGAATGCTCGGTCCAGCCGACGACTTGCGTTTCCATCCGGAAGCGCTGGAAAGCGCCAAGTGAGCGATGGTAACGGGCGTTCACGCCGGTCAGCACCGGCTGCCATTTTTCCTTCAGCATCCGCCGGCCAAGGCCCGAACGGAACAACAGGTCCATTCGTCCAATATCCATGAAGGTCAGATATCTGCCATTGTTCACGTGCAGGTTGAGGTCGAGATCATGGGGCCACACCCTGAGGACGACACTGGAGGTTTCCTCGGGAGGGCTGAGAGGCGGTGCGAATTTCGCTTTCGCCAGCGTCGTGAGCAGTCTCGCCCAAACATACATGATGTGTCGCAGTCCCTGTTGAGAGGCGGTTATCCCGCATTTGTCGGCTTTCGTTTGACGGTCGTCAACAATGGTCTTGAAGTGAGTGACGTATACGTATATAGAATATCCTAAGGGTCATGTCGAAGAAAAATTGCCGGACGTAAGCCTTGAGGAGGGTGTCCGTGCAAGTAGGAGGAGACGTGCAAGTGGTTTTCGATTCCCGGCCGGCAGCCAATGCTGCCGGTGATAGTCCTGTCGCCCGTCAAGCCTGCAAGGCGGGATCCCAGTCAAATCATGATGGGGCCGCCACGCTGACGGCCTTCTTCGACGAGGCGGTCGGCCGGTTTGCCGACAAGGTCGCCGTCGAGTTCTTCGGCCGCACCTGGTCCTATGGCGAAATCGATGCGCTTTCGGATCGGCTGGCCGCCGGCCTTGCCGCGATCGGCGTTCGCAAGGGCACCCGTGTCGGTCTCTGCCTTCCAAATTCGCCGTATTCGGTGATTGGCTTCTTTGCCGTACTGAAGGCAGGCGGCATCGTCGTGAATTTCAACCCGCTTTATACGAGCCGCGAGATTCGTGACCAGATCCGCGATTCCGGGACCGAGTTCATGTTCACGCTCGATCTCGAAGCCGTTTACAAGGGCCTTGGTCCGGCGGTTGCCGAGACTGGTCTGAAGCGCGTGATCGTCTGCCCCATGGCCGAGGTTTTGCCGCCGGCCAAGGGGCTGCTGTTCCGGCTGTTCAAGCGGACCGATCTTGCCCACATTCCAGATGATCCGCAGCACGTGCACTTCGATGCGCTGATGCGCATGGCGAGCATCGTGCCGGTGCCGGAAATCGAGACCGCGCCGGAAGACATCGCCGTGCTGCAGTATACCGGCGGCACGACCGGGCTGCCGAAGGGGGCGATGCTCTCGCACCGGGCGCTGGTTGCCAATGCGCGGCAGTTGATCGCGCAGAGCGACACCACCGGCCTGCTTGTCGAAGGCGGCGAGGTCATGGTCTGCGTCCTTCCCTTCTTCCACGTCTTTGCGATGACGGTCTGCATGCTCTACGCCGTCGAGATCGGGGCTTCGATGCTGCTGGTGCCGCGCTTCAAGCGCGATGAGCTGATCGCCCTTATGGAAAGGCGCAAGCCGACGCTGTTTCCGGCAGTGCCGACCATTTATGGCGCCATCAACAGCGTTGCCGAAACCCGTAAGCTGCATCTGGAATCGCTGAAGCTCTGCATCTCGGGCGGGGCGCCCCTGCCGCTGGAAGTGAGGGCCGATTTCGAGGAGCTGACCGGTTGCCGGCTTTCGGAGGGCTATGGGCTCACGGAATGTTCCCCGGTGGTCTCCGTCAATCCGCTTGATGGTGCGCCTGGCAAGAACGGCTCGGCCGGACTTCCGATGCCAGGCACGACGCTCGAGATCCGCGATTCGGAAAATCCTTCCGTCCTGCTGCCCAAGGGCGTGAAGGGCGAACTTTGGGTGCGAGGGCCGCAGGTGATGTCCGGCTACTGGAACCGGCCGGAGGAAACCGCCAACGTGCTGCGCGACGGGGCGCTGCGCACCGGCGATATCGGTTATCTCGACGAGGAGGGTTTCCTCTTCCTCGTTGACCGGCTGAAGGACATGATCATCTGCAGCGGCTACAATGTCTATCCGCGGATGATCGAGGAGGCGCTCTACGAGCATGATGCGGTCGCGGAAGCGATCGTCATCGGTATTCATGACGAATACCGCGGCGAGGCGCCCAAGGCCTATGTTTCGCTGCGCGAGGGTGCGACCGTCACCGTCGAGGAATTGCACGCCTTTCTCAAGCCGCGGCTTTCCAAGATCGAACTTCCGAAGGAAATCGAGATCCGTGACAGCCTGCCGAAGACCTTGATCGGCAAGCTGTCGAAGAAGGAGCTGATCGCCGAAGAGCGTCGCGCGACGCATCACGCCGCTGCTGTCGCCGCGGTCGGGGAGGCGAGCCATGTTGACGCATAGGGCAGGGGGCCGTTATGGTGAAACGAATTTCGACGAGAAGGTTTCCTGTGACGGACCAGTTCTTTACCGTTACCCAGCTTGCGAGCGAGCTCGGGATCACGCCACGCGCCGTGCGGTTTTACGAGACCAAGGGATTGATCAATCCCGGTCGCGCCGGCAAGACGCGCATCTACACCCAGCGCGACCGCGCCCGGCTGATCCTGATCCTCAGGGGCAAGCGGCTCGGCTTTTCGCTGCAGGAAATCAAGCAGTTCCTCGACCTTTACGAGATCGACCGGACGCAGCAGGAGCAGCTTACTGCGCTTCTGAAGGCGGTGCGCGAACGCATGCATCTGCTCGAGGAGCAGAAGGTGGCGCTCGATCTGACGCTTGCGGAGCTGCAGAACGTCGAACGCGAGGCCGAGGATCGGCTATCGCAGAAGGCCGGAAAGCTTGCCAGCTAAGGCCGGTCTTACAGCGTAAAAACAGCGCTTTAAGCAAGTATCCTGATGAAATTTCGAGGCGGGCGTTTGCCTTGCCCGCCGTCATGCCCGTGCCTCGTCCCGCACCGGCAGTTGCCGTTACCGCGCGCTCTTTGAATGGAGGGCGCTGCGGCGCTCCTGCATGCGCGCGCTCTTTTCCAATCCACAGCATCGCGTTTTTCGGGAGGATGCCATGACCAACGTTGTCATCGCGGGCTATCAGCGCTCGCCGTTTTCACTCGCCACCAAGGGCGAACTGGCCCGTGTCCGTCCAGATGATCTTGCGGCCCAGGTGGTTCGCGGCCTCGTCGAAACGACGGGCGTCAAGCCGGAGGATATCGAAGACCTCATTCTCGGCTGTGCCTTTCCGGAAGCCGAGCAGGGCCTCAATCTCGCGCGTCTCGTCGTGCTGATGGCCGATTTGCCCCAGTCGGTGGGCGGCGTTACGGTCAACCGTTTCTGCGGCTCGTCGATGCAGTCGATCCACATGGCCGCCGGCCAGATCCAGCTCGGTGCCGGTGAGGTGTTCATCTGCGCCGGGGTGGAAAGCATGAGCCGCGTGCCGATGATGGGCTTCAACCCGATGCCGAACCCGGCGCTGCATGCGAAAGAACCGGGTGCCTATATGGGCATGGGCGACACAGCCGAAAACGTTGCCACCAAGTGGCAGATATCGCGCCAGGAACAGGAGGCCTTCGCCGTCAGGAGCCAGGAAAAGGCTGCGGCTGCCCGCGCCAGCGGACGCCTGAAGGACGAGATCGTGCCGATCCGTGTGAACGGCGCCTCGGTTTCCGAAGACGGCTGCATTCGTCCGGAAACGACCGCCGAGGTTCTGGCCGGGCTGAAGCCTGCTTTCTCGGTGGACGGCACGGTGACGGCCGGCACCTCTTCGCCCCTGACGGATGGCGCTTCCGCCGTGCTGGTCTGCTCCGAGGAATACGTGCTGAAGAATGGGCTGAAGCCGCTGGCACGCCTGACTTCGGTCGGCGTTTGCGGCTGCGCGCCGGATATCATGGGCATCGGCCCGGTCGGTGCCAGTCGCAAGGCGCTGAAGCGTGCCGGGGTCGATGTCGGCGCGATGGACGTCATCGAACTCAACGAGGCTTTTGCCAGCCAGTCGATCGCCTGCATTCGCGACCTCGGCCTTGCCGAAGAGCGGATCAACATCGATGGCGGCGCCATAGCGCTTGGCCATCCGCTCGGCGCGACCGGCGCGCGGATCGTCGGCAAGGCGGCGTCGCTTCTGGAGCGTGAGGGTGGGCAATATGCCCTTGCGACCCAGTGCATCGGCGGCGGGCAGGGGATTGCAACCGTGCTGGAGCGTGTCTGATGGCCGGAACCAATTTCGAAATCAACAAGGTCGCCGTTATCGGCGCCGGCGTCATGGGATCGGGCATTGCCGCCCAGGTCGCCAACGCCGGACACAAGGTGCTGCTGCTCGATATCGTGCCGGACGGTGCTTCCAACCGCAGCGTGATCGCTGAAACAGCGGTTGCGAAGATGAAGAAGGCCGACCCTGCGCCCTTCATGTCGAAGCGCGCACCCAAACTGGTCGAAACCGGCAATATCGAGGACGACCTCGAAAAGCTCGCCGATGTCGACTGGATCATCGAGGTCGTTGTCGAGCGGCTTGACGTGAAGCAGGCGCTCTATCGCCGTATCGACGCGGTGAGAAAGCCGGGCACTGCCGTTTCGTCGAATACCTCGACCATTCCGCTGGCCCGTCTCGTCGAAGGCATGCCGGATAATTTCGTGCGTGATTTCATGATCACCCACTTCTTCAATCCGCCGCGTTACATGCGGCTGATGGAACTGGTGAACAGCGCCAAAACGGATGCAGCTCTGGTCGCGGCCGTGACCGACTTCGCCGATCGCAAGCTCGGCAAGAGTGTCGTCGCTTGCAACGACCGGCCCGGTTTCGTGGCAAACCGGCTCGGGGTGACGTGGATCCAGCTTGGCGTGCTGAAGGCACTGGAGCAGGGGCTGACGATCGAAGAGGCCGATGCGGTGATGGGCAAGCCGTTCGGCATTCCCAAGACCGGCATTTTCGGTCTGATCGATCTGGTCGGCCTCGACCTGATGCCGCATGTCGGCGCAAGCCTGAAGGGCGCCCTGCCGGAGGGCGACATGTTCCATGAGACCCATCGCGACCTGCCGCTCGTCGACCGGATGATTGCCGAAGGTTACACTGGTCGCAAGGGCAAGGGTGGCTTCTATCGTCTGAACCGGGAGGGCGGCCAGAAGATCAAGGAAGCGATCGATCTCGAGAACGGCCACTACCGGACGTCCGAAAAGCCTGATGCGCCGGCTTTGAAAGCCGCCAGGAAACCGCGTCAGGTGATGGAGATCGACGGACCCCTCGGCCGCTATGCCTTTAACGTCATGGCCAACACGCTTTCCTATGCCGCAAGCCTTGTCGGCGACGCCGCCGACGATATTGCGGCCATCGATGAAGTCATGCGGCTTGGTTACAACTGGCGTTGGGGGCCGTTCGAGCTTGTCGATCAGATCGGCGGCGCGTGGCTTGTCGCGCGCATGCGGGAAGAAAACATGCCCATCCCCCCGCTTCTGGAAACGCTCGGTGATCGAAGCTTCTATCGCATCGAGAACGGTCGGCGTCAGGCGCTTCAGCCCGATGGCAGCTACCGCGACATTGCCCGGCCAGAGGGCGTCGTCATGCTTGAGGACATCAAGCGCGTCAGTGAGCCGCTTCTGAAGAACGGCTCCGCGTCTGCCTGGGATATCGGCGATGGCGTCGTCTGCTTCGAGTTCACCTCGAAGGCGAACGCCATGGACGACCAGATCATGGCGCTGCTCGACAAGACGATCGGTCTCGTCAAGAAGAATTACAAGGCGCTGGTGATCTACAATGAAGGCACGCACTTCTCCGTTGGCGCCAATCTCGGCCTTGCGCTCTTCGCCGCCAATATTGCGGCCTGGGGCGAAATCGAAAAGCTCGTCAGCAACGGCCAGAGCACCTATCGGAAGATGAAATATGCGCCGTTCCCCGTGGTTGCCGCGCCCTCGGGCATGGCGGTCGGCGGCGGATGCGAGATCGTGCTCCACGCGGATGCGGTTCAGGCGCATGCCGAGACCTATATCGGGCTCGTCGAATGCGGTGTCGGCCTCGTACCGGCCTGGGGCGGCTGCAAGGAAATGCTGACCCGCTGGCAGAAGAACCCCGCGACCCCGAAGGGGCCCATGCCGGCGACGGCCAAGGTCTTCGAAATGCTGTCGACGGCGACCGTGGCCAAATCGGCCGACGAGGCGAAGGACCTCTTGTTCCTGCGCAAGGATGACGGCATCACCATGAACCGCTACCGGCTTCTGGCCGATGCGAAGGCGCGCGCGCTTGCGATGGTCGATGGCTATCATCCACCGGAGCCGGAGGAAATCGTGCTGCCCGGCCCCTCGGGCAAAGTCGCGCTGGAAATGGCAGCCCAGGGCTTTGCCCGCCGCGGCATTGCCACACCGCATGACATGACGGTGGCGAGCGAACTTGCGACCGTGCTTTCAGGCGGTGCGACCGACATCATCGATCATGTCGATGAGGAAAGCATTCTCGAACTTGAGCAAGAGAGCTTCATGCGCCTCGTCAGGACGACGAAGACGCTCGATCGGTTCGAGAGCATCATCGAAACCGGAAAACCCCTTAGAAACTGAGACAAGGACGGAAACCCATGCAAGTTTACAATGCGCCCATCCGGGACATGCGTTTCGTTCTGCATGAACTGATCGGCATCAGCGACTATCCGGACATGCCGGGTCTCGAGGAAATCAGCCCTGACCTTGCCGATGCCATTCTGGAAGAATCCGGCAAGTTCTGCACCGAGGTGCTGTTGCCGCTGAATGCTTCCGGAGACGAAGAAGGCTGCGTTCTGGAAAACGGCGTCGTGCGCACCCCGAATGGATTCAAGGAAGCCTACCGGGCGTTTGCGGAAAGCGGCTGGACCGCAATGGCCTCCGACCCGGAATGGGGCGGGCAGGGCCTGCCTGAATCGATCAACAAGCTGGTGGAGGAGATGAGCTGCGCGGCCAATCTCTCTTTCGGCCTCTATCCGGGCCTGACCCACGGCGCCTATCAGGCGATTGTCGATCACGCCAGCGAGGAGTTGAAGCAGACCTACCTGCCGAAGATGGTCGAGGGCACATGGTCGGGCACGATGTGTCTGACGGAGGCCCATTGCGGTACCGATCTCGGCCTGCTCAGGACCCGCGCCGAACCGCAGGATGACGGCAGCTACAAGATCACCGGATCGAAGATCTTCATCTCCGCCGGCGAGCATGACCTGACGGAAAACATCATCCATCTGGTTCTGGCACGTCTTCCCGATGCGCCGAAGGGGATCAAGGGCATCAGCCTGTTCCTGGTGCCGAAATTCCTGCCGAATGCCGAAGGGGCTCCCGGAAAGCGCAACGGCGTCTCGTGCTCCGGTATCGAGCACAAGATGGGTATCAAGGCTTCAGCGACCTGCCAGATGTCGTTCGACGAGGCAAAGGGTTGGCTTGTCGGAGAGCCGCACAAGGGCATGCGCGCCATGTTCACGATGATGAACAGCGAGCGGCTGTCCGTCGGCATTCAGGGGCTCGGCGCTGCGGAAGCGGCCTATCAGGGCGCTGTCGCCTATGCCAAGGAACGGCTTCAGGGGCGCTCCTTGTCGGGTGCGAAACATCCCGACAAGCCTGCCGATCCGATCATCGTTCATCCCGACGTGCGGCGCATGCTGATGACGATGCGGGCAAACACCGAGGGCTGCCGCGCGCTCGGCGGCTGGGTGGCGCGCAACCTCGACATGATGAAGCATCACCCCGACCCGGAAAAGCGGAAGGAAGCGGAAGATTTCACCGCGCTGATGACGCCGATCGTCAAGGCGCTGTTCACCGACCTCGGCTTCGAGACAGCCTCGATCGGCATGCAGGTCTATGGCGGCCACGGCTTCATCCGCGATCATGGCATGGAGCAGTATGTTCGCGACAGCCGTATCTCGATGATCTACGAGGGCACGAACGGCGTGCAGGCGCTCGATCTTGTCGGTCGCAAGCTGCCGGCGCATATGGGGCGCTATCTGCGCTCGTTCTTCCATCCCGTGCTCGAGGAAATCGACGCCGCCGTCGATGACGAGCGGCTTGCCGATCTGGTCCAGCCGCTGTCGAAGGCCTTTGGCGGGCTGCAGCTCTGCACCGCCGAGATCGCGCAAAAGAGCCTGAAGGATCCGGAAGAGGCGGGTGCCGCCGCAACCGAGTATCTGCGCCTGTTCGGCCTCGTTGCGCTTGGCGTGATGTGGTTGAGATCGGCGAAGGTCGCCCATCAGGCCCTCGACGGGCAGTGCGACGATCCGAACTTCTACAAGGCCAAGTTGACGACCGCGCAGTTCTACATGACCCGTATCCTGCCACAGGCTGCCGGCCTCGTCGCATCCATCCGTTCCGGCAAGGCCGCGATGATGGCGCTCGATGAAATGGCGTTCTAGGGCGCCGGCGAACAGTAGGAGGAGAGTTTAGTGGCTGAGATCAGTGCGCTTATCGCTGCAATGGAAGACAAGTCCGACAGTCTCGAGGAACTGGGCTACAGGGTCCGCTTCGATCTGAAGGATGGCGGTTCCATTCTGCTCGACGCCACAAACGGCAATGTCGAAATCGAAGAGGATGGCACGGGGGAGGCGGAGGCCGATACCGTCCTCATCCTCACATCCGACAATCTGGAAAAGCTTGTCGAGGGGAAACTGAACCCCATGCTGGCTTTCTCGACGGGGCGTCTGAAGGTTCGCGGCTCGCAGGGCGTGGCGCTGAAGCTTGCCGGCCTTCTCGAAGAAGCGTCATAAGCCCGCCTGAAACACGAAAGGCAGCGCCTGTTCCGGGCGCTGCCTCCAGGTTGCTGACAAAGCCACAGCTTCTGGGACTGTCACTCACGCCAACCCACCCACGGGTGTCATGCTCGGACCTGATCCGAGCATCCAGGCGGCTCAACCGGTTGATTTTCCTGAGTCTTAATGTATGCACTGGCAGCACTGCCTGGATCCTCGTGTCAAGCACGCGGATGACCCGAGCTTAGGGGCTGTTTGTCAGCAGTCTGAAGGCAGCGCCTGTTCAGGGCGCTGCCTCGATAGCGTGCGACCGGCACGCCATATGCGGCCAGTCGCGTCATTTCGATATGTCCTATTTCGTCCTGCGCCAGGTCTGGCTCTTGCAGATCGCACCGCCCAGAATGCAGCCTGAAAGCTTGAGCGTGTTGGTGTCGGTAAGTTCCATCTTGCCGGTGTAGGTCTTGCCGTTCTCGAAGTTGTAGAGCTTGCCTTTCCAGGCATTGTTGCCTTCGGGCGCCAGGCCGTAGAGCATCTGTGTGCCGACGAGATCGCGGCTGCGCTTGCCGGCAACGGGGTTCTTCTCGTCCTTCATGGGCGTCTTCTGCCAGACAATGGTGCCGCAGAGATTGCCGCCGCACGGCGCGATCTGCACCTGCGTCTTGCCGCTTTCCGTCAGCCATTTGCCGTCCGGTGAGGCGGCAGCAGCGCTGGTGACCGTCATCAGACCGAGAGCAAACGCGCCTGCGATAACTGCCTTGATCATGGAAATCCTCCCTCTCGTTTCCAGACATGAGCCGGGGCTCCTCCTCAAGAACCCCGGGCATCGTTCCGCCCCCGTTGTTGTTCCGGGGGCGGCTCTGTTTTCAGAAGCGATAGCGCAGGCTGGCCGACACGATATCGACATGGGCATCGACATCACCGAAGAAGGCGAGACCCGCATAATGCGGATTGCTGGCATCGATCTTGATGTCGGTATCGCCGGTAGTGAAGATGTGCTCATAGGCCAGATCCAGCGACAGCCTGTCCGTCCAGTTGTAGGTACCGCCGATCGAGGCATGGATACGATCGCTGTCGGGCAGGCGCAGATCGCGGTTCTTGGAGGAGATCGGCGACCATTCATAGCCGAGACCGCCACGCACGGTGAACTGATCGGTCCAGTCATATTCGAGGCCGATGGCGACGTAGTAGCCGTCGTCATATTCGAAGGGCAGTTCGGCAAGCTCCAGCCCATTGGTGAAGCCGGAAGTGCCGTAGACCGGGAAGTTGTTGAAAACGCTCCAGTTGGTCCATTCGAACCCGGCATTGAACGTCAGCTTGTCGGTCAGCGCCTGGCTGAGGCCTACCGTGATCTGGTCCGGAAGCGTCAGATCGGTCTTCACCGAATACCAGCCGGCCGGTAGCGGCGGCAGACCGGCCCCGAGCTTCAGCGTGCCTTCAAGGTTCTGCTTGATCTGCGAACGGTAGCCGACGCCGATCACCGTGCCATCCATCGGCGTCAGGGTGAAACCGAGGGTAAAGCCGACGCCCCAGGAATCGCCGCCGAGTTCGGCGGTCGGTGCACCCGGATAGGGGCTCATCGCCTGCGTCAGCCGCGTACTGAAATACATCGCCTCGATGCCGCCGCCGACCGCCAGCCAGTCGTTGACCTGATAGGCGATGGTCGGGGTGATGTTGTAGCTCAGGACTTCCGACGTGCGGGCATAGATCTGCCCGGCGTAATTGGTCGGGTTCTTGGTTTCGAGGCCGAAGGGTGTGTTGAGGCCAAGGCCAAGCCAGAGGTCGTCGGTCACCTGATAGCTGACATAGCCGGCCGGCAGCGCCGCGTCCATGGCCATGTCGCCCGTCGAGCCGGTGCCACCCAGCAGAAGCAGGGCAGGCGCGGTGCCGCTCGCTGGACTGATGTCGGAATAGGGGAAGATCCCGGAAAGGTCGACCTCTGCCTGGAAACCCTCATAGGCCGCCATGGTCGCCGGGTTCCAGTACATCGAGCCGAGGCCCGCCTGTCCGGCGGCGGCGCCGGCAAAGGCCTGCCCCTGACCTGCCGCACTCTGCTCGCGCAATGCGAACGAACCGGCGGAAGCCGTTCCCGTAAAGGCCAATGTGGCCACGCTCACGGCCAGAAAACGCATTCGGCTGGTTTTGATCATCGTTTGCTCCTCCTCACGCAAAACCGGAGCGCATCACGCTCCTACTCCCGATTGGAAACATAACTAACGTTAAGGGCAGGTAATATCCTCAAAAGGAATAATGCAGAGCAATTTTCACGTTTGTGACCTAATGGTCACAGGTCTTGCTTGCCGCGTTGCGGCCAAGCCGATGGCTCGGGCAGCGGCAAGTTGCAGGTTGATGATGGGGAATCGTATCGCCGAAGCCGTGGCGTCAGCGCCTCTGCGGTGTCGCGTATCGATCGACCGCTGCCTTTCAACTCGCGGGGGCACCGAGGAGTTGGCGGAGGCGTTTGGTGGCGGAGCGGCCAAGCGGTATCGTGTGGTCGCTGGAGGCGAAGCGCACATTGCTGCGTCCGCCGCTTTCCCATTCGACAGAGCCGATCTGGTCAAGGTTGACGATAAGTGAGCGGCTTAGCCGACAGAATGGGGGCGAGGGCAGGTCAGCCTCGAACTTGCCGAGCAGGCCGCCGGCGAGATAGGTCTGGTTGTTGTCGAGATGCACCCGGGTGAAATCTGCCTCGGCCTGCAGCAGGGTGATGGTGTCGATCGAAACCATCACCGATGACATCATCGATTTCAGGAGGATGCGGGCAGGTTGGCCCGTCCTCGGGCCTGGCGATGTCGCGTATGTCTGCTGGGCGAGCCGTTCCCGCAGGCGGTTGATCGCCGTTTCGAGCCGTTCGGGCTCGACCGGCTTCACGAGGAAATCCAGCGCCGCGACATCGAAGGCGTCTATGGCATAGAGGCTATAGGCCGTGACAACGATGACGGCCGTTTCCGTCGACAGATCACGGACGATGTCGAAGCCCTTGCCGCTCGTGAGCTCGATATCGAGGAAAACCGCGTCCGGCTGCAGCGACGCGATCAGCGCGCGCGCCTGATCGACCGAACCGGCTTCGCCAATGATTTCGATATCCTCGAAGGCGGAAAGCATCCGGGTCAGCCCGCGCCGGGCCGGCGGTTCGTCATCGACGAGGATTACACGAGGCATGCGGAACCTTTCAGTACGAGTCTGGCGACGACGTTCCCGCCCACCTCACGCAGTGTCAATTCATAACCTTGCGGATAATGCAGTTGCAGCCGCTTGCGGGTGTTGGCGAGGCCGATGGCGGGGCGATCGCTCCGCTGCGGCGCAAGCGTGCCCGAATTGACCACCTCGATCGCGATACTGTCCTCGTCGATGCGTTTCACGACAACGGTTATCTCGATGTCGGCGTCCTGATGCCGCAGCCCGTGCTTGACCGCATTCTCGACCAGGCCCTGCAGGATCATATGTGGCACCAGTACATTAAGCGCCGAAGGATCGATGCTCACCGTACACCGAAGCCTTTCCTCGAAACGCAGTTCCTGTATGCGCAAATAGGCGCGCATGGCCTCGAGCTCGTCGGTGAGGGGGCAAAGCGAATGGGCCGCCTGGTCGAGGCAATAGCGCAGATAGGCGGAGATGCGGCGAACCATTTCCAGCGCTTCGTCCGGCCGTTCGTGGATTTCGGAGGCGACCGAATTGAGGGCGTTGAACAGGAAATGCGGGGCGAGCTGCAGATGCAGCCGTTCCAGCTCGAGCCGCATCGTTTCCGACCGCGCCTCGGCCGCCCGGAAACGTTCCGACCGTGCTTCCAGGAGGGCGGTTAGCCAGAAATACATCAGCGACCAGCCCACGAGTACGATCGTATAAAAGACCGTGGTCATCCGGGCGTCGATCGGCAGCTGGACGTCGCCAAGGAAAATCCGTCGCACGACGTCGGCGATCTGCATCAGCAGCACGCCGCCGGCACCCGAGAAACACAGCAGGAAAATGACGATCGGGACGGATGTGATCCGGCGCCTCCGTGACAGGAAGAAGACGTGCAGCGCTCCTGTCATCAAAAACCCGATCGGCTCGAGCGCCATGGTCATCACGGTCGCTGCGAATAGATCGTTGAAGGTGAGGAGCCGCGCGGTCCAGGCGAAGAGCGTGAGAAAACTCCAGGCGGCTATCTGCGCCCCCCAGAATGTCCTGATCATTGGCACCGGCACACGCGTAGGCAGCGCCGACTGACTGCCGGCGAGCGCTTCCGTCTTGCGTCGATGTTCCGCATCGCCCGCCATGAATATCTCGGACCTCCTTTTCGCGTCTGCTGTCACCCCTTCTACCTCTTCCTTGCTCGGATCGAACGCCGGTTCATCGAAAAAACAACCGCTTTCATCGAAATACAGATGAATTCGCTCCTGCCTCTGGCATGGTGAAGGGATATCGGACGTGATGCCGCGCCAGGTCGTTCAGGATCTGCCGACGGGATCGCCGTCCAGTTGCTTCGGGGGGCACGGATGACTTTCCACGCATCACGCGGCGTCGAGACCGCATTCTCACGTCCGGCTGTGTCCCCCGAAGTTTCCGGTCCCTCATGTTCGGCTCGGTTTGCGCCGCTTCGCTTCTGGCGGCATCGGCGAGCCATGCAGACGATTGTAACTACACCGGCGACCCCGTCACTTGTTCGCTCGATTCCAGCAGCGCATCCGTCAATCTCAAAGCCACGGCACTTTCGATCAATGCCGGCGATGACGTGCTGCGATCCAGGTGACGCAAAACGGCTCGATGCAGACGCTGACAATCACGTCCGGCACGCAATATTCGGGATGGCTGATCGGCTCGGAGGGGGCCGACGGCGACGATAAAGGTGGCGCCCCGGCCGCGTCACGGTGCGAAGCGATACCAGCATCACCGTCGATGTCACGGGCTCGACGTCCTACATCAGCGCCGCCATGGCGGCACGCAGCATTGGCGGCAAGGGCTGCACGGGGCCGAACAAGGATTAACCGGGGCGACCCTTTCGAATGTCGACCTGCGTCTGGAATATGAGGGCCATTTCTCCGACAAGATCACCTCAAGCGCCGGCAAGGTACGCCTGAGCGTGCCGTTCTGACGGCGCTCGCTGCGAATCTTAAAAAGAAAGGCAGAATCCCGCACACGCGAGTTCGATGATCCGGTTCTGAGATCGCGAGATCGAACATCAGGGCCCGCGGCGGTCGTCGCGGCCCCTTTTTATCGAGCTTGTGCGTTCAACGCCATCTGCGGGGCTTTCGCTGGTCGCGCGAAGGCTCTACGGTCCCTCGACTTTAGCGACCGATGCAAAAGGGGGAAGCCATGAAATACTATACCGTTCCGCAAACCGGGATTGAAGTCTCGAGCGTCATTCTCGGGCTGATGCGGATCACCAGGATGGCCGATGCCGATATCCGAACTCTGTTCGATGCGGCGGTTGACGCTGGCGTGACCTGTTTCGATCATGCCGATATCTACGGCGGCGAGCGGCACCTTTGCGAAAAGCGTTTCGGCGATGCGGTTACGCTTTCGGCCGACGACCGCGCCCGCATCCTGATCCAGAGCAAGGTCGGCATCCGCAAGGGGTTCTTCGATTTCTCGAAGGAGCATATCCTGGCGACCGTCGATGGCTCGCTTGCGGCGCTGAAGACGGATTATCTCGACGTGCTGTTGCTGCACCGGCCGGACACGCTGGTGGAGCCGGAGGAGGTGGCGGAAGCCTTTGACGAACTGCACGCGGCTGGCAAGGTGCGGCAGTTCGGTGTGTCAAACCACACGCCCGGGCAGATCGAGCTGCTGAAATCGGCGGTGAACCAGCCACTGCTCTTCAATCAGGTCCAGCTCAGCATCACCCACGCCAATCTGTTCGCACAGGGGATTGCCGCCAACATGAAGGGGCTCGACCAGTCGATCTCCCGCGACAACGGCCTGCTCGACTATTCGCGGCTGAAGGGCATGATGCTGCAGGCCTGGTCGCCCTTCCAGAAGGCGTTCTTCGATGGCGTGTTCATCGGCGATCGCGAGAACTATGCGGAACTGAACGACGTGCTCGATGACCTCGCTGCGGCTTATGGCGTGACGCCGACCGGCATCGCCACCGCCTGGATCACCCGCCATCCGGCCAATATCCAGGTCGTGCTGGGGACCACCAATCCCGGCCGTGTTCGCGAATGTGCCGCCGGTTCGGATGTGACGCTCAGCCGCGAGGAATGGTACCGCATCTTCCGCGCCGCCGGGCATACGCTGCCATGAGGCGTTTTTCTTACTGTAAGCGTTAAAAAAAACGGCCGGAAGTTCCGGCCGTTTTCTATTACAAAATCAGATACCTCAGCGGATCCGCTTCGGCGCTGGTTCAGGCACCAGCTCACCCTCAAGCCGGCGGTCGAGGTAGTCTTCGCAGTCGGCCAGAAGCTCGTCGTTCTTGCCGGAGAAGAAGTGGTTGGCGCCGGAAATGGTCTTCTGGGTAATCAGGATGCCCTTCTGCGTCTTCAGCTTCTCGA
The DNA here is from genome assembly GCF_000960975.1 of Martelella endophytica. NCBI lineage: Bacteria > Pseudomonadati > Pseudomonadota > Alphaproteobacteria > Hyphomicrobiales > Aurantimonadaceae > Martelella > Martelella endophytica. Next base: position 3,854,057 of record NZ_CP010803.1, on the reverse strand, counting down.
CGAGGCCGTTAACGTCGCGCGGCGGCGCCACCTTGTCGGCATCACCATGGATGATGAGACCGGAAGACGGGCAGGGCGCGAGGAACGAGAAGTCGTAGATATTCGGCTGCGGGGCGATCGACATGAAGCCCTCGATCTCCGGCCGGCGCATCAAAAGCTGCATGCCGATCCACGAGCCGAAGGAATAGCCGGCGACCCAGCAGTTCTTCGAATCGGGATGCAGGCTCTGCACCCAGTCGAGCGCCGCGGCCGCATCCGACAACTCGCCCGAGCCGTGGTCGAATTCGCCCTGGCTGCGGCCGATGCCGCGGAAGTTGAAGCGCAGCGTGGTGAAGCCGCGGCGCTGGAACATGTAGAAGAGTTCGTAGACGATCGGGTTGTTCATGGTGCCGCCGAAACGGGGATGAGGATGCAGCACGATCGCGATCGGCGCATTCTTTTCCTTGGACGGCTGGTAGCGGCCTTCGAGGCGGCCAGCCGGGCCATTGAAAATCACTTCGGGCATTGGCTCTCCGGAAAATTCGATCCGAACTGTTCTGCTCGCTTGCGGGAGGGGTGATGACTTGACTATTTAGGTCATCTTTTCTACAAGCAGTTTAGAATAATTCGAAAACAGGGTATCGTCGGTTCTGCGGTCCAAATAGGGCAAGCGACCCGGCAATTTCAAGGAAAATGCGTGCCGGGGCAGGAAAGCCTTGGTATTTTGGCAGGATTATGGGCACCAACCGGATCTATCTCGACTGGAATGCGACTGCGCCGCTTCTTTCGCAAGCGCGCGCCGCGGTGCTTGATGGCCTTGATCTTCAGGGCAATGCTTCGTCCGTCCATCGCGAAGGGCGCGCTGCCCGCGGGCTGATCGAGGCGGCCAGACGCGATGTGGCCGCTCTCGTCGGTGTCGATCCTGCGCATGTCATCTTCACCTCGGGTGCAACCGAGGCTGCCAACCATATCCTGACGCCGGATTTCCGCATGGGCCGCAGCCCGGTGCGCCTGGGTGCGCTCTATGTTTCGGCAATCGAGCATCCGGCCGTTCACGAAGGCGGTCGGTTTGCCGCGCGGCATGAAATCCCGGTCGGCGGCGACGGCATTGTCCGTCTCGACGCTCTGGACGAAATGCTGGCCGCGCATGATCCCGCTTCGGGTCTGCCGATGGTTGCCATCATGCTCGCCAACAGCGAAACCGGAATTCTGCAGCCCGTCGCGGACGCGGCAAAGATTGTGCATGCGCATGGCGGCATTCTGGTCGTTGATGCGGTGCAGGCCGTGGGCCGCATTCCGGTGTCGTTGGAGGCACTCGGCGCCGATTTTCTCATCATCTCTTCCCACAAGATCGGCGGGCCGAAGGGTGTCGGCGCGCTCGTTTCGCGTGGCGAGACGCTGATGCCGGCGCCGCTTGTCAGGGGGGGCGGTCACGAGAAGGGGCATCGTTCGGGAACGGAAAGCATTGCCGGCATTATGGGCTTTGGTGCCGCGGCAGCCTTCGCCGTACGCGACCTTGCCGAACGCAATCGCATGATTGCGGCCTTGCGCGACCGGCTTGAAGCGGGCATGCGGCAGGCAGCGGGCGATGTCGTCATCCTCGGCGAAGCCGGCCCGCGCGTGCCGAACACCACATGCTTTGTGCTGCCGGGCCTGAAGGCCGAAACAGGGCAGATCGCCTTCGATCTCGAGGGCATTGCGCTTTCCGCGGGGTCGGCCTGCTCGTCCGGCAAGGTTGGCGAGAGCCATGTGCTGAAGGCAATGGGGCTCGATGCGCGGCTCGGCGCGCTGCGCATCTCCATCGGGGCTGCCACGACAGAGGCTGAAATCGATGCGGCGATCGCCGTGTTCGCGAAGATTGCAGGTCGCCGCCGGCTTTCGGATGCCGCGGCCTGAAGAATTGACGAATCGTAAGTCGGGCGGGGTGCAATTGTCCGCCGGGCTGATTAAATAGAGCGGTAAACCCGCTTTGGAATGAAAACCGCCGGGCCTTGAACCCGGTCATGCGTGGAGTGACATTATGGTTGCCGTCAAGGAAACCGTCGATCAGGTCGCCAAGATCGACGTCGATCAGTACAAATACGGTTTCGAGACGATGATTGAAGTGGACAAGGCACCCAAGGGCCTGTCCGAAGACATCATCCGTTTCATCTCGCACAAGAAGTCCGAACCCGACTGGATGCTGCAATGGCGTCTGGAGGCCTATCAGCGCTGGCTCACCATGGAAGAGCCGTCCTGGGCAAGGGTGAGCTATCCGAAGATCGACTTCAACGACATCTATTATTATGCCGCGCCGAAATCCTTCACCGGCCCGAAGACGCTGGATGAGGTCGATCCGGAACTGCTGGCGACCTATGAGAAGCTCGGCATTCCGCTGAAGGAACAGGAAATCCTCGCCGGCGTGCAGGAGCCGCAGCACCAGTCGTCGAGCCGCGTCGCCGTCGACGCCGTGTTCGACTCGGTTTCGGTCGTCACCACCTTCAAGAAGGAACTCGCCAAGGCCGGTGTGATCTTCATGTCGATCTCCGAGGCAATCCGCGAGCATCCCGAACTGATCCAGAAATATCTGGGTTCGGTCGTTCCGCGCGGCGATAACTTCTACGCGGCTCTGAACGCTGCTGTCTTCACCGATGGCTCGTTCGTCTACGTGCCGAAGGGCGTTCGCTGCCCGATGGAACTGTCGACCTATTTCCGTATCAACGAGAAGAACACCGGCCAGTTCGAGCGCACGCTGATCATCGCGGAAGAGGGCGCCTACGTCTCCTATCTGGAAGGCTGCACCGCCCCGCAGCGCGACGAGAACCAGCTTCATGCCGCCGTCGTCGAGCTGATCGCGCTGGACGACGCCGAGATCAAGTACTCGACGGTGCAGAACTGGTTCCCCGGCGACAAGGACGGCAAGGGCGGCATCTACAACTTCGTCACCAAGCGCGGCGATTGCCGTGGCGACAACTCGAAGATCTCGTGGACGCAGGTCGAAACCGGCTCGGCGATCACCTGGAAGTATCCGTCCTGCCTGCTGCGCGGCGACAATTCGCGCGGCGAGTTCTATTCGATCGCCGTTTCCAACGGTCATCAGCAGATCGACAGCGGCACCAAGATGATCCATCTCGGCAAGAACACCTCGAGCCGCATCATCTCCAAGGGCATTTCCGCGGGCTTCTCCAACAACACCTATCGCGGCCAGGTTTCGGCCCATCGCAGGGCGGAGAACGCGCGCAACTTCACCCAGTGCGACTCGCTCCTGATCGGCGACAAGTGCGGCGCCCACACCGTGCCTTACATCGAGGCCGGCAACGCGTCCGCCCGCTTCGAGCATGAGGCAACGACGTCGAAGATCTCCGAGGACCAGCTGTTCTACTGCATGCAGCGCGGCATTCCCGAGGAAGAGGCAATTGCCCTCATCGTCAACGGCTTTGTGCGTGAGGTGATCCAGGAACTACCGATGGAATTCGCCGTCGAGGCGCAGAAGCTGATCGGGATTTCGCTGGAAGGCTCTGTCGGCTGATCGAGGCTGTCTGAAATTAATATGAATTCAAGCGCTTGGAGCGCTAACCTTATTCCTTGAAGGAAGTTTGTCATGCTTGAGATCAAGAACCTGCACGCACGCATTGCCGAGGACGGCACGGAAATCATCCGTGGGCTGAACCTGACGATTCAGGACGGCGAAGTTGCCGCCATCATGGGGCCGAACGGTTCCGGCAAGTCGACGCTGTCCTATATCCTTGCCGGTCGTGAAGATTATGAGGTCACCGAAGGTGAGGTGATCTATAACGGCGAGAACATTCTGGAGCTCGATGCCGCCGAGCGCGCCGCCAAGGGCGTATTCCTGGCCTTCCAGTATCCGATGGAGATCCCCGGCGTTGCCACCATGCAGTTCCTGAAGGTGGCGATGAACGAGCAGCGCAAGGCCCGTGGCGAAGGCGAGCTTTCGACGCCCGATTTCATGCGCCGCGTCAAGGAAGCCTCGGCCGAACTGAAGATCGAGTACGACATGCTCAAGCGGCCGCTGAATGTCGGCTTCTCCGGTGGTGAGAAGAAGCGCGCTGAAATCCTGCAGATGGCGCTTCTGGAGCCGAAGCTCTGCGTCATGGACGAGACCGACTCGGGCCTCGATATCGACGCGCTGAAGATTGTCGCCGACGGCGTCAACGCGCTCAGAGCGCCGGATCGCTCGGTCATGGTCATCACCCACTACCAGCGTCTGCTTGATTACATCGTGCCGGACACGGTTCACGTGCTCTACAAGGGCCAGATCATCAAGTCCGGCGGCAAGGAACTCGCCCACGAACTCGAAGCCAATGGCTACGCCGATATCATCGGCGAAGCGGCCTGAGGCCGGGAGAAGACGCGATGAATGTTCAAAAGACGATAACGCTCACGGCCGCCGAGGAGGCGCTGATTGCCTCCTTCGGGCGGCTGTCGGGTTCGCTTCCGGGCAATGCCGCCGTCACCATGGAACGCGACCGGCTGGTCGGCGATATCCGCAAGTCCGGCCTGCCGACGCGCCGCGTCGAGGCCTGGCACTATACCGATCTGCGCAACCTGCTCCGCAATATTCCGGACGAGAGTGGCGAGGCGGTGAACCCGGTCGCCGGTCTCCTGCCTGACACGAGCGTTCTGGCGCTGGTGCAGGGAAGAGCGGGCCACCTGCCGGAGATTGACGGCGTCACAGGCGGCACGACCTCGGATGCGCTGTCTGAGGGCGACGACGCGATGAACGTGGCGCTGTCGCGCCCGGACGATGCGATCGGCCGCATCAACGGTGCGCTGGTCAGCGACGGTTATGTCATCGATATCGCCCAATCGCTTGAGGCTCCGGTGGAAATTCAGGCGGTGCATGGCGGTGGCCAGGTCCACAGCCGCAACCGCGTCACCTTTGCCGATGGTGTCAGTGGCACGGTCGTCGAGCGCCATCTGGCGCCGGAAGGCGATGCAGCGCTCGTCAGCACGCTGACGGCCATCACGCTCGGCAAGGATACCGAGGTCACCTATGTGGTGATGCAGCAGCAGGGTGCGGAAGATACGCATCTCGGCAAGCTGAAGATCGAGCTCGGCGAGAATGCGAAGCTGAAGCTCCTGATCGTCAATGCCGGCGGCAAGCTGGTGCGCCACGAGATCGATTGCGCGGTCGTCGGCGAGGGGGCCGACCTGATGCTGCGCGGCGTCAACCTGCTCGGTGGTGAAACCCATACCGACATCACCTTCGACCTCGGCCACAACGTGCCGAACACGACCTCGACGGAAGTCATTCGCAATGTCGTGTTCGACAAGGCGCGTGGCGTGTTCCAGGGTCTGATCCGGGTGGCCCCCGATGCCCAGAAGACGGATGCGAAGATGTCGTGCAATACGCTGCTGATGAGCGATTTCGGCGCGTTCAATGCCAAGCCGGAGCTCGAAATCTTTGCTGACGACGTGCAGTGCGGCCACGGCGCGACGGTCACGGATATCGACCCGAACCATCTCTACTACCTGATGGCGCGCGGTATTCCGAAGAAGGTCGTGACCGGCATGCTGATCAACGCCTTCGTTGCAGAGATCGTCGAGGAGCTCGAGAACGAGGCGCTGTCCGAGGCTGTCGAGGCGATCATCGCCGACTGGCTCGATCGCCATGAGTGATCTGCCCGTCAGCCTCGATCATGCCGTCATCCATGTCTCCGACTGGGAGCGGGCCCGCGCGTTCTATACGCGGGTGATCGGGGCCGACATCATCGGCGGAGCGGAGGGGCCTTGCTCCTTCCGGCTCGGCCGGCAGCAGCTCAACGTGCATGGACCGGGTGTCGACGGCACCCCGGTTGCGAAAATACCGGTGATGCCCGGCAACAGTGATCTGTGCTTTCGCTGGGATGGTCCGATTGCAGCCGCCATTGCCCACCTTGAGGCGGAGGGCGTTGCGGTCGAGCTCGGGCCGGTCGAGCGCAACGGGGCGCTCGGAAAGGGCACGAGCGTCTATTTCCGCGACCCGGATGGTTCATTGATGGAGTTCATCAGTTATGGACACTAAGGTTTCCACTTACGACGTCGAAAAGATCCGGCAGGATTTCCCGATCCTCAGCCGGGAGATCTACGGCAAGCCGCTGGTCTATCTCGACAACGGTGCCTCCGCGCAGAAGCCGCAGGTCGTCATCGACGCCATCTCGAATGCTTACAGCCACGAATACGCCAATGTGCATCGCGGCCTGCATTTCCTTTCCAACGCCGCGACCGAGGCCTATGAGGCCGCGCGCGAGAAGGTGAGGGCATTCCTGAATGCCGGCTCGGTGAACGAGATCGTCTTCACCCGCAACACCACCGAAGCGATCAACACGGTCGCCTATGGCTGGGCGATGGAGCACCTGAAGGAGGGCGACGAGATCGTCCTTTCGATCATGGAGCACCATTCCAACATCGTGCCCTGGAATTTCCTGCGCGAACGCATGGGCGTCAAGCTGGTCTGGATCCCTGTCGACGACGAGGGCGAGTTCCATATCGAGGACTTCGAAAACTGCCTGAGCGAGCGCACCAAGCTCGTCGCCATCACCCAGATGTCGAATGCGCTCGGCACCATCGTCGACGTGAAGGACGTCTGCCGCATCGCACACGAGCGCGACATTCCGGTGCTGGTCGATGGCTCGCAGGGCGCGGTTCACATGCCGGTCGATGTCCGCGATATCGATTGCGACTGGTACGCGATGACCGGCCACAAGCTTTACGGTCCCTCGGGCATCGGCGTGCTTTACGGCAAGTTCGATCGGCTCTCAGAGATGCGCCCATTTCAGGGCGGCGGCGAGATGATCGCGGACGTCTTTACCGACCGCGTCACTTATGCCGAGCCGCCGCATCGCTTCGAAGCCGGCACGCCGCCGATCGTCCAGGCTATTGGACTGGGCGTTGCCCTTGACTATATGCAGGGTATAGGACGCGCGGCGATTGCCGCGCACGAGGCTGATCTGACGGCCTATGCAAAAGAACAGCTCGGGCACGTCAATTCGCTGCGCGTGATCGGCAATGCCAAGGCCAAGGGCGGCATCTTTTCCTTCGCCATGGAAGGGGTGCATGCCCACGACATCTCGACGATCATAGACCGTCGCGGTGTTGCGGTTCGGGCCGGCACCCATTGCGCCCAGCCGCTTCTGACGCGCTTCGGTGTCACCTCGACCTGCCGGGTCTCGTTCGGCCTTTACAATACGCGTGCTGAGGTGGATGCGCTGGTGGAAGCGCTCGACTACGCCCGCGACTTCTTTGCCTGATTTTAGGAGAATGGCATGAGTGTTGAAGAAAACACCGGCGCAAGCGCCGCAGAGCCCGGCTCTTCCATCCCTCCGGAAGAGCTTGCGCGCCTGAGCGACGATATCGTCGGCGCGCTGAAGACGGTTTATGACCCGGAAATTCCGGCCGATATTTTCGAACTCGGTCTGATCTACAAGATCGATGTCGATGACGACCGGATGGTGAAGATCGAGATGACACTGACGGCACCCGGCTGCCCGGTTGCCGGCGAAATGCCGGCCTGGGTCGAAAACGCGGTCAGCACGGTCGAGGGCGTTTCCGGCGTCGAGGTCGAAATGACCTTCGATCCGCCGTGGACGCCGGACCGCATGTCGGAAGAGGCCAAGGTGGCCGTCGGCTGGTATTGACGCCGGTCGATTGTACTGATGCAATAGACTTCGAACGCCGGGCCTTTAACCCGGATGTTGATGGAGAATGAAATGGGCTTTCAGGTTATCACCCTCACCGATGCGGCTGCGACCCGCGTCAACGAGATCATCGGCAATTCGGGTCCGGAGGCGCTGGGCATCCGCGTTTCGATCAAGAAGGGTGGCTGCGCCGGCATGGAGTATGCCGTCGACCTGGTCACCGGCGACAATCGCAACGACAAGGACGACTTTGTCGAGCATTCTGGCGCCAGGGTGTGGGTCGATCCGGCTGCGGCCCTTTATCTTCTAGGCACGGAGATGGATTTCGAGGTGACCAAGCTCAGGACCGGCTTCGTCTTCCGCAATCCAAACGAAACCTCGGCCTGCGGCTGCGGCGAATCGGTCGAACTCAAGGCCGCCGACCTTGCCGAACTGGCCAAGGCCCGCCAGGCGGCTGCACACTGATCATGACGATGCTCGCGGCGCTGTTTCTGAAGGCGGTGCTGCTCGGGCTTGCCATTGCCGCTCCGGTCGGGCCGATCGGGGCGCTCTGCATCAATCGCGCGCTGACCCGCGGTTTTTGGGTGGGCGTTTCGGGCGGACTGGGAACGGCGCTGGCGGATGCGAGCTACGGCCTGCTTGCCGCGCTCGGATTTGCTGCATTCTCCGCGTTTCTGGCGACCATATCAGCGCCGCTGGCGCTCGCCGGTGGCGCCTTCTTGATTTTCCTGGGCTGGCGCGAGATGCGCTTCAAGGGAGACCGTCCGCCGGCGGCCGAGACGGGCAGGGGCGATCTTCTTCGCACCATCGCCATCACCTACGGCCTGACGATCGCCAATCCGGCAACCATCCTCTCTTTCGTGGCAATCTTCGCAGGCTTCGGTCTCGCTGATGCGGGCTCCACCGGTCTGCCGGTCGCCGTGGTGGTGCTGGGCGTCTTTTGCGGCTCGCTTCTGTGGTGGATTTTTCTGAGCGGCCTCGTCGCCATCATCCGCCACCGCCTGCCGGCAAGCTTTGCGGCCTGGGTGGCGCGGATATCGGGCGGAATCCTCATCGGCTTCGGGCTGGTGGCGATCTCGACGGCGTTTCCGCAGTAGAAGGTCGGTTCCGCTGACAGTCTCGTCAACGAGCGCGCGCAAGGTTTAGCACCAGCGTCCCGGCCAGCCATTCCTCATAGCGTTCGGGCGACCAGCCACTTTCCACCACCAGCATGCGGTAGATATCGCGGCTGGTATACATCCAAAGCAGCCGGCGTGCTTCTTCCTCACCGAGTCCGGGGCGCTGAAGGTTTGCGCGAAATAGGGCCTCGATGCGCTCCCGTTGCATCTCGTAGCGGATCGTTTCGAAGCGTTGCTCCTGCTTCCTGAGTTCGGCTGAAAAGCCCGAGATGCCACGCATCAGGCCCAGCTTTTCGGCTTCGTCTTCGTAGATCGCCCGAGCGATGGACGCCGTCATGGCGAGCATGCGCACCGGATCGGTTTCGCCTTCAAGTTTCTTGCGTGCCGCCTCGAAACGGGCGCCGAACAAAGAGCGCTCCATGATGGCCGCCAGCAGCCCGGCCTTGCCTTTGAAGATGGCATAGATGGTCGATTGACCTACCTTCGCCCGCTCGGCAATGGCAGAGATCTTGGTTGCGTCAATGCCGTCGCGCGAAAACAGCAGGGTCGCCGCGTCGAGGATATCATCGCGGGTTTTGTTCGCCGATTGCTCACGCTGCGGCGACGAATAGCTGCGCTTGTTTCCGGTCTGCATATTGGATATAGTTTACTCTATTGAATATGGAGATACAATCATGAGCTTTCAGGCCTATCTCGACAACATCAAAGCAAAAACCGGCAAGACGCCGGAGGACTTTCACGCCCTTGCCGAAAAGGCAGGGTTGATGGGCCCCGATCTCAAGGCGACCGGGCTGACCTCTTGGCTCAAGTCGGAGTTCGGCCTTGGCCACGGTCACGCCATGGCGATCTGGGCTGTTTTCAAAGATCGCGGGTGGGTCGCGTCAAAGACTGGAAAAACGGGATAGTCCGCTTCATGCCTCTCGGTATCCCGTCTACGAGGACGGAGATGTCGAGAGGCAAAGTCTGCCTTGCGGCGGAGAGAGGCAGAGCCCCAGCCGGGCTGGCCGGAGGGGCTCAGGCCGTCATGCCTTACTTCGGCGAAATCATCAGTTCCGGACGGACGATCTCGTCATATTCCTCGGCGGTCACAAGACCCGTGGCCAGCGCTTCTTCGCGCAGCGTGGTGTTGTTCTTGTGCGCGGTCTTGGCGATCTTGGCGGCGTTGTCGTAGCCGATCTTCGGGGCGAGCGCGGTGACCAGCATCAGCGAACGGTCGAGGCCGGCCTTGATGTTTTCCTCGCGCGCCTTGATACCGACGACGCAATTGTCGGTGAAGGAGCGGGCAGCGTCGCCCAGAAGCTGCACCGACTGCAGGAAATTGTAGGCCATCATCGGATTGTAGACGTTGAGCTCGAACTGGCCCTGGCTTCCCGCGAAGCCGATCGCCGCCTGGTTGCCGGCGATGTGGGCGCAGACCTGGGTCATAGCCTCGTTCTGCGTCGGGTTGACCTTGCCGGGCATGATCGAGGAGCCGGGCTCGTTTTCCGGCAGAGCCAGTTCGCCGAGGCCCGAACGCGGGCCGGAGGCGAGGTAACGGATGTCGTTGGCGATCTTGAAGCAGGCCATGGCAGCGGCGTTGATCGCGCCATGAGCGAAGACCATCGCGTCATGGGCGGCGAGCACTTCGAATTTGTTCGGCGCGGTGATGAAGGGCAGGCCGGTGATCTCGGCGACTTCCTCGGCCACCTTCTCGGCAAAGCCGATCGGCGCGTTGAGGCCGGTCCCGACGGCCGTGCCGCCCTGGGCAAGCTGGTAGAGGCCGGGCAGCGTCAGCTCGATGCGCTGGATGGCGGAGGCGATCTGCGCGGTGTAGCCAGAAAACTCCTGGCCGAGCGTCAGCGGCGTGGCATCCTGCGTATGCGTACGGCCGATCTTGATGATGTCGGCGAATTCCTTTTCCTTCGCCTCGAGCGCTTCCTGCAGGTGCTTCAGGCCGGGCAGCAGGTGATGCACGATCTGCTCGGCGCAGGCGACGTGCATGGCCGTCGGATAGGTGTCGTTCGACGACTGGCTCATGTTGACGTGGTCGTTCGGATGGACCGGCTTCTTCGAACCCATCTCGCCGCCGAGGATTTCGATCGCGCGGTTGGAGATCACCTCATTGGCATTCATGTTCGACTGCGTGCCCGAACCCGTCTGCCAGACAACCAGCGGGAAATGGTCGTTGAGCTTGCCGTCGATGACCTCCTGCGCGGCCTCGACGATGGCATTGCCGAGTTCTGCGGGGAGGCGGTCGAGCGCCATGTTGGCCTTGGCGGCCGCCTGCTTGACGATGCCGAGCGCGCGCACCACCGAAAGCGGCTGCTTCTCCCAGCCTATCTTGAAGTTGCCGAGCGAACGCTGGGCCTGAGCGCCCCAGTAGCGGTCGGCGGCGACTTCGATCGGGCCGAATGTATCGGTTTCTGTGCGGGTTGCGGTCATGGTGTCATACTCCTGGGGTCGCCCGGCGGCCGGGCTTGAAATTCGTCACGAATGCAATCGCGCGCGGCGGGCCGCTCTGTCAACAATCACGGTGAACTTATTCGATTTAGACCGCTCCGGCAGGGCGGGAAAATGCCGGCGGAGGGCTGGGAAGGACCGAGGCTTCATGATATCCGGAGCCATGGATGACGCCAAAGACCGCATGATCACTGCGCTGTCCGCGCTAGCCTACGGGCCGCGGCTCGATATTTTCCGCTATCTGGTGCGTGCCGAGCCTGCCGGCGCCTATGCGGGCAATATTGCCGAGGCGCTGGATATGCGCGCGAACACGCTCTCGGCCAACCTTTCGATCCTCACCAGGGCAGGCCTGATCTCGAGCACCCGCGAGGGGCGTTTCATCCTCTATCGTGCCAATCTCGGGATGATGGATACGCTATTGTCCTACCTCACCGAGGACTGCTGCGGCGGGCGGAAAAATACGCCCTCGTGCTGAGCCGGCAGGCTCTTCTCCATCGGCCACCGTTTCGTCAAAATGTCGCAGCAGGGGAACAAAGCCGGTTAATGTCCTGTTAAGACGGCATTGATATTTTTCAACCAGGTCTGCCCGCTCCGGGTCGCGCCATAACCAGGTGTTGTGTTTATGCAAGCATCACCAACTGTCCGGGTTCCGATAGCAGAAATGTTATTGGCTGCTATCCGGGGTGCGGGCTAAACTAATTGTAATTCTGCAAAGATCCAAAACGGGGTGAATCAATTGCGCAATAAGCTCTTCGTCCGCGTCTCGTCCGTCGCACTCGCCGCGACCATGGCGACGGCTTTCGTGCCGGCCTCCGCCAATGCCTTGACACTGATGGACATCCTGCGTGGCCGTAACAAGGAGGCCGACCGCCCCGCGGCCGTCCAGCCGTCTCAGCCTCAGCCGCAGCAGCAGGTTCAGCGGACCTATTCCATCCCTAAGGTCGCGCCGCCGAAATATTATACCTACAAGCCCGATGCCTTGCGTTATATCGCGATCACCGAGATCCGGGATCCTGTGGTCACTGGCTCCGTCGAGCGGGACGACCTCTCCGAGATGGCCACGCCTGTCGCCGCCACGGCTGACGATGCGGCCAACAACGACGCCATGACCGAAGTTGCCGCGATCAACCCGACGACCGCGACGGATGAAGCCGGTACCGACGTCACCACGGTCGCGATCGGTGAGAACGATCCCCGCCAGTATCTGACCGATGCCCGTGTGAAGGCCGAAGACAGCGTCGCCAAGGCCCTCGAGGCCTATTACGAGAACGGGGGCGAACTGCTCTGGGTTGCCGACGGAAAGATCGCGCCGGCTGCCGGTAAGGCACTCAACACCCTTCGCCATGCCGGTGAATACGGTCTCGATGCTACCGACTACCGCGTCGAACTGCCGATCATCTCCTCCTCGATGAGCGAAGAGGAGCGTGACGAAGCGCTGATGCAGTTCGAGCTGGCGCTTTCGGCCGAAGTCCTGACCTATATGGAAGACGCCAAGCGCGGCCGCGTCGACCCCAACCGCATTTCCGAATTTCACGATCTGCAGCGCAACCCGGTCGATCTCGATGAGGCATTGAAGGCGCTCGGCAAGGCCGAGGATGTTTCCGGCCTGATGGAGAGCTACAACCCGCAGAGCGACCGGTTCCGCGAACTGAAGGCAGAGCTGAAGACGCTGCGCAACAGCGACGAAGAAGTCGAGCCGATCGTGTTCAGCGCCTCCAAGGTCTACATCCATCCCGGCGAAAACGACCAGGATGTGCCGAATCTCGTCAAGGCCATCTGGCGCAAGAGCCCGGTCGAGTTCCGCAACGACCATGCCGAGGTGTTTGCCGCCTATGACGATGGCACCGAGTATACCCCGGAGCTGGTGTCGCTGGTGAAGGACTTCCAGCGCGACCACGGCCTCTATGTCGACGGTGTCGTTGGTCCCAATACCATCGCCGCCTTCGACCTCGAAACCAATGACGACCGCGCCGACAAGGTGGTTGCGGCGATGGAACGCCTGCGCTGGCTGCCGGATGATTTCGGCCCGCGTTACGTCTTCATCAACCAGCCGGCCTATCGCGTCTACTACCACCAGGATGGCGGCGAGAACTTCGATATGCGCGTCGTGGTCGGCAACCCGACGAACCAGACCTACTTCTTCCGCGATGAGATCGAGACGGTCGAATTCAATCCCTATTGGGGCATTCCGCGTTCCATCGTCGTCAACGAGTATCTGCCGAAACTGCGCGCCAATCCGGGCTACTTCGACCAGATCGGCTACGAGGTGAGCTATAACGGCCGCCGCGTATCGTCGGCCTCGGTCAACTGGGCAGCGGCGCCGATGGTCGATGTCCGCCAGCCGCCGGGCGAGCGCAATGCACTTGGCCAGCTGAAGATCCTGTTCCCGAACTCGCATGCCATCTACATGCACGATACGCCGCAGAAGAGCTTCTTCGACCGCGACGTCCGTGCGCTGTCCCATGGTTGCGTCCGTCTGGCCGAGCCGAACAAGATGGCCGCCGCGGTGCTTGGCATTCCGGAATCGGATGTCGAGGCGAACATCGCAACCGGCCAGAACATGCCGGTCGACCTGCCGCACAAGTTCCCGGTCTACGTCTCCTATTTCACCGCCTGGCCGGATGCCAACGGTGAGGTCCAGTATTACGATGACGTCTACGAGCGCGACATGTATCTCGATCGCGCCTTCGATGCCGTCAGCAAGTCGCGCGCCGACGTCTGAGGCGTCGCGCCGTACTGAAGCTTGAAAAAGGCGCGTCCTAAGATCGGACGCGCCTTTTTTCTTATCGGCCGATCAGCGTATCCAGCAGCGCTGGTGTCAGCCGGTCGAAATGGCTGATCACTTTGTCCGCGCCGAGTTCCTCTGCTGGCTTTTCGGTATAGCCGAAGGTGACGGCGACGGTGGAGACATCGGCGCCCTTGGCTGCGTCAATGTCATTGGCGCTGTCGCCGATCATCACTGCGTGCGCGACAGTCGCGCCGGCGCGCTCGATCGTGCCGGAGACATGGCGCGGGTCGGGCTTGCGGTATTCGAAGGTGTCGCCGCAGGTGATGGTCCCGAACCATTCGGCGAGGTCCAGAGCCTCGAGCAGCGGCATGGTGAGTTCTTCGCGTTTGTTGGTGCAGACAGCGAGGCCGTAGCCTGCGTCCTTCAGCCGCGCGAGGGCTTCGAGCAGGCCCGGATAGGGGCGGCTCTTGCCAGGCATGCCGGCGCGGTAGTGCTCGGTGAACCGCGCAAAGCAGGCGTCGAAGGCTTCGCCGTCCAGCGTCCGATCATGAAAGGCGAAGGCGCGCTGGATCATGACCTTGACGCCGCGGCCAACCAGGAGTTTCACCTTGTCGACGCCGAAGGGCGGCAGGCCATGCGGGGCGATGGCGTGATTCAGGCTGTCGATCAGGTCGGGAGCGGTATCGATGAGCGTGCCATCCAGATCGAAGATGGCCAGTGGAGATGACATTGCAATTCCTTCCAGTTCCCCGGGTGGGAGGTGTCGAACCGGGGTGCTTCGTTCAAAAGGACTTTTGTTTATCGCCTTCGGCGTGTAAACACCTTAGCGTTAATCACAAGGAGCATGTGACGCATGGACGCGCGTCAACTGAAGGTCAAGGCGGCCGAAACAGCCCTCGGATATGTCGAAGACGGAATGCGGCTCGGGATCGGCACGGGCAGCACCGCACGGGAGTTCATCTCGCTGCTCGGCGAGAAGGTGGCGGAAGGATTCAATGTCGTCGGTGTGCCGACCTCCGAGGCAACAGCCCGCCAGTGCCTCGAACTCGGAATTCCGCTGAAATCGCTTGATGAGGCCCCTGAGCTCGACCTCACCATTGACGGCGCCGACGAGATCGATCCGGCGTTGAACCTGATCAAGGGTGGTGGCGGCGCGCTGCTGCGCGAGAAGATCGTCGCCTCCGCCTCGAAAGCGATGATCGTCATCGCCGACGAGAGCAAGGTGGTCGATGGCCTCGGCGCCTTCCCGCTGCCCATCGAGGTAATGCCCTTCGGCCTCGGCGCGACGCGACTTGCCGTCGAACGGGCCTCCAGCCGGCTCAACCTTTCCGGCAGCCTCGATCTTCGCCGCTCCGGCGATGGTCCTTTCACCACCGATGGCGGCCATTATATCCTCGATGCATCATTTGGCCGCATTCCCGATGCAGAGGCACTCTCTTCGGCATTGAATTCCATCGCGGGTGTGGTGGAACACGGGCTGTTCATCAATATTGCGACGCTTGCCATTGTTGCCTCTGACGGTGGCGTGCGGACACTGAAACCAATCGAATAGACAGGAGTTCCTGATGAGCTTTCACACGAAATTCGCCCGTTCCGCCGCCGTGGCGGCCACGCTTCTGGGGCTTGGGGCGTTTTCGGTCGCATCGGCCCAGGACGCGACGCCGGAGCAGCTGGCCGCCGCACAGCGGGCGCTGGAGGCTCTCGGCATTACCGCCCAGTTCGACGACATCCTGCCGAATCAGGCGGATCTCGTTCAGGCGCAGCTGACGCAGGTCTATCCGAACTATCATGACCTCATCGACGAGGTGGTGACCGATACCGCGATCTCGCTGGCATCGCGCCGTGGCGACCTCGAGCAGGAAGCGACGCAGATCTACGCCAACGTCTTCACCGAGGACGAGCTGAACCAGCTGGCTGACTTCTACGGTTCCGACGTCGGCAAGAAGTTCATCCAGTACGGTCCGATCGCCGCGCGTGAGCTGAGCCAGGCCGGCGATATCTGGGCACGCGGCATTGCCCGCGACCTCAATACCCAGGCGCAGGAAGAACTGAACAAGCGCATTACCGCCCAGGGCGGAACACCGGTGGAAGTGCCGGCGCCGACCACGGCTCCGGCCGCGCAGTAATAGCGCGAACGCGGTTGCTGCAACCGCTTCGTTGATTTTCGAACGCACCCTCGCCATCTCCTGGTGAGGGTGCGTTTGTTTTTGCAGCGCATCCACCGCCCGGCAAGATAAGTTGGCCGGGGAGGCGATTGCGGTTTGATTTTTGCCGCAAAACATGGTGTCCATCGCTCGTGTCAGAACAGCAGGCGGAATTCCCATGGCTCCGAACCGTATGAAAATCGCACTCGCGCAGCTCAACCCGACGGTGGGCGATATCGCCGGCAACCTCGAGAAGCTGAGGCATGCCCGTAAGCTGGCGGCGGAAAAGGGCGCGGACCTGTTGCTGTCCACCGAACTCTTCATCTCCGGCTATCAACCCGAAGATCTCGTCATGAAGCCCGCCTTTCTCACAGCCTGTCTGAAGGCCGTGGAGGAACTGGCTGCCGATACCGCCGATGGCGGCCCGGGCGTCATCGTCGGCTTCCCACGCCAGGGCGAGGCAGGGCGGCACAACGCCGTCGCCGTGCTCGATGGCGGCGCCATCATTGCGATCCGCGACAAGGTTGACCTTCCGAACTACGGCGAATTTGACGAGAAGCGGGTGTTTGTGCCGGGCGAGATGCCGGGGCCGGTGAACTTTCGCGGCGTGCGGATTGGAATTCCGATCTGCGAGGATATCTGGGGCGAACTCGGCGTCTGCGAGACGCTGGCAGAGAGCGGTGCAGAGTTGCTGCTTTCGCCGAACGGTTCGCCCTATTATCGCGGCAAGGTCGATGTCCGCCACCAGGTGGTGCTGAAGCAGGTCATCGAGACTGGCCTGCCGCTCGTTTACCTCAACACGCTCGGCGGTCAGGACGAACTGGTGTTTGATGGCGCGAGCTTCGGTTTCAATGCCGACCGCACGCTTGCCTTCCAGATGCCGCAGTTCGCCGCCGACATCTTCATGTCCGAGTGGGAGCGGGACGGCCAGGGCTGGCGCATAGCGCAGGGACCTGTCGCGGCTTTGCCGCTGGGGGAAGATTCCGACTACCGCGCCTGCGTGCTGGGCTTTGCCGACTACGTCAACAAGAATGGCTTCAAGGGGGTGGTGCTCGGCCTTTCCGGCGGTATCGATTCGGCGCTGTGCGCGGCGATCGCCGTCGATGCACTCGGTCCGGAGCGCGTCCACTGCGTCATGCTGCCTTACCGCTACACCTCCGAGGATTCGCTGAAGGACGCCGCCGATTGCGCCAAGGCGCTCGGCTGCCGCTATGATATCGTGCCGATCGAGGAGCCGGTCACGGGCTTTCTGTCGACCTTGTCGGACCTTTTCGAAGGAACCGAGGAGGGGATCACCGAGGAAAATCTGCAGAGCCGCACCCGCGGCACCATCCTGATGGCGATCTCCAACAAGTTCGGCGCCATGGTGGTGACAACCGGCAACAAGTCGGAGATGTCGGTCGGCTACGCGACGCTTTACGGCGACATGAACGGCGGCTTTAACCCGATCAAGGATCTCTACAAGATGCAGGTCTACGGCATTTCCGCCTGGCGCAACGGCGCCCGTCCGGAAGGCATGCACGGGCCCGAGAAAGACGCCATTCCGCAGAACATCATCGACAAGAAGCCGTCCGCCGAACTGCGCCCCAACCAGACCGACCAGGATTCGCTGCCGCCCTATCCGGTGCTGGACGATATCCTGGAATGCCTGGTGGAGAGGGAGATGTCAGTCGAGGCGATCGTCGCACGCGGCCACGACGTCGAGACGGTTCACCGTGTCGAGCATCTGCTCTACATCGCCGAATACAAGCGTCGCCAATCGGCGCCGGGCGTGAAGATCACCAAGAAGAATTTCGGCCGCGACCGCCGCTACCCGATCACCAACCGCTTCCGCGACCGGTGACTTTTTTCATAGCTTGTGTCCAAGCGAGTTGCTTGTGAGCTCTTGCGCTCCGACTATTCTCTCCCGCTTGCGGGAGAGATGTCGCGAGAGCGACAGTGAGGGTGATGCAGCAACTCGGTCAGTGAGGGCGCTCGAGCGGAAAGGCCGACCCTCACTCCCCCTTCGGGGGATCTCTCCCCGCCGGGGAGAGAGGGTTTGGTGGCTTTGCGGCTAACCTTGTGGAACTGCCCCTGCCTCGAAGGCGCGATTATGAAATGGCGATCGTGCCTCAGCCCTGCGGTTTCAGCGCATGAAATTCGGGAAACCGCTCTTCAAATGCGGCCGGCCATTGCGTCAGGCGCACGCGGTGCTGCTCCCAGGCACCGGGAAAGCGCAGCATCAGATAGGCGAGCAGGCTCGCAAGTGCGAAGTGCCCCGCATTCAGGCGCTTGCCGAAGTCCGGTGGGTTGGCGTCGAGCCAGTCGAGGCCGCGCATGGCCTTGTCCCACTGCCGGTCAACCCAGGGCTGGTGATAGGTTTCGGGTGTGCGGAAGCGTTTTTCGTAGACGCAGAGCACCAGCGCATCGCAGATGCCGTCGCAGAGTGCTTCCATGCGCTCGACGAGAACGCGCTTTTCCGGCGAACGCGGATAGAGCCAGCGTTCCTCATCAAGGCCGTCGAGATAATGCATGATGGTGCGGCTGTCGTAGAGCGTCAGCCCATCGTCGGTAATGAGCGTCGGGATCTTGCCGAGCGGATTGGCATCGAGCAGATCGGCGGGATTGTCGCCGGTCGCGACATGGATTTCCTCGAAATCGGCGCCGACATGGTGAAGCGCCATGCGCACCTTGGCGGAGTAGGGCGAAGCGGCCGCGCAGAGAAGTTTCATTGGAGGTCCTTAGTCTGTTTCGATGGTCTCACCGGCAATGGTGACGACGCGGCAACTGGCGGCGCGATCCTGGGCGAGTGTTTGTTTCAGGAATGGCAGCATTTTATGGAGTTCTGCCGCAAGCGTATAGGGCGGATTGACGATGATGACGCCGGAGCCGGCGAGGCCCTCGTCGCCACTCCTGACAGAGAGTTCGGCGGCGATGATCTTGGGGATGCCGAGACCCTTCAGCGCTGCGTGGAAGGCGTCGGTCGGCGCACCCTTCTTGATCGGATACCAGAGGCAATAAGTGCCGGTGGCAAAGCGGCGGTAGGCGCGCGCAAGTCCCTCGACGAGCCGTTCGAACTCGCCTTCCTTCTCAAACGGCGGGTCGACCAGAATGATGGCGCGACGCTCTTTCGGCGGAAGGTGGCTGGCGAGCGTCAGCCAGCCGTCGAGCTTCGTTGCCCGCACCTGGTGGTCGCCCTCGAAGAGCGCGTGCAGCGTTTCGAAATCGGCCTCGTGCAGCTCCATCAGCGACAGCCGGTCCTGCTTGCGCATCAGGGAGCGGGCCAGAAGCGGTGAGCCGGGGTAGGTGGTGACACCGCCCTCCGGGTTCAGTGCGCGCACGGTATCGATATAGGGGGCAAGCAGAGGCACGATCTCATCGGGAATATCGGCGGCCATCAGCCGGCCGATGCCGTCCTGCCATTCGCCGGTTTTCTGCGCCTCGACGCCGGCAAGGTCATAGCGGCCGATGCCGGCATGGGTATCGAGAATACGGAACGCGGCATCCTTGTTCTGGGAATAGGTGATGAGCCGGGCGAAAACCGCATGCTTCAGCACATCGGCGAAATTGCCGGCGTGATAGATATGTCGGTAGTTCATCGCGTCCTCGCATTGCGTTTGCCGTTGCGTTTATTATGAGTGTCGTTGCTTGTTTACAAGCGGAGCTTCCGCTTCGCGCTTTTTCAAAAAAGGGAATTTTCATGTCGACCGATCGGGTTTCGATCCTCAGCACGAAGACGCTTTACAAGGGGTGGAGCACCCTCGTGGAATATGTATTCCGCTACCGCGCGGCCGATGGCAGCGAAACCGAGCGCTCCTGGGAGGTCTGCATGCGCCCGGAAGCATCAGCCGTGCTGGTCTATGACCGCGACCTCGGAAAGTTCGTGCTGGTCCGCCAGTTTCGCGTTCCTGTCTACGCTGCGGGCCTTGGCGACGGTTTCCTGATCGAAGCTGCTGCCGGCTTGATCGACGCGGGCGAGACGCCTGAACAGGCGGCGATCCGCGAGGCGGGCGAGGAGACGGGTTACAGGATCGAGACGCTCATCCCGGTCAGCGCGGTTGTCTCCGCACCGGGCCTGATGACCGAACGCGTGCATTGCTATTTCGCGATCGCGGACGAGAGCATGCGGATCGGCGATGGCGGCGGGCTCGCGGACGAGCATGAGGATATCGAACTCGTGGCCTTCACGCTCGACGAGGCGATGGCGATGGTCGCTTCCGGCAAGATTGCCGATGCCAAGACGGTGGTCCTGCTGCAATGGGCGGCACTTAACCGCGACACTTATGGCTTCTGAGTGCCGGCGCCGGCTTTTTCAAAGGTGGCGAGGTAGCGTGGCACCTGGAGCGTGTCGAAGCCGATGGCGACGAGTTGCCTGTTTTCTTCAAGGGTGGCGTTGAGCGCGGCGAAATTGCCAGGCCCGTAAGTTGGCGTCGAGAGGGGAATGTCTATGGCCGACAGGCGTTCCATTATGCCGTCCCGCGTTCCCCAGTTGCCCATTGTCTGCTCCGTCTTCTCGAGCCAGTGGCGCAAGTGCTGGACAAGCTCGACAGTGTCGCGCACGAGCGGCTGCCTGGGATAATATATCGCCATCACGTCCGCGGTGAAATTCGCCGTTGGCTCCTCGGCATAAACCCGCAGGGAGATGATGTCGGGTCGGTCCGCGATGGGCGCGAGCGCTTCGACGTCGAGCGCTGCAACCGTCCGACGCTCGAGCCGCGTGATCGTCGTCTCTGGTGATCCCCACAGCGCTGCCTGCCGGCTGGGCGAAAGGGCGCCGGTATAGTCAAGCATGCCCGCCGCCTCGCTCGTGCCATCGAGGTCTGGATGTTCGGCATGGGGGTAAAGGGAAAAGGCGCCGTCCTTCGGAAGATAGTAAAGCGAAAACCGGGTTGTTACGAAGTGTTCGAGCAGGTCGGCCACGGTGTCCTTTTGCGCAGGCGTTGCATTCTTCCAGACATATTTTGTAAGGAACCGAAAGCCGCGATCCTGATCGAGAATCCACCGATGCAGCCGGTCCGGTGCTTCCGGAATGGGTGTGGACAGTCGGCTGATGGCCGAGGCAAAGATGCGATCCGTGTAGCGCAGCGGCATATCGGCATGAATGTTGTTGCCGTTGGTGTCGACGAACATCTTGATGATTTTTCCGCTATCGCCGATGTCGCCGCCACCGAGCATGGCGCCGGTATAACGATCGCGGGGCCCCCACAGACCGGTCTCGGGGTCCTGATTGTCATAGAACCACTGATAGAATGCGTGTTTCCAGTCTTCGGAGAAGCCATAGAATCCGAGCCGCTCGTCCTGCTCGATCAGATCCTGCAGCTCTATCGCACTGACGAAGGCCGGTTTGATCAGCCTGCCGACCCAGCCGACGCGGGAAACGTCATCGAGCATGGCCTCAAGCGTCTCGGGCGTAGCGATGCTTTCCAGAAAGTTGAGCGGGTAGAGAAGCGAAAACGGTCTGTCGGCCTCCAGTGAGAGCCTTTCGATGAGATTGATCATATTGGCCGTCACTCCGATAAAAGCGACAGGCGGGTCGGTGTCATTGGGATAGAAGGCGCCGGTTAGTGGGTTCTGGAGCCTTCGGTAGAATGCCAGTTCTTCGTCCGGAGTTTCGAAGACGGGCACTTTCACTAGGCCTCCACGGTCAGTCATTTCGGTGTGCACGCGGTTGAGCGCCGTAAGTCCCTTTCGGTAGGCTCCGGTGTCAAGATAATAGGAGATGCTCAGCATTTCGAATTCGAAGGGCGCCAGATAATACCCTTCTTCCTTGAGGGTCTCGTTGGCCGCGAATATCTCCCTGACCTTGAGCATCTGGCTTCCGAACCACAGCCCGCCGCCGAGCAGCACCACCACAATGAGCGATGCCAACAGATAAATCGGCGTCCTCCAGCCACGCATTGCAGCCTCCGTCATCCGTTCTTCGCTGAAAACGGAAGAGGTTATCTTCGCGCCGATGGCTGCTTCTGTCCTTGATCCTGTTCAAGTGCGCGATGACGCACTCAGTCGGAAAATTGCTCGGCCAGAATCCGTTCCGACCAGGAGCGGTTCGGGTCGGAGAGCACCTTGGCGCGGGCCTCCGGGTCCTGCTCGATGCGGACCCTGAGCACGTGCTCGACCACGGTGTGGTCGGCAAAGGCGTTGACCCAGCGCTTTTCCGGTTCCAGCACTTCGATATCGACCACAGAACTGTTCGGCAGAAGCGCGCCGCGCCAGCGGCGTGGGCGGAAGGCGCTGATCGGGGTGATGGCGAGGAGCGGGGCTTCCAGCGGAATGATCGGACCGTGGACGGAGAGATTGTAGGCGGTCGAGCCCGCCGGCGTGGCGACGAGAATGCCGTCGCAGGCAAGTTCCGGCAGCCGCTCCCTGCCATCGACATTGACCCTGAGCTTGGCCGCCTGGTGCGATTGGCGCAGCAGCGAAACCTCGTTGATGGCAAGCGCAATGGACGAGGTGCCGTCGGCATTCTCCGTGGTCATGCGCAGCGGGCGCAGGCGATTGACCACGGCGGCCTCAAGCCGCTCATGCAGGTTTTCGAGAGAGTACTCGTTCATCAGGAAGCCGACCGAACCTCGGTTCATGCCGTAGATGGCCGTGTCGGAGTTCATCAGTTCGTGCAGCGTCTGCAGCATGAAGCCGTCGCCGCCGAGCGCGACAATATAGTCTGCCTCCTCTGCCGGCACATTGCCGTAGCGGGCGGTAAGTTCGCCGAGGGCTTTCTGGGCGTCCTCTGCTTCCGACGCCGTGAAGCAGAGAGAGGGTGATGCTTTGGACATAATGAAGAATCCGTTGGCCGCCAGATGATCTGCGGGGGCAGATCACCCGAGGCGGGCCGGTTTTGCAAGCCCCGGGTGGGAATGAACTTGCGCTAAGCTTTCAAAATACGCGCGAAACCGCTCATTTTTTCGTTTTACAGCCGGAGCAAATCTGCTAGGTGGCATGGCCAATGCCCTTGTAGCTCAGTTGGTAGAGCATCTGATTTGTAATCAGAGGGTCGCGGGTTCGAATCCTGCCGGGGGCACCAAGCCGCTTTCCGGGCGCCGAAACCGGCGTTGTCGCGCCTCGACAAAACGGCCGCCCGAGCGCCATTTTGCCCAAGTGTTCAAAAGCTTGCCAAAATGCCGAGGATATTGCATGAAGTCGCGCCCGGCCTCGCCGGCCTTTTGTGCGCATGAAACCACACGGCCCGTGGGCCGAGATGAAATGAAGGTATGGATATGCAGGTAACCGAAACGCTCGCCGAAGGGCTGAAGCGCGAAATCAAGATCACAGTTCCTGCGGATGATCTCAAGGCGCGGATGAACGAGCGCCTCGCAGACGCCAAGGACAAGGTCCGCATCAACGGTTTTCGTCCCGGCAAGGTTCCGCTGTCGCATCTGAAGCGCATGTACGGCAAGTCGATCATGGCCGAGATCATCAACGAGACGCTGCAGCAGCAGCCGCAGGTCGTGATCAACGACCGTGGCGAGCGCGCCGCAGGCCAGCCGAAGATCGACATGACCGAGGACGAGGCCGAGGCCAACAAGGTTCTCGAAGGTGAAGCCGATTTCGAATTCACCGTCTCCTACGAAATCCTGCCGACCTTCGAACTGCAGCCGACCGACGGCCTGAAGGTCGAGCGTCCGGTTGTCGAGATTTCCGAAGAGGAAGTCGAGGAGCAGGTCAAGGCGATCGCCGAGAATGCCCGCGAATACGAGACCAAGAAGGGCAAGGCCGCCGACGGCGACCGCGTCACCATCGATTACGTCGGCAAGATCGACGGCGAAGCCTTCGACGGCGGTACCGATACCGATTCCCAGCTCGTGCTTGGTTCGAACCGGTTCATTCCGGGCTTTGAAGAGCAGCTCGTCGGCGCCAAGGCTGGCGATGAGAAGCAGGTGAAGGTCACCTTCCCGGAAGACTATCCGGCCGCCCATCTCGCCGGCAAGGAAGCCACCTTCGACGTCACCGTCAAGGAAGTTGCGAGTGCCGGCGAACTCGAGATCAACGACGAACTGGCAGAAAAGCTTGGCCTCGAATCCGCCGAGCGCCTGCGCAACCTGGTTCGCGAGCAGATCGAAGGCCAGTACAACCAGTTCACCCGTCAGAAGGTCAAGCGTCAGATCCTCGACCAGCTCGACAGCCAGTACACGTTCGAAGCTCCGGAATCGCTCGTCGAGGCCGAGTTCGAGAACATCTGGCGTCAGGTCAATGCCGACCTGTCGCGTTCGGGCAAGACCTTCGAGGATGAAGACACCACCGAGGAAGAAGCCCGCGCCGACTATCGCAAGCTCGCCGAGCGTCGCGTCCGTCTCGGCCTCGTTCTCTCCGAAATGGGTGAGAAGGCCGGCGTTGAGGTTGGCGAAGAAGAAATGCAGCGTGCTCTCTACGACCAGATGCGCCAGTATCCGGGTCAGGAGCAGGAAATCCTGAAGTTCTTCCGCGAAACCCCCGGTGCCGCCGCTTCGCTGCGCGCTCCGATCTTCGAAGAAAAGGTTGTCGACCATCTTCTGGAAAACATCGACGTCAAGGACGTCACCGTTTCCAAGGAAGAGCTGATGGCTGACGACGAGGACGAAGTCGAAGCCGTGAAGTCCGACGACAAGCCGGCTGCCAAGAAGAAGGCCGCGCCGAAGAAGAAGGCTGCTCCGAAGAAGGCCGAAGCCAAGGAAGAGGCGCCTGCCGCCGAAGCCGCTGCTGAGGAAGCCGCTGCCGAGAAGAAGCCGGCTGCCAAGAAGGCTGCACCGAAGAAGAAGGCCGCTCCGAAGAAGAAGGCCGACGACGGCGCCGCCGAATAAGCGCATCTGTCGCACCGAGACGTTCAGAGCCCGCCCATCCGGCGGGCTCTTTGCATTTCTCAGCCCCGGTCGAGGCGGGCGATGGCGACTTGCCCGACGGTGAGCGGTATTTCGGCGAGCGGGTTCCGGTCTTCGATGAACCAGGCCGCCGAAAGCCCGCACCAGGCGATGACCGCGCGCAGCAGCCGTTCGGGGTCGAGGCCGGCGATATCGGCGACAAGCGCAAGCCGGGCAGCCAGGCGCTGCGGGTCGCGCGCCAACCGGGCTTCAGGGACATCGATGTCGGGGTTGCAAAACAGATTGGCGAAGTCGAAGGTCCGCTCGCCGACGAGCCCCTTGGGGTCGATGGCGAGAAAGCCGCGCGCACCGAAATCGAGAATATTGCCGTGATGAAGGTCGCCGTGGAGCGGGCGGATGTCGGCTGGTTCCGCAAGCAGGCGTTCGGCCTCGACCGCAGCCCGCTGCAGCATCGGCACCTCGGAAACGTTATCCAGCAATGAACGGAAATAGCGCCGGAGCGGCAGAAGTGCTGGCGCCGGGGCAGGGCGGTCGCGGTGCAGCCGGCCGGCCACGGTGCAGAACACCCGGCAGGCCTCGTCATCGGCGCCGGGAACGGCCATGTCGACCAGGGACCGGCCTGTCGTCGCGCGCTCCATCAGGATGGTGCTGCCGGCCCGCCTGAGTATGCGGGTGGCACCATCACCGTCCCACCAGGAGAGCAGGGCGGCGCCGGCTTCCTCTTCAGGATCCGTAAAGTGCTTCAGCATGGCCGGAGCGCCGTCGGCGATGACCGGCAGCAGGCTGCCGGTCGCCGTGATGATCGGCGACCCGTCGCGGGTCAGGTGCCAGTCCCTGAGGGTGGCCTCGAACATGGCCGTCCGCAGCGCCTATTCCTCTTCTTTGGAGGCCTCGAGCATCGCCATGCGGTTGTGAGCGTCGAGGCCGGCGATCTTGTAGGCTTCGGCCAGCGTCGGATAGTTGAAGGTGTTCTCGACGAAATATTCGACGGTTCCCTTCAGGTTCAGCACGGCCTGGCCGATGTGGATCAGCTCGGTGGCGCCTTCGCCGACGATGTGGACACCGAGGAGGCGGTGGGTCTTCAGCGAGAAGATCAGCTTCAGCAGACCGTTCTGCAGGCCCATGATGTGGCCACGCGAGGTCTCGCGGAAAAAGGCGACGCCACATTCATAGGGGATGCTGCGCTCCTGCACCTCTTCCTCCGTCATGCCGCAGGTCGACATTTCCGGCACGGCATAGATGCCATAGGGGAAGTACTGGGGCGGCTCCTGTGCCGCGGCGCCAACGGCGTGACGGGCAGCAATGCGGCCCTGTTCCATCGAGGTCGAGGCGAGCGCCGGGAAACCGATGACGTCGCCGGCGGCGTAGACGTGCGGCACATCGGTCTGGAAGGTAATCGGGTCGACCTTCAGCCGGCCGCGATGGTCGGCGGCAAGGCCGACGGCCTCGAGGTTCAGCGTGTCGGTCGCGCCCTGGCGGCCGGCGGCGAAGAGCACCGATTCGGCCATCAGCACCCGGCCGTTCTGCAGTGTGACGCGGGCGCGCTTCTCGTCGGTCTTCTCGACCTTGTCGGCGCCGGAGCCGAACAGCAGCTTGACGTTCCGGTCGCGCAGCTGTGCGGCGAAATTGTCGCGGATCTCGCGGTCGATGAAATCGAGCATGGTGTCGCGCGGCTCGACCACGGTCACCTGGGTGTCGAGCGCCGAAAAGATCGTCGCATATTCGATGCCGATCACGCCGGCGCCGACGACGATCATCGAGCGCGGGATTTCGGGGATGTTGAGCAGTTCGTCACTATCCATCACCGTCTTGCCGTCGAAGGGAACGTTCGGCGGGCGATAGGGGCGGGTGCCGACGGCGATCAGCACGGCTTCGGCATGAACGCGCTGGATTTCACCGGTGTCCTTCTCGATCTCGATCGTGTGGGCATCGACGAAATGGGCAAAGCCGCGGAGCTGGTCGACGCGGTTGCGCTCGAACTGCCATTCCAGAACATCGATCTCGTAGTCGAGCGTCTTGATCAGACGGGCGCGCAGGTCGTCGGCGGTAATCTTGTGTTTGACGCGGTAGGAGCGGCCGTAGAAGCCGCGCTCGCGCCAGCCGGTGAGGTTCAGCACGGTTTCGCGCAGCGTCTTGGAGGGAATGGTGCCGGTGTGAACCGAAACGCCGCCCACCTGCGAGCCCTTGTCGATGACGAGAGCCGATTTGCCGAGCTTGGCGGCCTGAACGGCGGCGCGGCGGCCAGCCGGTCCGCTGCCGATCACGACCAGATCGTAAGAATCCATGAAAACTACCCCGATTTGGTTCTTGAAGTGCCCGATGCCTCGGGCGCTCGTGACAGTCTTAATACGTTTGCAGGCGAAATGAAAACCGTCGGGCCGTCCCGACGGCGGAAAGTTTTTGCGGCGCGATACCGGTCCTATCGTCGGATTGTGATGGTTTCATTAAGCCTCCGGCCGCCTCCCGAGGGGTCAGATCAGCTTCTGACCCTTGAAGCTGACATAGCCGTCGCGGCCGATGATGATGTGATCGTGGATGGTGATCCCAAGCGGAGCCGCCGAGGCGATGATCATCTTGGTCATGTCGATATCGGCGCGCGACGGCGTCGGATCGCCTGACGGATGGTTGTGGACGAGAATGATGGCGGTCGCGGAGAGTTCGAGCGCGCGCTTGACCACTTCGCGCGGGTAGACGGGTGTGTGGTCGATCGTGCCGATCCCCTGGATTTCGTCAGCGATCAGCTTGTTGCGCTTGTCGAGCAACAGGAGGCGGAACTGTTCGCGGGTTTCATGCGCCATCGCCGCAGTGCAGTAGTCGATGACCGAGGACCAGGAGCCGAGCACCGGCCGGTCCTTCAGCGAGCTCTTGAGGCTGCGCTGGGCGAGCGCCGACATGAGCTTGAGGTCGAAGGCGACGGCCTCGCCGATGCCGGGCACTTCCTGCAGCCGTTCCGCCGGCGCCCCGAAGACGCCGCCAAGCGAGCCGAAGCGATCGATCAACGCCTTGGCAATCGGCTTGGTGTCGCGCCGGGGGATCAGCCGGAACAGCAGAAGTTCGAGGATTTCATAGTCTGCCAGCGCATTGGCACCGCTATCACGGAAGCGGGCCCTGAGCCTGTCGCGGTGACCGTGATAGTGGCTCGGCTCCTCGTGCTTGCGGCGCTCGCCAAAGGTTTGTTCCGGCTGCTGGTCGGCAAAGAACAGGCGTTCGTCCGCGGCGCCTGGGGCGCCATCCGTGCCGTCCTCCCGTGCTGCCGGTTTTCGCGCCATGGAACCCCGTCTTTTCTCAAAGCCCCGGTCGGTCAAGCCCGCCGGGCGAAAGCGTGAAGACCTCGCAGCCGTCCTTGGTCACGCCCACGCAGTGCTCGTATTGTGCCGAGAGCGACCGATCGCGGGTCACCGCCGTCCAGCCGTCGGACAGCACCTTCACATGCGGCTTGCCGAGGTTCAGCATCGGCTCGATCGTGAAGATCATGCCTTCCTTCAGCACCGGCCCCTCGTTCGCGTGCCCGTAATGCAGGATGTTGGGCGTGTCATGAAACAGGCGGCCGACGCCGTGTCCGCAGAAATCGCGCACCACCGAACAACGTTCGTTCTCTGCATAGGTCTGGATCGCCTCGCCGATCGCGCCGGTTCGGGCGCCGGGCTTCACCGCGGCAATACCGAGCAGCAGCGATTCATAGGTGACTTCGAGCAGGCGTTCGGCGGCACGTTTGATCTGGCCGACCGGGTACATCCGGCTGGAATCGCCATACCAGCCGTCTTGCACATAGGTGACATCGACATTGACGATATCGCCTTCGCGCAGCGGCTTGGCATTCGGCATGCCGTGGCAGACCACGTGGTTGATCGAGGTGCAGCTCGAATACTTGTAGCCGCGATAATTCAGTGTGGCGGGGTAGACGCCGTGATCGAGGCCGAATTCCAGCACGAAGCGGTCAATCGCGTCCGTCGTCACGCCGGGGACGATGAGGTCGGCAAGTCCATCGAGGCAGCGCGCGGTGATGCCGCAAATCTCGCGCATGCGCTCGAACGCCTCCGCGTCATAGAGCCGGATGGAACCGTCGTTCTTCAGCGGCGCTTTCGCCGCATCGATATATGTCACCATGTTGTTTCTTACCGTTCGCGCAGAAGCGCTTACATGTTATCGATTGCCACTTTAGCATGTGGCGCGATGCTGTCACGGGTCACCGTGCATTTTATGGCGTAGGCCTCGACCCCCGCTGCCATTGCCGAGTTGAACACCGCCGCATAGACGGGGTCAAGATCGCTTGCGATTTTGAAGCTCTCGCAGTCTCCGCGCTGAATCAGATAGACCATCGCAGCACGATGTCCAGCCGCGACCATGGCCGAAAGCTCGCCAAGATGGCGGACGCCACGCGCCGTGGCGGTATCCGGAAATTCGGCAACGCCGGGCGTGCGAATGAAATGGACATTCTTCACCTCGACATAAAGGTCGGACCGGTCATTTGCGGAGAGCAGAAGGTCGATCCGGCTTTTCTGCCCGTATTTCTGTTCGCGCCTGAGCATCGGATAGTCCGCGAAATCGGAAATCAGACCCGCGGCGATCGCTTCCTCTGCGAGTCGGTTCGGCAGGCCGGTATTGACGCCGACCGTGGTGCCGTCCGCCTCGATCAGTTCGAAGCGATGCGGATATTTGCGTTTGCCGTCATCATTGCGGGAGAGGAAGATGCGCGAACCGGGATCGGTGAGGCCGAGCATGGAGCCGGTGTTGGGGCAGGAACCGGTGATCGTCTCACCGCTTTCCTCGAGCACCGCATCGAACAGAAATCGCTTGTAGCGTTTTATCAGGCGGGCGGGTATGAGCGGGGGATCGAACAGCATGGCCTCTTCATGCCGTTTGCGGCGACGGAAGGCAAGGCTTGCTGCGGCGCCTCAAAAAAGGCAATCTTCCGGCCGGTCATCAGTGAAAGGTTCCGCTCATGAGGCTCGTTCTCGCATTCGCACTCACCGCCTCGCTTGCCGGGCTTTCGGCCTGCGCGAATGGCTGCGGCAATCCGGATGTGTGCAACACCGGAACCGCCGCCTATGAGCAGCTGACGCCGGATCAGATCAGCTCCATGACCACCGAACTCAACGCGCTGGCCAAGACGCCGGACCCATAAGGCATCCGCATAAACCAATTATCAGGGTTTTTGCCGCAAAAATGTCGCATGGGAGGAGGAATCTTGCGTCGAGCGCCGAGATTTCTCTCTCGTTTCGGGGTTCCTTCGATTATAGAGAGACGATCCCACATTCCAAAAGAGGAAGAAAATGGAAGAGTTCCACAAGGTCAGGCGACTGCCGCCGTATGTTTTCGAACAGGTCAACCGTTTGAAGGCAAGCGCGCGAGCGGCGGGCGCCGATATCATCGACCTTGGCATGGGCAATCCTGATCTTCCGACCCCGCAGTCGATCGTCGACAAGCTGTGCGAAGTGGTCCAGGACCCGCGCACCCACCGCTATTCCTCGTCCAAGGGCATTCCCGGCCTGCGCCGCGCCCAGGCTGCCTATTACGCCCGTCGCTTCGGCGTGAAGCTCAACCCCGATGCCGAGGTCGTGGCGACGCTTGGCTCCAAGGAGGGCTTTGCCAATATGGCGCAGGCGATCACCGCGCCCGGTGACGTTATCCTTTGCCCCAACCCGACCTATCCGATCCACGCCTTCGGCTTCCTGATTGCCGGCGGTGTGATCCGTTCGATGTCGGTCGAACCCGATGACAGCTTCTTTGCGCCGCTCGAGCGGGCGGTGAAGCATTCGATCCCGAAGCCGCTGGCGCTGATCCTCAATTACCCGTCGAATCCGACGGCGCATGTGGCCAGCCTCGACTTCTACCGCGATGTCATCGCTTTCGCGCGAAAGCATGAAATCATTGTGCTTTCCGACCTCGCCTATGCCGAAATCTACTTCGGCAATGAGGCTCCGCCATCGGTGCTTCAGGTGCCGGGGGCGAAGGACGTCGCGGTCGAGTTCACCTCGATGTCGAAGACGTTTTCGATGCCGGGCTGGCGCATGGGCTTTGCGGTCGGTAACGAGCGGCTGATTTCGGCGCTCACCCGCGTCAAATCCTATCTCGACTACGGCGCCTTCACGCCGATCCAGGTTGCCGCAACGCAGGCGCTGAATGGCGACGGTTCGGATATCGAGGAAGTGCGCACCATCTACAAGAAGCGCCGCGACGTGATGATCGACAGTTTCGGAAAGGCCGGCTGGGATGTCACGCCGCCGGAAGCGACGATGTTCGCCTGGGCGAAAATCCCCGAGGCCTTCGCCTCGATGGGGTCGGTCGAGTTCTCCAAGCTGCTTATCGAGAAGGCCGATATCGCCGTTGCGCCGGGTCTCGGCTTCGGCGAGCAGGGCGATGATCATGTCCGTATCGCGCTGGTCGAAAACGAGCACCGCATCCGCCAGGCCGGTCGCAACCTCAAGCGGTTCCTGGCGTCCGCCGAACCGGTGCCCGGTAATGTCGTTGCGCTGAACGGCCGGCGCTGAACGCTCGGGTAGCCGGCGACTTGCCGCGGCTTGCGAAAAATCCTCGCATCCGAATGTTTCCTTTGCCCGGAATCCGCTCTAAAAGAAGCCGCGCGGCCGTTTGAAGCCGCGCGACTTGAAATCGGGCACTAGGATACCCCCATGGCAGATGCCTTGAAAATCGGCGTCGCCGGTCTTGGAACCGTCGGCGCCTCGCTTGTGCGTATCATCCGCGAACGGCAGGAGAAGCTTGAGATTTCCTGCGGCCGCGCCATCGAGGTCACAGCCGTCTCGGCGCGCGACCGAACCCGGGACCGCGGCGTCGACCTCTCCGGCATGACATGGTTCGATGATCCGCTCGACATGGCGAGGAATGCCGATATCGATGTGTTCGTCGAACTCATCGGCGGCGCCGGCGAGCCTGCGCGCGGCGCGGTGACGGCGGCGCTCGAGCGCGGCCTGCATGTGGTGACGGCGAACAAGGCGCTTCTGGCGCGAAACGGCGTGGCGCTTGCGGCACTTGCCGAGGAAAAGGGCGTGCTGCTGAACTTCGAAGCGGCGGTTGCCGGCGGCATTCCGGTGATCAAGGCGCTGCGCGAGTCGCTCACTGGCAACACGATTTCGCGCATCTACGGCATCATGAACGGCACCTGCAACTACATCCTGACCCGGATGGAGAAGGAGAAGCTGTCGTTCCAGGATTGCCTGACGGAGGCGCAGCGGCTCGGTTACGCGGAGGCCGATCCGAGCTTCGACATCGAGGGCAACGATACGGCGCACAAGCTTGCCATCCTGACCTCGCTCGCCTTCGGCTGCCAGATTTCCTGCGATGACATCTATATGGAAGGCATTTCCAACATCACGCAGGAAGACATTGTCGCCGCGGCAGAGCTTGGTTATCGCATCAAGCTCCTGGGCGTCGCCCAGCGCACCGAGGGTGGCGTCGAGCAGCGCGTCCATCCGACCATGGTGCCGCACGACACGGTGATCGCGCAGGTCGACGGCGTGACCAATGCGGTGGCGCTCGAATCCGATATTCTGGGCGATCTGCTGATGGTCGGTCCCGGTGCGGGCGGCGATGCCACGGCGTCTGCCGTGCTCGGCGACATTGCCGATATCGCCAAGTCCCAGCCCGGTGTACAGACCGTGCCGGCGCTCGGCCGGCCGGCCAAGACGCTGGAGCCCTACAAGCGCGCCCGCATGCGCAGCCACGAAGGCGGCTATTTCATCCGCATGCGCGTCGTAGACCGGATCGGCGTGATCGCCGCGATCGCGCGCCGCATGGCGGACAACCAGATCTCGCTCGAATCGATTGTCCAGCATTCCACAAACGGCGATCGCGAGGCCCCGACGAAGACCATCATCATGGTGACGCACGCCACCACCGAGCAGTCGGTGCGCGATGCCGTCAATGCGATGGAAAGCGACGGCTACATCGTCAAGAAGCCGCAGGTCATCCGCATCGAAAAACCCTGAACGGGGTATTCATCGGTCATTCACGCGCGGGGCGGCATATGCCTTCCCGGCTCCGAAGGGTCGGAGCCAAAGCGGGGTGAGTGATGCGGATGCACAAGGTGATCAGGGCTTACGGCGAGCCGGGAAAGCGGGAAGGCGTCCGTCGTGGCGCGAACGGCCGCGGCCGAAGCTGGGGGCTGGCTGCCATTGTCGCCGCATCACTCCTCTTCTGGTCCGTCTTCGCCTGGCTGATGTGGCAGGCGCTCTGAAGGCGCGGGCAGCTGGTCGCGTGAAACTTGGCAGTGACAGCACCGTATCGTTGGCGCTAAACAGGATCGATATCGTTCCGGAGCCATCGCCGGTCATGGGCCGCCTGGCGGATCTCATCGGTGTGGTCCGGATTCCTGCCAGATGCCAGAGCCGGGAGTGGCATGACGGACAACCTCGCCAGCAAACCAGCGCAGCCGCGCGCCTTCCTTGGGGTCGAACGTTCTGCCCGCGACCTGCGGTGGATACCGCGGCTTGGCGCCGCGGGCGAGAACCGGGCGCTCGCGATGGCGCAGACCCATGGCATTTCCGAACTGATTGCGCGGGTGCTTGCCGGCCGTGACGTGCCGGTCGACGCGGCGCCTGCCTTTCTCGACCCGACGCTGCGCGACCTGATGCCAGATCCCGAAGTGATGACCGATTGCGCGGCCGCCGTGGCGCGGCTGACGGCCGCCATCCGCAATAGCGAGCGGGTCGCGATCTTCGGCGACTATGACGTCGACGGCGCCTGCTCGTCGGCGCTGATGTATCGCTTTCTCAAGGCCTTCGACCTTCCCGTCGAAATCTATATTCCGGATCGCATTTTCGAGGGTTACGGCCCCAATCCGCGCGCCATCAACACGCTGATCGATTCCGGGGCGGAGCTGATCGTGACGGTGGACTGCGGCTCGACCAGCCACGAATCGCTCGCAGCCGCCAAGGCGCGCGGCATCGATGTCGTCGTCATCGACCACCATCAGGTCGGTGTCGAGCTTCCGGAGTGCACGGCGCTCGTCAATCCGAATCGGGAGGACGATCTGTCGGGGCAGGGACATCTCTGCGCGGCCGGCGTCGTGTTCCTGGTGCTGGTGGCCACGCTTAGGGCGCTGCGACAGGCGGGCGACCTGCGCGCCGGGCGCGTCGACCTGCTGGCCTGGCTCGATATCGTCGCGCTGGCGACTGTCTGCGATGTGGTGCCGCTGAAGGGGCTGAACCGTGCCTATGTGGTCAAGGGGCTCATCGTTGCGCGGTCGCTCTCCAATCCCGGCCTTGCCGCCCTGTTCAAGCGGGCGGGTCTGGCCGGTCCGGTGACGCCTTACCATTTCGGCTTCCTCATCGGCCCGCGCATCAATGCCGGTGGCCGCATTGGGGATGCCGCGCTCGGAAGCCGGCTCCTGACGGTGGAAGCCGGCGAGGAGGCGGATGCGATTGCCGAACGTCTCGACCAGCTGAACCGGGAACGGCAGGTGATCGAGACCGCCATGCTGGCCGAAGCGGAAGCCGATGCGGTCGCCGAATTCGGCGATGGCAGCGGCGCGGGCATCATCGTCACCGCTCGCGAGGGCTGGCATCCGGGCGTCGTTGGCCTGCTGGCCTCGCGGCTGAAGGATCGTTTTGGCCGTCCGGCCTTTGCGATTGCCTTCGATGCCAATGGCAGGGGCACAGGATCAGGGCGCTCGATCGCCGGCTTCGACCTTGGCCGGGTCGTGCGCATGGCGGTGGAGGAGGGGCTTCTGGTGAAGGGCGGTGGCCACGCCATGGCAGCCGGCATCACCGTGCTGCGCGAGAAGCTCTCCGGCCTGCGGGCCTTCTTCGAGGAGCATGCGCGCGAGCAGGTCGAGCAGCTTGCGGTGAACGCGGTGCTGAAGGTCGATGGCGCGCTGTCGGCCTCGGGGGCGACGCTGGATCTGATCGACCGGCTCGAGGCGGCCGGCCCCTATGGCTCCGGCCATCCACAGCCGGTCTTCGCCGTGCCGGCGCACAAGTTACGCGATGCCCGCGTGATTGGCACGGGCGGGCATGTGAAGGTGACGCTTGAAAGCCCCGAGGGCGCGCATCTCGATGGCATCGCCTTTCGGGCGGCCGACAAGCCGCTGGGTGAGATGCTGCTTTCAGCGCGCGGCCGCAGGCTGCATGTCGCAGGATCGCTGTCAGGGGACTACTATCAGGGAAGGCGGCGGGTGCAGCTGCGCATCATCGATGCGGCGGAGCCTCGTTGAGACGACCTGGTACGCCCTAGGGGAATCGAACCCCTCTTTCCAGAATGAGAATCTGGCGTCCTAACCGATAGACGAAGGGCGCATGGGTGAACGCTTGCGCGCTTTCCACGCTCTGGCGGAAGCCATCTCTGGTTTGACAGGGACTGGTTGCCGTCAGGCAGAAGATAGAAGTGGCACGCCCTAGGGGAGTCGAACCCCTCTTTCCAGAATGAAAATCTGGCGTCCTAACCGATAGACGAAGGGCGCGCGTGCGACGAACCGCCGAGGCGGGCCGCCATTTTACGTTCAGCTTCCGTCCCGAAGGCCTTTCAGCCGGCAGGAATGGCACGCCCTAGGGGAGTCGAACCCCTCTTTCCAGAATGAAAATCTGGCGTCCTAACCGATAGACGAAGGGCGCGTGCTGTTCGCTGGGCGCCTTATAGTCAGGCAACAGATTTGCCGCAAGTGTAAAACCGTGATTTATGCAAAAAAATGACGGACGCAAGGCGGCCTTCAAGGCATCGCTTTAACGGTTTGATTTCAGCGGAGAAAAGCGCCGCGAAAACGGGTCTCGCGGCGCTAGCTTTGTTACCAGCTGCCGGTGTTCGGCATCGAGGCCCACGGCTCCTGCGGCGGCAGCGGATCACCCTGCTGCAGGATTTCGAACGAGATACCGTCGGGCGACTTGATGAAGGCCATGTTGCCGTCGCGGGGCGGGCGGTTGATGGTGACGCCGGCATCGGCCATCTTCTGGCAGAAATCGTAGACGTTCTCGACGCGATAGGCGAGGTGGCCGAAGTTGCGGCCGCCGCTGTATTCTTCCGGATCCCAGTTATAGGTCAGCTCCAGCTTCGGCACATGCTCGCCATCGCCCTTTTCCAGGTCCTTCGGCGCAGCGAGGAAGATCAGCGTGAAGCGGCCCTTCTCGTTGTCGATCCGGCGGACTTCCTGAAGGCCCATCAGGTCGCAGTAGAATTTCAACGAGGCGTCGATGTCCGTGATGCGGACCATGGTGTGGAGATAATGCATGGTGTTTCCCTGTCGGTTTTGAAAAAGCTCTTTGGATATAACCGGGCCTGCGCGGCCTGCAAACTGTGAAGAACGCGTTTATCACTTGCAGGGACCCGCCGAGACAATGCTATCCTGCAACCCAGAATCAGTTAATTCGCAGTCGGGGAATTTCAAGGAGCGGGGCAGTATGGCCGAGAGGTCACAGGCAGACAGGCAGTCGACCGCCGACGATGCAGGCCTTGATTCCGGCCCGTTCATCGAGATCACCGGCTATGTGAAATGGTTCGACGTCGCCAAGGGCTTTGGTTTCATCGTCCCAGACAACGGCATGGACGACGTGCTGCTGCACATCACCTGCCTGCGGCGCGACGGGTACCAGACCATTCTGGAAGGCACGCGCGTCGTTGCCCTCGTGCAGGAGCGCAACCGCGGCTACCAGGCCTTTCGCGTGCTGTCGATGGATCAATCGACCGCCGTTCATCCCTCCGACATGCCGCCGGTGCGCACCCATGTCCAGGTCGAGCCGACCAGCGGTCTCGAGCGGGTCATCGTCAAGTGGTTCAACCGCGACAAGGGCTTCGGCTTCGTCACCCGCGGCGAGGGCACAGAGGACATCTTCATCCACATGGAGACCCTGCGGCGCTTCGGTATCGCCGAGCTCAGACAGGGGCAGACCTTGTTGGTGCGCTTCGGCAATGGCCCCAAGGGCCTGATGGCGGCCGAGGTTCACCCCGACGATCCCGGCCCGGTTATCCGGACGCACTGACCTCTGGCCGAACCGCCGCCGAGTGTCGTATCTTCCCCCCAGTCCATCATTCAAGCTGAATTGCGCCGGGCCGCGATAGGGCTTCCGAAGCGCAAGAGGAGAGGGTCGATGCCCGCCATGAAACCACTGATCGCCGCTTTTGCTTTCCTCACCCTGACGGCCGCCGCTGGTGCCCAGGAGCCGGTCCACTTCCCGTCATCGGAACTCACGCTGCATACTGCGTCCGGCGACCACGACATCGTCGTCGAGGTCGCAGAGACCCCGGCGCAGCGTCAGCGCGGCCTGATGTACCGCACCGAGCTTGCCGAGGACCATGGCATGATCTTCCTGTTCGGAACCGACAAGCCCGTCAGCATGTGGATGGCGAACACGCTGATCCCGCTCGACATGGTTTTCATCAGGGCGGATGGCTCGGTCGCCGGCTATCACGAGAATGCCGAACCCCGTTCGGAGCGCATCATCGCCTCGGACGAACCGGTGCGTTACGTCCTCGAACTTGGCGGTGGTGAGGCCAAGGCTTACGATTTGAAGCCCGGCGACATGGTCACCGGGCCCGCTCTTTCGGAATAGATGTGCCGGCAAGCGGCCGCCGGTCAATCGCCGATGACGACGGTCATCCGGTCGAGGCCCATGCTCTGGGCGAGGCTGAAGAGGATGGCGGCGTTCTCAGGATCGAGGCGCACGCAGCCATGAGAGGCAGGGCGTCCGAGACGCGATAGCTGATCCGTGCCATGCACGGCGTAGCCATGGTAGAAGAAGATCGCATAAGGCATTGGTGCGCCGTTATATTTTGTCGATCTGTGGTGCTTCGAAAGCCACTCGGCGCCATAGATGCCTTTCGGCGTGGCATAGCCTCCGGCGCCGGTCGAAACCGGCCAGACATAGCGCTCGTAGCCGTCGACGATCACCTTCATCGTCTGTGTCTCAAGGCTGACGGCAGCAACCAGCGTGCCGGCATCGAAGATTGCTTCCCCGGATTTGCGGGCGGCCTCGGCGGACGGCGCCACCACAAGTAACATCAACAGAAATGCCAGTACTGATCGCATGCGGTCCCCCGATCAACATCAATCCTGGTGCAAAGACTATGTCGGGGAAGAGTTACGGGCAACGCGTTACTGGAAACAGGGTAAACAAATGGCGCCGTCACCGGCGCCATCCATGGTCGACTTATTGTCGTTCCTTGCGGGCGCTCAGGGCACCAGCGTCTTTGCCACCAGATCGACCACCTCGACGGGCTTGATGGTCATTGCCACCTGCTGTTCGGGAAGGTCGTCCCAGGGGCTCGGCGGGAAGAACTGGGCAGACGGTTTCTGGATCGTCTGGCCATCGGCAATGCCGCCGCAGACGACGCGTACCGTACCGGGACGCAGACCGAAGAGTTCCGGCGCCACGACATAGACGCAGGCGCAGCTATCATGCACCACCATGCCGTCTTCGACCTGAAGGCTGTAGAAGTCGATATAAGGATCGGAGATCCGGGCGAGAAGTTCGAGGTGCGGGCCGCCGCGCGCGGCGAGGTCCTTCATCTGGCGACGGGTCATCACCGTCTGAATGGTGACGTCGAGGCCGACGATGACGACCTTCCAGGGCGCGGTGAACACGGCATCGGCGGCTTCCGGGTCGCCATGGATATTGGCTTCGGCGGCCGGCGTCACATTGCCGTTCTTCTCGAACGAGCCGCCCATGACGACGACCTGCTTCACGAGGCCGGCGATTTCCGGGTCGTGGGCCAGAGCCAGAGCAAGGTTGGTCATGCGGCCGACGGCCACGATCTCGACCTCGCCGGGATTGGCGCGCACGGTCTCGACGATGAACTGCCAGGCCGGGCGTGGGTCGAGCGGCACGTCGTCGATCGTCTCCGGCATCTCGATATCGCCAAGCCCGTTGACGCCGTGAACGACCGTCGGCCAGGGGGCCATCGGCCGGGCCGCGTCATAGGTGACATCGGCGCCGCGGGCGACAGGGGCGGCAATGCCGAATTCGCGCTTCAGGAAGAGTGCATTGCGCGTGGTCGTGTCGGCCGAAGCGTTGCCGAAAACCGAGGTGATGCCGAGGAGATCGATATCCGGATGGCGCTCCAGGAAGAGAAGCGCCATGGCGTCGTCAATGCCGGGGTCTGTATCGAAAATTACCTTGTGCATGGAAGCGAATCCTGATCTTGAAAATGTTCGCGGTAGAAACACCGCCCGCCACCGGCCTACACGATCGGGCGGTAAAAGAAAACCGTTCGCCGCCGGGGCGAGACGCAAGGGTTCCGTCCGTGTTCGAAGCCAGTCTGCAGCTGTTTACCATCCTGTTTTTCGTCGCCTTTGCCGCCGGTTTCGTCGATTCGATCGCCGGCGGTGGCGGCCTCATCACCATTCCGGCGCTGCTGATTGTCGGCGTGCCGCCGCTGCAAGCGCTTGGCACCAACAAGCTGCAGGGCATTTTCGGCGCTGCTTCGGCAACGATCTCCTATGTGCGGGGTGGTCGCGTCGATCCGCGCACGCAATGGCCGATGGCGCTGCTCGCGCTGATTGGCGGGGCGCTCGGAGCGGTGGCCGCTTCGCTGGTGCCGGGCGAAGCGCTGCGGGCGCTGCTGCCTTTCCTTCTGGCCGGCATCGGCCTCTATTTCGCGCTGCGCAGCGGTCTTGATGACAGCGACCGCCATCAGCGCATGTCGACAGTCCTGTTTGCCGCGGTGATCGTCCCGGCCATCGGCTTTTATGACGGTCTCTTCGGGCCCGGCACGGGATCGTTCTTCATGCTGGCCTTCGTCACCCTTGGCGGTCTCGGCCTGCTGAAGGCGACGGCCAGGACCAAGTTCCTGAACCTCTCCTCCAATGTCGGGGCATTCGTGATCTTTCTCGCCGGCGGCGCCATCCTTTGGAAGCTCGGCCTGGTCATGGGCGTCGGCCAGTTTCTGGGCGCGCAGGCGGGTTCGAAGGTGGCGATGCGCAACGGCGCAAAGATCATCCGGCCGCTGCTGGCGCTTTCAAGCCTCGCCATGGCCGCCAAGGTGTTCTTCGATCCGGCAAACCCGCTCTATCGCTGGCTCACGATGTAGGCCCCTTGAGCACCAGCGGCAGGCCAGCAGCAACGAAATGCACCCGGCTGGCGACTGCCGCGATTTTCTGGTTCAAAAGTCCGGCCTCGTCGCGGAATCGGCGCGCGAGCGCGTTTTCCGGCACGATCGAGAGCCCGACCTCGTTGGCGACGATGAAGAGCGGATAGCGGACACGATCGACCACACGCGCCAGCCTGTCGCCGGCAGCGGCAACATCGTGGTCGCCGAGAATGAGGTTGGTGAGCCACAGCGTCAGGCAATCGACGATAACGACCGGCCGATCATCTGCGCGAAAACGCTCGAGCTGGTCGCAAAGCGCGATCGGCACCTCATGCGTCACCCAGCCATCGCCGCGGTCTTCGCGGTGCCTGGCAATCCGGGCCGCCATTTCGGCATCATGCGCCTCGGCGGTTGCGATGTAGTGCAGGGTACCGGCTTCGGCGCGCGCAAGCGCTTCGGCATGGCGCGACTTGCCGGATCGGGCGCCGCCGAGGATGAGACAGGTCAGATGGGGCTCGGTCATGTTCAGCGGGCCGGAAAATGCGCCGGAAAGGCGTTGCGGGGCAAAAGCGGACGATTCGTAGACAAAGAGGCGTCCGCCCTGTTGCTTGCCCGGCAGGGCCATGAGTGGCTGGTGCTGCAAAGACCACCCTTGAAGCCCTTGAAGCACCGTCCGCGCTTTCCGGCGCAGGGCCAATATAGGGGTTCACCGGCTACGATGCAATCAGAGCGCCGCGTCGACCTTTGCCGCAACATCTTCCGGGAGCCATGATTTCCACAGTTCGGGGTGGTTCTCAAGGAAGTAGCGGGCGGCAGCTTCGTTGTTGGCGTCATTGTCCTCCATCCAGGCGAGCACGCTGCTGATCGTCCGGTTGTCCCACGAACGGGCATTGAGATAGTCCATCAACGCCGGGTGCGCGGAGACGAACTCACCCGTCACCAGCGTGTAGACGGCGGAAACGGGGTAGGCGTTCAGATTCGGATCCGGGCAATCGGGGACGATGGTGCAGCGGTCCCATTCGCCCTTGTCGAATTCGATGCCGAAAGAAAGCTTCACCATCTCGTATTTGCCGAGGATCGCCGTCGGCGCCCAATAGTAGCCGAGCCAGCCGACCTTCTCCTCGAAGGCGTGGGCAATCGATTGCTCGAGACCGAGGCCGTTTTCGGCATCGAGCAGGGTGAAGCCCTTGTCCTTGCCGCCGAGCGCGCGAAACAGGTTTTCGGTCGAGATGTGGCAGGTCCACCCGGGCGGACAGTTGTAGACGGTCGCGTCGGAGGAGCCATCGGGACCGGGAAACAGCTCCGGATGATCGAGCGCCCGCTGAACGGTGGTGATCTCGGGGTTGGCGTCCGCCAGGAATTTCGGCATCCACCAGCCCTGAACACCGCCTTCGCTGAGAAGGGCAGCGGCAAATGCAACCCGCTGATCGGCGACGGCCTCGTCAAGTTCGGGCGACGCCCCCTCGTACCAGAATTCCGGAATAATGTCCGGCGTGGCTTCGCTGGTGATCGAGGAAAGGGTCGAATCGGTATTGCCTTCGACGAGGTCGACCGTACAGCCGTAGCCATTTTCCATGATCAGCTTGTCGACCCAGGCGGCAATGCCGGCCGAAGCCCAGTTGAGCTCCGCTTCCGTCACCGTGCCGCATTGCGGCTCGGTCTCATCGGCGAGCGCCGCTGATGCGAGAAGAACCTCCACACATGCCGCCGCAGCCAGTAGCGCCCTCATTTGCCCGATCCTCCCGATCTGCCGCCACAGCCGGTCCGCAGCGGCTTATTCTGTCGTTCGTCAAGTCTATCCGCTTTCCGGCCTGAATGGAATCGCCCGAAGCCGCTGACA
The DNA here is from genome assembly GCF_000960975.1 of Martelella endophytica. Classification (NCBI taxonomy): domain Bacteria; kingdom Pseudomonadati; phylum Pseudomonadota; class Alphaproteobacteria; order Hyphomicrobiales; family Aurantimonadaceae; genus Martelella; species Martelella endophytica. The sequence continues at coordinate 3,812,449 of NZ_CP010803.1, read as the reverse complement.
GCGGGCAGGGCGGTGATTTTTTCGTGGCCAAGTGCGAGTATTCACGTCTTTATTCGCGTTCGCTAACCAAGCAGTAACGTTCTGCAGCTAGAACCGGACCAGCGGAAGGTTGCACGGCAGAAAAGCCCCGGCAGTAAGTTCAGCGTGGCAGGGGTGCCGTTTCGAGTATTGCGTTCGCAACCTCCGCATGCCTGTGCATGACACGCTCCCCCACACTGTCCTTTGCCTCACCTGCGACCCTTCAGCTGGCGACCTTCACCGCATTGCGGCCACCCGTCTTTGCCTCGTAGAGTGCCCGGTCAGCCATGCCGAGCACCTCGGATTGCGAGCCGTCTGCGCCATAGACCATGACGCCGATGCTGACGGTGATGCCCCGGTGTTCGCCGTTCGGCAGGATGATCGAGGTATCCTCCACCGTCTTGCGCAGCCTTTCGGCGGCGGCGATCGCGCGGTCGTGGCGCATGGCCGGCATGATCATGGCAAATTCCTCGCCACCATAACGGAAGACATGATCGCTCTCGCGGGCGCTGGCTGCGATCACCTCGGAAATCTGCACGAGCGCACTGTCGCCGGCCGGATGGCCGTTCTCGTCGTTGAACTTCTTGAAGAAATCGAGGTCGAGCATCAGCAGTGCGAAAGGCTGCCTGGTATCGCGCGCGGTTTCGATCTGATCGGCCAGCACGCGGTCGAATTCGCGACGGTTGCCAAGTCCTGTGAGGCTGTCGGTGCTTGCGGCCGTTGCGAGCGCGCGCTCCTGGCGCATGATCTGCTTGGTCATCACATTGAAGGCGTCGGCCACGGAGGCGAGCTCCGGCGGCACCTGCACGTCGATCTCGCGCTCCCGGTCGCCTGCGGCAAAGCGCATCGCGCCGGCCACGAGCTTGTCGGTACTGGCGATCAGCGCCCGGTCGATGATGTAGATGCCGATCGCGGCGAACAGGATGGCGAAGACGCCCGCCGTTGCGGCAAAGATGTCGAAACGGCGCATCGCGGCAAGGGCATCGCGGTGGCTCTTCTCGCTGTCGATCCTGACTTCCTCGGCAAGGGCGCCCATGCGGCGGGCGGTTTCGGCGATCACGCCTTCGAAGCGGCGCAACGCGGGATCGCTGATCGGGCTATCAGGTGCCTGGACCGCCGCCGCGGCTTCAATCAGCTGCCCCCATTCCTGCTCGATGCTCTCGAGCAGCGGTCGGTAGATGCGGAACTGATCGGCAGCATCCTCGAGCTCCTTCAGTTCGCCGGTGATCTCGCGTTCCGTTGCCTCGAAATTTATGCGGTCTGATTCGTCACCTTCCTCGGCAAAGTCAATGACGCCCGCCGAGATGTCCCAGAGCGACGACTGGATGCGTTCAAGCGGCACGAGAACCTGGTGTTGCGCATTGAGGACATTGCGGAAAGGCTCGGCGATGTCGTTGCGGTAGACGGTGAAGCCATAAAGCGAGAGAAACACGAAGGGTATCATCGCAGCCGCCATGCCGACCGAAAGCCAGACCCTCAGCGACAGGCTGCGATACCAGTGGCGCAGGCCAGTTGCCTCCCCGTTATTGTTTCCCATGAGACCCACCTTTTCTTCTTGCAGGATAAACCTGATCATTCCCTCTGGAGGGTAGCACGACCGCACTCCGAGGGCATCAGTCATCGATGGGCCGTAAAGCCTCTCAATCGACGCTGCGCTATCTGCCACAGAAAAAGCCTCACGCACACTGTTTCGCTGCAGAAAGGCTAAAGAAGCGCAAGTGCGTGCAGGTCTCAGTGAGGGCAGTGGTCAGGTGGTAGGATTGGGGGAAGCCGCGGGCTGCGGGATGAAGGGAAGAACGCGTTTCATTACTGGCGCTGCGCGCTCAGGCGATCGGCATGGCAAGAAGGCCTGGCAGGGCGGCGCGAACCCTTCTCAGCCGTCTGAAACGAGGCCCTGCTTGGTTTCGGGGCGGGGCGGAAGCAGGCTTGCGGACCGCGCATCCGGCTGTGCGGCCAGTCGGGTTTCGCGGCTCGCCTGATCGGTTGGCCTCACTGACCAGCGGGTCGAAAGGAACGCGACGGCGCGGACTTCAGGGTTGCTCACGGGAATCCTCCTCGACAGTTTCAGGTCGAAAGCCAATGTGGTGCCAAAATACCGCCAAAAGATGACCGGGTATGGCCATCCCATCGGGCGGTCGAGGGAGGGCTGCTGCGGCGCCCGCAGCAGCCCGGACGAGCCGCTCTCCCGGCCGCGCGATGGACCGGGAGAGTGACGCCGACTTGAATCAGGGCTGGGTCGTGGTTCCCGCACCGGGCTCAGCCGGCGCCGTGCTGTTGCCGGGATCGGCCGGCATCGTGCCCGGTTCTGCCGGCGCTGAGGTCGCGGGCGGGTTGTCGCTGGCGTTGTCGCCGCCGCTGTCGTCGCAAGCCGCAAGGCCGATGACCATCAGTCCCGAAAAGGCAATTGCCAGAAATTTACGCATGGTTTCACTCCTCTCATGTTTGATGCCCGAACCCACGTGACTGTGGGCCCGGGCTGGGGCATTCGTCGTCAGTTGCCGCTAGCGAAGCTGCATCTGCTTTTCCTGGATTTCCTGCGCCAGCGCCGGGTCGCTGTTCGCAGCCTGGATGACGGCGTTATAGGTGCCGACATCAAGGTCATTGGCGTCGAGGGCGGCCACGAGCTCAACCTGCTGCTGTTGGCGCAGTTGCTGAACCTGATCGTCGCTCTGCGCCTTCTCGATCTGCGGCGCCCACTTGATGAGAACCTCGCGGACCTCGACCGAAGCCTTGGCAAAATTGTCGACCGTTGCCGCGTCGATGGCCGGCTTCTGTTCCCAGCCTGGTGCTGCCGGAGGCGTGGCCTCTGCCTGCTGGGCGAAGGCCGATGTCGCGGGTAGCGCCAGGGCCGCGATGGCGATCATCGGAGCGACGATCCTGTTGCGAATTGCGTAGGTCATTTTGATCCTTTCATTGTGCGGCGGAGATCGTTCGCCGCCGCCATGTGATCGGTTTGCCGTGTTGGCCGCATAACGGACGGAAACCGCGCCGCATTCGTTCCAAAAAAAGAATCTGAATTTTCTTTGGAACGTTTCGCCGCCTGCGCCCGTCTGTAGAAACGACATTGTCAGTGCCGGACGGACACATATGAGCGATGACCTTCGATGGATGATCGAAAGGCAGATCCCGCATCTGCGCCGCTATGCCTTTGCGCTGACGCGCAATCGGGATGACGCCGACGACCTCGTCCAGGACACGCTGGAGCGGGCGCTGCGGAAATGGCGCCTCTTCGGCCGCAAGGGACGTTTGCGATCGTGGCTGTTCCGGATATTGTACCGGACCTATATCGACCGTGTTCGGGCCGCGAAGCCTGAAACGGCATCGGCCGAGCCGGAGATCATCGATCGTCTCGCCGTCCAGTTGCCGGATCAGGAAGATCGTGCCGAATGCGCAAGCATTGCCGGCGCTCTTGATCGGCTGCCGGCGGAACAACGGGTGGTGATCCTGCTCGTCGCACTGGATGGCATGGCCTATGACGAGGTTGCCGAACTGCTTGACGTACCGGTCGGCACGATTCGGTCGAGACTTTCCCGCGGACGCGAGGCTCTTCGCGAGGCCCGCTCGCGATCACCGAGGACGACCCTGCTGAGGCGCGTGAAATGAACGATCGATCAGATGACATCAGGGAATTCGATCTGCTGGCGCTTGCCGACGGATTGCTGGACGACGATCCGACGCGCAAGGCGGAGGTCGAGGCCTTCCTGCGGGCCAATCCCGCGGCCAAGGCTTTTGTCGAGGAGATACGCGAGCAGAATGCGCTTCTGCGGCTCTGTTGTCGCGATCGTCAGGCCGGTCCCGTGCCCGAACGCCTCAGGGATACCGTCTGGAAGCGGCGGCCAAGAACGGGCGCACCGGTCCTGAAGGCGGCCGTCTTCGCCTTCACGTTGCTGGCAGCCGGCGTTGTCGGAAGCCGCTACGACGAGTTTGCGGCCGGGCGCGCATCGATCTCGAATTCCTTGATCGAGGCCGTTTCCTCCGGCGCGGCCGCGCCCGCCGGCATGCTTTCACTGGCGGCCGGCAAGGTCGACGCGCACGACAAGTGGCTCTGGCTGGCCTTTCCCACACCCGATCTTTCCGCAGAGGGCTACGAACTGATCTCGCGCGAAGACACCACCACCGGTGCTCCCGGTATTGTCCGCCTCGTCTATCGCAATGCCGGCGGCGAGACGCTTGACGTCTTCATGCAACCGTCCGGGACCATGGAGAAGAGCCGACCGGAGACCCGATCCGATGGAGCCCGCACGGCCCGCTATATGACCGTGGGGCCGATGGAGGTCGGGGTGACGGCCGAGAGCGGCAATCTTGATGCGAAAGGCGTGATGAAAACCCTCGAGGATTCGATCGGCGACATGCATTTTGCAAAGCCCGCTTCGACGATTTCCGCTTCGGCCGAGACCACACCCGTCTCCGACCTCGTCGCGCCGACACTGGAAAACTGAGTGACCGGCTGTACTGTCTGTGCAGTACGCCTGATCGAGCGGAACAAGGCACTATCGGAGCACCTCGGTGGAAGGGAAGAATTCGTCGCCGGGTATCAGAAGATCAAGCGGATCGGCCGCGGCTCCATCCTCGGCGCCGCCATGGCCGGAACTTGCTTCGGCCTGTGGCTCTCCGAAAGGATCATCCAGGCGTTGAGGGTTTTGAACGGCGGTTAAACGTTGAGGAGCGCCGGAGGTCACTGCAATGACTAGTGTCTACTCCCGAGACGATCGCATGTCTCGATGACATGTCGATAGAAGTGCTGCAATCCATGGCAGAGATAATGGAGGCCGACTTCGCCGTCAGTCGTTTTGAGAAAGCGGTCTTTGGGGCAGTGCCCCCAACAGAGGCGCAAATATGGGCATTCTTGACACTTTCTCGGCAGATTGCGCGACTTGTCGAAGCCGAATTTCATCTGTCTGTCGCTGAATGCAAGGCTGCCTTCGTGGTCCTTCAGGATATTGCCGATCTTGAATTCGGGATAGACGAAGTGGTCGCAACTATAGACATCGCCATTGTGTTCGACTGCGATTGCCTTGCCGCAGAACTGCGCCGTAACGCATTGCTGCGATCCTTTGCCGAGCAGCATGGAAAGAACATTCTCGAACTGGTCTACATGGACTTTTCCGTAGTCGCATGAGACCCACTCGTCCCAGACGTCCGTCAGGAATTTGCCCCATTGTTGCGGGCTGACCGACCACTCCGCAACGGCCGATCCGGCTGAGCCGGGGAGCGCTTCAGGCGAATCTTCGGGGGGCAGTGAACCGGCATCCCAATGCTGTGGGGCGGTGTTGAAAAATTCCTGCTTTTCCATCCCGGGAATGAACTGGATCATCCGGGGTCTGATCTCGTCCCGCAAGAAGCGGTAAACCGCAAGCGGCTCTTCCGCATTTGCATTGTTGACGACGCATAGCGCACTGAAGGCCACCTGGTGCCGGTGGAGCCGCCTGGCGGCGTCCAGCACCTTCGCAAAGGTCGGCCGGCCCGCCTTGTTGACGCGATAGCGATCGTGGAGATGCGCTGGACCGTCGATTGAGAGGCCGACAAGAAAACCCTCTTCCTTGAGAAAACGGCACCATTCGTCATCCAGAAGAACGCCATTGGTCTGCAGATCGTTTTCGATGCGTTGTCCGGCCTTGCGATAAAGCCGCTGAAATTCGACGACCTTCCTGAAGAACGACAGGCCCATGAGCGTCGGCTCACCGCCTTGCCAGCTGAAGACGACCTGATCGCTGTTCTGCGCTTCGATATACTGCCGGATATGCTGTTCCAGAACCTGATCGCTCATCCGTGGTGCTCTCGGCTGGTGCAGCAGGCCTTCCTTATGCAGGTAGAAGCAGTAGGTGCAGTCAAGATTGCATTGCGCGCCCGAGGGTTTCAGCATCGCGTGAAAGCGCCTGCGATGATCCTGTGCAGACAGGTTTGGCGGTAGAAGCGGGTGTGTCATCTTCTGTGCGACTTCATCGGTCTATGGTTTTTCGTCTGATGCAGGGGCTTTGCAATGAAAGCCTGTTTCCAATTCCTCGGGTCGTCAACACAATAATTGACGAATATTATTTATAGTATTTGTTGGCGATAACATGGTTCATTTTCGATATTATTCATGCGATCAATTTCTAAAGTTGAAGTTATAAAACAGGTATTACGTATAAGTTTCAATTTGACTAATTAAGGATGTTGAGTCAACAATTACGAATTAAGGTTTCAGGGTGATGCTTTGTGAGGAATTTTAGTTTCTGTCCTCACATATTTTTTTGTTGTGAAACGATCGTGATCGCTTTGGTGTTGCGGTTTTCATCAGGAGGGGAAACTGATGCTGCGCTCTGTTCTCTTGGCTTCCACGCTTCTTGCCGCGTCGGTACCTCAGGTCTTTGCTCAGGAGCAAAGCAAGCCGAATATCCTGATCATCTGGGGTGATGATGTCGGGATGTGGAATATCTCCGCCTATCACCGCGGCATGATGTGCTGCGAGACACCCAACATCGATCGCATTGCCGATGACGGCATGTTGTTCATGGATCACTACGCTCAGGCCTCGTCCACTGCGGGCCGGGGCGCGTTCATTACCGGGCAGTATCCCCTTCGTGTCGGTCTCTCGACGGTTGGTCTTCCCGGATCGTCGATTGGCCTTAGCCAGGAAGACCCGACGCTTGCCGATCTGTTGAAAGCGGAAGGCTACAAGACTGGACAGTTCGGCAAAAACCATCTCGGTGATCGAGACGAGTTCCTGCCAACTGCTCATGGCTTTGACGAGTTTTACGGTATTCTCTATCACCTCAACTCAGGCGAATACCCCGAGCAGGACGACTATCCGATCGAACTTGCCGGCAAAGGGCCTTTTGCGCAGCGTGGCATCATCCATTCGTTCGCAAGGCCTGATGGCGGGCAGGATATCGAAGACCTTGGCAACTTCGGGCAGGAGGTCCAGCGGACGCTTGACCAGAAGGTGCTGGAGGAGAGCGAGCGGTTCATTACCGAGGCGGTCAACGAGGATAAGCCGTTCTTCGTGTGGCACAACACCACGCGCATGCACTATCGGACCAATCTTGACGATCACTACGACGGTATCACCGGTACGGGCAACGTCTATGCTGACGGCATGGTGGAGTTCGATGACGACGTCGGCTCGCTGCTGGACCTTCTCGATGAACTGGGCGTTGCGGACAACACGCTCGTTATGTTCTCGACAGATAACGGCGCCGCCTCTAATTCCTGGCCGGACGGCGGCAATACGCCCTTCAGAGGCCAAAAGGGCGTCGGCGGCTATGAGGGCGGATTCAAAGTTCCGATGATGGTGAAATGGCCGGGTATCATTCCGGCGGGCACCACCACCGGTGAGTTGATGTCTATGGAAGACTGGATGCCGACCATTATGGCGCAACTCGGGGATCCGGACCTTAAGCAGGAACTGCTTGAGGGGAAAACAATCGGCGACACAGAATACCGCGTTCATCTTGATGGCTACGATCAGACGCCGATAATCACTCAGGCGGGGCCGAGCAATCGCAAGGAATTCTTCTTTTTTACCGAAACGACCTTCCATGGGTTGCGATATGGTGAATGGAAGTTCCTTTTCACCAAGCAGGACAAATGGTTCAACGGTGTCCAGGACGAACTCACTTCGCCGGTCATAGAACGGCTTGACCTCGATCCCTTCGAGCGGTTCGAGGATGCGCGCGGCTTCGACGAATGGCAGGAAAATCACTCCTGGGCGATCAATCCGGCGATGGGTGTTGTCAGCCAGTTCGTGGAATCGTTCGAAGAATTTCCCCCTCGCCAGGCGAGCTTCTCCCCCAAGACATCCGGGATGGTGGAGATGATCATGGATATGTCGCAACGCAGTCGCTGAGCCGGCAAATCGACCTGAAGCGCTCCGTAAATACGCTTGAATTTTGAAGTTTTTGGCAAATTACATCAGTAACTTCGAGGCTTTCGATGATGCCTATCATGAAGTCTTGGATTTTGATCCTTGCCTTTTCGGGCATGGCCGTCGTCGCCAACCGTGCGCACGCCGAAGACGATGAAGACTTGGCCAAGCAACTGGCGAATCCGGTTGCCGACCTGATTAGCGTGCCGTTTCAGTTCAACTATGATGGCAGCATCGGCAGCGCCTCAGGCGACAGGATGGTGCTCAATATCCAGCCAGTCATTCCGTTTTCGCTCAACGAAAACTGGAACCTGATCACCCGGACAATCGTACCGGTAACATGGCAGCATGATGCGGCGGGGTACTCGGGTTCGCAGTTCGGTCTGGGTGACATAGTTCAAAGCTTCTTTCTGTCGCCGAAAGATCCGACGGAGAGTGGCATTACCTGGGGCGCCGGGCCGGTTTTTCTGTATCCGACCGCCACGGATGATCTGACCGGGCTTGGAAAATGGGGCGTCGGGCCGACTGCCGCCGTGCTCGATATCAGCGGGCCTTGGACGGTGGGCCTTCTTGCCAATCATATCTGGTCGTTTGCCGGCGACAGTGACCGGCGTGACGTCAACGCCACTTTCCTTCAGCCCTTCGTGACCTACACGACGCCGGGCGCGTGGTCGTTCGGTCTCAACACAGAGGCAACCTATGACTGGCTGGCGGACAGCTGGGCGGTGCCCCTCAATGCCACGGTGGGAAAGCTTGTGGTGCTTGGCGGCCAGCCGGTGAATTTCCAGCTTGGGCTGCGCTACTGGGCAGAAAGTCCGGCTGGGGGGGCGAGCGGCTTCGGAGCGCGTTTTGTGATGAATTTCGTCTTCCCTCAATGAGGCCGCTTGGCAAGCCTCTACTGGAAGACTGAGAGCGGAGGAACCGGATGTACGTCACAGACCGAAAGCAGGCACCTGCTATCAGCGCCAGTGTGGCGTCGGTCCTTGCTGCCAGCACCGTGTTGCTCACTGGTGCGGGCGCGGAAGCGGCTGAGTCCGGCACTGGCTTCTATCTCCTTGGCTCGAAGGGGCCGATGGCTGGGGTTCTCGCTCCGCCTGGCGCCTATTTCGCCAATGATCTTTATTTCTATTCCGGCTCGGCCGGTGCGAGCGTCGACCTGCCAATCGGCGGCAGTGTTGTCGCAGACATTGATGCGACGGCCGTTATCGACCTGGCAACGGGCCTCTGGGTCTTGCCGGAAGGCGTGGCCGGCGGCAATCTCGGTCTCACCGTGACAGTACCATGGGGCTACCAGAAGGTGGATGCGTCGGCGGCTCTTTCCGGCGGCGGCCTTGGTACTGCAATCGACGACAATGTCTCCACCATCGGTGATCCCGTTATCGGCGCCACACTGGGCTGGCACAGCGGCAACTGGCACTGGACGGCCGGTACGCTCGTCAACGTTCCGATCGGGGACTACCAGGAAGGCGAGATCGCAAATGTCGCGTTTCACCGCTGGGGGGCTGATCTGAATGCTGCGGTAACATGGCTGGACGCCACATCCGGATGGGAAGCCTCCGCTGCGGCCGGCTTTACCTTCAATGGTGAGAACCCGGCAACCGACTACAAGACTGGGACGGAGTTCCATCTTGAAGGCGCCTTCACCAAAACCTTTGAATCGCAGCTCTCTGCAGGCCTTGTCGGCTACTACTACCAGCAACTTACCGCCGACAGCGGCCCGGGCGCTTCACTGGGTGATTTCAAGGGGCGTGTCGCCGCGATTGGGGCGACCGTCGGCTACAATTTTGTGGCGGGCGAGACGCCCATTTCTCTCCGTGCCAAGATCTATCACGAGTTCGATGCCAAAAACCGGCTGGAGGGCACGAGCGGATATCTGAGTTTGTCTCTGCCCTTCTAGGCAAGCAAGGTTTGCCGGAGATATTTCAGTCCATGCCAACATCGTGGTCATGAAGCCACGTTGGTGCTCGAAGCGGGTACCAATGTGCGTGGCGAAATCCTGATTTGGCCATCAGGGATGAGCGCGATCTCCGCCGCGGGTCTGAACTGCGCTCGGATTTGGCCGATGGCCATTTTGACCGGCCCATAGTTCAGTGCAGGAAGAGAGAAGGATTCTGCCGCTGCCTCTCCGAACAAACTGAATTGTGCCATCGAATTCGACCAGCCCCCGTCCGTTTGTGTACCACTGCCCCCGTGGTTGACGCGTCCAATCTCTAAACAAATAGTAGGTCCATTCGTACCGTTGAATCATTTACGGCTGTGATGACTGCTCGACATTATGCTGGACCGAAAACAGTCAGTCTACTGTCGGCCCCATTTTAGTCAGCCGCTGTGCTGTTACTTATCGCCACCCTCAATGCGCTACTTTCTTCGAGGCCATTGATGCAGTATGGGTCAAAACCTGACGTCCAGCGAACAGTCTCTAATTGCTCAATCGCGCCTCTTCACAAACGCGATCCCATTTATTTGCAATGGTCCCGATCTGGCCTTCAATGATGGAAACATGCTTGACCTCGCTCAGCAGAAAACTGGATACTGCTACAGTTCACATGAAATCGATGACCGGCAAAAATATCGTAACACTCATGGCCCTGGATTTCGAAGCCTCATCTCTATCGGTAGAGAGCTGGCCCATCGAAATCGGCATATCATGGATTGAAGGTAACCAGGTTCAGACATGGTCGTCGCTGATACGACCAGCATCGGTCTGGAATCGTGCGGATTGGTCGAAGCAAAGCGAAGCTGTGCATGGGATTTCGATGTCGGATCTGGAGACCGCCCCGACCGTTGAAGACGTCGCCCAACAGTTGATGCCCAAAATCGAGGGCTTTATTCTGGTTTCCGATGCTCCAAGGCTCGAAACCAACTGGCTGAGCCGTCTTCTTGGCGCCGCACGCTGGGCACCTTCAGCGATCACCGTCGAAGACTACGATGCTGTGAGCTTCGCTCATTTCGATGGCCTCGCCCTGGATTTTCTATACGAAAAGCTTGAGCGCATGCGTGTGCCTCATCGGGCCGGCGCCGACAGTGCTCGCCTGGCTTCGGGTTGGCTCAAGGCCTTGCAGGTACGCGAGCAACAGAAATCTGGATAATCCCTCGAATCGCGGCGGTTGCCGATTTGCAGGGTGAGATCGGAAGGTCTGCCGAAGGCAGCCATTCTGAACGATAGTATTCAGAAATCGACCGGCTTTTCGTCCAGAAGGATGCACCTCAATCGTTCTCAGTGCCGTGTCATGGGTTGAACGAGGTCGTCCGTCTCGAGTTTCAGGCCTGAGCGCCACAGGGCTGTTTTCGTTACGATGTATTCCAGCTTGTTATCCTGGTCGCGAAGCTCTTGCACGGTGATCAAGCCGCTCCATTCCAGAGGCTTGAGGACGCAAGCACTGAATGCATGAACTTCACGCCAGCGCCGGTCAGTACCGTCTCCTGCCTCGCCATAAAAGCAGCTGAACAGGTTGTCTTCGCTCGCCCCGTCTTCGATCTCGACATTCATGACATTGAGCCAGACATCCCACTTGCCGAAAACGCCTTCGCCGAGGCGGGAATAGGCCGCGTGGTCGATATTGAGCACGAAAAAGGGTATGAGCCGTTTGAACAGCAGGCCGGGATGTGCCGCGAGATCTTTGCCTTCGGAGGTGACGCGGAACATGCCCTTGTAATGACGGCCCAGACGGAGGCGGATCAGCAGGAAGTGCAACATATCGACGGGTGGAAAGTCAGCTTCATTGATGACCGACTGGTAGCGGAACGTTTCTTTGTGATTAGGCGTGGAATAAGGACCCCGTTAGAGGGGTGATCGGCTTCCAAAAGGGACCCCTTCTGGCACAGGGGTTACAACAGCCTCCGGTTTATCTCGGAGGCTTTTTATTTGGATGCTTGTTGTGGAAACAATTGCGAAGATACGCCGGCTTGCCCTGACGCAAGGCATGCCGATCAAAGCGATCTGCCGGGAATTGGGCATTTCGCGTAAAGTGGTACGGAAGGTTCTGCGCGGTGGTGAGACAGCGTTCTCCTATGAGCGCACGACGCAGCCTCGCCCGAAGCTTGGACCGTGGCAGGACCAGCTCGATGGAATACTGCTCGCCAATGATGCCAAGCCGTCGCGCGAACGGCTGACGCTCATCCGGATATATGAAGATCTGCGCGATCAAGGTTACGAAGGCGGCTACGATGCCGTCCGGCGTTATGCCCGCAAATGGTCTAAGGAGCGCGGTTCTGTTTCGACAGAAGCCTATGTGCCGCTCTATTACGCACCCGGTGAGGCCTACCAGTTCGACTGGAGCCACGAGATTGTCGTGCTGAACGGCGTGACGACAACCATCAAGGTGGCGCATGTCCGGCTCTGCCACAGCCGGATGATGTATGTAAGGGCCTATCCGCGAGAGACACAGGAGATGGTCTTCGACGCCCATGACCGGGCATTCGCCTTCTTCGGCGGGGCTTGTACGCGCGGGATCTATGACAACATGAAGACCGCGGTGGAGACGGTCTTTGTCGGCAAGGAAAGGCAATACAACCGCCGTTTGTCTCACAGATGTGCAGTCATTTCCTTGTCGAGCCAGTGGCCTGTACGCCGGCGTCCGGCTGGGAGAAGGGACAGGTCGAGAACCAGGTTAACCTGGTCAGGGAGCGCTTCTTCACACCAAGACTACGCTTCAAGTCCTATGGGGAGCTGAACGGGTGGCTGCTGGACAAATGCATCAATTACGCCCGTGCCCACAAACATGTCGATCAGCCACAGCGCACGGTCTGGGACGTCTTCGAGGAAGAGCGATCCAATCTGATCGGATACCCGGGCAAGTTCGATGGCTTCCATGCTGTTCAGGCCGCGATCGGCAAGACTTGCCTCGTCCGCTTCGACAACAACAAGTATTCCGTACTGTCGACCGCTGTGGGCCGTCCGGCCGAGATCCACGCATACGCTGAGCACATCGTCATTCGCCAGGATGGCGTCGAGATCGGTCAGCATGAGCGCTGCTTCGGCCGTGTTTGGCGACGCAAAGATGACCGCTGCGCTCCTCGACCGGCTCACGCACCACTGCGAGATCATCGAAACCGGAAACGAATCCTGGCGCTTCAGAAACCGTTCTCAAAGCTAAAGCCGAAGAAGCCAAACAACCCGCGCCCGCAAGCCTCTACGCTAAATTGATGGCTCCGGGCCTGCGCGCGCTGATCGCCGAGTGCAACCCAAGGGAGGGGTTCCTTTTGGACGCCTAAATGGGGTCCCATTACAACGCTGATTGACAGACGGTCGCAGGTTCGAATCCTGCAGGGGTCGCTCGTCAAGGGGTTAGGTGTAATATTCTGCGTAATTAGTTGCTGGTTTACGATCCGGTTTACAGTTTCTGTTTCGCTTGCGTTCTTTCTGATTCGTCAGCAGCGACATGCAGCCGATAGATACTCGGCCGGAGCACGTCGAACGGTTTGCGCCGTAAACATGATTTTTGAGTTTTGTCCCACGGCAAGCAGTTAAGATGTTGCCCACTACAAGCGGATCGAGTCAGTTGAGTTGAACTGGAAAGCAGACATATGGTCTGCTGGGATCGCTCGTTTTTCGGGGCGTCAGGGACAGGTGATAGGCAGGGCCTATCAGAAATTCAATGTAGGTCATGGATTTTGCGGCTGTCGGAAAATGTATTCATGTTGCCCTCGGCAGTGAGCCGATTCGGTCGCGCATCCACTTTACAAGTCGTTCGGTGAGATCCTCCGGAAATTCAGTGCCGGCAACGGTTGCTGATCCAAGAAGCCTTAATCGATCCAGTACTGTGATCTGTCCAGTCAATCCGGCGATCTTCAGTTCTCTGTTGCCGATTACAAAAGGTGCTGCGATACCCGTGCTTGGGCGAACAGCTGCGTCAAGGAGCTTCTGCCATAGATCTGCATTTGGGGTGTTTACTTTGTTCCGCCAGTTCTTCCCGCTAGCGCACTGTAGAAAGTACACCGGCATCGCTTCGCGTTGATCTGCAAATGAACGGTAGCAAACAATATCCAACCCACCATCCTTGGCATCGGGGGCGTGCCAATCATCCATATTTGTGGCGCCATTAACGAAGAGCTTTTCGCATAATTCTGCAACTATATCGGGAACGCTTTTTGCATTCTCTGGCGACCAGCCGGCCCGAAAAACATTCCAACCCGGAAGAATTGCCGGGCAAATCAATTCGACTACTTCTTCGAACAAGTTCCCTTGGGTTACATTGTCGCGAACGTCCTTTGCCCAATCCGGAAAAATCTGGAATAATGATAGCAGCAAAAAGAATGAGCGAACGGGCTGTGCTTCCCAAGCGACATTCTCCTCTAAGCGGTTTGTCGAAATGGTTGTACTTTCTGGAAGGCCGCCCCAAGCTCTTCTCTGACGCAGTTCATCCCATCCATCTGACGCAATGTCGTGCGCCAAGTCTTGTGCTTCATCTGGGCAAATCTGATACTCGATAAGGGCGTCCACCACTTCACTCTTCGTGACTTCCTTTTGGTCGAAAAGGACGATGCCTTCGAGCCAATCACCAAGTGGAATTCGATCCACATTTGACTTATTTACGGATCGCTGGAAACCATACTGCGGAATCTGAAGCATCTGTTTTAAATCTCAAGAGTTTTTTTGATCTGTTCCGCATTCGCTACCAGTCTTTTAGATATAGTAATCAAACGTTCATCTTCTTTATAGAGATGAATGGATGAGAGGGCTTCTTGGAGGTTGTATGCGGCTGTTGAGATTAGTTCGTATACCTCTTCTTGGTCGCCGCCCGCGATGACGAATGCCTTTTCCAAGCTTGGCATTCTTACACTGCGAAGGTAATCCAAACCATCACTAGAGGCCAATACTGTTGCAAAACGGTCAACCTCGCGAGAGTCTTTGACCACTGGTGGGCTCTCTTCATCGCCAAACAGCCATTTTGAGTACTCTATAAGGTGCTCTATCTTGTCATCTGGAACTGGCGGCTTTACGTTTCTTGGTTCAATGCCGAACTTGTCTTGAACGCCAAGGAACCGTTGTACGTTCTTGGAACGAAGTGAGAGGAAAAGGACACTAAATCGGTTCTCGACCTCTTCGATACTGAGGTCTTCAACGGTCTCCATTTGCGTAAGTATGCTGTAGGCGATATAGTTCCGCTCCACTACAGGTGTCTTGCTGCCAATCTTGCGCATTACTTCGCGATAACTTAAACCGCCTTCATCTATTAGCTTGGCGATGAATTGCGCTTTCTCCGGGGGTGCCCACTCTTTGATCCCCGTTACATGTCGGAAACCCAGAAAGGCATCCACTTCCTTGCGGCTGGTGAGTTGGATATAAGGTACTTTCTCGAAAAGATCTCTGGGTTCTACAGTACCTGCAATCAACTCCAGCCACGTTTTAGATCGCTCTTCCCCTTCGTAAGACTTTTTCAGCCTTTTGAGGGCGGCAATGCGCCGGTTGCCTTCAATGACTACTAGCCTGTCTTCCCCATCGATTTCTTCAGTCGCGCAGAGGACGGCTTCGTGCGGCCA
The DNA here is from genome assembly GCF_000960975.1 of Martelella endophytica. NCBI lineage: Bacteria > Pseudomonadati > Pseudomonadota > Alphaproteobacteria > Hyphomicrobiales > Aurantimonadaceae > Martelella > Martelella endophytica. The sequence goes on along the minus strand of NZ_CP010803.1, from coordinate 3,797,103 downwards.
GAACCCGCTTTCTAAAAACGAAGTTGCCAACTCTTCCAGCGACCAGTCACGCATTCTGTTATAAACTTCATCCGGGGGAAGCAGCGCCCGGTGCGCCGAGCGGCCCAAGCGGGGATTCAGAGGGTCCAAATAGAATTCTGAAAGCTTTGCGTACTGGATCTGACCTGCCATTTTCTTCTCCATCAGCCAGTTGCGAGAGCGTCTGGCTGGTCTTCTGGTGTGATTGCCGGGTCATCTATGGAGCGCTCTAGAAGGCACTTAGCCACGAGTTCGATGACATCAGCGTTTACGGCATTTCCAAGCGCCTTGAATGCGCGGGTCTTTGACGTGGGGAAATGCTTCAGGTCTCCTAGGCTTTGTAAGCGAGCGCACTCACGCACAGACATATATCGTTTTTGCCAAGGGATGACTGGAACTTGGCTAGTAGTTAGTGCCACAAGAGACGGTGCTGTGGCAGGGTTTTTCACTCTTATCCCTGAGGCTCTAAACTGGATAACTTTATCCCATAATGTTCGTCGGCCTTCTTGCCAATTCCATTCGAATTTTTGAAAGCTTGGAGGAAACGCGCGCACCTTCGGAAGCCACTGCTGCAATTTCTGTCGGTGTTCAGAATAAAACTCTCGGTTTTGCGAAATGAAGCGCACTTTCCAACGCGGAAAGGCTGGGCTCTCGTCCCTCGCGTAAGGCGGCAAAAGTGCGACTTGTTGGCCTTTTGATATTCCTGTCATTGGGGCGCCGAACGCGCCATGAAATTTTGCCAAATACTGCTGCGAATAGGTGGTTGGGTTCTGTGTATCATACGGATAGTCCGCGCCGAACTCCATCGCCCAAATCGGGAAGGATGGCATCTTTGTCTGCGATCCGATCAAGTCTAGAAATTCTTGCCACACATTGAGATACGTTACGTAGTTTTCCGGCAGAACGTCCAATTGATTTGGCGTATCGTCCAAGACGGAAGAAATGTGCAAATTGGAAGTGGTGGATGCAAACTCTGGCCACTCGAATCCATTAAGACTTGGTCGGCAAGCAACTATGATTGCACGGGTTCGTATCTGGGGCACGCCGATTTGGTGAGGAGAGATTTCCTTGGCTTTGACAGCATAACCACGGACGCGGAGGCTGTCACGGATGCGCTGCCAAGTTTCTCCTTGGGCATGCCGCAAAATGTTTGGCACATTTTCGAGTAGGAGAAACCTGGGATTTCGTCGATCAACAATCTTCAAAATATACTCGAATAGGTCTCCAGAGTCAGGGCAGGAGAAACCGGTTTGGCTTCCTGCTTTCGAAAACGGCTGGCAGGGAAAACCAGCGCATAGAATGTCATGCTCGGGCACGTCTTTCCAACTGAAGCGTATATCTGAGGCAGGTCTCATACCGAAGTTTTCGAAATATAGGTCTTGTAAGTCAGTATCGATTTCCGCAGCAAAGACGCAGTCATGGCCCAGACGAGACATCGCGACATGAAATCCGCCGAGACCTGCAAACAAATCTATAAATTTCAATCGATTACTACTCATTCTTCAAGCGCACTCCCTCGCCGTCTCCGTTGTTTTCAAGGAAGGTTACTCCAAGCACCTCGAAGGCGTCCTTTACGTCGCGGAGGGTTCTTTCGTAAGGCGTGCGCTTGCCAAGTTCGAAATCAGCAAGGGTCGCAACGGATATGTTGGCTTTAGCTGCGAACTCTGGGCGGCTCAATCCAACTGCCGCTCTAGCCATTCTGCACTGGCAGGGACTCAGCACCACGCTCTCCAATGTTGGTTTTAGCGACAGACATCAGTTGAATACCAGAACCTTGAGCGAACGGGAATGCTTTTCTTGATGAACAATCGTTTAAAATGAGCAGTCTCCTCGCGAGACGCTCAAACCCGCAGAGGCATTCTAGCCCCTGGGCACTCTAATATGCAGAGCGCGGATCGATTGCTTACGCTGTATCGGCCTATCGTTGGGCGAATAACACAGCAATTGGAATCGAAGTCGGTGGCCACACCCATCCTATACCTTTATGCCTGCCTCCATCCGCAGGATCACTGCATCGCTCGCCTGTTGATCGTCGGCCAAGTAGTGCTTCTCAAGCACCGAGCGTACCTCGGAGATGGTATGGCCAGAGATGCTGGCGATTTGCTCTACGGTAGAGCCCTCGCGGCGGCGGGCGGTGATGAAGGTGCCGCGCAGGTCGTGGAAGGTGACGCCCTCGATGCCGAGGCGGGCCATTTCCTTTCGCCATGAGGTTTGGAAGCCGTCTTGTGTCCAGGGGCGGCCGCGACTGTTTGCCAGGATGCTGGCCGAGCGGACCTTCCGGTCTTCGGCGACCTGTTTGAGTTGGTCGATCAGGGCTTTCAGGTCCTTGTGGAGTCTGACCTTGACGCGTTTGCCGGTTTTTCCCTGTCGCAGCGATAGGTGGGTGCCGTCGTATTGGGGCCATTTCAGCGCGAGTATGTCGCCCTGGCGTTGGCCGGTGTAGACGGCGACCTCCATCGCGGCGACGATGTGCGGCTTGCCTTCTCTGCGAACCTTGTCGATCATGGCGTCGGTCCAGACGAATTCCCGTCTTGAGCCGCGATAGAGTCGGTCTATGCCAGCGCAAGTGTCAATGCCGCGTGAAATTTCCCCAGAAGTGCCGAAGTAAAATTCCCCAGTTATGCCGCTGTCGACGACATGGCTTGAGGATTTTTCGGGGGTCGGCCTCGCGGCTTTTGAGGTGGTGTGAATGCGGGCGGCGCGATCAGCGCTTTCGAGCGGACATGTTCCGGCATGAGTTCAGCGTGCTGCCGCAGCCGGTAGCTGGAGCCTTCGATCTGTATGACGACGGCATGATGGAGCAATCTGTCGAGCAGTGCCGTTGCGACGACGGGATCGCCGAAGACATCGCCCCATTCTGCAAAGCCGCGGTTTGACGTCAGGATCATGGCGCCGCGTTCATAGCGGGCGTTGACAAGCTGGAAGAACAGATTGCCGCCGCCCTGGACGACCGGCAGATAGCCGATCTCGTCGACGATGAGCAGGCTCGGCCTGCAGAAGAAGCGAATGCGCTCCTGCAGCCTGCCTTCCCGTTCAGATTTGGCAAGCGAAGCGATCAGGTCTGCGAGTGTGGTAAAGTAAACGCTCTTTCCGGCCTTCACGGCTTCGACGCCGAGCGCTGTGGCGAGATGGCTCTTGCCCGTTCCCGGAGGGCCGAGGAAATGCACCGCTTCGTGACGGTCGACGAAGCCGAGCTGGGCCAGGGTCAGAATGCGATCGCGGTCGAGTGAAGGCTGGAATGTGAAATCGAAGCCGGCGAGCGTCTTGATGGTTGCAAGTCTGCCCATGCGCAGAGCCGTCTTGATGCGGCTGTTCTCGCGCAGCGTCAGTTCCTCCGACAAGAGGATATCGATGGCCTCAAGTGCCGACAGCTCGCCGTGTTCGAGGCGACGCACGACATGGTCGAGCGCTTCCAGTGCGCGCGGCATCTTCAGTCCGACGAGATCATGACGGATACGGTCGATCATCGACGGAACAGGATCGAGGGTCGCGCTCATGGCCGGTTCTCCTGTGCCAGCACCTTGCCAACGGCATCATAGAAGGCGAGCGACCGCTGGAGCACGATGTCGCCGGCGGGTTTGACAATATGGGATTCCTGCCGTGCCCCCGGCCGGAGTTGCGGGTGAATGGATCGCCGATGATCCGGATGAACCCGGCGCTGCTTACGGCCCTCCAAGACGGGATGAGCTGCGATCAGGGTGCCGTTCTCGAAGATCCGGACCTCGTCGGCGAACGAATGGACCTCAACCGTCCGACTGCGCGTGGCATCAGGGACGCTATAGGCATTGCCACCAACGCTGACCATGCCTTCCCGCGACACGCGGCGCTCAAGCTTGAGAACGGATTTGAACGGTGCCAGCGGTAACGGCCGCAGGTGCGGCCGCTCTTCGGCAAAGGCTTCGTTGACGACGCGAAGGGTCGTGGCATGCTTTCTCGGATTGGCAACAGTGTCCAGCCAGTGCCGCAACTGGGCATTCAGGTCATCGAGATTGCGAAACGAGCGGGCCAGGAAGAAGTCCTCTCGGATATAACGGAACGGCCGCTCGACCTTGCCCTTCGTCTTGGCACGATAAGGTTTGCATGCCTTGGGATGGAAACCGTAGTGGCGTGCCAGATCGATGAGCGCACGATTGTAGATGATGCCCTCCGTCTGCCCTTCGCCGATAACGGCAGTCTTCATCCGATCATAAAGCACCTCCCTTGGAGCGCCGCCAAGGGCTTCGAACGCAGCGATATGGCAGCGCAGGACGGTCGGCAGGTTCTGATGCATGACGAAGCGCGCCCAGATGAGGCGGCTATGCCCCAGCACCATCGAGAACAGCCACACAATCCTCGGCGTCATTGGTTCGTCGGTGAATATGACATGAAATTGGGCGAAATCGACCTGGGCCTGCTCGCCGGGCGGCGTCTCAAAGCGCACTTCGAAACCCTGGCTGGCCGGAGGCCGCGCATCGCGAAGAAAATCCGTCACGGCGGTGTAGCCGCCCTTATAGCCTCGCTCGCGCAGTTCTCGAAATAACCGGCTCCCGGTCAGGCCGGGGTAGGCCTTCACGCGCTCCCGCAGATAAGAAGCAAACGGATCGATCACCGTTGCCCGAGGCTTTCTGGGGCCATAGGCTGGAGCCTCAAGGCCGCGCTCTATGTATTTGCGCACCGTCTTGCGGTCGATGCCCGTTTCTCTGGAAATGGCCGACACCGTCAGCCCCTGTTGATGCAGATCCAGTATCATAATTGTCTCCCTCAGCTTGATCACCAAAATCCCCCTTCCGACCATCGGAAGAAGTATCGGCGATGACGCGCCGCCGGTCTTCCGGGGCTCGCCCCGGAAGACCGGCGGCAGCAGCGCATGGGGAAGATTCAAACGGCACTATTGGGGAGTATTGCTCCGGCGATGACAGCAAGGGTTCTTTTCGATGTACTCGTGCTTGATCGCATAGGAAAAAACCTTGGAGAGTGCGAACAGAAGCTTGTCCGCCTTCCGAGGGTTTTTCGCAAATGATCGGTGCCAGTCCCTGATATCGCGCTTCATGCCGCGCTGCTGGGTGAGGCGCGCGGGCAGGCGGGGCCAGCGCTGTCGAATGAGTCGGAACGCATACAGGTAATCGCGCTGGGTTGACGCGGATAGCGCAAGAAAGTCGGGATTCGGCTTCTTTTCCGAGCCGGTGAACAGGTCGATCAGGCCTTCGAGTGTCAGGACGCCATCAGTCGATGCGGTCAGCATATGCTGCCGATACTGGGCGATGAAGGCGTCCTTTTCCGTTTTCGGATCCCCGTGGATGCGCGGGCCGCCGCGCCATGCGTAGTAGTAGTAAACGATCTTTCCGCTGGCCAGTTTCTTCCTGACCTTGTGCACGCCCTTAAGCTCTGTCACGACGTGCATCCTTCTCCCTCCATGCGAAATAGTCATCCAGACTATTCAGATTTTCCGGCTGAGACCGATCGACCAGATCGTCTTCCGAATTATTCCCGTTATCGCCGTTGATGACAACCGTGCCATCGGGGCGAACACTGACAGTGCGGACATCAATGCCGGCGGCTTTGACGGCCATGATGGCGCGCTTAACGGCGTCCAGTGTGAATGGAATGGTTCTGCGTCCCATGGCTACCTTTTCCTCCATACGTCAAAGTCTTTGACCATCTCACGCCAGCGCGCGGCGGCTTCGTTGCTTGTGTTCAGCTCGGTTCGGCTTGAAATGGCGAGGACCGATCGCACGCGCGCGGCGACGCGATCGTCTGTCAGCGGGCGGGCGAGGGCGTGCCGGGCTTCCATGAACGCCTTGAAGGCGGGTTCGCTGCATTTCATGGCGCATTCGGCGGCATAGTTTTTTGCCGGCCTGCCGCCTCTTGCCTCCAGCTCCATCTGCAAGCGTTCGATTTCGGTCCGACGCCTTCGGTCGAGCTTGGCAGCTGCGTCAATCATGCGGATCAGGTCGGCCGGTATCTCGACATGCTTGAGCAATAGTTCGCGGTTTGAGACTGGGCACGCTTGCGGGATCGTCCCGATGATTTCGCGTTCGGCTGGTTCCATGCTGTCTGACGCCAGGTGGAGACCTTCGACATCAGAAGTTACATGGGCGATCGGGGCTGCGCTCGCGACCAGTTCGCGAATGCGGCTGAGGCGATCTTTGGCAGAAGCTGGTCTCATCGGTTTCTGGGCCTCTCGTTGGAGAGGCTTGCTTCTGTTCGCTTGAGGGAGCGACGCATCGCGATACCTCCAATCAAAGAGTAGGCTGTGATCGCAATGCAGGTCCCGCAAAAGAACCCGATAATGTGGTCGATGGTCATATGCTCTTTTGGTACGCTGCTATGAAAGATTTGCTTTCATATCAGCGTTTGAAAATGAAAGCAATGCTGTCACGTTGCGCCTGTTTGAAGGGAAGTCTCCAGCGGGTTTGCTGGTACGGGCTGAGAAGCCGACAACAGGAGAGCGTGACGCATCATTTGGCTTCAGCTTTGAGCATAGCCAACTAGGCTGAAATGCTGCGTAAAGGTTTTTGCGTCACTTCAGATTCAGAAGACTAGTTGGCCACATGGTAGATGCTACAGTTTTGATGAATATCAATTTTCATAGATATATCATATAGTTCAAGTTAATGTAGCTCTATTTATGATGTGGATAATTTGCGAAAATAACAGTATGAAAAAAACTTAGAGAAATTAGAAAAATAATGCATAATTCAATTGGCTTGCAATTATAGGATTGAAAACACGAGAAAGGAAAATTCTATGAAGGTCGACTATTTAATGACTGGCGTCATTGAAGGAGCATACCTAGAAGTTTCGGGGCTTGGCGATATCGATCAATCAACGGGAAGCCTAACATTTGATCTCAATGTTAAATGTGCACCGAAAGGATGGGATCCTGGAATCATAATAATGATTTGTTGTGACAACTTAAGGCTGCTGTCGGCTCAAATAGATAAAAGTGATAAACTGAGTATATCACGAAAATCTCTTTCAGATATCCAATTTGGAAGTAAGGTAAATAGCCTTAGGCAGGGAACGATATTAAATTCTGATGGTGATTATGTCGTTTCGATAAAGGCAAAGGGATTTCTTAAAATCATAGACGGCACGGCTACTTCAAGGACAGTTGTTGTAGATGGATTTTCTAGATTAGACGAGTATGGCGGTATCGCGGATATAAAAACACCATACTATGAGAAAGTGATAATTACGGGGCCAGCTAGCGCAAGCGGGATCAGCACATACTCAATAATCACAGGCAATGGAGAAACACTAACGGGGCACACGCACTACCCTTATATTTTTAATGATGGCTCAGCTCCCGACACAGACTTCATCCTAGAAGTCTCCACAGCAAACGTGAACTCGATTGATTTTCATGCATCGGGTGAAAATCCGAAGATTTCATGCTTCACCAGAAAGCTCTAGGTTGCGTGGACAGTTATCTGATCCATAGGACTATAGCGGCGATTGTTACGACGGCGCGATAGTTTCGGGCTGTTTTTTCGTATCGGGTCGCCACTCTGCGGAACTGCTTGAGTTTTGAGAAACAGCACTCGATCAAGTACCGTAGACCATAGAGGTCTTTGTCCAGCGGGTATTTGCACGCGCGGGATGGGTTGCTTGGGATGACTGCCACAGCGCCTTTGTCAGCGATAGCCTCACGCAGATAATCGCTGTCATAGGCAGTGTCGGCCATGACGACATCGGCGGGCAATCCTTCGATCAGTGCCTCGGCTTGCGGTGCATCGCCCTTCTGGCCTGCGGTGAGTTCAAAGCGGACCGGGCATCCGAGGCCACGCACAGCCATGTGGATCTTGGTGCTCAGGCCGCCGCGAGAGCGACCAAGGGCTTGATCTTCAGCCCCTTTTTTGCCCCCGCAGCATGCTGATGGGCGCGGATGATGGTGGAATCGACGATGAGGTATTCGAAATCAGGATCGTCCGACATGGCTGCAAACATGCGCCACCAGACACCCTTCTGGCTCCACCGGCTGAAGCGGCGGAAGACACTGTTCCATTCGCCGAACACCTCGGGCAGGTCGCGCCACGGCGAGCCGGTACGCACGATCCAAAGCACGGCCTCCACGAACATCCGATTGTCGCGGCCCGACGAGCCACGCGTTCGATCATCGCCAATAATATGCGCCGATATCCGAGCCCACTGATCATCCCGAAGGATCAACCGATCCAAAACACCCATGACTGCCTCCAAAAGACAGTCTTGAATCTGATTTGCTCAAACTTGGAAACACCAAGAGTCCACACGGCCTAGACCGCACGTAGCTTGTGATGAGCAAATTTGAGTCTATAGCGAACGGGAAGAAAGCGAAAAAGACAGCGAGGTAGCCCAATACAGCAACCTGCACCGCAAGCGATTGTTCGAGTACCTTCAATGAGATTGTGCCTTTTTTGCAATTTCGAGTAAGCCCGCCTTTCAACGAAACCAGACTCGCAGCTTGATCGACACTATTGCTTCCGGGCACAGTCTTCCCTGCAGCTAGGAAGTTGGCCGACTGAAGGGCGCGGAATGCTTCATTTTAAATCGCCCACTCGCCGCATCACTATCGCGATACCATGCAAATCTGTTCACCGGCGAGCGATAACGCCGCAAATGCGACCAAGTATCTGCAGGCGATTCAATTCAACCGTGAAATCCTGAAGGTTCTCGTTGTCGGAGATAATGATTACCTCTGTCGGCGAGCTAAACGGTACGCGCTGCAGTCTCTTGATCTGCGGCTCCGATTCTCCGTCAGATATGGCGTAGACAGTGTCGGAAGTCATGGTGTCTTGCGAGAGGTCCACGAGAACACGATCCCCGGGCTGGTAGGTTGGTGACATTGAGTCACCTACAACTTCCATGACGATCGTCTTTGCGGGTGAGGCCTTGGCTTCATTTCTCAGGTATTCGATCGGTAGTATCCATTCAGCTTTCACTGCGTGACCGGAAATAGCGTTTTTTCCGACCGGAAGGTTTATCACTTCACCGACTTGCCCTTGACCGGCTCCCAGTTTGCCATCGATCTCGGGGATGGCGCCCTCTTGCGACCCTTGCCAGTGCTCACGGGTATAACCTGCTTCGAAAGGATCATCGTCTGGGCTGTCCGGATCGAATGAAGCAATCGCCAATCCCTTCGGCTGGCCCCGATTATATGCGAGCCAATCCAGGTTCACTTGAGCCACTTTGCATATCCGGCTGAGATTCTCGATGCCGACTTCTTTTCCGGTTTCCCAATTGCCAACAGCCCCGCGCGTGACTGGTGTCCCGTACTGGCTCAAGAGCTTTGCGAACTGTTCCTGAGAACCGATCTTCAGGATCTCAGATCGGACGTGCCGAATGCGCTCGCCGCGAGCTTTGTCGATTTTCCGTTTGGTCATCATGGGAGAATTATGACCGATGAAAGCTTATCTTTCATCGAAAGATATGCTTGCATGTAAATGCAAGAAATGCTTACAAGTGCCGTATGGAGCATTTTTGTAAACTCGCGAAGCAGAAGGCAGGCGGGCCGGTAGCCTTGGCAAAGGCGATAGGCGGCGTTTCGCCTCAGGCGGTTTCTCAGTGGAAACGCGTGCCTGTTGGCCGTGTTCTCGAACTCGAACGCATCGTCGGAATATCGCGCCACCATTTGCGGCCGGATATCTTCGGCGCTCCTCCTATGGAGGAGGACGAATGCTAACACCCCGCAAACAGCTATCAATTCAGGCGAAGCACTCGGGTTCTCTCTTACTCGTTTCACCGTTGGCTATTTCCGATCTGGTCTCTGTTCTCGACTTCTCTGGCATAGCACCGCGATCGGTCGTCCGCCGTGAATGCTTCCCCCGAAATCATTCTCACAAAGAGGTGCTGTGATGGAGCGTTTGCTCACGCAGAGGGCTGTCGATGGCCTGCGCGAGGCTTCCCGCCGTTCGGTCGTGCAGGGCGGCGGGCCGGAGAAATTTCAATATTCCACGCGGGTGAAACAGAGCCTGATTTCCAAGTGCTGGAGCCATGACCCCAGCCGAAAAGGCCAGACCGTGATGGCGATCGACGTTGCTGTCGAGGCCGATATGGAGGCCGGTGCGCCGGTCATCGTCAGCGAGATGGCGCGGCTCTTGGGATATCGGCTTGTGCGCGATGACGGGGTCGATAGCGCCGGCGGCGGGCTGGACATTGCCGATATCGGGGCATTTCAGGAAGCTTTCCACGCGCTGTCGCAATCCATGATCCAGGCCGTTGCCGACGGCAAGGTCGATCCGCGCGAAGCGGCCGAAATCCTCGAAAAATACGCGAACTTCATGCGGGTTGCTCACGCCGTGGAGAGCAAGACGCATGGATGCGAAGGCGAGGTTTGAGATGACCATCGATATGCAAAGCCCGCGAGACACCAGCCGCTGCCGGATCATTTCAGTGTGCGGCTTTTCCTTTTGCAACCGCTGCGGCGGCAATGACTACGACGACAGGCCGTTTGCCTGCGTCGACCTGACAACGACGGAAGGTTCTGAAGCGATGGCGACACGAAAGACGAAAACGGCAATGACGGCGGCCAAGCGGGCGGAACCGCCGCCTCAGATGCAACGCGAGGACAGGCGCATCGTCGCCGACAAGATTGCCGATGTCTACGATGACGAGGGCTATATCGCACCGTGGACGGATGATCTGGTGGCGCAGGATCTCGGCGTGCCGCGCGCATGGGTCGCGGAGGTGCGCGATTTCATGTTCGGGCCTGCCAACGAAAACCCGAAGCTCGCCGAATACCGGCGCGTCCACTCGGAATGGAAGGCCGACTACGAGAAATTCCGCTCCGAGCTGGCGGCTCACAAAGCGGAGGGCAAGCGCCTCCACAATACCGCGCTGGATCTGCAGCGCCGTGCCGAGGAAATCGGCGTTCAGCAGAACCGGATCGTTCGGGAGTGCAGGCTGTGAGCGCGGTGAAGATTACCCGAATTCTTTGCCCGCATTGTGCGGGGCAGGGCTATCTGGCCGGTGACCGCCGCCGCTGCCCGGTGTGCTGCGGCAATGAGCGAATCTCGGCCGGCGATGCCCGTGCCTATGCCATCGCGCAACGACGCATGTCTGACGCCAATGGCGCCGGAGAGTTATCGTGGCCACAGAAGCGGAAATGCGCGGCGATTGCCGAGGGCATTTATGAGCTGCTGCAGGAGCTGCCGCCCTGGCGGGCGCGTCGGAGGGCAACGGGATGACCGAGCTGCGAGTGCTTGTCGGCTGCGAGACTTCCGGCGTGGTCCGTCGCGCCTTTGCCGCATGCGGCCACGATGTCTGGTCGTGCGACATTCTGCCGGCCGAAGACGGAAGCAATCGGCACATCGTCTGCGATATCCGCGACATTCTCGATGATGGCTGGGATCTGCTGGCCGTGATGCATCCGCCGTGCACGCGGCTTTGCAACAGCGGGGTGCGCTGGCTTTCCGGCCCGCCGAAAAATGCGCCGAACGAGGCGACCCTTGCGGAAAAGCAGGCGTGGCCAGTTCTTTCCGTGGCTGAGCGCCGGGCCATTATGTGGCGGTTGCTGGATGAAGGCGCGGCGCTGTTCTCCGCCTGCTGGAATGCGCCGGTCGATCGGGTGGCGATTGAGAACCCGGTGATGCACCGCCATGCCAAAGAGCGGATCGTCAACTACCAGAAGCCGGCCCAGACCGTGCAACCATGGTGGTTTGGCAACCGTGCGTTCAAGGCGACCTCGTTTTACCTGCGCGGGCTGCCGCCCCTGACCGAAACAGATCGGCTGGATCCGCCGAAACCGGGCACGGACGAACACAAGAAATGGTCGATCGTGCATCGGGCCTCGCCGAGGCCTGACCGCTGGCGGCTGAGATCACGAACATATCCGGGCATTGCCGGCGCAATGGCCGACCAATGGGGCGGAGCGGCCTTGTCGGCTGCCGCTGCCCTGAATGATGTACTGGAGGTGGCGTCATGAGCGAGATGCCGTATGTCCGCTTTTACATGTCTGACTGGCTTTCCGCCACGCGCGGGATGAAGGCGGCTGAAATGGGTGTGTATTTCACGCTGCTGGCGCTGATGTATGAGCGTGGCGAACCCCTGACGGAGAACCACGAACGGCTTGCCCGGCAGTGCGGCTGCACGAAGAAGGTGTTTTCGCAGTATCTCGAGGTGTTTCTGGAAGACGGGAAAATCGTCCATGACAGGGGTGGTCTCTGGAACCGCCGCGTCGAAAAAGAATTTCAATTTCGCGGAAAAAGTTCGGAAGACAAAAAACAGGCTGCGAAAAAACGCTGGAAAAAAGATAACGAAAACAATGGCCCGAGCATGCAGATGCATAGCACCTGCAATGCAGCTGCAATGCATAAGCCAGAAGCCAGAGTTAAGAAAGAAAGTGTTCCTAAAGGAACACCAAAGAAATCGCCCAAATCGGTTCTCTGCGATGTGTTGTCGCCGGAGGTTGCCGACGCCGTCATCGAACATCGCAAAGCACTGCGGAGAAACCTGACCGTCCGGGCTGCAGAACTGCTCGCGAAGCGGTTTGCGCTGATGCCGGATCCGGATGCTGCGGCGGAAACCATGATCGGCCGAGGCTGGCAGGGATTCGAGCCGGGCTGGATGGCGGAGCGGCAGCAGAGCGCCCGGGCATCGCCGGCCAAGCCATCACGTGGCGACGAAATCAGGGATCACAATCAGCGCGCTCGGGACGGTTTGCGCAAACGGATGGGACAGGACGATGGCAGCGAAGATCGTAAAATTATCGACATCACCCAGCGAGATTGGAAGGTTGCGCAAGGCTCTTGAGCCGGCCAACGAAAGGCAGTCCGATATCATGCTCGACGCCCTGATGGACCGTGGATTTGCGATCCCCGACAGCGTCAATGCCGAGAAGGCCGGGCAGTTCTACGCCGAGGTGATGCGGGGCAAGCCCATCGGGGCGCTTCGCCGGGTTTTCGAGAACCTGAGGTTGGGCCGATACCCGAAATTCCAGTCGTTCCTGCCCAAGCCCGCCGAGCTTTCGGCATTGGTGGACGATGCCGCGCGGCATGACCGCGATCTACTGCGTATCGAGCACGACAAGGCGGAAGCGGCCCGGGAACGGCAGGCGGAGAGGGCGCACCGAAACATCGACCCGGCAGAACGCGAACGCCGTCGCCGCAAGGTCGCTGCCGTGAATGCGATGCTCGGCAAGGCGCTTGGGGCACACAGCGGAGGCGGCGATGACTGAGGCCGAAACCCGCAAGGCCGTGCGCCGCGCCTTCCTGAAATTCTATCGGCAATGGCCGGCCTTCGGTGAAGACAGCGATGAACGGGCGTTTGCCGAATGGCAAGCGCTGACGCCGGAAGAACGTGGCGCGGCTGCCACGATGCTGCCGGCGTTTCTGGCGTTCGAGGCCATGAACGGCCGGACAGTTCGGTTTGCCGCAAGCACCTACCTGCGCGAACAGCGCTGGACGGGCCTGCCGGAGGGGCTGGAAGGCGCAGGAGGATCTGTGATCGCGGCGACCTTCGGCAAGGCCTGGATGGCGGAGCGCTTTGCAAGGCTCGGTGCACCCTGCGAGCGGATGCCGCCATTGACGCGGTTTCAGGAGCTGGAGATCGCCGAGGGCCGGGCTGACCGTAAGGCGCTTTGGCGCGAACGGATGAGCAAGATGGGCTGGCCTGCCGTCAACGCGATGAACGAGCAGGCGTTGCGCAGCCCCGGCAAGGGCATGCGGGTTTCCGGTGAGATTGCACTGCTGGCGACGGACTTCGAGGCGGTTCGCGTCGGCGGCGGTAACTGGACCGAATGGCAGGCTGAGCACGAGCGGCGCGGCTGGCCGTGGTTGCCGGAGACAGGGTGGCAGGAGTGGGTTTACTTCCCGCGGCTCGACGGTGGAACGCCCGCAGACGTGCTCTCGGTTTTCTTCGAAAAGCTTGATGGTTTGAGGCAGAGAGAGGCAGCGGAATGAGGTTCGACGAGCACATCGGCGGTGGCGAAACTGTGATTTTCCGGGAGAAATTCGAGGACCGGATGCGGCGCATCCGCATGGCGGGGCGGGCAGTGCTTGGGCAGGCGCTGCCGGACGATGCGCCGTGGTACGTGCTTTGCGTGCAGACCGGGCGGGAGCAGGAAACGGGCGAGGCCGTTCGGGACTGCGGTGCGGAGGTGCTCGTGCCGATGCGCAAAGGCAAGCAGAGGAAGCGCCGCGGGCGCATTCTGCCGGCCGTCGACGAGGTGCTGATGGTCGGATACGTGCTGGTGCGGACTGCCGGGACCGCGGAAGCGATGAGCGGGTTGATGAGCTTTGAGCGTGTGGTCGGGGTGCTTGGTGGCTGGGAGCGTCCCTTCCCAGTTTCGGCGGGTCGCGTGCAGGACCTGATCGGCAAGGCATCCGGCGGGCGGTATGACTGGGATCGGGAGTGCAGCATCACCGTGAGGGCGGGCGAACTGGTGAGGATTTCTGAGGGGCTTTTTGGCGGCAACGATGCCGTGGTGATAACGCCGAACGGGCAGGGGAAGGGCGATGTCGTGGTCGAGGTCGAGATGTTCGGCCAGAAGACGCCGGTGATTTTACCCCTTGCAATGCTCGAAAAACTGTGAATCTATGGCGCCCGGTTGATCCGGTTCTCAGTGGAGCCTGCTCTCACGCCCGGACCCCGCCCTTACGATAGCCGATCGGCAATGCGACTAAGGGCTGAAGCGTGAGCTATGTCTTTCCCCTCCAAGTGATAGTATTCTGTTGGTGCCGATGGGCGGGTGCGCGCTCGTTTGAGGCAGTCAAAGGCGGACCGTGAGAGCGGTCCGCCTTTCGCGTTTCAGGGCAGAGAGGTTTTTCTGCCCATGATCTCAGCCCATATCGACATCGACCTGTCCCGCTTCGAGGCAAAGCTGACCTCGGTGCAGCGCCGTGACCTGCCGAAGGCTGAGGTGCTGGCACTGAACTGGCTGGCCTATGACGGCATGCGGGCGGTGCGGGCGAAGATGAAGGTCGTGTTCGACCGGCCGACGCAGCGGGCCATTCGCGGCATCGTCTACGACAAGGCGAGCGAGGCCAGCCGGGTTTCCGCCGTCGTTGTCGGCGGATCGGGGCGCAAGGGCGGACTGCCGGCTGCGGCCTATCTCGGCCCGGAAATCCATGGCGGCATGCGGAGGCACAAGTCGTTCGAAGAACAGCTGATCGGCCGGGGGCTGATGGCCCGCAATCAGGTGGCGGTGCCTGCTGACCGGACACCGCTCGACCGTTACGGCAACATGACACAAGGTTTTTTGAACCGCGTGATGCGGGATCTCAGGATCGACTATCGCACCGCCGGTGCCTCGCGGGTTTCGACCGGATCGAAGCGCACCAAACGCAAGGTCAAACCCAACCAGTTCTTCGTGCCGCAGGGTAGGGCCGATCTGTTTCCCGGTGTCTGGTTCTCCGGACGCGGCGAGCGAGAATTCTATCCCGTCATCCTGTTCGTGAAGGCGACGTCCTATTCGGAACGGCTGAAGCTCAACGAGATCGTTTCCGATCTGGTTCGGCAGAAGAAGGACCGGACGTTTGCCCGGGCCTTCAAGACGGTCTTCCCTCAGCGTTGATCGCGCGTCTCAAAATTCTGCGGGTCCTTACCTGGGCCCGTGGCCATGCGGGTATTTGGCACCGCGCGGGTTGGCCAGTCTGAGCCCGAAACAGAAGCCTAAAGTCCAAGCCTAAATTAAAGTTGGGTGAGTTTAGCCACCATGGAAACCATGCAGGACAGCATGAGCAAGGCCGAGTTCGCATCGCTGATCTCGGTCTCGGCGGGCCGCGTCTCGCAATATCTGAGCGCGGGCCAGATCCATGGCCGGGCGATTGAGGGCGAGGGCCGGTTTGCCCGCATCCGCCCCGATGTCGCGATCGCTCAGCTCGGCCTCACCATCGATCCTTGTCAAGGCTTCGGCGCCAACGGGAAAGCCTCCACAGCATCATGCAAGAGACAGGCTGATTTCCCCCGTGCCGGACGGCGGGCGGGCGCAGCGGCGGAGTTGCCGTTGCGCCCGCTGCCCGTCGAAGACGAGGAAGAGGATCTCGCCGAGCAGCTCGCCCGGGAGCGGCTCCAGCAACAGAAATACAAGACCGCTCAGATGGAACGGCAGGAAAAGGCAGAGGAGGGAATCTATACCCGAACCGAGGATGTCCGCCGTGAGATCGGGCGGACGTCATCCGAGGCGTTCAAGGTGATGGAGCAGGGGATACCCGATCTCGCCGGCGCGCTTGCCGAGGACTTCAATCTGCCACAGCGGGATATCCAGAAGACGCTGACCCGCAAGTGGCGCGACATCCGGCAAAAGGCTGCCGAGGCCTTTCGCGTGCGCCGGGACGAAGAGCCCGAACTGACTGAGGAAGAGGCCGACGACGCATGAGCATGCTGTTCAATCCGGCGCGGCTGATGTTCGAAGCGCTGGCGAATGCTTGCGAGCCACCGCCTCCCGTCGACTATCTGGGCTGGGCGAAGAAGAACATCGTGTTCTCCGAACGGATCTCGGCGTTTCCGGGACCTTACCGCGAAGACATGTTCCCGTTCTTCTCCGAGATCCTGAGGGCACTTTCGCCGGATGATCCGTGCTCGATCGTCTCGCTTGCCAAATCCGCCCAGGTGGGCGGCACGGTGCTGGCGAACATCTTCCTGCTCGGCACGCTCGACCTCGACCCCTGCGATTTCCTGTACGTCCATCCGACCGAGGAAAACGCCTCGCGCTGGTCGAAGACCAAACTGATGCCGCTCTTGCGGGAAACCGTGTCTGTCCGGGCGCTGTTTCCCGAAGCAGGCCGCGATGGCGGCAATTCGATCCTCTACAAGGAACGCACCGACGGACGCGGCGCGGTCCAGGCGGCGGGCGCCAACTCGGCTGCGGGCCTCTCGATGATCTCGCCGCGCGCACAGGTGCAGGATGACCTTGCAAAGTGGGTCTATAACGAGGCGGGCGATCCGGAGAGCCAGGCCGACAGCCGCTCGAAGGCATTCTTCAACCGGAAGGTCTTCAAGATCTCGACGCCGCTGATTGCGCCGGGGTGTCGGATCACTGCCAACTATCTGGCCGGCACACAGGAACGCTACCATGTGCCGTGTCCGCATTGTCACGAGCTGCAGCCGCTCGAATGGGAAAACATGCGCGATCACCTCGATCCGCAGCGTCCCGAACTGGCGCACTTCGTCTGTGTCCATTGCGGATGCGAGATCCGGGAACACCATCGTCAATGGATGGTGGATCCCGCAAACGGCGCAAAGTGGGTGGCCAAATATCCGGAGCGGGCACGCTATCACCGCTCGTTCCATATCTGGGTGCCGTATTCCCCGCTCGAAAGCTGGGAGGCGATTGCCCGGGCCTGGCTGAAGGTGCAGGCCGGTGGCGCCGACGATAAGGAAAAGGGCGCCGGCGCCGAACAGGTGTTCTTCAACGATATGCTCGGCCTTGCGTTTGAGGCCGACAACAAGGCGATCGCCTGGGAGGACCTGCGCGACCGCGCCGAGGAGACCGGATTCCGCCGCGGCATCGTGCCGGCTGGCATGCTGGCGCTGACGATCGGTATTGACGTCCAGGGCGACCGCGTCGAATGGCTGCTCAGAGGCTGGGGTCGCAACAAGACAAGTGCTGTCATCGACTACGGTGTGATCGACTGCCGGGCTGGCAGCCACCTGCCGGGCTATCGCGAGCACTCAGGCCATATCTCGGAATACCAGGTCATGGAGGCGCTTGACCGGCTGATTGCCAAGCGCTGGCCGGATGAGAATGGGCGCATGCGTGATGTCGACCGTGTCGCGATCGACGGCAATGCCTATACGGAGGATGTCTGGTTCTGGGCCCGGCGTCATCCGCGCTCGAAAGTGATCATGGTCCGTGGTGACAACCGCGATGCCGCGCCGCTCCTCAGTCAGGTCCGCGAATACGACAAGCGCGGCAAGCCGAAGAAGCAGAAATGGTCGACGCGGTTCTATAACTTCAACGCCTCGGTGATGAAGATGGGAATCTACCGTGACTTCCGAAAAGATGATCCGGAGCAACCGGGCTTCATCAGCTTTGCGATCGGCCTCGGCGATACCTTCTATCAGCAGGCAACGGCCGAGGTGCGGATCAAGGAAAAGGACCGCAACGGCTATCCCCGCTGGGTGTGGAAGCTGCCTGAGGGGCAGCGCAACGAAGTGCTCGACATGCTCAACCAGTCACGGGCGGCCGCGATCCGGCTGAACGTTCCCTACTGGTCGGATGACGAATGGGATGCCCGTGCGGAAGAACTCGCCCGGCAGGAACCGGAAGCACAAGGCGATCTTGAGGATCTGATTGGCACTCTGGCCGTTGCGGTGAAGGCCGTCAGCGAAGCCAAACCCGCCGCGCCTGACAACAGGATCTCCGACCGTGTCGCGGCAGCGATGCGTCGGGCCGAGCGGGCCGCGCAACGCGCCCGGCCGAGCTAACACAGGACAGACATCATGGTTTCGACAGACGAACGGCTGACGCTGGAAACCCGGCTCGGCGAGGCGAAGCTTGCGCTTCACAGGCTGGAGATCGGCCAGAATGCGGTGACGCTGTCCTATGACGGCGAGAGCGTCACTTACAGCGGCGCTGATCGGGCCTCGCTTCGGTCCTATATTCGCGACCTCGAAACGAAACTCGGGCTCAGACGCTCGTCGCGGCCGCGTGGGCGGGGAGTGAGCTTCGGATGACAGTCGAACTTCTCGGACCAGACAGCCGGCCGCTTTCCGCTGATGTGCGCAATGCGGCCCGCCTGCAGGCTGCCCGCAACCGGCAAATGGCCGCGACCGTGTCGGGCGAGGCCGTGACGCGGGCAGCCTATCAGGGTGCATCCTATAATCATCCGAGCTTTGCCGGCTGGCATGCCGGCAACTATTCCGGTCAGTCGGCCCTGAGCGTCTCTCGCTCGACGCTGGTTGATCGCCTCAACGATGTCGCCCGCAATGACGGCTGGGGTGCGGCCGGGACGTCGCGGCTTGTCGACAACATCATCGGCGCCGGATGGAAGCTTGCCGCCCGGCCGAACCACACGACGCTCAACCTGACCTTCGACCAGGCCGAAGAGATCGCCACCAGAATTGAGGGTTTGTGGCGGGACTATACGCAGGATGTCGATATGTGGTGCGACGCAGAGCGCACCAAGAACATGGCCGGGATCCTCGGCCTTGCCGCGCGCAACCGCTTCGGGCCTGAAGGCGAGGCCTTCGGTGTCATCGTCTGGCAGGAGGATGCGCCGCTGTTTTCGACCGCGGTGCATATGATCGACCCGGCGCGGTGTTCGAACCCGAAGGGCACGCTCGACAGCGAATTTCTGCGCGATGGTGTGGCGATCGACGATTACGGTGCTCCCGTTGGCTATCACTTTCGCAAGAGCCATCCCGGCGATGTCTATGCCGGAAACACGAAACTCTGGTCATGGGAATATGTGAGGCGGTCGACCGAATGGGGCCGGCCGATCGTTGTTCATGCCTTCGATCCGAAACGACCGGGCATGACGCGGGGGGCTTCCGACTGGGCGCCGGTCATGCGCTCCATCAAGCAATCCACGGATTACGAGGACTTCGAAAGCCAGGCGGCGATGCTCAATGCGATCATGGCCGCCTTTATCGAAACCCCGTTCGATCCGGAAGAGATGATGGCAGCGCTCGACGCCGATGGCGGCGAGGGGGCGCTGGGCAGGATCTACGGCGAGATGTCGGAAGCCCAGAAGGCCTATTATGGGGCCGCTCCGATCAACCTTCCCGGTGTTCGGATCAATACGCTGCTGCCCGGCGAAAAGGCGGAACTGACCAAGCCCGAGCACCCGAACGCCAATTTCGAGGTGTTCGTCAACGCGGCACTGAGAAAGATCGCGTCTGCCGTGGGGCTCACCTATGAGCAGCTCACCATGGACTGGAGCCAGGTGAACTACTCCTCGGCGCGGGCAGCTCTTCTGGAAATCTGGCGTGGCTTCACTGCCAAGAAGAGCAGCTTTGCCTCCCAGTTCATGGCGCCAATCTATCGGGCCTGGCTGGAAGAGATTTTTGACAGCGGCCTGATCGACCTGCCGGCAGGCGCCATCACGTTCGAAGAAAACCCGGCGGCATGGTGTCATGCCGACTGGATCGGCCCGGGCCGCGGCTGGATTGATCCTCTCCGGGAAGCGCAGGCAGCCGGCGAACGGCTCGACCGTAAGCTCACGACGCTGCAGCAGGAATCGGCGGAGCAGGGCAGAGACTGGAAGATGGATGCCGATCAGCTCGCACGCGAGGCCCGCTACTACCGCAGTCTCGGCCTGAAGCACCCGGCGGAGGCCGAAAGCGACACGACCGGCCACAATAGTGGCCCGTCGCTCGATGAGGGCGATCAGGATACCGAGATCGAGGACAGCGTGAACGGTCGGAAGAGCGCCCGTTCTGCCCGTCGTCATCCGCTGGGCATTCCCGCAATCGGCAGGAAAGGCTGAGAGCATGAACTATCCCGAAATCGCCAGCCGCATGTTCAACACGCCGCTGATGCTGCAGCCGGCCAAGGCCGACACGATCGCCCGGGCGTTTGCCCCGCGTGTCCTCGGCCTGCCGGAAGCGGATGCCGGGCAGATGGGACTGATCGGCGAGAAGTTGCGCGATGACACCGACATGTGGGGTGAGAAGACCTATCGCGGTGTCGATCGGCCGATGGAAGGCATCGGCCTGATCGAGATCGAGGGCTCGCTGGTCAATAAGGGCCGGTGGATCGGCAAATCCTGCGGCATGACCTCCTATGAGGGGATCGGTATCCAGGCCGATGACTGCCGCGCGGACGACAGCATCAAGGCCGTCGTCATCGAGGTCGACAGCTTTGGCGGCGAGGTGACCGGCGCCTTCGACTGTGCGGAGAAAATCTTCGAACTGTCGCAGGTTAAGCCGACGATCGCGGTGCTGACAGACCATGCCTGCTCGGCAGGCTATCTGCTGGCATCTGCCGCCCGGCAGATCGTGCTGCCTTCGACCGGGCTTTGCGGCTCGATCGGTGTGGTCTCGGTTCATGTCGATGTCAGCGGCTGGCTGAAGAAGGAAGGGTTGAACGTCACCATCCTGAAGGCCGGCGAACACAAGGCCGATCTCAATCCCTATGAGGCCATCCCTCAGGATGTGCTGGCGCGCGAGCTTGCCGAACTGGAAGAGCTGCGCGTCGAATTTGCCGAGACGGTTGCCCGGTTCCGCGCCGGGCGGCTTTCGAAGGACCAGGCGCTGGCCTCGGAGGCGGGTGTCTATCGCGGTGCAAAGGCGGTCTCGGCAGGGCTTGCCGATGCTGTTGCCCGCCCCTCACAGGTGCTTGCCGCCTTCGGGGCTGAACTGGGCCGTGCGGCCTGAAACGACCAACCAAAAGGATATCGATATGTCGAATGTCACGCGCGGCCTGTCCGCGAGCGTGCTCGCCGCCATGCGCGGCGGCAGGGCCGGAAACCGGATGGAAGACGATCCGGAGAACGAAACCTCGCCGGATGAGCTCGAAGAGGAAAACCGGGACCCGGATGCCGAAGGCGAAGAGACCGATCCAGACGCGGAAGGCGAGGGCGCACCCGGCGATGATCCGGAAGGCGATGATGAAAAGCCGGTTTCGGCCAAGGCATCGGCCCGTGCCGATGAACGCTCCCGGATCCAGGCGATCCTGACCCACCCGAAGGCTTCGGCCAATGCCGAGCTCGCCAACCATCTGGCGTTCAACACCGCTTATTCGGCGAAGGAAGCGAGCGCCATCCTGAATGCCTCGACGCCGTCGGCGTCAAGCGGCGGCAATCGCCTTGCCGGTCGCATGGCGGGCAAGACCCCGAAGCTCGGCGCCGGCGGTGCACCGTCTGCCACCTCGGAACGCAAATCGCTGCTGGCTGCTGTCGGCGGCGCCATCAACGCGCGGCATGGCCGCCGCAACACCGGAGACTGATCCTATGGAAACGGCAAGCTTTGCCCCCAATGACCTGATCGTCGGCGACGTCCAGGTCATCACTCGCACCGTCACCATTGCCAGCGGTCAGATCCTGAGCCGTGGCGCGGTGCTGGGCGAGATTACCGCAAGCAGCAGACACACGCTGTCGCTCGCTGCCGCCGACGATGGTTCCGAAGAACCCAGCTGCATTCTGGCTTTCGACGTGGATGCCACCGGCGGCGATGTCGATGCACAGGCCTATTTCGGTGCGGCCGTCGATGCTTCGAAGCTCACCATCGGCGCCGGCCATGATGCAGCCAGTGTCGAGCGGGCCTTCCGCCGCAAGGGCGCTGCTCTGTACGTGCGCGCCCTCGACTGAGCCTTTCCGTCAATCCTGAAACGTACAGGAATTCAATGCTATGAGTGAACTTCTTCTCAATACGGCGGAACTGGTTACGGTTCTGCCGCCGCGCGACCGGCCTGAAGCCTTTCTCCGCAATCGTTACTTTGGTACCACGGTTCTCTCCGAACAGGAGGAAATCGTCTTTGACCGGATCCTGCCCGATCGCGAGCTTGCCCCCTTCGTTCATCCGGACGTTCCGGGCAAGGATGCGGCCAATCGCGGCTTCCAGGCCACCAGCCTGAAGCCCGCCTATCTGAAGCCGCAGAATACGCTGCGGCCTTCCGGTAACCTGATCCGCATGCCTGGCGAGAACATCGGCGGTGCGGTCTCGCCCGAACAGCGCTACGCATATAACATCGCCCAGATCATCGATGATCAGGACATGAGGATCACGCGCCGCGAGGAGCACATGTGTTCCGAGGTTCTGCGCACCGGGCAGGTGGTGGTCGAGGGCGAGAACTACCCGACCCAGACCGTCAACTATCAGCGCGCCGCGGAGCTGACCATCGCGCTGTCGGGTGCTGCCCGCTGGGGTGAGAGCGGTGTCGATCCCTATGACGATATCGAGGACTGGATTGCACTGCTGGCGAACACCGATGGCTTTACCGCCCGCGAGGTGACGCTGGGGCCGGGGGCTGCGACGTTCCTGAAGCGCTCCGAGCGTTTCCAGAAGATGCTCGACAACCGCCGTCAGGCATCCGGCGCGATGGAGTTCGGCCCGGTGTCGACAGGCGCCGAAGGCAAGTACTCGGCCGTTCTCGGCCAGATCGGCGAGATCACCTTCATCCAGTATTCGCAGGGCTACACGGTCGGCGGGGTAAAGAGCAACTTCTGGCCCACCTATGGTGTCGGCGTTCTCGATCCGCAGGGCTTCATGGGGCACTTCGGCTATGGCGCCATCCTGGACGATCAGGCGCTCGTGCCGATGGAGCGGTTCCCCGATATGTGGCGGGAGAAGAACCCCTCGCGCACCATCATCCAGACGCAGGCCGCACCGCTGCCGATCGCGCCGGAACCGAACGCCAGCCTGTTTGCGCTCGTTCGCTGAACCGTGCCGGGCGGGTAACAAACCCGCCCACATCTAACGACAGAAATGGAAGCGATAACAATGGCAAATACACGGAAGTTCAACACGACGGTGAAGATCGGAGCGAAGTCCTATGCCGCTGGGGAGGACGTGCCGGTCTCGAAAAACGGTCTCAGCGAAGCCGATGCTGACAACCTCGAACAGGTGTTCGGGAAATGGCGCAAGCCGAAAGACGATACGGTCGACAAGCGTGTATCGGCTCTGACCGAAGAGCGCGATGCACTCGCTGACAAGGTCGAGGCGCTGACCAAAGAGCGCGACGCACTGGCCGCAGCCACCGACGACGGCAAGCATGTTGCTGATCTGAAGGCGGGCATTACCGAACTGAACGACAAGCTGAAGGACCTCACCGAGGATCGCGACCAGCTCGCCGAGGACAATGCCACGCTTGCCGACGAACTGAAGAAGCTTCAGGCGGCAGCCCAAAACGAAGGCGATGACGAAGATGATGACGAGGAGGACAAGGCATGAGGATCGAACGGCCGGCGATCTTCGCCGCAATGGGCGATGCATTCGCCGGCACGTTCGGTAATGTCGATTGCCGCTTCACCATCGATGGCGTTGCGCTGTCCGATCCGGTGCGCGGGATCCTCCGGCAGAAGCGCGAACTCGAGCTTGCCGATGAATTCGGCCGACAGGATGTCGAGGCCGTCACCCATGTGCTTTCGGTTCCGGCGACGGGGCTGGAGGAGCTCGAGAGCGAACGCGATACCGTCAATATTGATGGCACGTTCTATGGCATCAGGAACCTCTCAGATGATGGGCGGGCGATGCTGAAGCTCTGGCTGAAAGGCGATATCTGATGGCGCACCTTCGAACGCAAATCTTTGACGCGATCCTCGCGCGGCTCTCCGCCATTCCGGAGTTCTCCGGCGAGGGCAAGGTGAAGCGAGCCCGCACCAGCGCCATTCGGGAGAGCTTGCTTCCGGCCCTGACCGTGACATGGGCGGAGCATCAGGAGACGGCGGAGGTTCGGCCCTGCGCCGGGCCGAACGGCGAGGTTGGCTATGACCGGCATCTACCGATCGATGTGATCGCGCATTTCCAGGCAGAGGAGCCGGATATCGAGTTTGACCGGATTGCTGTTCTGATCGAGGCAGGCCTCGGGCAGGCGATCAAGCTCGACGGGCTGGTGATCGAACTGACGCTGTCGGAAAGTCGGAGCTTTATCGATCGCGCGACCGGGATAGCGCTCGGGGTCGGGGCGATGACCTTTGTGGCGGATTACAAGACCATGGCGGGGGCCCCGGGCGCTGAGGCGCCCTGAAGCGCGTTTCTCAGTTCAGGGCACAGTCCTGAAAACTCGCGCGTGATCGTCAAATCGAGGCAGTCTCTGGAAGCTTTTCGAGGTGAACACCATAGGACGACCAGACTGCCGACGATGCGCAGGGACTACGGCTTGCTATATCTGCTGCGTTCCCTGAGAACGGCCTGGTAGTTTGAGAGAAGAATTATTGCTCCGCCCAGGAATACCCAAAGGTCGATGGCTTCTCCGTAGGCGTAGTACCCAACGATTGCCGCCAGCGGCACGCGAAGAAAGTCGATCGGTATCACAACGGATGCTTCGAGCCTTTTGAGCGCTTGCGCTTGGCAGAAATGAGCGCTGAGCGCACCGACGCCGGCAAGAAGCATCCATGGCGCATCTGCTACACTGACTGGGTGCCAGTCTGTCAGAGCGGCAATGAAACCCAGCGGCAGCTGGATAAGAATCATCCATACGACAATCACACCGGGAGAGCACTCGCGCGTCAGCTCTTTCACGCAGATCAAAGCCAAAGCGTAGAATGCTGCTGCCAGCAATACGAGACCGGCCGCCGGATCGATCATTCCAAGGCCGGGCCGAGCAATCACCAGTACGCCGATGAAACCGCCCATCGTGGCCAGCATACGCGGTCGTGTCAGCTTTTCCTTGAGGAACAGCCAGGCAAAGAAAGCGACCCAGATGGGCATTGTGAATTCCAGGGCAAAGACCGATGCCAGCGGCAGGAGCACAACGCCGATTGTCCAGAAATATTGTCCTGTAAAATGGATGACATTCCGCAAGATATGTAACCGGACCATTTTTGCCTGTCTTAGCTCGGGCAGGAATTGTTTTGCCAAGATGATGATGATGCCCAGGCCGACGAGAGCTCGGAAGAACAGGACTTGCCTGATGGACAGTGACGTCGCGAGTTCACGGGATCCGACAGACATTCCGATAAAGGCGGCCATGCTCAGTGCGACCCATATCAGGCCTTGTGTGAATTCCGCACGGCTGCGCGGCTGATCGAGATTAAGTTTGGCAGACATTGGATCTCTGTCCTCGCTCGAAAGAGCGTCAATTGGTGGGGGCTTTGCGAGAAGGCAGTTCGCAGTTGAAGCAGGGGCCATTGGTCGTTTATCGACCGCCAGATCATCGATGTTCTTCCCGAGACCGGGTGGCTTAGCGGACCGTTGCGTCCTGCGATTGGCTGACTGCTTTCACTGTCAAGCGGCACAACCGGCCGTCTCGTGTGGACCAGTCAATTGAGTGCCCGATCTTGAGCCCAATCAGCGCCGAGCCGATCGGAGTGAGAACAGAGATCCTGCCTTCAGCGATATCTGCTTTTGCGGGGTAAACAAGGGTCACTTCCCTGTCTTCACCGAGGTCGGTCGTGAAATGAACAGACGATCCCATGCGCACCACATCGGAGGTGATGCGTTCGTCTTCTACAATGCGAGCGCGTTCGAGTTCGCTGAGAAGGAAATCGGCCAGATCGGCATTCTTCTCCGCAAATTGTTCTGCAAGCAGCGAGAGGCGCTTGTGATCAGTCTTCGTTAGAGCAATTGCCGGCTTACGTAACTTTTTCTGAGTGGTTGGCACGCAATATCTCCTTGCTGAGATCTTCAGCAAAATGAACGTCGCGGCAGCGATCGTTGTCTCTGTAGCTGGGGATTTTGTGTCGCTTGAACGGCGCTTGCATGAACGCCTGGTGGCAAACTTGCCTATGCCCCTCGACCGGGGCGCGACGCGACCAGGCCGGGGGCTATTTGCCTACGATGAGGCAAACTCGTTGAGAGCGGAGATGGGCGCGCGTGTTGTTCATGTGCACAGGTGTGTCTCTGATCTGATCGTAAGTCAAGCTGACTCGATTGGAGAGCGGTGCGTCGAAGTGTCTGACATTGCGTTCGTGCTGCTGCCGCGTGTCTCCATCCACTCAGAGACACAATGATAGCAACGGTTCGTCAGAACCCGACGGAAAAGGAATATTCCCATGAACCCCACCTCAAAACCGGGCGGTCTCGACCAGCCCTTTCGCTTCGGCGCGCCTGTCGTTCCGGATGACGACACCGATCTGCCGCAGAATTCGACGCTTTACATCGGGACCGAGGGAGACATCTGCGGCATCACGATGGGCGGCACGGAAGTGACGCTCCGCAATCATCCCGTCGGTTATGTCCTGGGCGTCTTCGCCCGCGTCAAAGCCACCGGCACGACAGCCGAAGATATCGTTGCGCTCTGGTGAGCGCGCTTTCCCTGAAAGGATTTTGCCATGGCACTGGGCCGCGAACTGATCATCAAGCGCAAGAGCGACGCGACAGAGAACTTCGACATTGTCTGTGTGGTCGAACAGCGCTCGCTCAACATCAACAATGAGGAGGTCGACACCACGAAGCCGAATGCGGATAATCCGGGCGGGGTTCTGCGCTATTCCTCCATCGGCGGCGTGCAGTCTGTCCGCTGGTCCGGTTCCGGCGCCTATGTCAGCTCGGCGACACAGGCGCTGGTGCTTCAGGATATCCTCGCCCAGACACTCGCCGAATATCAGGTAACCGTGCCCTCAGTGGGGGTTTTCGAAGGGCCCATGCGGCTCCTGTCGGCAAACTTCCAGGGTGACAAGACCGGAGAGCTGACCTGCGATCTTTCCGGCGTCTTTGACGGCGACGTGGCTTTCGAAGCGGCGGCTTGATGACGGCGTTTGCAAATGAGCTCCGCGGTGAGGCTGCGGTGACGATCGGGAAGGAAGACTTCGCCGTTGCCGTCACCTTCGCCGGGCTGATGCGTCTGTCACAGGCGATCGGCGCCCGGACTATGGACGAGGTCTATCAGCGGCTTCTTGGCTTCGAGCCCTTCGCAGTCTCCTGCGCAGTCCGCTGCCTTGCTGTTGCCGACGACGACGAGGGCAGGGCGGAGATTGCCGCCCGGGTGCTGTCGGGCACGAACATCTCGGCTGCCGACCAGGCGGACTGGCGCACTGGCATCGAACAGGCGCTGACCGCCCATATTGAGGCTGGCAATCGCGTGCGGAAAACCGCGTCGCCTCTTGAAGACGTGGAGGCGGCCGTCACCGGAAAAAAGCCCCCGTCAGCGTCCTGATCGCCGACCACGTCCGGACGCTGTTCGAGCTCGCCGTCGCTTCCGAGCGGCTGCACTGGTCGCCGGCCACCTTCTGGGCCGCAACGCCCTCCGAACTCTCCATGGCTATCGCTGGTGTAACGGGCAGGTCTTCGCAGGCCTCGCCTGTCAGCCGCACGCGCATTCGCGAGATCGTCGCCGGCCATGGCTCTCAAAAGTCCATCCGCAGGAAAGCTGAACCGCAATGAGCAGACCGGATATTCCCGTCACGATCGGGGCCGACGATCGCGAGTTCAAAGGCGCGATGACCCGGATCCGGATGCAGGCGCGCACGGCGGCAAACGATACGGCGAGTTCGTTCCTGTCGATCAAATCGAAGATCGGCGGGGCGGATTCGCTGGTCGGGATGCTGGCCGGCGGGCCGGGTGGTCTTGCTGCCTCGCTCGGCCTCGGGTCGTTCGTGGCTGCAACACAACAGGCCGTCGATGCCGTGACGGATCTCGGCAAGGCGGCGAAGACGGCTGGCGTCGATTTTGAAGCGTTTCAGGAGCTGCGTTACGCCGCCGTGAAGAGCAAGATCGGCGTCGACGCTTTGACCGACGGCCTCAAAGAAATGCAGCTCCGGGCCGATGAATTTGTCAAAACCGGTGGAGGTTCTGCAGCCGAATCCTTCCAGCGTCTCGGTCTTTCTGCCCGTCAGCTCACGCGCATGCTGGATGATCCGGCATCGATGTTCGAAACCCTGATCGGCAAGATCCGTCAGCTCGACCGGGCAGCACAGATCCGCGTTCTCGACGAGATCTTCGGCGGCACGGCTGCCGAGGACTTTTCAGCGCTGATGGATGAGGCTGGCCAGAGTATCGCCGATGCCCGGCAGGAAGCCCGGGATATGGGCGCCGTGATGGATGAAGAGCTTCTGCAGAAGGCAGAGGACGTCAATGCCGAATGGGAGGCGATGGCGCTTGTCATCGGTACCCGTGTCAAATCCAGCCTTGTGGAAGTGGCCGGCCTCGTCTCGGGGCTCGTCAGCAATCTCGGCGCGTTCATGACGATGCTTGACCAGGCGCTGCAGAAGGCAGGCAATGCGGGCATATGGACAAAGCTTGGCGGTGCACTGGGCGTCGACATGAGCCAGAAGATGGTCTGGGTCGACGGGCAGGGCTGGGTACCCTCGGATGACGCCGGCAATGACGTGACCGAATTTCCGCCGGTCGATGTCACCGTCTCACGCAATCAGGCGGATGACTACGCCGACTACAATGCCGGTCGGGAGATCCTCGAGCAGAAGCTTGCCGCAAACCGCGAGGTGACGGCCGAGCTGCAGCGCCAGAATGGCCTGACTTCGGATCAGATCGCGCTCGAAAAGGAAATGGCGGCTGTCCGCAAGCAGTATGAGGATGCTGGCGGTGCGCCGACGGAAGAAATGGTGCGTCAGCAGGCGCAGGCCCGTCTTGATGCACGCGGGCGCCGTCGCGATGCGGGCAAAGCAGGCGGCGGCGGCTCCGCGGCGTCGGTGAACCGCGAGCGTGAAGCTGTCGAAAAGCTTATTCAAGCGCTGCGCGACGAGTTGCAGATGACCGAAATGGGGGCCGAAGAGAAGAAGGTATTCGAAAACCTTCGTCGTGCCGGTGCAGCCGCGACCGACAGCGAGAAAGCCTCCATCCGCGAACTGACGCTCGCAATCGAAGACCAGAAGGACAAGCAGCAGCAGGCGGCCGATACGGCGGGTTTCTTTCGTGATACCGCGCGTGACAGCTTCATGTCGCTGATCCCGGCAATCGAAACAGGCAACGACGCGCTCGACACGCTGATCAACAAGCTGATCGAAGCGGCTGCACAGGCGGCGCTGTTCGGTGACGGCCCGCTTGGAGGCCTGTTTGGCGGCGGCCTGCTGAGCGGTCTTGTCCCGGCGCATGCGACCGGCACGAGCTTCACCCAGGGTGGTATGGCGCTGGTCGGCGAGCGTGGCCCGGAGATTTTGAACCTGCCGCGCGGCGGTGAGATTATTCCCAATCACCGGCTTGGGGCGGTCAGTTCATCCACGTCTTCGGGTTCGGTAATCAGCTCGGTCAGCATTGGCGATATCAACGTCGCGGTTCCCGAAGGCACGGATCCGAAGGATGCCGTCGCGATGGGCAAGGAGTTCCGCAAACAGATCGACGCATTCGTCGACAAGCGGCTTCAGGAAAACGCCCGGGCGCGGGGCATGCTTGCAGGAGGGCCGTTCTGATGGCCGAAAAGTTCGAACCGCCGGCATGCCCGGCGATCACCAGCACGAAATCGGTCGAGCTGCGCACGCTGGAGAGCCGGTTTGGCGATGGCTATACCCAGCGCAGCTGTGACGGGCTTAACACGACGGGTGTGACCTTCAATGCGATCTGGCCCGGTCTGACACTGGACGAGGCAGACCGGATCGAGAGCTTCTTCCTGTCGCTGCGCGGCTTCCATGCCTTCGAATGGAAGCTGCCGCGCGACAAGGAGGCGCGACTTTACCGCTGCAAGACCTGGACCAGAACCGGGGCAGGTGGCGGGCATGACACGATCAACGCGACCATTGAAAGGGTCTTCGATCTATGACGGAGCTGAAAGTCTATGACGCCACGGGCGTCCAGCGCCCGATTGCCGCCGAGACAAATCCGGATGGCTCGATCAGCCCTCGCCATGGCTTCTCCGATGAAGCGGCGGCGCTGGTGGAAGCCGTCCGCGAAGCGGTGGAGATCGTCACGCCGGCGCGTCGGCATCAGGCGGTGACGCCATCCGATGACGCGGTGCTGGAGGATGTCGTGTCGGTCTTTGTCGGCTTCGGCGGTGCGGTTGCGATCGAGGCAGGCGGTGGTGTGGCCGTCTATCACTGCCAGAGCGGCACGCTTTTGCCTGTCGCGGCCCACAAGGTGCTGGCGACGGGCACGACGGCCTCCGAGATCGTGGCGCTGGTCAAATGACGGGATCGCATTATGGCACGATGCTGGTTATCGAGCAGGCGGGAAACGGCCTGTCGCAGACAGCGCAGGGGCTGGTGAGCGATGATGTCATCCACCTCTACGAGCTCGACGCATCGGCGATCGGCGGCGGCATCTATCGCTTTACGTCATCGGCCTTTGAGGAAGCGCCGGTGAGTTTCGGCGGCAACGTCTATGCGCCGACACCGATCGAGACCGATGGCTGGGAGATGTCGTCGCAGGGCACCATGCCGCGCCCGACGCTGAAGGTCGCGAATGTCTCGGGCGTGTTGTCGGCCGTGGTCAACGAGTTTGGCGATCTGGTCGGGGCGACCTTCCGACGCATCCGCACCTTCCGGCGGTTTCTGGACGGGATGGAGGATGCCGATCCGGATGCGCATTTCCCGATCGATGTCTATCGTATCGAGCAGAAGACCAACCAGAACCGTGTCTATATCGAGTGGACGCTTGCCGCCGCCATCGATCAGCAGGGGCGCAAACTGCCCGGTCGTCAGGTCATCCAGAGCGCCTGCACGCATACCTATCGCCGCTTCGATCCGGAGACCGGTGCCTTCGACTATTCGAGGGCCACATGCCCCTATGCGGGGTCGGCCTGTTTTGATGCGAAGGGCGATGCGGTTTCGGCGTCGGAGGATCGCTGCAGCAAGCTTTTGCAATCGGGCTGCGTCAGGCGCTTCGGCCATGGCGATCTGCCGACCCGGGCCTTTCCCGGCATCGGCCGAGCAAACACCTGAAGGATAAGCAATCATGTTTGGTAATGATGTCGCCCGGGAGGCCCGGGCGCATGCGCTTGCGGCATGGCCGGAAGAGGCTTGCGGCGTGGTGTCTGGCGGTCGCTATATCCGCGTCGAAAACATCGCAGCCGATCCGGACAACGGCTTCGAGATGCCGGCCGAAACCTGGCTGAAGTTCAAGCCGGAGGCGGTTATCCATAGCCACAATGCCAAAGTGCATCCGCACTGGCCGTCAAAAGCCGATATGGAAAGTCAGATCGCCGCGCGTGTTCCCTTCGGGATCGTGAGCTGCGACGGCGAGGTAACGACGCCTATTCTCTGGTGGGGCGATCACTGCCTGGATGTGCCGCTGACCGGGCGGTCGTTCGTGCCGGGCGTGTTTGATTGCTACGGACTTGTGCGCAGTTGGTACTGGCAGGAACGCGGCATTCGCCTCCCTGACTTTGCTCGCTCAAAGAGCTGGTGGGAAGAGGGCGAAAACCTGCTTGCCGATCTTTTTGAGGAGGCGGGCTTCCGGGCAGTCGATGCATCGGAAGCTCAGCCCGGCGATGTGTTCTTCATGCGGCTCGTATCGAAAGTGCCGTGCCATTCCGGCATTCTGCTCGCGGATGGCCTTTGCCTGCATCACCTCGACGGGCGGCTGTCACGGCGCGAGCCCATCGGGCCGTGGTTGAGACGCGTTACCCATTGCGTTCGCTACATCGGCTAGGTTCTCGAACTCGCTTATAGCTGCAAGCTGATCAGCGACCTCTGAATAGCCCATATGAAGATCGTATGCGGCCTGGGCATGCATCCAAAATTCCGGGCTGGTCCGAAAGTATTTAGCAAGCTTAAGCGCAAGCTCAACCGTGACAGGGCCTGTTTCGTTTACGAGGTTATCGACTTTCTCGTGAGAAACCCTAAGGGTTTTGGCGATCTGTCTTGCGCTAATATCGAGAGGAACCAGGTATTCTTCGCGAAGAATCTCGCCCGGATGAACGGCAGGCAAAGTCATATCCATTGTTCTACTCCCCAAACAATCTGGCAAGTTCCCAAAGCTAGGTTAGTCAGTCCTTTCGTATGTCGGAAAATTTAAGCCCAAATTTGGCGGTGTCAAGCTTCTGCCCTCTGACGGGCGCTCCCCTGGCATTCACGCCGAATGTCTGTGTTCGAGCAGATAGCGCACGGCGAGCCCGACATGGCGCGGGATGGGACGGTCTTTGGCATAATAGGCAACCTGCCGCCGGGAGAGTTCGAGCGCGCGCGCCATGCCGTCGAGCGTCTGGTCCAGCTGCTCCATGGCGCTGCGGAAATCGTCATTGGTAAACTCTGCCGGCGGCAGCGCCTCCAGCCACATGGCGGAGAAGTCGAGCTCGTCGTTCCATTCGATGGCGTTACAATATTCATTGATTCGGAAGGACCGAAACAGTGCATCGTCCTCGCGCAGCGGCTTGTAGAAACGCCGGCTTTCCAGAGCCGGGGCGAGATCGACTGTCTTTTCCCGGCCGTCGTCAAACCGGACAAACAGTTTGCGGCCCTCGCGCGGCTCGACGGCTGCAAGGCGCGGGAGCCTGCGGCCGACCGAAACCACGTCGTCGTCACGGATTGAGGCGGTTCCACTCATTGATGAGTTGCTCCTTGTTGTCGCGTGCCCATTCAAGTGCGGCTTTCAGGCTCTTCCTGTCCATGCTGCCGACCATGAGCTCAAGACTGTCCAGCAGGACGGCCGCTTCATGGTCCGGCGTGACCACATGGAAGTGGGGCGGGTTGTGATCATCGGCATAAATCTGAATAGCGATGTTTCCGATTTTGACGATGGTCGGCATTCCAGTCCCCGCATTCCTCGTCAATATAGTGCACAGCTTGCACTATTTCAATGATGACTATTTCTTATTTCCAGGTGCCGGAATGCTACGCAAAATCCACCTCCACGGCGATCTCGCGCAGCGGTTCGCCCCCGTCTACCAAATCGACGTCGCGAGCGCCGGGGAGGCCGGGCAGGCGCTTGCCGCTATCGTGCCGGGTTTCCGGCAATATGTGGCGGATAGGAACTTCCGCGTTCTGTGCGGGGATCCCGACACCGGCATGGCGCTCGGGCCGGATGATCTCGACTTTCAGCTCGGGTATTCGGATCTGCATATCGTTCCGGTCATCGCCGGCGCGGGCAATCGCGGCCTGGGCAAGATCATCGCCGGCGTCTTCCTGATCGGCGCGGCCTTTATGTTCCCGGGCGCCATTACCGGCATCGGCATCGGCGGCTCGACGATCGGCGGTGCGATGAAGGGGCTTGGCGTGGCGCTCGCCATGGGCGGGCTCGGGCAGATGCTGTCGCCGGCGCCGAAGATCAATTCCAATAGCGGCGAAGACCAGTCCTCCTATCTCTTCAGCGGTGGCGCCAACGTCACGACCGAAGGCGGTCCCGT
Source organism: Martelella endophytica (assembly GCF_000960975.1). Taxonomy (NCBI): domain Bacteria; kingdom Pseudomonadati; phylum Pseudomonadota; class Alphaproteobacteria; order Hyphomicrobiales; family Aurantimonadaceae; genus Martelella; species Martelella endophytica. The sequence goes on along the minus strand of NZ_CP010803.1, from coordinate 3,763,412 downwards.
GCCGCTGGTCTATGGGCGCGGGTTCCGCGTCAAACCGGTGCTGATCGCCGCCGGACTTTCCACCGAAGACGTGGCCATCTGAGTTTCGGAGACAATCATGCACGATATGCGTATCTCCGGCCGTGGCGGCGGCAAGGGCGGCAAGAGCGGTGGCTCGGGCGGCTATAGCGAAGCGGCGAACACGCTGCGCTCCAAACAGACGCTGCGGCTTCTGTTTCTGGTCAGCGAAGGCGTCACCGGCGGGCTGAAGGACGGGGCGAAGTCGATCTTCTTCGATGACGTGCCGGTACAGAATAGCGACGGCACGCTCAACTTCGAAGGCGGCTCGTTCGAAACCCGCAATGGCTTTCCCGACCAGGCGGCCTTGTCCGGCTTTCCGGCTGTCGAGAACGAACAGGGCGTCGGCGTCGAGATCAAGAAGGATCTGTCGGCAACGCGTGCCATCACCAATCTCGCGGCAACGGCGGTGCGCGTTTCCATTCAGGTGCCGCAGCTGATCTTCACCGATCCCGACAATGGCAATGTCAAAGAGAATTCGGTTGATATCGCCATCGATCGCCGAACCGAGGAAGGCACATGGCAAGAGGTCCGCACCGATACGATCTCGGGCAAATGCACCTCGCCCTATGTCCGGGCCTATCGGATCCCGCTTGAGGGAACCGGGCCATGGTATATCCGCGTGCGTCGGCTCTCCGAAGATGCCAACGGCACCACGTCGAACAACCAGACCTACTGGTCCTCCTATACGGTGATTGAAGACTACCGGCTGACCTATCCCGACAGTGCGGTGATGGGCGTGACGCTTGATGCAGCCGAGTTCGGCGGCGGTGCCATTCCGACGGTCTCTGTCGACTGGGCCGGGATCGAGATTGCCGTGCCGTCGAACTTTGATCCGGAGGCGCGTAGCTATGCCGGTGTCTGGGATGGCACGTTCAAACGCGCGGTCACCGATAACCCGGCCTGGATCTTCTATGATCTCGTGGTCAATGACCGCTATGGCCTCGGCCAGTATGTCGATGTCGGGCAGGTGTCCAAATGGGCGCTCTACGAGATCGCGCAATACTGCGACGAAGCGGTCGATGACGGGTTCGGGGGTAAGGAACCGCGCTATACGTTCAATGGCGCGATCACGTCGCGTGATGAGGCGATCAATGTCCTGACGGCTTTTGCCGGTGTGTTCCGTGGCATGGTCTACTGGGGCACGGGCGCGGTCACGGCGGTCTGTGACAAGCCTGCCGATCCCGTCAAGCTGGTGACGCCCGCCAATGTGGTCGATGGCACATTCAGCTATCAGGGATCGGCGCTCTCGGCCCGCCACACGCAAGTGCTTGTTCGCTGGTTCGATCCGGCCAACAATTACATGCCGGCCATCGAAGTGGTCGAGGATGCCGATGCCGTTGCACGTTACGGCTCGCGCCAGACCGAGATCCAGGCGATCGGCTGCTGCTCGCGCGGGCAGGCGCATCGCTATGGCGCATGGCTGCTCGATACCGAACAGAACTCGACCGAGGTCGTGACCTATCGGGCCGGGCTCGATCACGCCGATGTCGCGCCGGGTGATGTCGTGCTGGTCGCCGATCCTTCCTATGCCGGCGTGCGCTATGGCGGGCGGGTGAAGGCGGTATCCGAAGATCTTGCATCGGTCACGCTCGATGCGCCGGTGACATTGGCAGACGGCGATGCTTATACGCTGACTGTTGTCATGCCGGACGGCAGTCTCGCAGACAGAACGGTGACGGCCGGGGCAGGGGAAACGGAAACACTCGCCCTGTCTTCGGCCCTTCCAGATCGCCCTGTTACCGGTGCGATGTGGATCCTGACGGGTTCGGATGCGGCGCCACGCCCGTTCCGGGTGCTGTCGATCACGGAAAACGACAAGCACCAGTTCGATGTCTCGGCGTTGATCTATGATGCGACCAAATGGGATCGCGTCGAGAAGGGACTGGAGCTCGAGCCGCCGTCCTTCTCGACCTATCCGACCGGTCCGCTTCTGGCGCCGTCGAATGTCACGGTCGCGGAATATCTCTATCTCGCCGGTGGCGTCTCTGCACGTGGCGCCGTCAGCATTGGCTGGAGCGCACCGAATGACACAAGGGCAACGCTCTATGAGGTCCAGTATCAGGAGCAGGGCGGCATCTGGCTTGCTGTTGGAACAACGGAAAGCGTGTCGATCGATTTGCAGGATCTTGATCCGGGGATCTATAGTTTCAGGGTTCGCTCGGTCTTTGCCGCGCTCAACCAGCGCTCGCCCTGGGCAACGCTGGATGCAGTCTATCTCGCAAGCGTGCTGTCGCCGCCTTCCAATGTTGAGCACTTCAATATTGCTGTCATTGGCGATGTCGCGACGCTGACCTGGTCGCCGGTGGCGGCGCTCAACCTGTCGCATTACGTGATCCGCTATTCGCCGGAACTGACGGGCGTGTCCTGGCGGTCATCCGGCGCGCAGCTTGATCATGTCGATGCCACAAGCGTGCAGATCCCGACGCGGCCTGGCACCTATCTGATCAAGGCTGTGACGCGGCAGGGGGTGGAAAGCCCGCTTGCGACGATCATCCAGACGACAGTCGGCGCCACGCCGATGAACGCCGTGGAACGCTTTGTCGAACAGCCGGACTGGTCCGGAACGTTTGACGGTTGCCGGGTGGGAGAGCCGGGGCTGCGGCTTGACGAGGCGGAAGACGGCGGGCTGTTACCCTCCGGCACTTACGTGTCTTCTCGCACGATCGATCTCGGCTCGGTCTATACCTCCCGCGTGACGCCGGTCTTGTCGGTCTATGGGCAGGATGTTGATGACACCATGGTCAAATGGCCGGTGCTGAGCGCGCTGGATGGCATTGTCGGTGCGGATGCGTCGAAGTGGAATGCGGTCATGGAGATGCGCACCACGGATGACGATCCGGAAAGTGCCGGCGCTCTCTGGTCAGACTGGCGTGAGGCGGCGACCGGCGACGTGGCAGCAAGAGCCTATCAGATGAGGCTGGTCCTCACCTCGGTCGATGACAACATCACGCCGATCGTCGCGCGGGCCGAGCTGACGGTCGACATGCCCGACAGGATCCTGAGCGGCAACAATCTTGCCGTGCCCTCGCAGGGAAGACGGATTGGCTTCGATCCGCCTTACTTCGGCCTGACCGGACTTTCGGTCTCGGCCCAGGGCCTGCGCTTCGGTGACTTCTACGAGATCGCAAACAAAGACGAGAGCGGCTTTGACATCGTGTTCAAAGACCAGTCCGGCACGCCTGTCGAACGGTCGTTCGACTATGTCGCCGCCGGCTACGGAAAGGTGCATGCATGACACAGCATAACAATGTGACGATCGACCCGACCGTCACCAATGGCTCGCAGCTCGCGGCCAATATCAACAGCTGGCGCACAGCAACGCTCTCGCTGCATAGCGGTGTGGAACGCCCTACCTACGCCACCGGCGGCACAATGTGGATCAGCACCGCTTCCAAACCGTGGAAGCTCTTTGTCTTCGACGGCGCGGCCGATGTCGCGATCGGCGAGGTGGATCCCGACGGGCACGGTTTTTTGAGTGCCGGCGGAACCGCCTTCACCAATGACCTGATGACGGCCGGCGATGCGGCAGATGCCCGCGGCAAGCTCGGCGCTTACGCAACGAACGGCGGAACGCTCACCGGCTTTGTCCGGGTGCTGTTCGACGGCGCGACGCTGGCATCGTTCCAGGCGAGCGGCCAGTACGACGCCCGGATCGAGTTCCGCTCCAACAATGGCGGTAACAGCTATGTCGAGGTCGGTCAGCGCAACAATGGCGATGGCTTCATCTGGTCGCGGGGCATGGAGTATTCGTTCCGCAGCAATGGCGATCTGGCCGCCGGCGCCGGCTGGACCATTCATTCCGATGGCAATGTCAGCGGTTCCGTCTGGAACAACTGGGGCCGGTCGGATGCCTATTCGGCCATTAATGACCGGATCGAAAGCAGGGCGTCCGCCTATGCCAACAGCCGCGCCGCCGCCGGCGCCCGCGTGCAGCATGACAGCGGCACATACGAGATCGGCACGGTCCAGACCACCGGCAACACGGTCGACTGCCCGGACGGCATGTTCATCACCGGCCTGCGCTGTCAGAACTATGACTGGGCGGTGCGCGAGATCTATGTCCGGGCCAAATATGCGAGGAACCAATAATGGCGACCACAATCACGCCCGACAGCGCCAATGCGCTCAATCCGGATCTCGACCACGATGCGCTCGGATATCTGCTCTCGCTGGCCTATCCCGGCGCAGAACCGGGCAGGGACTTTAGCACTGGCCATATTGTCGATGACGAGACCGGCGAGCGCGTCGGTTCGGCCGTGATTCTCGACTGGCAGATCGATGCGGCCTTTCCAGCGCCGGGTGATCTTCATGCCCTGTTCGATGCACATCGCGATGCGGTCGAGGCCTTCGTCCAGGAGCGTTCAAACCGCGCTCTGCGCCATGCTATCGATGCCGAACGCGACCTCAGGATTGCGGCAGGTTTTGTCTTCAGCGGCGTAATGTATCAATCCCGGGCCGAGGACCGGGAGAACATTGCCGGCGCGGCAACGGCCGCCCTTGGCGCCATCATCAACGGTGCTGCGGCGGGCGACTATCGCTGGCATGGCGGCGCCAGCGATTTTGTCTGGATCGCAGCCGACAACAGCACGCACAAGATGGATGCAGCGACCATGTATGCGCTTGGCCAGGCAGCACTTGCCCACAAGCAGGCGCACCTCTTCGCTGCCCGGGCGCTGAAGGATCTGTTACCGATCCCGGCTGATTTTGCCGCCGACAGAAACTGGCCGGAGTAGCACCATGCCATCACTGACAATCGGACTGAGCCTTGCGGCCAATCGGCCACCAGGTCGCAGGCGCTGGTGGGCGTCTGCCGCCTTTCCGGTCACTGACATCGATACGGGTCTGACGCTCGGCCCGGCCGCCATTCTGGACTTTGGCGGCAATCGCTATGCGATCACCGAAGGCTGGTGGGAACTTCCGGCTTATGCGGCGGTCAATACTAACGGGATCGGCAAGCCGCCGGCCGCCATTCTTGATTTTTCCTCTGACAGATATGCGAGGTGAACCATGCGAAACGCAGGTTTTGCGGAGATGATTGATTTTACCCGGCCGGGTACGGCGACCTATGTCGATGCCGACGGGATGATCCGTATCGCCGCGGCCGATGTGCCGCGGTTTGATTATACCAATGGGCGGCGGCAGTTGCTGCTGGAGGGGCCGGCGACAAATACTGCCACAGGCAATAGCGCGGCATTCAACGGATCCGGTGGTTCACAGCATTCGACGATGACGGCGGGACAGCTGGACCCGGCCGGCGGTGATGACGCCAGATTGTTTACTGCGGGGCCTGATCAGGGTGTCCAGTGCGCGCAAATGACGGCGAATTTTACTGCTGCGACCGCCACGACGGTGAGTGTCTTCGTCAAGGCGGGTACGTCAGGCATCGTGCAGCTCGCATACTCGTTCGGTGTGAACAACACGTCGTTTGCAAACTTTGATCTGATGGCGGGAACGCTCTTGCGTAAGGCGAATTGTTCAGCCGGCATTTCGCCTGTCGGATCGGGGTGGTACCGGGTTTCCATGACAGGCTTGCCAGCTGCCACGGCATTCTCGACGTTCTATGTCGCGGCCATTCCGGATGCTGAAGTGGCCCGATTGCCTGCCTTCGAGGGCGCGGAAGAGACCTTTTATGTTTGGGGGCCGCAGGTGGAAGCAAGCGATTTTGCATCCTCCTATATTCCGACTTCTGGGACGGCAGTCACCCGTCCGGCTGACAAGGCCCAATTGACGGAGCCGGTTGCGGCTTTGTTGCAGCGGGGCGAAGCTAGTGTGGTGGTTTCCGGGGAAAAGGTAACGCCCCTTGGGACCGTAAACGGCGTAATTCTTGGTGGCTACGAGAATGCCGATTTCGCCATACTGCTCAGGGCAGATAATAACGCGATGGTCATCGGATACCCTTCAATTGTCATCAGCATCTATGAAGCGCCTACACCGAGTATGGGGGTAGGCGTGTCCTGGGACACAAACGGCAAGAGCGGGGCACTTGATGGCTTCGCGCCCGTATCCACATCGTCAACTCAGGAAGCAGAGCTGGCTCCCTCTTTTTTAGGAAGGAATGCTACCGGGTATTATGCCCAGGGTTGGTATGATCAACTCGTAATCTGGCCGTTCCGTGTCACCGACGATGACCTCCAGGCAAAGGCGGTGCCCTATGCGTGACATCTTTCTGAAATTCTCCGACCATGCTGAGGCGTTGGTCGTTCTCAATACCGTGGGTGTGACGGGTCCAGCCGGAGAGGTTGAGCCTGTTCGGCTAACCTATTTCGATACGGACCTGCCAGCAGGCATGCTGGCGCTCAAGCCTGTCGGTGCTGCTTGCGATGGTCTCGTTTATGCACCGACTGGCAAGATGCTGACGGGTGAGGACGGCGTTGAGTATCCGGAGATGACGGCCGTTGATGGCTATCACGTCAACATCCGTATGGCTGACGGCGTAGCGCTGCCGAGCGAGCTTGCGGCCGTTCAGGTCGCGCCCGAGCCGGCGACGCCGGCCGAACGCTTCGCCTGACCGACTGCCGGCCTGACCGGCGAACAATCCAAGGAAAAACCAAGATGGATATCACCACGGTTTCCGAACCGGGGGCAGCCTTCGTGCGCGGGCACGAGGGCGCGCCCACGGTCGCCTACCTCGACCCGACCGGCACGCCGACGCTCTTTGCCGGCTTTACCATGAACTCACCCTATTGCCGGCTGGAGCTAGCAAAGATCGGAATCACGAAGATCGTCCCCGGCAAGACGAAAATCTCAGTTGCAGATGGCGACCGGATTTTCCGCGCCGTGCTCAATCAGGGCTACGCGAAGGAAGTCGTCGCCAATTCGCCGGCGGATCGGACGCAGTACCAGCTCGATGCGGCGACGAGTGCTGCCTATAATCTCGGCGGTCGCGTGGTCAGCACATGGCGCTTCGGCAACCTCTGGCGCGCCGGCAAGCTGAAGGCGGCGGCCGATTATCTCGCCACGCATTACAATACCTCGAAGGGCAAGAAGCTGCCCGGCCTTGTCCGCCGGCGCCAGGAAGAGGCGCTGCTGTTCGAACAGGGCGTCTACACCGGCGTGGATACCGCACCGGAGGGCGTTCCCCGTGACGCGTCAAACACCGCGCCGGACGCTGGCGATCCCGTCGTGCGCGATGTCCAGACCATGCTGAAAAGGCGCGGCTTTGATCCAGGTGCGATCGACGGCTGGTTCGGCGAGAAGACAAAGGAAGCTGTGCTGGCCTACCAGATGGCGCATCCGCATCTCGTGAACGACGGGATCATTGGCCCGGCAACGATCGCCCAGCTGCGCCGCGACATGGCAGCCCTGAAGGATGCAGCGCAGAAGTCCGGAGCCTCGGCCGCTGCCTCCGGCGTTCTTGCCTGGGCTTCAGGTCTGCCGGTTGGCTGGATTGTCGCCGGCGTCATTGCGGTTTCGGTTTGCTGGTTCGTCTGGCGATACCGTGACGTTGTGGCTCGTCGTATCAACACCGCTATCGGCCATGAGGTGGAAGTATGATCGCTGCCCTTGTGACGTGGTTGGCGAAGCTCGGCGCGGGCGGCATTGTCGATCGCGCCATCGATCTGGTCGAGAAGCGTGCCGCACTCGAAAACGACAGCGAGAAGGTCCGCGCCGAACTGACGGCTGAATACCTGAAGCAGGTCGTCGCCGAGACGCGGGAGATGGCTACTCTCAATACGGAAAAGCTTTCCGTTCCATGGTTCTGGCTGTTCGCTTCACTCTTCCTCGTGCCGCTTGCGATCTGGTGGGCGGCAATCTGCCTCTACAACATGCTGTGGTGTCCGGACTGCATCTATGCGCAGTCATGGACAATCGCGGCCTTTCCATCGCCCCTCGATGACTGGGCGGGGAGCATGATCCAGTGGGTCTTCTACATCGGTTCCGGCGTCGCCGGGCTTCGCGCAATTCTGAAATAGAGGGCAGGGGATGACAGTCGATCTGGCGCGGCATCTGGGTGAGGTTCAGGGCAAGCTGGATGCCCTGATCCAGAAGGTGGACGAGAACCGGACCAGCCATGACGAAATTCATCATCGCCTGAATACAGTCGAGCACCAGAACGAGCGCCTGATCGAACAGAACAAGGCACTTTCGGAACGCCTCGGCGAGACGGAGGAATTCGTCGCTGAGTATCAGAAGATCAAGCAGATCGGTCGCGGCTACATCTTGGGGGCGGCAATGGCCGGAACGGGATTTGGCGTGTGGCTCTCAGACGGCCTGATGCAGGCGCTCAAGGCTTTAAAAGGGGGGTAACTAAACGAGAAATCTGTAAAATTAGTATCCAGAATTGTATCGCTGCGCTTGATCAATATGTAGCTGCCTCGCCTATTTTTCGATTGCACTATGTTTGATCGAATGAAAGGGGCTTAGGCATTGAAGACTTCTATTGTCAGGCATTCCGCATAAAGGTATCTCTCACAGTCAGAACTTGTGAGGATGATACCTTTGCGCTGCCTGACGGCCCGAAATGATTAGGTTACGCGAGACCGGCAAGGCTCTTTCTCTGCTTCTCGCGTTTCTTGTAGCCTTTCTATCATGGGAGGTGAACCAGGGGCAGGTGAACTTTGGGCGGGGCATTGCCGACGTCCACTCGATGTCTCCTGACCGAGCCGCCATTGCCGCGACAAGTCACCTCTCCGATATGATCCTGCGTTCGCAGGAGCATCCGGTCTCTGGCAAGGTGGACAATCACGGCGGATGGGCCGGCGATGGTAGCGCCGAATTCAGGCCTCCAGTTTTTTGCCTCCTGTTGGTATTGCGCTGCCCGTTTATTCTGGCCGGTTCACGCGCCAGGCGGGCACTCGCGTCCTATCGCCCGCGCGCCCCTCCGTTCCCCGTATGAGACGATGCCTAAATACGGGGCAGTCGTCGTTATAAACGGCTGCTGCTCGCAGCTCTCACTACATTACGGGAATTGATACCATGCTGTTAAGCTATTCAGCAGCGGTGGCTTCCGCCGCCCGCCGCGCACCTCCACGCGGTTTTCAACGATACGACTTCCAACGCACAAGCCGTTCAGCTTCGTTTGGCAATTGCGGAGGGCTTCTTTAATGAAGCTGCGCAAGAGCCACAGGAATACGCGCGCCAACACGATGCTGGACGCCGTTTGTGCTTCTCTCCTCATAACAACGGAGATCGGCGCCATCCTCTTCTGGATCGCCTATTTGGTTTCGTCCCCTGGGTGGCGTTTATGGGCGTATGGAGGTGCGTGCGCTCTGTCTGCGATCTTCTTCGTCTGGTTCATACGGTGGAGCCAGGCTGAAGCAATAGAAGGGCCAGGCCAATAAATGACCGAGACTCGGCGCGGGCGGCATTGTCGACCGCGCCATCGATCTGGTCGCGAAACGTGCCGCACTCGAAAACGACGGCGAGAAGGTCCGCGCCGAACTGACGGCTGGTTCCGGGGAGGTTGAAGTCGATCTTGCTCACATCGGATCAATTCAGGTCGATGAAGCGAACACTTCAGCGGCCTTTTTCTCTGCCTGGATCCCGGGCGGCCTGCAGCCCGCCACGGCTGCAAGCGACGGGTCTCAGTCGCCAAACATAGTCCCGTCGAGGAATGCGAGTATCTCCGAAAGTTCTCGCGATCGTTCTCGGTGGGGGCGGAAAGCGGATGTCGACGTATGGGTATATCGAAGCGTCGTTGTCTATCGCCGCCTCGGCAAATCGGGGCAGCCTAGTGACCGATGCTGTAGTGCAAAACTTCTACGCCGCAAGTTTCGGCCAACGAAATCGCGATTGATGCAGCATCGTAGCCTTGGCAATTGCCAGTGAAACCGCAGATCGCTTCGTGAACGCTTGCCGATGCGCAGCTGTAGGAATTACCGCCCAAGGCCATGCAGATTCCTTTTCCTAAGTCGTTATCTCCGATACCCGTGCAATCGTAGGTCGGCTTGCCTCCTGCGAGGCAAACTGCCTGCCCAAGTGATCTAACTCCAGCGCAGTCGTAAGTTGGTTTGCCGCCCGCAAGGCAGACGCCTTGGGCATAAGAGGCGATGCCAGTGCACTCATAAGAAGGTCTTCCACTTGCGAGGCAGACACCCTGACCTAGCGAGGAGACACCGGTGCAGTCATACGAAGGTCGCCCGCCTGCCAAGCAAACACCCTGACCGAGAGAGGCGACGCCCATGCAGTCATACGAAGGCCGTCCGCCTGCCAGGCATACTCCCTGACCCAAAGAAATTGCGCCGATGCAATCGTAGGATGGTCTTCCACTTGCTGAGCATATTGATTGACCGGATATTTGTCCGCCTCGTAAGAAAATCGGCGCAAGCGTCTGTGCTATCCGGCAAAAATTGTATGTTTGCTGAAAGTTTTGAGCTAGCGCTGGCGTCCATCCGAGACTTACGACCGCAGCGGCCAATAGCATCCATTTCTTTGGATTTTTCATTGCAGGATTTTCTCGACGCAGGCCTAGTAGCCGCTGCATTTGTTTTTGTGCATCGCTGCCTCCATGGCGTTGATCTTACCTTTGGCATTTGAGATTTCGCCTTCCTTATCGCCTCCGGTAAGGCTGCTCATCGGCACGCCAATCAGAAACACGCCGAATGCATCGCCGTTAGCTGCTTCGTTCTGTTGTTTTGAAAGTGCAGCCAGGTTGTCTTTCTCGGCCTTCAGCTGTTGCGTGAGGGCCGCGCACCCGTCCCCTGAATAGGCTTCCATTGGAATGCTTGTTGCAATGATAGCATCTGGCCGACGTGCACAACCGCTGAGTACGGTAGCGATAACACCGACCCAAATTATCAAGCTTTTCATCCTGTCCCCCAATTGCCGACGATCCCCCTGATCGCCTCAAGAGAGTATACTAGACAATCGGGATTATTAGCCGCAATCAAAATCTGTACTATGAAGGTCTGGGGAGCAGAATTGGTTGGACTGCGTTTCAAATCGAGACTACGCGTCGCCCGGCCATAGTCATCGCTCTCTGCGTGATCCACCGATCGTCTGCCTATCCCACTTTATTTCCAGGTGATGGCCCGACAAGTCGCGGTGCCCATTCAGTTGTAGCTATTATCAATCGGCGAAGGCGTGCAGATACCGGCGGTCGAAGTGATCATCGTTGATCATGCCGATGACATGTAGGAACGGAATTCCCCTTTGCTCTGATGCGAGAGTAGGTACGACGGGCAGCATGAAGCCTCGTCACTTCAATGCCGCCGGATCTATCCAGCCGATACAGAGGTGCAGCTGCCATGTTGGAAGCGCTCCCCGACATCACCCATTCAGGCCGATTTAGACATGTCGCTATGGTCAGCTCCGACCTACTTTGGAAGGTTTCAGGAACAAAAGTGTAAACCAGGGCGTAAACTGACAGAGTTTTGGGGTTTGTCCCGGGTGCTAAGTCTCTGAAAAGATTGGCGACCCCTGCAGGATTCGAACCTGCGACCGTCGGCTTAGAAGGCCGGTGCTCTATCCAGCTGAGCTAAGGGGCCGGGCGGCACGTGGCGTGCCGTTGGTGCGGTGAGGCCTGACGGATGGCGCCAGTACCCGCGGTCAGTGCGTCCAGGGCTGGACGCGGTCGGGCTTGAAGTTGTCGGAATAGGAAACGACCTTCGTCTTGGTTTCCTTCGGCACGATCACCCGGTAGGCGATGCCGTGGCGACGGGCATAGGCCTCGGCCTCGTCCTGTGTCGGGAACCGCAGCTTGACCTGCTGCAGCATGTCCGACGAGGACGTATAGCCAAAGAGCGGGTCGATCTTGCGCGGCACTTCCTGTTCGAATTCGAGCACCCATTCGTGCGTCTTGGCCTGGCCCTGCTGCATCGCCGTTCTGGCGGGACGATAGATCTTCGCCGTCATGCTCTCTGCTCCGCTCCGTTGCTTAAGCCTCGCCGCGCGCGCGGCATTTCGTTCCCTACATAGCCAATTTTCGCGCGGCGGCAATAAAAATCAAGTCACGGCATGAATGCATCGCCCCTGTGCTCGCTGAACAAAACGCCCTGGCGGGCGTTGTGGATCAGTGATCGACGGCCCGAAGCTATGGGGAATGGAGCACTGCCGTGATGGGGCGTATCGGCCCAAGGCGGCGGAGGCTTCTCGCGGCGCCTGAAATTTGCTTATAGTGCGGGAATCAGCGGGCCTCATGCATCGGCAGTGTTGCCGGCGAGGCCCGTGGTCGCGGTTTCACGGGCCGCAAACGTGGCTTCAGCAAGCGAGGAATACGTTGAACGAGCTATCGTCTGAAATGCAGATGTTCGAACTGGCGCCGATTGCCATGTGGATCGAGGATTTCAGTGGGGTCAAGGCGCTCTTCGATCGCTGGCGAGACGAAGGCGTGACCGACATCCGGGCGTTTCTCGCGGAAGACCTTTCCCGCGTCGCCGCCTGCACGCGCAAGATCCGGGTGCTGAGGGTGAACCAGCGGACCTTGAGCCTGTTCGAAGCGCGCGATCTTCAGCATCTCGTCGATAATATCGGCCAGGTATTTCGCGACGACATGCTGCAGACCCACGTCATCGAGCTCGCCCAGCTTTTCGATGGCAAGCAGCATTTTTCGAGCGACACCGTCAATTACACGCTTTCCGGCCGCCGGCTCGATATCCAGCTTCGCGGCTCGGTTCTGCCGGGGCACGAGGACGACCTCGGCCGCATCCTGCTTACTACCGAGGATGTCACCGAGCGCGAGGCTGCCCGCCGCGCCGAACGTGCCCAGACGCTTTATGCCAAGGGGTTGTTCGATCATTCGCCGGTGTCTCTGTGGGTCGAGGATTTCAGCCGCATCAAGCTGATGATGGACGATCTGCGCGAGCGCGGCATCGTCGATCTCAGGACCTTTACCGATGTCCACCCGGAATTTGTCGCCCAGTGTCTGAGCGAGATCCGGGTCATCGACGTCAACCGCGCCACGCTCGACCTCTTCCGCGCGCCGGACCGCCAGGCGCTGCTGCAGAACCAGCACGCGATCTTCCGAAACGACATGCAGGACTATTTCCGCGAGCAGCTCATCGATCTCTGGGAAGGGCGGCTGCAGCACACCCACGAGGTGATGAACTACGCGCTCGACGGTACGGAGCGCTATGTCCTGCTGCAATTCAACATCTTTCCGGGCAGGGAGGATGACTGGTCGCTGGTCCAGGTCTCGCTCGCCGACATCACCGCGCGCAAGAAGGCCGAGGCCTATCTCGAATATCTGGGCAAGCACGATGTGCTGACCAAGCTCTATAACCGCGCCTTCTACACCGACGAGATGAACCGGCTCGAGCGCAAGGCAGTGCGGCCCGTCGGTGTCATCGTCATCGACCTCAACGGGCTGAAGGAGACCAACGACACGCTTGGCCATGATGCTGGCGACAGTCTGCTGCGGCGTCTCGGTGAGGTGCTGAACGAGGCAATCAAGCTGCCGAACTATGCCGCCCGCATCGGCGGCGACGAATTCGCCATCCTCATGCCGTCCACCAATCAGGAAGATGCCGAGGCGGCGCTGGAGGATATCCACAAGGTGCTCGACATCAATAACCAGTTCTATTCGAGCGCGCCGATCAGCATTTCCGCCGGCATTGCCATCTGCGAGAAGGGCGAAAGCCTCGAATCGGCCGCGCGCCGCGCCGATATCGCGATGTACCGCCACAAGCGCGAATTCTACGCCCACCTGTCCCGCAAGGCACCCGGCGCGTGAGGGGAGCAAAAGCCACCCGGGATTTTCCTGTTGCGGCGGAGCCCTGTTTCAGTGTATCCGGGCCGCAGTTCAGCAATTGCCGGCCAGACGCCGGCTGATCCGAACGGCGGAGTGTAGCGCAGTCTGGTAGCGCATCTGGTTTGGGACCAGAGGGTCGGGAGTTCGAATCTCTCCACTCCGACCATTTATCCCTTTGAAATTTCTCTTACTTTTCTGATATCGGGATGCCCCCTAGGGGTCCCTGTGAGTGCGCTTCGGGAGCAACGAGGCTTTTGTGGGTATGGTTTTGCCGCCTCCCGATGATTGGTTTGGTGGCGCGCATCTGGTCTTCGAGCTCGTCCAGGTCAAAATTTTCATACCAGTCTGGTGTTCTGAAACCTCGTCGATGACGTGGCCCAGCCTTTTGGAGCGTTGTTCTCTTGAAGCCTCGATGTCGGCGCGGCGCATGTTTGTCGCCATGAAGTGGCGGAGCGTGTAACATCCCCTAGCCGGGATGTTGAGCGGGGTAAGCGGCCGGCCATTCAGGCTCTTCGGCTTCGGATCCTACCCATCGCATTCAAGGGCGTGCTCGCCTACATGACCATTCGGGCCATCGCCACAATGAGCGCTGCCCCCCTCATCAGCCTGCTGGCCGCGGGCTGATCCATTCCCGGCTCTGTCCTGAAGGCACGGCGAGAGACAAAGCTACGCCACGCACCGGGACACGATCAGAGACAGGATTTACCTCGCGAGCACTGCTCTTGATTCAGCATCGCGATCACGGCTGACGGGTAGGCTGCGAGCTGCACTTTTTCTGAGCCCATCGCGCGGCAGCCGAATGCTCATTCATCGATAAAAACAACGCTTTCGTCGAATTGCAGATGACACCAGCTGGGGTGTGTTTATTGACGAAGGTCAAAACATGATTACGGTCGCCGTTTTGCCTTTGTGGCCATCCAGGAGACCGAAAACAAAAGACTTCGGGAGTTCCAGAGAATGATCTATCGCGTTTCACCGGGCGTCGAGGCTGCACACTCAAGTCCGGGAGCGCGCTCTCGAAGCCTGCGGACTGCAATGTTCGGTTCCGTTTCGGCCATCTGCCTGATGGCGGCTTCGGCCGCCCAAGCCGACGATTGCGATTACAGCGGCGACCCCGTCACCTGTTCGATCGATTCCAGTAGCGCTTCCACCAATCTTGACGTGACTGCAAGCTCGGTGGACGCCGGCGACGATGGTGCCGCAATCCAGGTCACGCAGAGCGGCTCGACGCAGACGCTGAACATCAGCTCCGCGACGCACAATTCCGGCTGGCTGATCGGTTCCGAAGGCGCAGCCGGCGACGATAATGGCGGTGCGGCCGGCGCGGGCGGCTGGCTGACGTTGAACAATACCGGCGGGTCCTTCACCGGGTCGGTCGATGCTTCAAGCGGATACAGCTTCGCTTCACTGATCCGGATGGAAAGCATTGGTGGCTCGGGCGATGAGACCAACAATAACTACAAGTCGAGCGGCGGCGCCGGCGGGGCTGGTGGAGCACTGACATTCAGCAGCAAGTCCGGCACAAACTACGCACTAAACGGTTCCAGCAGCGGTGGTGCTGCACTCCTCTATGCGCTTACGGTCGGCGGCGCTGGCGGCAATCAGAACAGCGGTCTGACTGGTGACCAATATGGCGGCGTTGGCGGCGCCGGCGGCGCGATCACTCTCAGCGGCGACGACACCGGTACGGCGACCATCGGCTCGTCCTCGGCGCGCTTCTCCGCACCCGCCGCCGGTGGCGGCTTCGTCGCCGAATCGATCGCCGGCGGCGGCGGCTACAGCAATGGCAATGCGGGAAGCGGGGGCACGATTTCCCTCACCGGCATGCCGACGATCACGATCTACTGGAATGCCACCGGCGGCGGCAATGGCCTCTTCGGTCTTGCCGGTCAGAGCGTCGGCGGCGGCGGCTACAGCAATACCAAGAATGATGCCTCGGACCCCGGCGGCGCGGGTGGCGCCGGCGGCAGTGTCACGGTCAAGAGCAAGAACGACATCACGCTGGACGTTGCCGGGACCGCTTCGGGGATCAGCGCGGCGATGGCTGCGCGCAGCATCGGTGGCATTGGCGGTACCGGTCCGACCAAGGACAAGCCGGGCGGCAACGGCGGTACCGGCGGCGCCATCACGATGGGCAACGACGGCGCTGCGATGTCGATCAGAACTGCCGGCGACTATGTTTACGGCGTGATCAGCCAGAGCCTGGGCGGCCAGGGCGGAGACGGCGGTGACGGAACGGCGCTGGCAGGCCAGGGCGGCGGTGGCGGCTTCGGCGGCAATGCCGGCAGCGTCGGTCTCAGTTTCAGCAATGCCGGAACACTGGTGACAACAGGCGACTATGCCGCCGGCATCATCGCCCATTCGATCGGCGGCGGCGGCGGCACGGGCGGCGAGTTCGTCAGCGTGCTCGGCGGCCAGGCCGGCAATGGCGGCAATGGCGGCGATGCAGGCGACGTTACCGTGGACAGTGACTTCGCCATTACCACAAGCGGCGATAGTGCCTTCGGCATCGTCGCCCAATCCATTGCCGGTAGCGGCGGCACGGGCGGCATCGATGTCTCGACGCTGGTCAGCCTCGGCGGCGATGGCGCCGGTGGCGGCACGCCGGGCGTGGTCACGGTGAATGGTCAGGGTGACATCACGACTGCCGGTTACAATTCGCTGGGCATCATCGCCCAGTCGGTTGGCGGCGGTGGGGGCGCCTCGGGCTCATCGATCGGTCTGGTCAGCATCGGCGGCAACGCCGCTGGCGAGACAACGGCGAATGGCGCCACGGTTGGGGTTTCCAATACGGCGACAATCTCGACCGGCGGCGATTCATCCGCCGGCATCTTGGCGCAGTCGGTCGGCGGCGGAGGCGGCTCGGGGGGCGACTCGCTCGGCATGGCCGGGGTTGGCGGGCAGGGCGCCGCCGGCGGCAGCGGCGGCACCGTTGCGGTTTCCAACCTCGGTGGGATCAACACCTCCGGGGACTATTCTCCGGGCGCGATCGTCCAATCGATCGGTGCTGGCGGCGGAAACGGCGGCTCGGTGCTGACGCTCTCCGCGATCGCATCGATCGGCCTTGGCGGCTTCGCCGCGCAGGGTGGCGATGGCGGGACGATCTGTGTCGATAATACCGCGCAATGCGGCTACACGGATTCGAACCAGGACTTTGTTCCCTATGATGCCTCGCTGATGGCGGCATCAAGCGCCGGTAACGCCGTCATCAGTACCCTTGGCGATTTTTCGCCCGGCCTCATCGCCCAGTCGGTCGGCGGCGGCGGCGGCAATGGCGGTAGCGCCAAGAACTACAGCGTCGCTTCCTTCTTTGCCCTGCAGACCGGTGGCAGGGGCGGCGACGGTGGCAAGGGCGGCATGGTCAGCATCAAGCAGAATAACCTCCAGATCACCACGTCGGGTGCACAGGCTCCCGGCATCATTGCCCAGTCCGTTGGCGGCGGCGGCGGCACGGGCGGCAACGCCAGCTACTTCAATGCGACTGCCGGCTTCAACGCGGCCTTCATCCTGGGTGGCAGCGGCGGTTCTGGCGGAGCTGGCCAGAGCGTCGATGTGAACCTCAGCAACGCCACCATCTTCACCGGCGCCGCCCTTCAGGGCGGAGATGTGAGTATTCCCGCCGATTCAGCCGGTATCATCGCCCAGTCTGTCGGCGGTGGCGGCGGCAATGGTGGCTCCACCTCGGCGAAGGATTTCGTGATTGCCGCGCCAACGGGCACGGGCGTTCCGGTCGCATTCAACTATCAGGCAGCATCGGGTGGCAATGGCGGCACGGGCGGCAATGGCGGCGATGTCAATGTTTCGCTCGATGCCCAGTCGCGGCTGACGACGCTTGGCGACGGTTCGCACGGCATCATCGCCCAGTCGATCGGCGGTGGTGGCGGCAATGGCGGCGATTCTTCCGTGCTTTCGACGACGCTGGGCGACGAGGATACCGTCGAAGTGACGGCAAGCGTCGCTCTGGGCGGCGGCGCGGGAAATATCCTGAGCGGCAAAATTGATGGCATCAAGGGCACCAACGGCAACTATTTCTTCAGCACCGCGGGCGGTGGCGGTGGCGGCGTGGTTTCCGTCGATCTCGGCTCGTCGAGCAGCGGCGCCGCGATTTCCGACACAACCGCAAGGATCGCCGGTCCGACGCCTGCAGCCACACTGCTGACCTATTCCGACAGCTCCTACGGAATTCTGGCGCAATCTGTCGGCGGCGGTGGCGGCAACGGTGGCATGGGCAACAGCAATGCCTACTCCCAGGGCGGCGTGGTCTCGCTGAAAGCCGATATCGGGCTCGGCGGCAAGGGCGGCCAGGGCGGCATCGGCGGGAGCGTGACCGTCAATGAATACGGCGATTTCAACATCCAGACCCAGGGTTCCGGTTCCAAGGCGATCGTGGCGCAATCGATCGGTGGCGGTGGCGGCGCCTCGCAGGGCGGTACGCTCTATATCGCCGGCGACGCCAAGGGCTATGACGGCCGCCTCAATGTCGGTGTCGGCATGTCGGGCGGCGACGGTGGGGATGGCGGCGATGTGACGGCCAACATTTATGGCGGCGTGCAGACCTTCGGTGGTGACGCCGATGCGATCGTGCTGCAGTCGATCGGCGGTGGCGGTGGTATTGGCGGCTCGCTCGGAAGCGACGCCTCCTCGCACAAGATCCTCGATCTGATCGGCAACGTGGAAGATCAGATCGGCCGGCTGACCGATGCCGGCAATACCTATGAACTCAGCGTCGACGTTGGCGGATCCGGCGGCAGCGGCGGTGATGGCAAAACTGTCAATCTCAACTTCACAGGCCAGGTTACGACGATGGGTGACTGGGCCGATGGCGCCGTGCTGCAGTCCGTTGGTGGCGGTGGTGGCCAGGGCGGCTCTTCCGTCGCCTCGGGCAGCTCGATCACGGCCAATGTCGAGGTCGCCGTCGGCGGCAAGGGCGGAAAAGGCGGCGCCGGCGGTGCGGTCGATTTCTATTTCGAACCCTATGGCTCGGATTACATCCATACATACGGTTATGCTGCCTATGGACTGCTCGCTCAGTCGATCGGCGGTGGCGGTGGCCAGGGCGGCGATGGCTCCGACAGCCAGACCGGCACGCTCGCGATCGGTGGTGATGGCGGTGGTACCGGCGGCGGCGGCGGCAATGGCGGTGCGGTTGCGACCTCGAATGTCAGTACGCCCCACATCGTTACGAACGGTTCCGACGCGATCGGGGTCGCCGCGCAATCGATTGGCGGCGGCGGCGGCCAGGGCGGTGCCGGCAACAGCACTGAGGCCACCCGCATCCGCAGTGCCGAATTCAGCGTATCGATCGGGGGCAAGGGCGGTGTGGCCGGCGACGGCGGAACCGTCGATCTCGATTTTGGCACCGGAACCGACATCGTCACCTATGGCGATCGCTCCTTCGGCCTGCTGATGCAGTCGATCGGCGGCGGTGGCGGCATCGGGGCAACCGGCACGGTCGCCGGTGGGCTCGATCTCTCAATCGGCGGCCAGGGCGGAGCGGGCGGCGACGGCAAGGCGCTGACGCTCAATTTCGCCGCGTCCTCCGGTCAGGGCATTGAGACCAGTGGCGCCGGGGCGCATGCACTTGTCGCTCAGTCGATCGGTGGCGGCGGCGGTATCGGCGGCGATGCGACCGGTGGCATTCTCACCGTGCTGCCGATCAACACCGAGGCCTCCGGCGGCGCAACCGGCAATGGCGGTGCCATCGGTCTGACGCTGAACGGCCCGTTGGTGGCGACCGGTGCCGAGGCTTTCGGCATTCTCGCACAGTCACTGGGCGGCGGCGGCGGCTTTGGCGGCCAGGGCAACGGGTCCGGTTTCGCCGGCGTGTCCTCGACGGCGACCTCCGGCACGGGCGGCGCGATCACCATCAATTCGTCGGGTACCGTATCGGCGACGGGAACGCATGGCGTTGGCATTTTTGCGCAGAGCGAGGGCATTTCCGGCAACAACAAGGTTGAGATCAACCTCAGCGGAAGCGGCAAGGTTTCCGGTGGCCATAGCGATGACGCTGCGGCGGTCTGGGTCGTCGGCGGTACCGAGAACACGCTCACGCTGACCGACAGTGCCAGCATCCAGTCCGGCGCCTCGGCAACAGGCAACGACTATAATTCCAACTTTGCCGTTTACTACACCGCCAACGGCGCGAGCAGCGCATCGCTGACGGTCGATAACCAGGGGTCGGGCAGCATCAGCGGCAGCGTCAGCAATGCCTCTCAGACGAGCGACGTCGAGGCTCAGGCAATCTCGATTACCAACGGTGTCAACGGTACGCTAACGGACGGCTATATCTACGACGCCGATATCGTCAACAACGGCACCTTCGAAATCGGCCGCAGCCGTCGTCCCGGAACAACGGTGGTTTCCGGGGATTTCGAGCAGGGGGCGACGGGCTGGCTGATCCCGGATATCGACCTCAACCATTCCAATGCCGATCTGCTTTCGCTGGAAGGCGATGCCGCGCTCGACGGAACGCTCGGCCTCAACGCGATCAGCCTGCTGCCGAACCGCTCCGCCCGCTTCCTCACGGTTGCCGGTGACATGAGCGGCGGGCTCACGCCCCGGGATTCGACGTTGTTCGACTATCAGATCGATACCGTAGGCCAGGAGATGTTTTTCAGCGTCACCGGCGCCGATTTCACCCCGGCCTCGGTGACCAACCTCAACAGCGATCAGCATCAGCTTGCAACGACGCTGCAGAAAATCTGGGACGGCGGCGGCAACAATGCCTTCGGCAACTTGTTCGGCGCCTTCGCCACCCAGACTGATGGGGCTCCGGGGAAATACGCCGGAACGCTCGATGAGCTTCGCCCGCGTGCAGCCTTTGCAACGGCCGTGGAACAGAATTTCGAAATGTTGGAATTCGGCGCGAGCCTGATGAGCTGCCCGGAATTCGAGGGTGCCACCGTGAAGGTCACAGAGGGAAGCTGTGCCTGGGCCTCGGTTTCGGGCAGCAACGACCAGCGTGCGGCCGTCGCCAATGCGGCAAGCTATGATCTCGACACGCTGACCTTCCAGTTCGGCGGGCAGAAGGAATTCACCCCCGGCTGGTTCCTCGGCGGTTCGTTTGCCTATCAGCAGAGCTGGCTGTCGCAGGATTCGGGCTCCGTCAGCGGAAACGGCGATGCCGGCTATGCGGGCGTCAGCCTGAAGCATGAGATTGATGGCTGGACCTTCGCCGGCGCGCTTTCCGGCAGCTATGGCAGCTACGATATCGACCGCGCGATCAACATCCCGTATGTTTCCGAGGTCGTCTCGAGCTCGCCCGAGGTTGCCGCGGGCTCCTTCACTGGCCGTATCGCGAAGATGATCGATCTCGATACCGTCTACCTCAAGCCCTATGTCGACCTCGATGCGGTCTACACCTGGCAGGACGGTTACACCGAGAGCGGCACTTACGGGTTGCGGGTCGACGGTCATGGTCAGTGGAGCTTCGCCGCTTCGCCCAATATCGAAATTGGTAGCCGCTATAATTTCGATAGTGGCCAGACGCTGAGGCTCTATGGAAGACTTGGAATGACCTTCATGTCAGGCGACGACTGGCAGACCTCAGCGCAGTTCACCAGCTGGTCGGGTGCCGGCAACAGCTTCGAGACCTCGCTGCAGTACGACAACACCTTCGCCACGGTTGCAGCCGGTTTCCAGCTGACCACCCTGAAGAATGTCGATCTCCGCCTGGAATATGAGGGACATTTCTCCGACAAGCTGACATCCAGCGCCGGCAAGGTGCGCCTCAGCGTGCCGTTCTGATAGGCAGGCGTCGACTGACACCAGGAAATGCAGGACCAAGCAAGTTGGCCGGCGCAGAGCGCCGGCCAAGTTGAATCATCTTCGCGGTATTCTTGCTGGGGAATGCCGACGAGGCTGCCGACATATCGCTTGCCGAAGCCGCGGCCCGCATTTCAGCTCTGCCCAGAGCATTTAGCCCAGGAGGCAAGTCAGTCGTTGCCGGCTGCCTCGTTCAGGCGCTCGATGTCCGGCACGGTGACGTGGCGGTTGTTTTCGACGTGGATGATCTTGTCGTTGCGCAGCTTTGTCATCTGCCGGCTCACCGTCTCGATGGTGAGGCCGAGGAAGTCGGCGATATCGGCGCGTGACAGCGGCAGGTCGAAGGCCGAGCCATCGTCTGCCAAGGGATCGATATGGGTCGCGATCATGTAGAGGAACGAGGCGACCTTTTCGCGCGCGGTCTTGCGTCCGAGCGTCAGCATCCAGTCGCGCGCTTCATCGAGCTCCTTCAGCGACTGGTCGTAAAGGCGATGTTCCAGGCCGGGAGTGTCGGCGATCATGCGTTCGATCACGGCGCGCGGGAAGGCGCAGATTTCCGTACCTGTCGCCGCCTCGGCGGTCAGCGAGCTTTCCGGCGAGAACGGGCGGCCAAGGAAGTCGGGCGCAAACTGCAGGCCGACGATCTGCTGGCGGCCGTCCGCCATCATCTTCGACAGCTTCACCACGCCGCGCAGGATGTTGGAATAGCTGCCGACGCTTTCGCCCTGGCCGACCACTTCCGTGCCGGCATTGATCGTCTTGCGGGTCGAATGCTTGGAGAGCGCCGCCAGCTGCGAGCCGGACAGAACCGAGCAGATGCCGCCGTGGCGTGCCTCGCATGCCCGGCAGACATGGGGCATGACGTTCTCGTCATTGGCAATATCGACTTTATCATCCATGGCCGCACCCGTTCGATCGATAGTGGTCGCGCCTCTGCGTCAGACGCGCGGTCCGGTCTAGACGTCCGGCAATGCCTTCGCAACCGCTTTCGCGCTGAAGACGCCCAGACTGTGATCCTTCTTTTGATTAAAGTCAAAGCCGTGGCGCATTCAAGGCCTTATCGCTCATTTATCGGAATTGACGGAAGGGAAGTGCCCATGGAACCGCGCAACCGGGAACTGCTTGCGATGTTTTCGCAGCCGGTTCCCCGCTATACGAGCTATCCGACCGCGCCCCATTTTACTGGCGATATCGATGGTGAGAGCGTTGCGGCATGGATCGGCGCGCTGAAGGCCGGCCAGACGCTGTCGCTCTATGTACACATTCCCTATTGCGACCGGCTTTGCTGGTTCTGCGCCTGCCACACCAAGCACACGCTGAAATACGAGCCGATCGCCGCCTATCTGGAAAGCCTGAAGCAGGAAATCGCCACTGTGGGCGCCATGGTCGATGGCGGGGTGCGGGTGACGGCGCTCCACTGGGGCGGCGGTTCGCCGACCATGCTCAAACCGGAAGACATGCGCGGGCTGATGGACTGTCTGCGCGCCCATTTCCATTTTGCCGACGATGCCGAGATCAGCGTCGAGATGGATCCGAACGACCTCGACGAGGCGCGCTATGACGCGCTCGCGGAGATCGGCCTGACGCGGGCGAGCCTCGGCGTGCAGGATTTCGACGAAAAGGTTCAGAAGACCATCAACCGGCTGCAGAGCTTCGAACAGACGGCGGCGGTGATCGCGGCGATGCGCGCGCGCGGCATACGCTCGGTCAATTGCGACCTGCTTTACGGCCTTCCTTATCAGACGCTCGAAACGCTGGAGCGCACCGTCAACGACATTCTGTCGCTGAGGCCGGACCGGCTGGCGCTCTTCGGCTATGCCCATGTGCCATGGATGAAGAAGCACCAGACGCTGATTCCCGAAGCGGCGCTGCCGGATGCGGAGGCGCGGTTCGAGCAGATGACGATGGCCGGCGACATGCTTGCTGCGGCAGGCTACCAGGCAATCGGCATCGACCACTTCGCGCTTGCCGATGACAGCCTCGCCGTGGCCGCCCGGGAGCGGCGGCTGAGGCGCAACTTCCAGGGCTATACCGACGACGGCGCCGACGCGCTGATCGGCCTCGGCGCATCCTCGATCTCGGAACTGCCGCAGGGCTACTGGCAGAACATGCCGGCGACCGGGGAATATCGGCGCATGGCGGAAGCCGGCACGCTCGCTGTGGTCCGCGGCATCGGACTTTCGCAGGACGATCGCGTACGCGGCCATGTGATCGAGAAGATCATGTGCGACTATGGCTTCTCGGCAGCCGAGCTCAGGGCACGATTTGCCGCAGCGGCCGAGCCGGTGATTGCCGAGGCGCGGGCCTATGCGCGGCAAAATCCGGCACTCTGTCGTTTCGATCCTCTGGGCTTCCGGCTTGAAAGGGAGGCCTTTCCCTTTGCCCGCTCTGTTGCCGCGATTTTCGATACCTATCTAGGGGTGGGGCGGGGACGCCACTCCTCGGCGGTGTGAGCAAACGATGAAAAAAGCTTGATCCGTTACCCTGCAGCCATTGGCATTTCGCCAATCTTTGCCTATGAGGTAGGCGGATTTGACAGATAAAGAGGTATGGGCGTGAGCGCTACATTCGACAAAGTTGCCGATATCATCGCAGAAACCAGCGAGATCGACCGCGACAAGATTACGCCGGAAAGCAACACGATCGACGATCTGGGCATCGACAGCCTCGATTTCCTCGACATCGTGTTCGCCATCGACAAGGAATTCGGCATCAAGATTCCGCTCGAAAAGTGGACTCAGGAAGTCAATGAAGGCAAGGTCGACGCCGACGAGTACTTCATCCTGAAGAACCTCTGTGCGAAGATTGACGAGCTCCGGGCGGCCAAGGAAGCCTGATTTCGCCCGGGCCGGGCCCGGTCCTTCGTACTGAATGAAACGGGCGGAAAGTCATGCTGCTGGAATATTTCCAAATGGTCGACACCATCGTCTCGGCGGATATCGCCGCCGGGACCGTTGTCGCGCGTTCGACCGTTCCTGACAAAAGCACGGTGTTCGAGGGGCATTTCCCGGGAATGCCGCTTGTGCCGGGCGTGCTTCTGATCGAGACCATGGCCCAGACCTCCGGCATGCTGCTGCTCGGGCTGAATGGCCTGACGGCGATGCCGTTCCTGATGATGGTCGACAGCGCCAAGATGCGGACCTTCGTCGGGCCGGGAGCTGTGCTCGAGATCGAAGCGAAACTGGAGCATGAAGGCTCCGGTTTTGCCGTGACCAAGGCGAAAATCCGCTCCGAGGGCAAGGCGATCGCTGATGCCCAGCTGAAATTCCGCACGCTGTCGTTCGAAGACAATGAGCTCGCACCGCTGGTGCGCAAGCGTGCCGAGGAAGTCGGTCTTCTCGCCGCCATCGGCGGCGCCGGGGCCGGGGAAGGATCGTGAGATGGCGAAATCCGCCAATGATGTCGTTGTAACGGGTATCGGGCTTGCCACGAGCCTCGGCGTCGGCCGAGCGCCGCACGTGACGCTCCTGTCCGGCAGCGAGGCACCGAAGGTCAACGTCGATACCGCGGTCTGCGCGCCCTATCCGGTGCATCCGCTGGTCGAGATCGACTGGAATGAGCAGATCCCGCGTCGTGGCGATCAGCGCCAGATGGAAAACTGGCAGCGTCTCGGCGTTTATGCCGCCGGCCTTGCGCTCGATGATGCCGGCGTCAAGGGCAACGAGGAAATCTGCTCGAGCATGGACATGATCGTTGCCGCCGGTGGCGGCGAGCGCGACATTTCCGTCGACACGATGATCGTCAATGAAGGCCTGCAGAGCAACAACCGAGAGGTTTTGCTGAATCAGAAGCTGACCACCGAACTGCGCCCGACGCTGTTTCTCGCCCAGCTTGCCAATCTGGTTGCCGGCAATATCTCGATCGTTCACAAGGTCACCGGTTCGTCGCGGACCTTCATGGGCGAAGAAGCAGCCGGCATCTCGGCGGTTTCAACCGCCTACGCGCGCATTCTTGCAGGCCAGTCGACCCACACGCTTGTCGGCGCTTCCTTCATTGCCGAGCGTCGCGACATGCTGCTGATGCTCGAATCGGCACATTCTCTTTCGCGCGGCGAGTGGTCGCCGCTCTGGGATCGCCCGGATGCCGATGACGGCGGCATGGTGATGGGCACCGCCGGTGCCTTCCTGCTGCTCGAATCGCGTGAGCACGCCGAAAAGCGTGGGGCCCGCATCTACGCCGTGCTCAATGGCGTTGAGGGTGATCGCGGCCGTCGCGACGAAGGCAAGCTCGAAAAGCGGCTTGAACGGCTGTTTTCGGATGCCTGTTTTGCCGATGCTTCGGAAAATGTCGTGCTTTCCGGCGCCACCGGCCGCGGCGATCTGACGCTGCGCGAGGCGGCCTTCGTCGAGGAACATTTCCCGCACGCCGGTCTTCGCGGATTTACCGGCGTCACGGGCCACTCTATGGAAGCGAACTTTACGCTTGGTATCGGCCTTGCGGCGCTCGCGCTTGAACAGGGTGCCGTGATGCCGGTGTTCAATGCCGGCGGCCACGAGAAGCCGCTTTCCGGCGCGCCGGACAAGATCGCGGTCACGACCATCGGCCATCAGCGCGGCGAGGGCGTCGCCGTCCTGTCGCGCGACGTGTGAGAAAGGACCCGATGATGAGCAACGCTTATACCGACCATCTGGGCCGCCCGCTTGTCGCCGTCACCGGCATGGGCGTCGTGACCTCGCTCGGCCGCGGCCTTGAGGACAACTGGGAGAAGCTGACGAGCGGCGTTTCCGGTATTCACGAGATTACCCGGTTTCCGACCGAGCATCTTTCGACGCGCATTGCAGGCACGGTGGATTTCATTCCCTCAGAGCCCAATCCGGTCGCACGCTCGTATGCTTTCGCCGAGGCCACCATCGAGGAAGCGTTGGCGGCCGCCGGTCTTTCCGGCGATTTCGATGCCCCGCTGTTTCTCGCGGCCCCACCGGTCGAGCCGGAATGGAGCATGCGCTTCGAGCTTGCGGACCGCGCCGGTCCGCCGGTCGAGGACAACGACGCCTATGTCCGCTTTCTGGCGGCGATGCGCGAACGTGCCGATCCGGCCTTCCACGAGGCGGTGCTGTTCGGCTCGATCTCCGAGCGGATTGCCGATCGGTTCGGCACGCGCGGGTTGCCGGTGACGCTGTCGACGGCCTGCGCCTCGGGCGCGACCGCGATCCAGCTCGGTGTCGAGGCGATCCGCCAGGGCCGCACGGACCGGGCGATGACGGTTGCCACCGACGGCTCGGTCAGTGCCGAGGCGCTGGTGCGTTTCTCCCTGCTTTCGGCGCTTTCCACGCAGAACGACCCGCCGCAGGGGGCGTCCAAGCCCTTCAGCAAGGGCCGCGATGGTTTCGTCATCGCGGAAGGGGCCGCAACTCTGATTCTTGAATCGCTCGAATCGGCTGTCGCCCGCGGCGCGACCGTCTACGGCATCCTGAAGGGGTGTGGCGAGAAGGCCGACCATTTCCACCGCACCCGTTCCTCGCCGGACGGCGCGCCGGCCATCGCGACGGTGCATGCCGCGCTTGCCGATGCCGGTCTCGGCATTGACGGCATCGACTACATCAATGCCCACGGCACATCGACGCCGGAAAACGACAAGATGGAATATGGCTCGCTCAGCGCCGTCTTCGGCGAGCGGCTGCGCTCCATTCCGCTGTCCTCCAACAAGTCGATGATCGGTCATACGCTGACGGCGGCCGGTGCTGTCGAGGCGGTGTTCTCGCTGCAGACCATGCGCACCGGTGTGCTGCCGCCGACCATCAACTACACGGTGCCCGATCCGGCCATCGATCTCGACGTCGTGCCGAACGTCAAGCGCGAGGCATCTGTCTCCTCCGTGCTGTCGAACTCCTTCGGCTTCGGCGGCCAGAATGCCTGCCTGGTGATGACCCGCGAACCGGGCTGACCGGGCGCATGGCTCAAGCGGGCGGCGCGCAATCGCGCCGCTTCGCTATTGACCTGCGGCATGCCGCGCGTCTATTCAGGCCGGAAACGGACGCCCCCGATCGCGATCATGTCGCGTCGTATCTTCCGAAAATCGCTTCCGATATCGGTGTCCGGTGCGTTTTGGCCTGAGGATGGATGAATGCGTGCATTGCAGCTGACAGATGACCGTAAGATCGAGGTACGGGATGTGCCCGCGCCGGAAGCGCCCGCGCCCGGCGAGGTAACGCTGAGGCTGCAGGCGGTCGCGCTCAACCATATCGATGTCTGGGGCTGGCGCGGCATGGCGTTCGCCAAGCGCAAGCTGCCGCTCACCATCGGCGCTGAAGCTTCCGGCGTCGTCGAGGCTATCGGCCCGGGTGTCGGTAATGTGCTTCCCGGCCAGCTCGTCTCGATCTACGGCGCGCGCATCTGCGGCCATTGCAAGGCCTGTCGCGAAGGCCGCGACAACCTTTGCGAACATGTGGGCGGCGTTCATGGTTTCCATCTCGATGGCTTCGCTCAGGACAGGATCAACATTCCGGCCCGCCAGCTGGTCGTCGCGCCGCCCGGCGTCGATCCGGTTGCCGCGGCGCTCGCGCCGGTCACCTTCGGCACGGTCGAGCACATGCTGTTCGACAATGCCAAGCTGCAGCCGGGCGAAACCATTCTCGTTCACGCCGGCGGTTCGGGCATCGGCTCGGCCGCGATCCAGCTTGCCAAGCGCATGGGCTGCACCGTGATCACGACGGTGGGTTCCGAAGACAAGATGGAGAAGGCCAGGGCCCTTGGCGCGGATCATGTCATCAACTACCGCGTGGATCGCTTCGAGGGCGTCGTACGCAAGCTCACCAAGAAGAAGGGCGTCGATGTCGTCTTCGAGCATGTCGGCGCCGATACCTGGGCGGGCTCGATGCTGTGTATGAAACGTGGTGGCCGGCTGGTGACCTGCGGTTCGACCTCCGGTGTTTCCACCAACGTCAATCTGATGATGCTGTTCCAGCAGCAGCTCAAGCTGCTCGGCTCCTTCGGCTGCCGCATGGAAAACATGGCCGATGCGATGCAGAAGATGGCCCAGGGTATCGTTCATCCTGTGATCGATACCATCGTCGATTTCGACGGCATTGATACCGCACTCGCGCGGATGGAATCGCGCCAGATCTTCGGCAAGATCATCCTGAAAGTGGACCCGTCCCTTTGAAATCGGTCATCACCCGCGTCGTTCTGAAAGCCCGGCAGTTCCAGCAATGGTCGGTGGCGCAGCTGCTCTTCGCGCTGCTGACATTCCTGAAGCTGTTTCCGGCCGATGCCTCGATCCGCTTTGCCGATCGCTTCATGCGCCGGCTTGGGCCGAAGCTCGGCCGGCACAACCTGATCATGAAGAACCTGCGCAATGCCTATCCTGAAAAGGATGAGGAGGAGCTTTCGCGGATCGCGGTTGCAAGCTGGGGGCATATCGGCCGGCTGGCGGCGGAATACGTGTTCCTCGACAAGCTGTTCGATTTCGATCCGGAAAACCCCGGTGTCGGGCGTATCGAGGTCGAGGGCGTCGAGCGTTTCATGGAGCTCTTGAACCGCGACAAGCCGTTCATCGTCTTCACCGCCCACACCGGCAACTTCGAACTCCTGCCCGTCGCGGCCGCGTCTTTCGGTCTCTACGTGACGGTGCTTTTCCGCCCGCCGAACAACCCCTATGTCGCCGATAAGGTGTTCCGCTTCCGCAAGAAGCGCATGGGGCGTCTCGTGCCGTCGCATGCCGGGTCGGCCTTCGCGCTTGCCGGCGCGCTTGAAAAGGGGGAGGGCGTCGGCGTCCTGGTCGACCAGAAATTCCGCCGCGGCACGGACACGCAGTATTTCAATCAGGACGTCAAGACCAATCCGTTGCTGGCAAAGCTTGCCCGACAGTTCGACTGCACGGTCTATCCGGCCCGCTGCATCCGCCTTCCGGACAACCGGTTCCGCCTGGTGCTCGAGCCGGAGGTGACGTTGCCGCGTGACGGGACAGGGCGCATCGACGTGACCGCGACCGCCCAGTTGCTCAACGACAAGGTGGAGAGCTGGGTGCGTGAATATCCGGAGCAGTGGCTCTGGTATCACGACCGCTGGAGCCGCCGCAAAACCGTTGCAGAGCGCTATCGCGAGCAGAACGAAAAGAAGAACAGGCGAAAAAAATAGGCGGACCGCTTCTCGCGATCCACCTTCCGCAACGGCGGAAATTTGCGCGCGCGGGGGTCAGCCGTGCGCGCCGTGCCGGACAAATTCCTGTTCGAACATCATATGGCGCCTCAAGGCACTGAACAGCCCGCGCAGCATGTAGCCAAGTGCCTCGGTGTTGACCTGACCGCCATTGGCAAGCCGGCGCAGCACTTCGCTGGCTTCCTCGGCAAAACACAGATCCTCGAAATGCTCGTATTCCAGCCGCTCTAATACGGCCAGAACCGATGCACGCCCCATCGCGGCGGTACGCAGCGGCGGAAAGATCTGCAGCTCTTCAAACTCCTGCGCCGCCTTCAGCGACGGCGCAAGCTCGTCGGCGAGCCGGTGACAGAGCCGTCGGTCGACGTGGGCCGGCAGCGAATCCGCAACCGCCTCCAGCATGTCGCAGAGGCGGTCGACTGCACGGTGGGTAGATTGAAGCGCCCCGGCGGGCTCGCCAGGCGGCGCTGGCAGCGGTTGGTTCAAGGTCTTGCTCCTCGCCCCGGTGGTTAAAGTTTCGGCCGTCATACGTTCCTCCCTGATGACTCGACCGTATTGCGGTTCATTTGCCGGCAAACGGGGTCGCGTTTCATTGACTTAGGTCAAGACTGGAATGAGACGTTCGCCGGGGGCTACCGATAAAGTGCGACGATCTTGCTCTTCCATGCGCCCGAATTGCGCCGGCTTGTGTCGCCGTGCCACTGATCGCAAACGCGTTCGGCCTGAACGCCGCGCCAGGCAACCGAAACTCCGGTGGCAACCGGTGTAAGATAGCACTCAATAACAACCTATGGTAAGTATTCTTGCGCGGTAGTGTTGGCGCGTCGTTATCATGGGTCGTGGTGCGAGTGATGGAAGAATCGGTGGCGCTGGCTGAAGCGGAAGGCGCTGACAGCGCATTGGTACCCCTTTGGGGTCCACCCTCTCAGGTTGCGTCTGGCATCACCGATGACGGTCCGCGCTGCGCGCGCCTCAACGGCGTCGACTGGATCGTCTGGAGCACGCGCTTCTATAACGATATCTGCGTCATCTGGTACACATACTGGTCCGACGGCATATGGAGCGATCCTCAACGGTTCAATGTTCAGGCCCGCTCGGCGCCCGCGATCGCCGCCTATGATGGCGATATCCACGTCGTCTGGCGCAACGCCGTCAACAACAATGTCATGTGGTCGGTCCATGATGGCCACGACTGGAGCGATCCGCGCGCTGTGGTGGGTGCTCAGACGAGCGATGCGCCGGCACTTGCCGCATGCGACGGCCGGCTTTACCTGGCGTGGAGCACCGCAGAGGCGACGCTGGCCTATGCCTTGTTTGACGGGACGGAGTGGGGCGCGCCGCAGAAGACCGGCTTTGCCATCAGCTTTGGCCCGGCGCTCGCCGCCCTCGGGGATACGCTCTATTGCGCCGTCTGTCTTCCCGGCGGCGGCCCCGTCGGCTATTGCCAGCTCTCATCCGGCTGGACAGGATCTCCGACGACGTTGGGGATCGACACCGATGCGGCGCCGGCGCTCGCAAGCGATGGCAAGCAGCTCTGGACCGCATGGAAGGTGGCTGGCAGTTCCTCGGTCATGATGGCCGCGGGAACACCGACGACGGGCCTTTCAGGACAGGCGCTTCTGGGGAGCGCCAGGACGAGCGCCTCGCCGGGCCTTTGTGGCGATGCCGGCGGTATCCGGGCCGTCTGGCAGGATAGCTTCACCCGATCCATCTATACGGCAACAACGGTGAACGTCGGCGCCGAATCGAGCAACACCGTCTCGGGGCGGGCGGGACCTGGCGATTATGTCAGCCTGTCCGTGGACACAGGCGACGGACCGATAAGCCATTATCCGGCCCGCGCCAATACAAATGGCGCATGGTGCGTAACGGTCGATACCACGCTCACCAAAGGCACCATCCTCTCGGCCTCGGCCATGAAAGATCTATCCGGCCCGCCATCCGATGCCTTTGTCGTGGTACTCGGCTCCTACCAGCCAGGCTGCCTGTTTATATCGGCGGTGACGGACACTCTGGTTCAGGGCAAAGCGCCGCTGCCTGGTCAGGTCATCAAGGGCTGGCGGTCGAGCGACGGGAAGTTGGTGGTCGACTGCCCTTTGCTGCCGCCGATCGGCCTCTTCGATGGTACGGATTTTGCAGCCCGGTATCTGTTTCCCTCGGCACTTGAGAAAGGCGACACGCTCAACCTCGTCTCCCAGTTTCCGGATAACGGAACAATGACGCCCATCGTTTCAAAGCCGCAAGGCTATATGGTCACTTTGTCCTGAGGCGCAGCGGCGATTTCGCAATGGCCGATCGCCCTGATCAGTGAAATGCCCGGTCTCGCGAACAAGGCCGGGCATTTGGTCTCTGCTCAGTTTGCGGCCGCGCGGGCGTCTTCCAGCCAGCCGTCAACGGCATCCTGATTGTTTTCGATCCAGGCGGTTGCCTGCGCCTCGATATCGTCGTCACCATCGATCATCGCGGCGTTCTGCGCGAAGATGTCGTCGAGTGGGATCGAGACCTCGTTGAGGATCGAGGCGATCGCGGGATTATCTTCCAGAAGGTCCTTGCGGGCGACCGGACGGATATCGTTCGGCGGGAAACCCATATGGCACGGATCGGCGACGCAGGTTGCCAGGCCCTCTGCCGGCGGGACCGTTTCGACGCCCTCGACCTCGGGAACCGGAATCCACATCACGTCCTCGCCGGCCTTCAGCTCGTAGCCGGTCCAGTTCGGCGTCCAGGCGTAATAGAGCACGTGTTCGCCGTCCTTGAAGGCAGCGATCGTGTCGGCCATGGCGGCGTTGTATCCGGCCTTGGTCGTCGCGATGTCATCGGCAAGGCCGAAGTCTTCCAACTGCTCCAGAACCACGCGTTCGCAAAGCCAACCGGGCGGGCAGGAGACCAGATCCGCCTTGCCATCGCCATTGCGGTCGAAGGCGTCGCGCACTTCCGGACGGGAGAAATCGGCGAGCGACGTGATGCCGAATTCCTCGACCGCCGCCTTGTCGACCATGTAGCCCTGCAGGGCGCCGCTGTCGGCAACCATGCCGATGACCTCGGCCTGGTCCTCGAACACCGGCTTGTAGGTATCCTGGGCGGGGAACCAGCCATTGACCCAGAGGTCGACATCGCCCTGGGCGACGGCCTGGTAGAATGGCGGGACGTCGAGCGTGATCGGTTCACCGACGTCATAGCCGAGATCCTCAAGCAGCTGCTTGTAGATTTCAGCCTGGAACCAGCCACTGTCCCAGCTGGCACGGGCCATCTTGATGGTGGTGCCGTCGCCGGGGTTTTCGGCAGCCATTGCCGGCGCAAGGCCAGCGACGCCGACCGTGGCGGCAAGCGCCAGCGTACGAATAATCGTCTTCATGAAAATCTCTTTGGGTCTCTTGTGTCGGGAGAGGCGGTCTGGCGCTTGTCCCGGCGGCCTGTCGCGCGCCCCTTGCGGGCGTGAGGCCACAAAAAAAGGCCGGAGGGAGGCCAAGCCAGCCCTCCGGCCAAGGTTTCAGCGCCAATTAGCTGGCGGATTCGCGGGCTTTTTCGAGCCAGCCGTCAACCGTGTCCTGGTTGTCTTCGATCCACTTCGTGGCCTGCGCCTTGACGTCGTCGTCGCCATTGTTCATGGCCGAGTTCTGCGCATAGATATCCGGCAGCGGGATCGAGGCTTCCTGAAGAAGCGTGTCGATGGCCGGATTGTCGGCGATGAAGTCGTCATTGACGACCGGAACGATGTCGTTGGCGACAAAGCCCATGTGGCACGGATCGGCAACGCAGGTTGCCAGGCCTTCGGCCGGCGCCGGCGATTCAACGCCTTCCTTCTGCGGAACTTCGATCCACATCACATCTTCACCGGGCTTCAGCTGGTCAACGGTCCAGTTCGGCGTCCAGGTGTAGAACAGGATGTGCTCACCGTTCTGGTAGGCCGCAATCGCGTCAGCCATGGAAGCGGAGTAGCCGGCCTTGATCGGGTTGATCGCATCGCCGAGGTCATAGTCTTCCATGTGCTGCGAGATCGTCAGTTCGCAGCCCCAGCCCGGCGGGCAGGCGACCAGATCGGCCTTGCCATCGCCATCGCGGTCGAAGGCTTCCTTGACTTCGTCACGCTTGAAATCGTCAAGCGTCTTGATGTCGAACTCCTCGATAGCCTTCTTGTCGACGAGATAGCCCTGCAGCGCGCCACCCTTGGCAACTGCGCCGTCGATCTTGGCTTCGCCGCCGAAGGTCGATTCGTAGGTGTTGTGCAGCGGGAACCAACCGTTGACCCAGAGGTCGACATCGCCCTGCGAGACGGCCTGGTAGAAAGCCGACGGTGCGAGCGTCATCGGACCGGTGACGCTGTAGCCAAGGTCCTCGAACATCTGCTTGTAGATTTCGGCCTGGAACCAGCCGGTGTCCCAGTCGGCCTGGGCCATGTTGATGGTCTTGCCATCGCCGGGTTCCTGCGCGAAAGCGGCAGTCGCCGGCACAAGGCTGGCGGCGCCGAGCATCAGGGCGGCAGTGAGTTTCGTGAGATTATGTCTCATGAGTGTTTCTCCGTGTCTACGTGTTGCGGCGACCGCGCTGCGGTCACCTTGGCGACGGGATCGGAGATCCCTTGAAAGCGGCCCAGGGGCCGCTCCCGTTCTTATTCGGCGGCCTTGCTCTGGCCGCGGAAGAGGGTGCCAAGCGCCTGTCGGAACGTCATCCGGTTCGGATCGCCCGGTTCGACGAGGCCCTGGGTGATACGGTCGAGCACGATGGCAAGAACCACGATGCCGACACCGCCGGCGGTCGCGCCGCCGACATCCAGTCGGCCGAGACCGGTGTTGACCACCTGGCCGAGACCACCGGCGCCGATCAGCGCGGCAATGACGACCATCGACATGGCTAGCATCAGTGTCTGGTTCAACCCCGCCATGATCGTGCGCATGGCGAGCGGAAGCTGCACTTCGAACAGCGTCTGCGAATAGGTAGCGCCGAACGCTTCGGAGGCCTCGATCAGATCGGTGCGCACGTTGCGGATGCCGAGATTGGTCATTCGGATGATCGGCGGCAGGGCAAAGATGATGGTGGCGATGATGCCCGGCGCCATGCCGACGCCGAAGAGCATCACGATCGGCACCAGATAGACGAAGCTCGGTACCGTCTGCATCACGTCGAGGATCGGTCGCACGATCTTCCAAGCCATGTCGCTGCGGGCAACGAGAATGCCGACGGGTACACCGATGATGGTACAGAAGAGCACCGAGGTCAGGATCATCGACAGCGTCGTCATGGTCTCCGGCCAGAGGCCGATGAGATCGACGAACAGGAAGCCGACGATCGTGATGATCGCCATCGTTCGTCCGACGATCCGCCACGCCAGAAGCGCAAAGATCAACATGACGACGAGCATCGGGATCCAGGCGAACACGGCATCGAAGGCCTGCAGCACCTGGTTAACCGGAACCTGCAACGCCCGGAAGAACGGACGGAAGTTCGGCACCAGGAAGCCGCGGACGAAGTCGTTGACCCAGCTGTCGAAGGGAATGGTGAAATATTGGGAGGGATCGAACAAGTCTTGTCTCCTGAAACGCTTTACGCCGGCTCACCGGGTGTGGTGGGTTTGGGCTCTTCGACGCTCGGCGTCTCTTCGTCCTCTGCAACGGCAAGCTGCTCGAAGATCGCCTCCTGCGAGACGACGCCGACAAGCTTGCCCTTTTCGTCGGTAACGGCCATCGGCACGCCAGCCTGGGCGGCGCCATAGACCTCGTTCAGATAGGCTTCTTCCGGCACGGTCGGCGGCTCGGCGATCATGGCATCGCGCACTGGCGTTGTCCGCGGGCATTCCATGGCATCCGAGCGCATCAACAGGCCGACCGGAACGCCCTTTTCAACGACATAGGCGAGGTCGGACTTGGCCTTGTCCATGACGGCAAGCGCATCGGCGGCCGTCGCGTCCACCTTCACCCAGGCGGCGTCGCTGGAAATGTCGGAGACCTTGAACACGCGGCTGCGGTCGATATCCGAGACGAAGGCGCGGACGTAGTCGTCGGCCGGTTCGGAGACGATTTCCTGGGCGGTGCCCACCTGGACAAACGCGCCGTCCTTCATGATGGCGATGCGATCGCCGAGGATCATGGCCTCGTTGAGGTCGTGGGTGATGAAGACGATGGTCTTCTTCAGTTCCTTCTGCAGCACGATCAGCTCGTCCTGCATCTCGCGCCGGATCAGCGGGTCAAGCGCGCCGAAAGGCTCGTCCATGAGCAGGATCTGCGGATCGTTGGCAAGCCCGCGGGCGAGGCCGACGCGCTGCTGCATGCCGCCGGAAAGCTGGCTCGGATAGCTGTTGGCATAGGCGTCGAGCCCAACCTTGGCGAGCGAGGCAAGGGCTGCCTTCTGGCGCTCTTCCTTGCCAATCCCCTTGAGCTTCAGGCCAAAGGCGACATTATCCAAAATCGTTTTATGAGGAAACAACGCGAAGTGCTGGAAAACCATGGTGATTTTCTGACGACGGACATCGCGCAGCACGTCCTTGCTGCAAGAGGCGACATCAACCTCGTCGATCATGATTTCGCCGGAGGTCGGCGGAATGAGGCCGTTCAGCGTGCGCACCAGCGTCGATTTGCCGGAACCGGAAAGGCCCATGATGACGAAGATTTCGCCTTCCTGCACCTCGAAGCTGACATTGTCGATGCCAACGGTAACACCCGTGGCCTTGAAAATTTCGTCTTTGGATTCGCCTGCTGCCAGGCGTCGGGCACCTTCGCCCGTATCGTCATTGAATAGTTTGGAAACGTTTTTCGCAGTCAGTTTGACGTTCATACCTTTTCCTTGTCCGGATCAGGGATTTCTCCCCGATGGCGGTTCGTCTTCGCTGGCGTTCGTGCGCGCTCAAGCACGCCAAGGGACACAGGGCGCCCGGCGCCCGGATGCGGCAACTCCTGCAAGCGTGCAGAAGTGCAGGGTCGAAACCGGCCCCGCCAACCCGCAAAATCCCGTGGAACCCGCAACGGGCTCCGATAAGCCGCACCAAGCGTTGTCAAAGCTGACCAAGACGCGGCACCCGCTATGTAGGATTGTGGCGAAGCAATGTCAAATTCACGGCCTGAATTGGCGCCGGTGACGGCTTTTGCCGGGAAACAGCCCCGGCAGGGGCGCGAAGCCGTGCACAGCGGCGGCCAGCGGCTTGAACCGCGGGCGCCGGGGGAGTAGGTCTCATGGCAGTTTTGACGCTGGAACGGGTGAAGTCTTGATCGACCCTTATGAAGTACTGGGCATAGACCGCGATGCGGATGAGAAGGCTGTCCGGGCTGCCTATCGGCGGCTTGCCAAGGACGCTCATCCCGACAGCGGCGGCGATGGCGAGAAATTCGCCGCGCTGCAGTCATCCTACGATCTTCTCAAGGACCCCGTCCGCCGCAAGGTCTATGACGATACCGGCTATGACCCGGAGCTTGCCGACCCGAAGGACCTCAAGGGCCTGATGCTGCTGGAGCCGCTGGTCAACGAGATGATCCTCGACGAACGTGAACCGGGCAGTTTCGATCCGGTTGCGGCAATGCGTCGCAAGCTTTCCGACGATATCCTGAAAAGCCGCTTCCACATTCTCGAACTGGAGCGTCATCGGGCCCGGGTGCGCAAGCACATGGACAGGATAGCCCGAAAGAGCCGCGAAAGCGCCGGCTCGGATGTGCTCGGTTCGATGCTGCGCTCGCGCAGCGAATCGATTGCCGAAGCCATCCGCAACGCCGAAACCCAGATCGACGCCATCGAGCAGGCCTACAGCATGCTCGAGAACTATTCCTACGAGCTTGACCGCGCCGACGCCGGCAACGATGTGGAAGACGATGCCGGCGAGGATCGCCGCGACGACGCGGCGGAATGACGGCAGCAGAACCCCCGAAAGGCTGAGGCAATGGCCCCGATGGACTGGAGCAGACTGCTCGATCTCGACCGGCTCTGGAATCCCGGCTATCAGGCGGATCCACGCCGGCCGGCCTATGACCAGGATGCCGACCGCATCAGCTTTTCCGCGCCGTTTCGCAGGCTTGCCAACAAGACGCAGGTCCACCCGCTCTACGACAATGACCACATCCACCACCGGCTGATTCATAGCGTCGAGACGGCAAGCGTCGGGCGGTCGCTCGGCCTCGATGTCGGTTGGTGGCTGGAGCAGGAGGGCAAGGTCGAGAAGGGCGGACAGGCGGCCGTTGCCGGTCTCGTCCACGCCGCATGCCTTGCGCATGACATCGGCAATCCGCCCTTCGGCCATTCCGGGGAGGATGCGATCGGCGCCTGGTTTGCCGAGAAGTTTGATCGCGGGGAGGGTCTCTTCTCAGATCACGAGGGCTGCTTCGCGGCAGAGTTCGAGGCCTTCGAGGGCAATGCACAGGGTTTCCGCATTCTGAACAGTCTCGAGATGAACCGCCGCGGCGGCATGCGGCTGACGCACGGCACGCTCGGCGCCTTCATCAAGTATCCGGTCACGGCAGCCACACGCAATACGCTCGGAGCGCGGGAGAGCGGCCTGAAGAAATTCGGCGTGTTCGAGACCGAGCGCAGCGCGCTTGAGGAAGTCGCGTCCCGCACCGGCATGATCGCCGGCGATCAGAGCGGGACCTGGTGGCGCCGCCATCCGCTGGTCTTCCTCGTCGAGGCGGCCGACGACATCTGCTACAACATCCTCGACCTCGAAGATGCCTTCACCGCGCGCGACCTGGCCTATGGCGATGTGGCACCGCTGCTGTCGGAGGTTGCGGGTTTCTCGCCGCGCGAGGACCGCGGTGACACGGCCGAGGAAAAGATCGCGCTGCTGCGCGCCGTTGCCATCGGCCGCGCCTTCGAGAGTTGCAGCGCAGCCTTCGCGGCCAACCACGACACCATCATGGAGGGCCGGTTCCGCGGCGGCCTGATCGAGGCTTCGGCGCTTGCCGGACCCTTTGCCGAGATCGGCCGACTGGCGAGCGAGCGCATCTTCACCTCGCCGCGCAAGACCGAGTTGGAGGTGATGGGGCGCAATCTCGTGCACCGGGTCCTTGACGGCGTGCTGCCGGTATTCGAAGCGCTGGAGGCTGCGGAATGGGACGAAAGCCGGCTGACGGGCTATCCCTCCCAGCTTCGCCGTGCGCTCGGTATCGACCTGAGGACGGCGAAGGATCGCTATGGCGCACTTCACACGCTCGCCGACTATGTCTCCGGCATGACGGACCGCTATGCGGTGAAGGTGGCAGGCATCATCCGCGCCTGAGAATGACTGGCGGAGAGGGCAGCCGCCACCATACGTCTGCCTTAGTCGCCGCATATTCAGTGCCCTTATGACAAGTCGCTCCCGTATCCGATCCCAGAGGAGATGCCATGCCCGCGGCCCTGATAGCCATGACCATTCTCGGCTGTGACGACAGTCTCAGCCAGTGCCGGTACATCGATACGGCGCCGGAGCGCTATGCGACGGTCGAGTTGTGTGACGACGCGCTGGCGACGGACCTTGAATATTATAAATATTCCGAGTTTCCGAGCGTGGTCGCAGTGTGCCAGACGCCGGGCGAGCCGATCGCTGAAGCGCTTGGCGGTGCTGATGTGCAGGGGTTGCCGGTCGCGGTGGCCGACAATGGCGCCGGCAGTGTGCAGCAGATGGAACCTTCCTCGCAGAGCCGGGTCGCCGACCTTGCGGACGGCGCGGTGCATTCGGTCGGGTCCCTCATTCCGAGCCGGAAACAGGTGCGGACGGTTCTGACTGCCCCGGTCCATGTGGTGACGGACAGCTATGCCTGGATGGCGCGCAAGCTCGATCGTTAAGCCGGCTGAAGATTTCCGCGTTTAGGTCGCGTCGTCGCGTCGGCTGCGAATGAGGCCGACGACGAACCGCCAGTTGACCTCGATCGCACCGGCCTCCACGGCCAGAACCCGGCGCTGCATCGGAATGTCGTAATGTTCTTTTGGCGTGCCGGGATATTGCACCCAGCGGCGCTCCATGCCCAGCAGCGCGGCCATCGCATGCAGCTCCTCGGTCGTGTCGGCCAGCATGTGGCACATGACCATGCCCTTGAAGGGCCATTTCATATCATCGACGTAGACGGCCATCATTCAGCTCAGTCACATATCCTTCAAGCAAGCCCGCCGTCATATTCGAATTGCCGGGCTTGTCAACTTTCGGCCGGTGAGGTTCGCGCGCGAACGCAAGCGCGGCATGATGTGGCGGGTGGCGGTTACACTGGCGCGCCTGGCAGAAGCCATATTTGACGAAAGATAATTACAACGGTCTCAACTAATTGATCTTAAAGTTTGCTTGTAATTAAGACTACGCTCACGTTAACCTTGGATCAGGGATGGAGGCCCTGCTCATGGTTGGCAAGAATCTACCTCCCCGGTATGATTTTCTTGGCGAGGAGCTCAGCCAGGACGCCGATTGGTTAACCCTCGCTCTGGATGCCGGGCGCATCGTGGCCTGGGAACAAGACCTTGTCACCGGTTTCATCACGCGATCCGATAATTCCGAGCGAACGGTTGGCCTCGGCTCGGGAACGCTTGATGATCTGCTTCAGCACATTCATCCCGACGACCGGGACGTGCGGAGGCAATTCGGCCGGACCCGCAAGATCGAGGAGATCGAGTTCCGCTCCTACACGGCCGATGGTAGGGAAGTCTGGGTCGGTTCTCGGGCGCGCCGCGTTTCACCGGAACGCCTTCTGGGCATCAGTTTCGACATCACCCAGAAGAAGAACATCGAGAAGCAGAATCATGAGCTGACGCGCACCGACGAGCTGACGGGACTTCCAAACCGGCTGTTCTTCTCCGAACAAATGGCACGGCTGACCAAGCAGCCCGCGGGTGGATCGTCCCTCAGCCTGATGCTTCTGGATCTCGATTATTTCAAGGAAATCAACGACAATTACGGTTACGAGGCGGGCGATGGCTTTCTTCGGGAGGTGGCTGCCGGCCTGCGCGACCTTCGCGAGGACGCGCCCGCGTTTGCGCGCTTGAGCGGCGACAAGTTCGCGGTTGCCGTCGAGAATATCGATGCTTCGGCGGAGCTTGAATGCGCCCGCAGCATCGCCGGACTTGTGACGAAGCCCGTTCAGGTTGCTGGTACGTCCTTCTGGGCAAGGGCCAGCATCGGCGTGGCCCGATTTCCCGATCAGGCTGAGACGCCCGAAGCCCTGATGAAGGCGGCGGATATCGCCTTGTCAGAGGCCAAGAAACGCGGCCGAAACCGCATCGTCATCTACGACGCGGGTACGGCAAAGAGGATTGCGGATCGCCAGTGGATATTGCGAGAGGTCGGGCAGGCGATCCGCTACGGGCAGATCCATCCCTTCTATCAGCCGAAGCTTGACCTTCGGACGGGCACCATATCGGGCTTCGAGGTGCTCGCGCGCTGGTTCCATCCCGAGCGCGGCATTCTGACCCCGGCAGCCTTCTGGCCGGCGTTTGAGAGCCGCCAGATCGGCCTTCGGATCACGATCTACCTGTTTCGCAGGGTGATGCACGACTTGCGGTATCTGATGGATACGGGTGTGCAGCCGGGTACCATCGCATTCAACATCTCCGAGATTGCCTTTGCGCATCCGAAGATCGCGAGCGCCATCATTTCGGGACTGAGACACTACCGCATTCCCGCCAAAATGCTCGAGGTCGAGATCACCGAAGATGTGCTTCTGAATCGCGACGAAGACGTCGCGCAAGAGAAGATCGAGTGTCTGCGACGGCATGGCATTCGGGTCGCACTTGATGATTTCGGGACGGGCAACGCATCGATGTCCCACCTGCGGAAGCTGAGGGTCGACAACATCAAGATCGACAAGAGCTTCATCATCGGCCTGACAGAGAGCGTCAGTCAGCAGGCGATCGTGGAAGGTATCATTACGATCTCGAAGGGTTTCGGTATTGATGTCACGGCCGAGGGCGTGGAGAACGCCGCGACGGCGGAATGGCTTTCCTCGATGAACTGCGCGCTTGCGCAGGGGTATCATCTGGGAAGGCCGATGCCCGTCGACCGCGTGAAGAGGTTCATCGCGGAAAGACGCTGAGGCGCTCAGTCCAGACCACCGTAAAGCATGGTGATCCAGACGATGTTGCCCGCAAGCCAGGCAATGCCCAGCCATGTGAGCCTGCGGCTGTCTTCCGTCTTCACCGCGAATATGGCGACGCCGATGCCGGCGACGAGCCGCACCCCATACCAGATGCCGAGCGCCGCGAGATGCTCCCGGCCCTTGATCAAGGTGTCGACAAGGTCGAAAGCAAAGGAAAGCCCAAAGAGGACGAAGAAGATGTTCCTGCGCCGGATGAAGAAATCCTCGCGGTCCGTATGCTCATGGAGATGGTCGGGATAAAGCAGCGTCGACATCAGGAAGAACAGCGAGGCATAGGAAAGGACGAAGATGTAGATCCAGAAGTTCCAGTGGCTGATGAAGCGAAGCGCGAACTCCCACCACCAGAAGTGGACGGCGCCGAGCAGAAGAACGAACGACCAGACGATCTGAACATGCATGCGTCCGGTCTTTGCGGGCTCCTGCAGGCGGCGGGAGAGGCCGGACAGGACACGGGTGATCGCCAGCCCCAGTATAAGGCTCACCAGTATGCGCAAGTGTCCGTAAGCATCCATTTCCGTTCCCCTGAACTTTCCCGTCCTGCCTCGGTACAGGGAGAATTGATGTTTGGCAAAGCGGTTTGCTGGGCGTGCTACTGCTTCCAGAAGGTTTCGTAGCTGAAATCCGGCTCGGGGCGGGCACGCTCCACCTTGATCTGTCCCCACATCAGGATGGTGAAGAACACGGTCCCGCCGACGACATTGCCGGCAAGTGCGGGGAGGGTGAAGCCGAGGATCGCCCTGCCGAAGCCGATATCGCCGACAGCCAGCAGGAACGCCGCCTCACAGCTTCCGGCGATGACGTGGGAGAAGCCGGCAAGCGACAGGAACCAGGTCGCGATGATGATCAGCGGCACCTTGGCGGAGCCCGAATTCGGCATGATCCAGACGAGCGCCGCAATCAACCAGCCGGCGCCGATGCCAAGCCAGAAGACCTGATGGGCCGTGAAGCCGAGCGCTTCGTTGGCAGTCGCGCGGATCGCCTCGAAGGTTTCGGGTTCGACATGGCGAAACTGGGTGAGTGCGAGGCCGAGCAGGATGGCGCCGACCACATTGAAAACGAAGACCAGCACCCACAGCCTCACCAGGCGCCTCAGGACTTTCGGCTTTGGTTCGCTGAGATAGGGGCAGACCGCGGTGATGGTGTTTTCGGTGAAGAGCTGCATCTGGCCCATGATGACCAGCAGGAAGCCGAAGCTGTAGCCGAGGCTTTCCACCAGCGGGCGCCACGGGGCATCGGGCAGAAAGCGATGCATCAGCGCCTTGCCGAGCACGGAAAAGCCGAGCGCCAGCCCGGCCACGAGCGCAGAGAGAACCAGTGCGGATGTCGGACGCTGAAGCTCCTCCACACCCGATCGCCGGATCGCCTCGAAGACGGCGGGCGCCG
The DNA here is from genome assembly GCF_000960975.1 of Martelella endophytica. Taxonomy (NCBI): domain Bacteria; kingdom Pseudomonadati; phylum Pseudomonadota; class Alphaproteobacteria; order Hyphomicrobiales; family Aurantimonadaceae; genus Martelella; species Martelella endophytica. Next base: position 3,720,446 of record NZ_CP010803.1, on the reverse strand, counting down.
AGATCGGCGTGGCCTCCTCGATCGCTGCGTTCTCGCGCTCCTCCTTGTTGGCAATGGCATCCTCTTCGGATTGCTGGTCCGTCATGACTTCCTGTCCGTAAATGGTCTGGGGGGATTCGGAGACTGGACTGAAACCGCAGAGCCGAAAGAAAGTTCCACCTGTTCGCGTCACCCGACGGAATTTGGCGATGGCGCACCGGCGCAGCACCGGATTCTTCCGTCACGGGAGAAGCTGATGGCGAGAGCGCCGCCGAGTCACGCGGCTCTGGGGAGCGCGCGAAAGCGACGTCGTGTAGTGCGAAGCCATGTGGCTCACGGCAACGACTGGGAATGCGACGCTCTTGTCACCTCAACTGGAATGCTGAGCTGCCGGTCGTTCAGCTCAGCATCGAAAATACAAAGCTGCCGACGGCGACGAACCCGACCACGACCGACGAGATGGCAAAGGTGATCCTGTTGACCAAAGGCGTCGGCTGGAAGCATCGGGTACACCGGCCGGTTCCGTAGCGCAGATAGTGACCGCAATGGTGGCAGTGGAAAATTCTCATAATCGATCCTCAGCGAAGGGAGGAAATTTTCAAAAAGGGATATGAAGCAAGCGTCTGAAAGAAAATTGATGCAATGGATGATCGAAGCGTCGACCGGACTTCCAGGGCTCTATTGGCCCAGCTTCCGTGATACAGGATCGCGGTTTGTGCCCGAGGCCTTAATGGTTTCAATATAAGCGATTTGTGATATTCATCAAGCGTTCCCCGAGACACTTCGGGCAAGCCGCACATGGTCGATGCAGGCACAGCGCCAAATTGCGGCGCTCCCATTCCAAACGCGGCCCGAAAGGGTTAAGAACGGGACCATGATCCGAGATCAATGAGCGAGATCGTGGAAAAAGCAAATAAAAACAATATTGTCGAATCCAGACGCTTCGCGGTTGCACCCATGATCGACTGGACTGATCGTCATTGTCGGTATCTGCACCGGCAGTTGATGCGGCGCGGGCAGGTCTATACCGAGATGATCGTCGCCGATGCGATCATCCATGGCGACCGCGAGCGGCTGCTCGGCTTTGATCCTGTCGAGCATCCGGTGGTGCTGCAGCTCGGTGGTTCGGACGCTGACAAGCTTGCCGAGGCCGCCCGCATTGGTGAAGCCTTCGGCTATGACGAAATCAATCTGAATGTCGGATGTCCTTCGGACCGGGTGCAATCCGGAACCTTCGGGGCCTGCCTGATGTTGTCGCCGGAAATCGTCGAGCGGGCGGTCGGCGCGATGAGAAAGGCTGTCAGCGTGCCGGTGACCGTCAAGTGCCGGATCGGCGTCGACGAGCAGGATCCGGACATCGTGCTGCCGGACTTCATCGAGCGCATGGCGGGGGCGGGGGCCGAGGCGATCTGGGTGCATGCCCGCAAGGCCTGGCTGAAGGGGCTGAGCCCCAAGGAAAACCGCACGATCCCGCCGCTCGACTATCCGCTGGTGTGGCGCATGAAGGCGCTTCATCCGGACCTCTTCATCGGCATCAATGGCGGTATCGGCTCCCTCGACGAGGCGCAGTCGCAGCTTGCCCATATGGATGGGGTGATGCTCGGCAGGGCCGCCTACCAGACGCCGTCGATCCTCGGGGAGGTCGACGCGCGGCTCTTCGATGATGCTGCGGAGGCGGTTGATTGGTTCGCGCTGCGCGATGCGATGATGGCCTATGCCGAGCGGCAGATTGCCGATGGCGGCCGGCTGTCGCAGGTCACGCGGCATATGGTCGGCCTTTTCAGCGGCATGGAGGGCGCGCGTCGCTACCGCCAGATCCTGTCGACCGAAGCGACGAAACCCGGCGCCGGACCGGAGGTCATCGCCCGCGCCTTCGATGCCGTCGCGCTGGAAGCGGCTGTCGCCTGAGAGCGGCATTGATAGAGCTCGAAGCAAAACAGGACGCCGTTAAGCGTCCTGTTAAAACATCTTATTTTCAGTGCCTTGTTCGCGAAAATGAAAGTCTTTCGCGAAACTGGCGTCAGGCCTGGAGAGCCTGACGGATGGCCGTGATCGCGGCTTCGGCCTGAAGGCCATCCGGCCCGCCGGCCTGGGCCATATCCGGGCGACCGCCGCCGCCCTTGCCACCGACCGCCGCCGCTGCGATACGCACCAGATCCACGGCCGAGAAGCGATCGGTGAGGTCGTTCGTCACCGACACGACCACGCTCGCCTTGTTGTCCTCGGCGACGCTGATGAAGGCGACCACGGTGGCCGGCTTGTCCTTCTTGGCGCTGTCGGCAAGGCCCTTGAGCTCCTTGGCGGCGACGCCGGGCAGCACCTTGGCAACCAGGCTGACATCGCCGATCTTTTCGGCCTCTTCGCTTGTCCCCGTGCCACCGCCGAGCGCCAGCTTCTTGCGAGCGTCGGCGAGCTCGCGCTCAAGCTTGCGGCGTTCGTCCGTCAGAGCAGCGACGCGGCCGGCGACCTCATCCGGCTGCACCTTGAGCGCAGCGGCGAGCGCCTTCATCTTCTCGTCCTGTTCCGTCAGGTAGTGGCGCGCATCGATGCCGGTCAGCGCCTCGATGCGCCTGACACCGGCGCCGACGGCGCTTTCGCCGACGATGCGGATGAGCCCGATCTCGCCTGTGGCGCGCACATGGGTGCCGCCGCAAAGTTCCAGCGAATAGGTCTTGCCGGCCTTGTCGCCATGGGTTGCCTTGCCCATCGACACCACCCGGACCTCGTCGCCGTATTTCTCGCCGAAGAGCGCCATGGCACCTTCGGCAATCGCATCATCAACGCTCATCAGGCGTGTGGAGACCGGGGCATTCTGCAGCACGATCTCGTTTGCCATGTCCTCGACAACGTTCAGCTCCTCCGCCGTCATCGGCTTCGGGTGCGATACGTCGAAGCGCAGGCGCTCGGGCGCGACCAGCGAGCCCTTCTGTGCCACGTGGGTGCCGAGGATTTCGCGCAGCGCCTCGTGGATGAGGTGGGTGGCCGAGTGGTTGGCGCGAAGCCGCGAGCGGCGGGCGTGGTCGACCTCTAGTGTGACGGCCGTGCCGACCGCAATCTCGCCCTTTTCGACCACGGCATGGTGAACGAAGAGACCGCGGCCCTTCTTCTGGGTGTCGGTTACACGCAAGGTCGCCGTGTCGGTGGTGATGGTGCCGGTGTCGCCCATCTGGCCGCCGGATTCACCATAGAACGGCGTCTGGTTGACGATGACCGCGACTTCGTCGCCGGTGACAGCCGTATCGACGCTGCCGCCATCCTTCACGAGGGCGAGCGCAACGCCTTCGGCTTTTTCGGTTTCGTAACCGAGGAATTCCGTCGCCTCGAGTTTCTCGCCGAGTTCGAACCAGATCGTCTCGGTCGCCTTGTCGCCGGAACCGGCCCAATGGGCGCGGGCCTCGGCGCGCTGGCGCTGCATCGCATCCTGGAAGCCGCCGATGTCGACATGGATGCCGCGAGTGCGCAGAGCATCCTGGGTCAGGTCGAGCGGGAAGCCATAGGTGTCGTAGAGTTTGAATGCCGTCTCGCCGTCAAGGCTGTCCCCCTTCGAGAGGTCACGGCTGGCCTCGTCAAGAAGCGAGAGGCCGCGGTCGAGCGTCTTGCGGAAGCGCGACTCCTCAAGCTTCAGCGTTTCCGAAATCAGCGCCTCGGCGCGCTGCAGCTCCGGATAGGCACGGCCCATCTCGGAGACCAGCACCGGCAGCAGCTTGTAGATCACTGGCTCGCGTGCGCCGAGCAGCTCGGCATGGCGCATGGCGCGGCGCATGATCCGGCGCAGAACATAGCCGCGGCCCTCGTTCGACGGCAGCACGCCATCGGCGATCAGGAAGGCGGAGGAGCGCAGGTGATCGGCAATCACACGGTGGCTGGCGCGCTGATCGCCCTCGGCCTTTACGCCCGTCAGCTCGACCGAGGCGTCGATGAGCCGGCGGAACAGGTCGATGTCGTAATTGTCGTGCTTGCCCTGAAGCACGGCGGCAACGCGCTCGAGGCCCATGCCGGTATCGATCGATGGACGCGGCAGGTTTTCGCGCCGATCGGCGGAAATCTGCTCGTACTGCATGAAGACGAGGTTCCAGATTTCAATGAAGCGATCGCCATCCTCCTCCGGCGAGCCGGGCGGGCCGCCCCAGATATGGTCGCCATGGTCGAAGAAGATTTCGGAACAGGGGCCGCAGGGGCCGGTATCGCCCATCGACCAGAAATTGTCCGACGTCTTGATGCGGATGATGCGATCTTCCGGAAGGCCGGCAATCTTCTTCCACAGCTCGAACGCCTCGTCGTCCTCATGGTAGACGGTGGTCAGCAGGCGATCCTTTGGCAGGCCGAATTCCTTGGTGATCAGGTTCCAGGCATGGGTGATCGCCTCTTCCTTGAAGTAATCGCCGAAGGAGAAGTTACCCATCATCTCGAAGAAGGTGTGGTGGCGTGCGGTGTAGCCGACATTGTCGAGGTCGTTGTGCTTGCCGCCGGCGCGCACGCATTTCTGCGCGGTGGTGGCACGCGAATAGGGGCGGGTCTCAAGACCGGTAAAGACGTTCTTGAACGGTACCATGCCGGCATTGGTGAACATCAGCGTCGGGTCGTTATGGGGAACGAGCGGGCTCGAGGCTACGACCTCGTGGCCGTTCTTCTTGAAGAAGTCGAGAAAGGTCGACCGGATTTCATTCACGCCACTCATGCTGCGCCACACCCTTTGTCATCGCTGTCTGTTTCTGCGGCTTTTAACGATGCTGACTGCCCCTGTCCAGACAAGACAAACGGCGGCTCGTCAAAGCCGCCGCAAATCATTTCGGAGTGTGTGACCGGGGTCACGACCGCACAGGCTCAGGGCCCGCCGGAACTCAATCGTCGTTCGTGCCGGTCGAACCTTCGCCGTCGTCTTCGTCGTTGCCATCGAGAAGACCTTCGGCAAGAAGGCCGGCATTCTGGCGCAGCGCAAGTTCGATTTCGGAGGCGATCGCCTGGTTTTCCTTGAGGAACAGCTTGGCGTTCTCACGACCCTGGCCGAGACGTTGGCTGTTATAGGAGAACCAGGAGCCCGATTTCTCGACGATGCCGGCCTTGACGCCAAGGTCGACCAGTTCGCCGGTCTTGGAAACGCCCTCGCCATACATGATATCGAATTCGACCTGCTTGAAGGGCGGTGCCATCTTGTTCTTGACGACCTTGACGCGGGTCTGGTTGCCGACGATTTCGTCCCGGTCCTTGACCGAACCGATACGGCGGATGTCGAGACGGACGGAAGCATAGAACTTCAGCGCATTGCCGCCGGTGGTGGTTTCCGGCGAACCGAACATGACACCGATCTTCATGCGGATCTGGTTGATGAAGATGACGGTGGTGTTCGAACGCGAGATCGACGCGGTGAGCTTGCGCAGCGCCTGGCTCATCAGGCGGGCCTGCATGCCCGGCAGGCTGTCGCCCATTTCGCCCTCGATTTCGGCCCTGGGCGTCAATGCCGCCACCGAGTCGACGACGATCACATCAAGCGCGCCGGAGCGCACCAGCGTATCGGCGATCTCGAGCGCCTGTTCACCGGTATCGGGCTGGGAGATCAGAAGGTCGTTCAGGTCGACCCCAAGCTTGCGGGCATAGACAGGATCGAGCGCGTGCTCGGCATCGATGAAGCCGCAAATGCCGCCGCTCTTCTGGGCTTCGGCAACCGTCTGCAGGGCGAGCGTGGTCTTGCCGGAGCTTTCCGGCCCGTAAATCTCGATGATGCGCCCGCGCGGAAGACCGCCAATGCCAAGCGCGATGTCGAGGCCAAGCGAGCCGGTCGATACGGTTTCGATTTCGACGATGCTGTCCTGCCCGCCGAGCTTCATAATGGAGCCCTTGCCGAAGGAGCGTTCGATCTGGGAAAGTGCTGCTTCCAGCGCCTTGCTCTTGTTCACCGTTTTTTCCTCGACGAGTCGGAGTGAGTTCTGTGCCATCGACTTTATCCCTTGTTGCGCCCGCCGCCTAGGCGAGGTGAAGAACTGCCTTTTTTGTACTTCATTTGTTCCGTTCTTGCAACAAGGTTTTATCGTATTGTTATTGCTATGAAAAGTCTTTAATGTTCCGTTTTTGTCCGAATGTTTTCTGACATGTGGACGACGTGAAAGCCCTGTTTGGAGGGTCTCACGTCTCCTGTCTTTGCGGTGGGGCAGCCTTTGTGGCGGCGATCGCGGCCTCCAGGGTTTCGCAGTAGGTCACGCGACCTTCATCGATATGATGGCTCTCAAGTGTGGAGCGCACCTGCGGGGAAGCACCTGCGAAAAGTACACGAACATTGCCGCGGGTCGTCTTGCGAACGGTGCCATCGAGAACATTCGCGCCGGTGGAGTCGAGATAGGGCACGTCGGAAAGGTCGATGATATAGTTGCGGGCGCCGTCGGCGATACGGTCGAGCGCGGAGCCGACGGTCGCAGCCGCTCCGAAGAAGAAGGCGCCGGAGATGCGGTAGATCACGGTGTCGGGGTCGGTATTGACGATCGGCTGCTCGGCCTTCTCATGGTAATCGGCATAGGGGTTCACGGCGACATTCTTGCCCATGCGATCGATGAACAGCACGGCGCCAAGCGCAAGGCCTGCGACGATGCCCTCGGTGAGGTCGCGGAAGACGACCAGCAGCAGTGTCACGATCAGGATCACGGCGTCGCCCCGCGACGATCTCAGCAGCGTGCGGAAAGCGGCCTTTTCGACCATGGTCCAGGCGACGACCGCGAGCACGCCCGAAAGTGCGGCGAGCGGGATGTATCGGGCAAGCGGCGCGGCGACGATCATGAACACCAGCAGAAAGGCCGAATGCAGCATGCCGGAAAACGGGCTGGTCGCGCCGGCGCGCACATTGGTCGCGGTGCGGGCGATCGTGCCGGTCACGCAGATGCCGCCGAAAAGTGCGGAGGCGATGTTGGCAACGCCCTGGCCGATCAGCTCCATGTTGGAGCGATGCCGCCGGCCGGTCATGCCGTCGGCGACGACCGCTGAAAGCAGCGATTCGATCGAGCCGAGCAGGGCGAAGGCGAAGGCATCTGGCAGAACCGCGATGACTTTTTCGAGCGAGAAGGCGGGCAGGGCGGGCGCCTGCAGCCCGCGTGGCAGGCCGCCAAACTGGCTGCCGATGGTATCGACCGGAAGCTGCAGGGCAAATGATGCGAGGCTCGCAACGGCGACCGCGATCAGCATGCCCGGCCAGCCTGGCCGGATGCGCTTGAGGGCGATAATGATGGCGATGGTCACAAGTGCGAGCGACAGCGCGGCGACGTTCGTGGTGCCGGCATACTGCGCAAGATAGGCGATCTTCTCGGCGAAGGGGCCGGGTTCCTTGCCGGGCAGGTTGAGGCCGAAGATGGCCGAAAGCTGGCTGGCAAAGATGATGATGGCGATGCCGGCGGTAAAGCCGACGGTGACCGGATAGGGGATGAAACGGATATAGGCGCCGAGCTTCAGATAGCCGGCCGCGATCATGATCAGGCCGGAAAGCATGACGGCAATCAGCAGCCCGTCAATGCCGTTGCGCTCGACGGAGGCGGCCACCAGCACGATGAAGGCGCCGGCCGGCCCGCCGATCTGATGGCGGCTGCCGCCAAGCAGTGATACGAAAAAGCCACCGATGATCGCCGCGAAAAGCCCGCGGTCGGGCGAGACGCCGGAGGCGATCGCAATCGCCATCGATAACGGCAGCGCGACGATGGCGACGGTCAGGCCGGAGATCGCATCGGATCTGAGGCGAGAAAGCGAATATCCTTCCTGAAGGACGCTGATGGTCTTGGGAACGAGGCGGGTTGGCATGGCGGCGATACCTGGCGAGTGTGGGCAGCAATGGTCCGGGCATAACAGATGGATGGCATGCGGCAAGCGCCGCGCGCCGGAAGAAATGTCGCACCGGCCGCAAGTCAGCAAGATTTGTCAATCCGGCCCGTGCTTCAACGGGCTGCCAACAGGAGATGAGGTGACACGATGACAGCCGCTTTCGAAACCTATCAGCAACGCCTGATGCGTGTCAGCGATCATATCAATGCCCACCTCGATGATGAACTGGATTTTGCGACGTTGGCGGATATTGCGTGCCTTTCGCCATGGCACTGGCATCGCATCTATCGCGGTGTCTACGGCGAGACCATCCATGCGACGGTGAAACGACTCAGGCTTCACCGGGCGGCTGGCGAACTCGTCAATTCACGAGGGCCGATCGCCGACATTGCAGGACGTGCCGGCTATGGAAGCGTTGCCGCCTTCACGCGCCAGTTCAAGTCGACCTATGGCATGGCGCCGGCCGCTTACCGGCACGACGGGCGCCACACACGGTTCGACCTGCCGGCGTCGAAGGAGACACGTGACATGTATGATATCGAATTGCGCAACATGAAGGGTCGGGTGCTTGGCGGGGTGGCCCACCGCGGCTCTTATATGGAGGTCGACAAGGCCTTCGGACAGGCTGTCGGCCTGATGATGGCGAGTGGGAAATTCACCCCAGACATGCAGATGACGGGCGTCTATTTCGATGATCCGAGCATCGTCGCCGAAAAGGAACTGCGCTCCTTTGCCGGCCTCACAGTTCCGGCCGATGCCGATCTGCCGCAGGGTCTGGAGCGGTATGAAGCCCCGGCCGGGCTCTATGCCGTCCTGACCCACAAGGGCCCCTATGCCGAGCTTCACAAGGCCTATAGCTGGTTCTACGGAAGCTGGCTGCCGGTGAAGGGCCACGAACCCGGCGATGCGCCGCCGATGGAGGTCTACCTTAACAATCCGCGCGAGGTGGCGCCGGAGGCGCTGCTGACCGAAATCTGCGTTCCGCTGAAAGGCTGAAGGCGTGGAAGAGCCGACCCCGGCCATGGATCGCGGGGCCGGATCCTGTCAGTCGGCCTTCGGGCGCATCGAGGCGCGCATCAGCGCCATGTATTCCTCTTCGGATGTCGAGCGGCGGGCATCGACCAGCGGCTTGATCTGCGAGGTTCCGAGATAACGCAGCCGGTCGGTTCCATCGGTGGCGGCCTCGAAGATCACTTCCGCGACATCGCGGCTCGTTGCACCGGCTCGGCTTTGCGATAGGGCGGCGAAGGTTGCCTTGGTGCGCTCCACGAAGGGCGCGTAGTCGTCCGGATAGTTGGCCGCAAAGTCTCCGACACCGGCGCGGGCGACGAAATTGGTGTCGTGCACGCCGCCGGGCTCGACCAGCTTCACCGTAATGCCGAGACCTTCCAGCTCATAAGTCAGCGCTTCGGAAAAGCCTTCCAGCGCGAATTTCGAGGCATTGTAGAGCGAGGTCAGCGGCAGGCCGAAGACGCCGGCGCCGGATGAAATGTTGACGATGACGCCGGAGCCGGCCTTGCGCATGTGCGGCAGGACTTCGCGCGTCAGGTCCATCACGCCGATGAGATTGACGGAGAGCTGGTCGTCGATCTCCGCCCGCGTGAGGCCCTCGAAGACGCCATAAAGGCCATAGCCCGCATTGTTGACCAGGACATCGATGGCGCCGAAACGTGCGATGGTCGCGGCGACGGCGGTTTCGATCGAGCCACGATCCTGAACGTCGAGACGCTCGACGGCGATGTTGGGATAGGCCGAGAAGTCGGGCGATTTTTCCGGCCGGCGCATCGTGGCGACGACGTTGAAGCCATGCTCGGCGAAGAGAACGCGGCGCCGAAGCCGCTGGAGCAGCCGGTGATAAGGACGGTTTTCGTCATGTCCTGTTCCTTTCGTTCGTTCGGACCTGTTGTCCGGCCACGAGATAGGTTAGGAGCGTTATGACGATAACTGGCACAATGCCGTATGCTCTATTGATGGAAACCGTATAATGTCCGGCATGACCCTTGGCGAACTCCAGGCGCTGGCGACGGTTGCCGAGCGCGCGAGCTTCCGCGCAGCCGCCGTAGAGCTCGATATCTCGCCGTCCTCCCTTAGCCACCAGATTTCCGCGCTGGAACGCCGCATCGGCGTCAGGCTGTTGAACCGCACGACACGCAGCGTCTCGGTCACTGCCGCCGGCGAGGCGTTTCTGGCACGGGTGCGGCCGGCTCTGAGGGATATCGATGATGCGGTATCGGAGGCAGCGCGCTTCCGCGACACGCCCTCCGGCTTGCTGCGCATCAACGCTTCGGAGGGCGGGGCAGAGCGGCTGATGCCTTTCGTCCTCGCCTTCATGAAGCGCTATCCGGATATCCGGATCGATCTCGTGAACGACGGCGGCTTCGTCGATATCGTCGCCGCCGGTTTCGACGCCGGGGTGCGGCTCGCCGAATCCGTCCCGAAGGGTATGATCGCGGTGCCCTTCGGCGGCCAGGAGCGCTTTGTCGTCGCGGCTTCGCCGGATTATCTGGCGCGCCATGGCACTCCGCAGAACCCCGAGGAGCTTAAGAGCCACGAATGCATTCGTGCGCGGCTTCCGGGCGGCGCGCTGATCGACTGGGAATTCGAGCGGGGCGGCGACATGCTGACCGTGCGGGTTGGCGGTCGTCTCATCGTCGGCGGTTCGCAACAGGCGGCAATGGCCGCCATGGACGGGCTCGGGGTCGCCTATGTCCATCAACCGGTTGCCGAAGATGGACTGAAGGCCGGACGCCTTATCGAGGTTCTTGGTGAATGGTGCCTGCCTTTCGGCGGTCTGTGCCTCTATTATCCCTCCAGCCGGCAGCCATCCGCCGCACTCAAGGCCTTCGTTGCCGCACTCCGCCGCTCGGGCCGGAACTGAAAGGCTATTTGTCGCCGCCGAGCTTCAGCGCGGATACCGCGTCACCACTATTGTCAATATAATCAGTGGCATCCGACTGACGCTGAATCAGGAGGATGAAGATGAAGTCGGTGAGCATCAGCTGCGCGTCACGTGCGGTGATGGCCGAAGAGCGGACGCGGTCTTCGTCGGCGATGGTGTAGAGGTTGACGTCGGAGACGCGGGCGACAGGGTTCTGTTGCGGGCCTGTGATGGAGATCACCGAGGCGCCGCGATCCTTCGCCAGTTCCGCGATCCGCACCGTCTCGATGCTGACGCCGGAGTGGGAAAGCGCGAACAGCACGTCGCCGGGCCTGGCCGCCGACACATTCGCCATCTGTACGTGGCTGTCGGAATCATGCAGCGCATAGCGGCCGAGCTTCTGCAGCTTGTAACCGAAGTCGCGCGCGACCAGTGAGGAGGCACCGACGCCGGCAATATGGATGCGGTTGGCATCAGCCGTCAGCTCCAGCGCACGGGCAATGTCGCGCTCGTCGTTGGCCGAAAGCGTTTGCTGCATGGCCTGCATCTTGCCAGACAGGAGCTTCTGCGCGATCGTCGCGTGGCTGTCGCCAAGCTCGATCGTGCTGTGCAGCGCGCCCGGCGCCCGCCATTCCTGAGCCTGGGCCTTGCTGACGGCAAATTTCATGTCCTGATAGCCGGAAAAGCCGAGCTTCTGGGCGAATTTAACCACGCTCGACTGGCTGCGGCCGGTCTTTTCCGCCAGTCTTGCAGACGAAAGGCGCAGCACGTCGTTCGGGTGCTCGAGAATGAAATGGCCGATCTGCCGGTCGGCCGGTGCCAGACTTTCAAGCTGGGCTTCGATCACCTTGAGAACGGACACGGGTTTCCTTTCGCGGAGCCGGGATGGCTTCAGAATAATAAATTCCTGAATTCAGGAATACAATGGAATTTTTGGAAAAGCCATAGGGCCGACGCAGGCTCGAAACGGGCATGCTTGCTTGGAATAAATTATTCTTAAATCCATTTGACAGATGGAATTTGCAATTATAACTTTGATCGCAGAGCATAATTCGCGGCGACTTCTTAACCATAAAAACACCTGTCGCTGCAGGGGAACGCACAGTGGCACACCGAGTCATCGAACACGATAGTGACGTTTTGGCGAAGCGTAGCGGCGCGGTCCGTTCGCGCTCACTTGCGTGCGCGTTTTGCGATCCCGGCAGACAATACTGAGTATCCAACCAGAGACCGGCGGCGCGCCGGCGTTTATCAGAGGGTGATATGATGGTCAGACATTTCGGAAAGCATCTGGTTTCGGCGCTCGCCGTTGCCACGGCACTCGGTCTCACGGGCATGGCGATGCCGGCAGCGGCCGCCACGCTGAAGATGGCATGGTCGCAGGACGCCACCGGCCTCGATCCGCACAAGCAGACGGCCTTCTCCTCGATCCGCCTTCTGGAACTCGTTTACGAACCGCTGCTGCGCACCGACAGCGAGCTCAATCTGGCGCCCGCGATTGCATCGTCCTGGGAATTTTCCGAGGACGGCAAGACGCTCACCTTCAAGCTAGATCCGAATGCAAAATTCTCCAATGGCGACAAGGTGATGCCGTCGGATGTGAAGGCATCGTTCGAGCGCATTCTGGATGAGGCAACGAGTGCCGCGGCGCGCTCCAACTTTCTCTCCATCGAAAGCATCGACACGCCGGACGACGAAACCGTCGTCTTCAACCTGTCGCAGCCCGATGTGCCGCTGCTAACGGCAATGTCTTCCATCAATGCCGCGATCGTTCCCGAAAGCGCCATCGAGGCCGGCACGATCGGCACTGAAGCGATCGGCTCCGGTCCCTTCACGCTGAAGAGCTGGGATCCGAATTCCAAGGAAGTGCTCGAGGCAAACCCGGAGTGGGCCGGTGGCACAGTCGGGGTCGACGGCATCGATATTTCCGTCCTGCCTGACGAGACCGCCATTCTGGCATCGCTGCGCACCGGCCAGGTCGACTTCGCGCTGATCAACGATCCGCTGGTGGCGACGCTTGTTCCGAACAATCCGAACCTGACGCTGAACCGCGAACCCGTGCTGTCCTATCACGTCCTCCAGCTCAACGCCGATGAAGGCGCGATGAAGGAACTCAAGGTCCGCCAGGCGATTTCCTGCGCCATCGACCGTCAGGATGTGCTTGACGCCGCACTTCTCGGCGAAGGCAAGGTGACCGGTCCGCTGACGATGCCGGCCTACGCCACCGATCCGTCCGAGCTGTTCTGCTACACCCAGGACCTCGACAAGGCCAAGGAACTGATGAAGGAAGCCGGTTACGAGAACGGCTTCTCCGCCAAGGTGATCGCCGCCACCGGCGAGCCGCCGACGGCAGCCTCCGAAGCGCAGGTCATCCAGTCTGAGCTTGCCGAGATCGGCATCAAGCTCGATATCGAGATGATGGAGCTGAACGTCTATGTCGACCGCTGGCTGAAGGGCGATTTCGACATGGCCGTGGCGCTGAACGGCGGCCGCACCGATCCCTATACCATGTACAATCGTTACTGGACCAAGGACGGCAATCTTGCCCATGTCGCCCATTATGGCGACGACACGCTGGACACGCTGATGCAGGAAGGTCGCGTCGAGACCGATCCGGCCAAGCGCAAGGCAATCTTCGCCGAGTTCTCCAAGCACATCACCGAGATGTCGCCGTGGATCTGGCTCTACACCGGCTACAGCTACACCGCTTCGAGCGACAAGGTGCAGGGCTTCACGGCCGACCCGACCGGTTCGCTCTTCGGTCTTTCCGCAGTGACCGTCGGCGAATAAGCCGACAGGAGGCGCATACCCCATGAATTACCTGACCCGAAGACTGGTGACCTTTCCTCTGGTCATGCTCGGGGTATCCGTCCTCGTGTTCATCTCGATCCGGCTGGTTCCCGGCGACGCCATAACGGCGATGCTGGGAACCGAGGCCGGGTTGCTGACACCGGCCCAGCGCGCTTCGCTCGAAACCTATTTCGGCATGGATCAGAGCTGGTTCACCCAGTACTGGCAATGGCTTGGCGGCGCGCTGCATGGCAATCTCGGCATCTCCGTCACCTATGGTAAACCCGTGTTGGAGGTTATTCTCCGGGTGTTTCCGCTGACGCTGGAGCTGGCACTGCTGTCCATGATCGTCGCGCTCGCCGTCGGGCTTCCGGCCGGCATTTACGCGGCCACCCATGCGGAAAAGCCCTCCGACCTCATCGTCCGCATCGTCGCGATGATCGGCCAGTCGACGCCGAGTTTCGTCGTGGCCCTTCTCGCGATCTATGCGCTGTCGGTCTGGTTCGGCATTCTGCCGGCGATGGGAAGCTTCACGCCGCTCTGGCAGGATCCGCTGCAGAACCTCGCGCAGATGATATTGCCGGCGCTGACGCTGGGCTTTGCCTTTGCCGCCGCCGTCACCCGCATTTCGCGTTCGGCCATGCTCGATATCCTTTCCGATGATTATGTCCGCACCGCCCGCGCCAAGGGCGTGCCAGCGCGCAAGGTGATCTGGCACCATGCGCTGCCGAATGCGCTGATCCCGGTGGTGACCGTCTCGGGCGTCGAGTTCGGCTATCTCCTCGGCGGCGCCGTCATCGTCGAACAGGTCTTTGCGCTTCCGGGCCTCGGTCGCACCGTGCTCGATGCCATCCTGCAGCGCGACTATCCGCTGGTGCAGGGGAGCGTGCTTTTCATCGCGCTGAATTTCATGATCGTGAACCTTCTGGTCGACCTCGCCTATGCCGCGCTCGACCCGCGTATCCGGCTGGGAGGCAACTGATGGCTCTCATCCGCTCCATCTTCGCTCATCCGAGCGGCCGCATCGGCGGCGCCATCGTCGGGCTTTATATCGTGATCGCGATCCTCGGCCTCGTCGGCATCACCCCGCATGATCCGCTGATGCAGTTCCGCATCGACCGGCTGCACGCGCCCTCCGCCACCTACTGGATGGGCACCGACCTTCTTGGCCGCGATGTCGCGAGCCGGCTGATGATCGGCATCGCGCAGTCGTTCATTGTTGCTTTCGCTTCCGTGGCGCTTGCGACCATTGCCGGCATCGTGCTCGGCCTTGCCGCCGCATGGTTCGGCGCGGGCTGGGACGGCACGATCATGCGCTTGATGGATGTGCTGCTCGCCTTTCCGGCGATCCTGCTCGCACTTTTGATCATCACCATTGTCGGCCCCGGCACCTGGACCAGCGTGATGGCGATCGCCTTCGTCTACACGCCGATCTTCACCCGCGTCGTGCGCGGCCCGGCGCTGTCGCTGAAGACCCGCGAATTCGTCGATGCGGCCCGCACCTTCGGTTCGTCGCGCTCCTACATCCTGTCTCGCCACATGCTGCTCAATCTGGTGGCACCGCTCACCGTGCAGGTGACGCTGGCGCTTGCCTGGGCACTGCTGACGGAGGCGGGGCTTTCCTTCCTCGGCCTCGGCACCCAGCCGCCGATGGCCTCGCTCGGCCTGATGCTGAGCGATGCCCGCAACCTGATGGAAATGGCGCCTTGGCTGCTGATCTTCCCGGCGCTCGCCATCATGCTCGGCATTCTCGGCTTCAATCTTCTGGGCGATGCGCTGCGCGACATTCTCGACCCGCGTTCGAGGAGGGCAGAGGCATGAAGAAGCTTGTTTCAGTTTCCGATCTCCGCGTCGGCTTCGGAAAGGCCCCGGAAAAGAATGAGGTTGTCCGCGGCGTCAGCTTCGATCTTGAGGCCGGCGAAACGCTCGCCATCGTCGGGGAAAGCGGCTCCGGAAAGTCGGTCACCTCGCTCTGCCTCAACCGTCTGGTCGATTTCGGCGGTGGCAGGATTACCGGCGGGCGGATCGACTACACGCTTGCCGATGGCAGCACGGTCGATCTCGCAAGCCTCCCGGAAAAGCGGCTGACAGGCATTCGCGGCCGCGAGATCGGCATGATCTTCCAGGAGCCGATGACCTCGCTGAACCCGGTGCACACCATCGGCGAGCAGATTGCGGAAAGTTTCCGGCTGCATCACGGCCTGACCGGCAAGCAGGCGATGAATGCCGCGAAGGACGCGCTCGAGCGGGTCCGCATCCCGGATGCCGCAAGACGGCTGAAATACCATCCGCACCAGCTTTCCGGCGGCATGCTGCAGCGGGTGATGATCGCGACCGCGCTTTCCTGCAATCCGCGCCTGCTGATCGCCGACGAGCCGACGACTGCGCTCGACGTTACCGTCCAGGCGCAAATCCTGGCATTGCTCACCGAGCTGAAGCGCGAAAGCGACATGGGCCTGATCTTCATCACCCATGACATCGGCCTCGTCGCCGGCATCGCCGACAAGGTGATGGTGATGCAGCAGGGTGAGGTGGTGGAGCAGGGCGCGACGGACGATGTGCTCGACAATCCGCAGCATGCCTATACCCGGCACCTCTTGAAGGCCGTGCCGCATTTCGCCGACGGCCGCGCCGTGCGCAGCGATTTTTCCCGCAGGCCAGCGGCGGCACCAGCCCTGGCGGTCGAAAACCTGACGGTGCGCTTCCCGGTTACATCCGGGCTGTTCAAGAAGCAGTCGGGTGCCGTCCACGCCGTCGATGGTATCGATTTCGACCTGATGCCGGGCGAGACGCTGGGCATCGTCGGCGAAAGCGGCTCCGGAAAGTCCACGACGGCGCGCGCCATCATGGGACTGACGAAGCCAACACGCGGCACGTTCTCGCTGGGCGAGGGTGGTCGCGTCACCGGCCATGGCGACCCGATCCAGATGGTGTTCCAGAACCCCTATGCCTCGCTCAATCCGCGCCTTCGCGTCGACAGCATCCTTGCCGAACCGGTGATTGCAACCGGCGGGCGGCTGAATGCCGAAACCCGCGCCCGCATGACCGAACTTCTGAAGCGCGTCGGTCTGCCCGAAAACGCGCTGATGCGCTATCCGCACGAGTTCTCCGGCGGGCAGCGCCAGCGGCTTTGCATCGCCCGCGCGCTGATGCTGAAACCCTCCGTCGTGGTGCTGGACGAGGCGGTCTCCGCGCTCGATGTCTCGGTGCAGGCCATGGTGCTGGAGCTCCTGACCGAGCTGCAGCGCGACATGAACCTCTCCTATCTGTTCGTCACCCACGACATGGCCGTGGTCGAGCGCATCGCCCATCGCATCGCCGTCGTCTATGCCGGCCAGATCGTCGAGATCGGCGATGCCGCTTCCGTGCTATCCTCGCCGAAGCATTCCTATACGAAGCGGTTGATATCGGCTGTGCCGAACATCGATCGCCGCCGGCAGGATTACCGGATCGACACCACCGACGTGCCGTCGCTGGTGCGCCCGGCGGGCTACGAACCGCCGAAGGCCGAATGGCTGACCTTTGGCGATGATCACAAGGCGAGGGCGGAGGGATGATGGAGGGCCGGTTCGAGCGCGCGTTTGATGCACTGGACAAAGCGGTTGCATCCCGTCGCATTCCGGGCGGCGTTCTCGGTGTCGTCGATTTCGAGGGCAACCGGATGACCCGCGCCGTGGGCTCCGCCGCGATCGTGCCGGAACGCCGGCCGATGAGCGTCGACACATGGTTCGACCTCGCCTCGCTCTCCAAGGTCATCTTCACGACCAGCCGCATTCTGGCGCTCGCGAGCGAAGGCTTCATCGATCTCGACGCCCCTCTGACCAGCGTCATCCCGGATTTCCGCCAGTACGACCCGAATTGCTGGGAAAGGCAGGTGACCTTCCGCCAGTGCCTCGGCCACCAGACGCATTTTCCCGGCGTCGAGCCGATCTATACCTATGGCGACGACCCGGAGCGCCTGCGCGCCTTCATCCTTCAGCGCGAATGGCAGAAGGTCGAAACGCCCGTCTATTCCGACATCAATTTCATCCTCCTCGGCATTGTGCTGGAGCGCCTTTCCGGCCGGCCGCTCCGCGAACTCGATCCCGGCCGGGGCTTTGCCTTTTCCGGCGATCCGGACGAGACGGCCGCGACCGAGCGTTGCCACTGGCGCGGGCGGGTCATGTGCGGCGAGGTGCATGACGAGAACTGCTACGCGCTTCAGGGGTCCGGTCATGCCGGTCTGTTCGGCACGGTCGATGCCGTTCTCGGCTTCGCGGGGCGCCTCATGGAACGCGATTTCGCCGGCGATCCGGCTGTGAAGCTGATGCAGGAGCCGCTGTCCGAGCGTCGTACTCATGGCTGGGAGCGGCCCTATGAGGGCTGGCATGGCGGTGGGCTGTGCTCGGCCTCCACGATTGGCCATACGGGTTTCACCGGCACCTCGCTCTGCATCGATTTCGAGCGCGGCTATGCGTGGACGCTGCTGACCAACCGCGTTCACCCCAGCCGCCATTTCGACAGCGGCATCATGGCGCTGCGCCGCGCCGTCAGCGATTTCATAAACGGAGCAGAATGATGGCGGAGGATTTCAAGCCGGTCTGGGCGGTGGGCCTGATGACGGGCACCGTGCTCGACGGCAATATCGATGTTGCGCTGCTGAAGACCGACGGCGTCAGCGTCGAGGCCTTCGGTGCCTATACGTTGGCGCCTTACCCGCAATCGACACGCGACCTGCTTGAGGAAACGCTCGCGATCGCCCGCAAATGGAATTTCGAAGGCCCCGAGCCGGCGATCTTTGCCGAGGCCGAAGCAGTGCTAACCCGCGCCCAGTCGGCCGCCGTCAGGGAACTGGTCGAGGCGGAGGGCCTCACGATGGCCGATATCGGCGTCGTTGGCTTCCATGGCCAGTCTGTCCTCCATCGTGCGCCGACCAAGGCGCGTATCGGCGACACCCGCCAGCTCGGCGATGGCGCGCTGATGCACGACCTGCTCGGCTGCAAGGTGGCATACGATTTCCGCACGGCCGATGTCCGCGCCGGCGGGCAGGGGGCGCCGCTTTCGGCCGGCTATCACCAGGCGCTGCTGCGCGGGCTCGATACATCGGGCGAGACGGCGGTGCTCAATCTCGGCGGCGTCGCCAATGTCACATGGTGGGACGGTGTTGATCGCCTCATCGCCTTCGATACTGGCCCCGCCAACGCCCCGCTCAACGACTTCATGAAGCAAAACGGTCTCGGCGAGATGGACCGCGACGGCAGGCTGGCGCTCTCCGGTACCGTCGATGAGCAGCGCCTCGCGCGACTTCTCGAACATCCCTATCTTTCAGCGCCTTATCCGAAGTCTCTCGACCGGTTTGACTTCACGTCCGCCATGGCGGAAGGCCTCGATCCCGCAACCGGTGCGGCGACGCTGACGGCCTTCACCGCCTCGGCCGTCGGCAAGGCGCTCGATCTTCTCCCCGTGCGGCCGAAACGCCTGATCGTCTGCGGCGGCGGCCGCCGCAATCCGGCGATCATGGCGATGCTCGCGACCCGCGCCGGCGTCGAAGCCGTCCCCGCCGAAACGGTCGGCTGGCGCGGCGATGCGATCGAGGCCGAATGCTTCGCCTTCCTCGCCGTCCGGACGCTGCGCAACCTCCCGATCAGCTTCCCGACCACGACCGGCGTTCCCGCGCCGATGACCGGCGGAAAGCTTGCCGGCTGAAGCCAGAGCCGCAACAAGCCCTGATTGTCGCTTCGGGCGCTGGCCGTTTGGTTGAAGCGCCAATGGTGGTTCGCCCAATCACAGCCGCTCGGCATGCCAGCGGATGTGGTCGTCCATGAAGGTCGAGATGAAGTAGTAGGAGTGGTCGTAGCGCTCGTGCATGCGAAGCGTCAGGCCGATATCGGTTCCCTTGACGGCTTCTTCGAACATCCACGGCTTCAGTCCTTCCTCGAGGAAGCCATCGGCCTTGCCCTGGTCGATCAGGAATTCCGGAAAACGGGCGCCGTCTTCCACCAGCGCGCAGGCATCGTGTTTGCGCCAGACGCTGGTATCGGCCCCGAGATACTTTTCGAAGGCCTTCTGCGCCCAGGGCGAGGTGGACGGCGAAACGATCGGCGCGAAGGCCGAGCAGCTCTTGTAGCGGCCCGGATTCTTCAGCGCGAGCGTCATCGCGCCATGGCCCCCCATGGAATGGCCGAAAATCCCCTGCCGGTCCATATCGGCGCGGAAGCTCTTGGCCACCAGCTCCGGCAGTTCCTTGGTGATGTAGCTTTCCATGCGGTAGTACTTCGACCATGGATCTTCCGTCGCATCGACATAGAAGCCGGCGCCCTTGCCGAGCTGCCAGTCGGTGATCGCATCCGGCACGTCCTTGCCGCGAGGGCTCGTGTCCGGGCAGACGACGATCAGGCCGTGCTCGGCGGCAAGCCGGCGATATTCGCCCTTCTCCATCACATTCGCATGCGTGCAGGTGAGACCGGACAGATACCAGAGCACCGGGCAGGGCGCTTCGACGGCCTGCGGCGGGATGAACACCGCGAAGGTCATTTCGGAGTTCAGCACCTCCGAATCGTGGGAGAAGACGGCCTGCATGCCGCCAAAGGCCGTGTTTTCCGAAAGGATGTTCATATCTTGTCCCTCGTTATCGGTCGGTATTGAGCTGACGGCAGAGCCGTTCCAGCGTTTCGAGAAAGGCCGAGCGGTCGCGGGGCGAGAAGGGGGCGTTATAACCCTTGCTCTCGCCGGTTTCGCGCAGGTGCTGGCCGAGATCGCGCATTGCCCGCGCCATGCCGATGTTTGCAGGATCGAAGACCCGGCCTGTCGGCCCGGTAACCCGCGCGCCGTTGGCAACGCATCGCTCGGCAAGCGGCACATCGGCCGTCACCACGATATCGCCGGCGCCGGCGCGTTCGGCAATCCAGTCGTCGGCGGCGTCGAAGGCCCCGGAGACGATGACATTGGTGATCATCGGATCGCGTGACGGACGAAGCCCGGTATTGGCGACGAAGGTCACCGGCAGGTCGTGGCGCTCGGCCACCTTGACGACCTCGGCCTTCACCGGACAGGCATCGGCATCGACATAGATCATGAGGCTGTCTCTTCTGCCTTCTGGCGGATCATATCGACATGGGGAATGCCGTCTTCCAGATACTCCGCCGAGACGGCGACAAAGCCGAGGCTTCCGTAGAAGCGCTGCAGATGCGCCTGTGCCGAAATGGCGATCGCGGTGTCCGGCGCGATCCGCCCGCAAGCCGCAATCGCCTCGCGCATCACCGCGTCACCAAGCTTCCTGCCCCGGTGATCGGGCGAGACCACCACACGGCCGATCCGGCTTTCGGCGCCATCCGCCCCTGGCGGGAACACCCGTGCATAGGCCATGACGGCGCCGTCGGCGATCAGCCGCAGATGCAGAGCGTCAAAGTCCTTGCCGTCGAGTTCGGGGTAGGGGCAGTTCTGCTCGACCACGAAGACATCGATGCGCAGTTTCAGGATGGCGTAGAGCTCGCCCGGCGTGAGTGCCTCCAGCCGGGCGATATCGACGGCGTAACCGCTCATCAGTAGACGACGACCGAGCGAATGCTCTCGCCGCTATGCATCATGTCGAAACCCTTGTTGATGTCCTCAAGCTTCAAGAGATGGGTGATCATCGGGTCGATCTCGATCTTGCCGTCCATGTACCAGTCGACGATCTTCGGCACGTCGGTGCGCCCGCGTGCGCCACCAAAGGCCGTTCCCATCCAGGTGCGGCCGGTGACGAGCTGGAAGGGGCGGGTGGAGATTTCCTGGCCGGCGCCGGCAACGCCGATGACGACCGACTTGCCCCAGCCCCGATGGGCGCTTTCAAGCGCCTGACGCATGACGGTGGTATTGCCGGTGCAGTCGAAGGTGTAGTCGGCGCCGCCGATCGTGTCGTTGCCGCGCTTCGTCAGGTTGACGAGGTAAGGAACGATCTCCTCGCCTATTTCCTTCGGATTGACGAAATGGGTCATGCCGAATCGCTCGCCCCATTCCTTCTTGTCGTTGTTGAGGTCGACGCCGATGATCATGTCTGCGCCAGCAAGGCGAAGCCCCTGAATGACATTGAGGCCGATACCGCCGAGACCGAAGACGATCGCCGTCGCGCCGATTTCGACCTTCGCCGTGTTGATGACGGCGCCGACGCCAGTGGTGACGCCGCAGCCGATGTAGCAGACCTTGTCGAAGGGCGCGTCCGGATTGATCTTGGCCACCGCGATTTCCGGCATCACCGTGAAATTGGCGAAGGTCGAGCAGCCCATGTAGTGGAAGATCGGCTTGCCGTTCAGCGAGAACCGCGAGGTGCCGTCCGGCATCAGGCCCTGACCCTGGGTCGAGCGGATTGCCGTGCACAGATTGGTCTTGCGCGACAGGCAGGACGGGCATTCCCGGCATTCCGGCGTATAGAGCGGAATGACATGGTCGCCCTTTTTCAGCGAAGTGACGCCGGGGCCGACATCAACAACAACACCCGCGCCCTCATGGCCGAGGATCGCCGGGAAGATGCCTTCCGGGTCGGCGCCCGAGAGCGTGAAATCGTCGGTGTGGCAGAGACCGGTCGCCTTCACCTCGATCAGCACCTCGCCGGCCTTCGGGCCTTCAAGCTGAACCGTCATGACTTCGAGCGGCTTACCCGCTTCCACTGCCACTGCTGCGCGCACATCCATTGGGCAAACCTCCAGGTTTTCTGATTTGTCGTTTTTCAATCTTTGGCATGGCTGGACCTTGATCCGCAAGCTTCCGGGCGTGGTTTTCCCACGGGTGGCGCTTTGCGGCCGGATTCGCTATGAAGGGAGCACAAGACCGGCAAAAGCCGGCACAGCTTTACGGGATGGAAGGGTCTCAAGGATCATGATCGATGAGGAATTCTACGCCGACGACACGCTCGGTGGCCGGCTACTGGCTGCGCGCGAGCATGCCGGGATGAGCCTTGACCGGCTGGCCGGCGAACTCGGCATCGAAACGCAGACGCTGAAGCACTGGGAAACCGACCGAAGCGAGCCTTCGGCGGAACGGCTCGTTCGCATGGCCGCTCTTCTGGGGGTGAGGCCCTTGTGGCTGATTTCTGGCGACATCGAAAGGCCGGTGCCGACGCGTGGCCGACGGGGCGGCCGCCCGGCGCCCGTGATCGAGATGACCCGCAGCCGCGCCGAGCGCCAGCCGCATTCCGGCGAGAAGGGCGGCGTGCTGACCCGGCTGCGTTTCACCGTAACCGGACCGCGCACCACCCATTGAGGCTCGGCGTCAGCGGTCATCCTTCGCGGTTGCGCCGAAGACTTCCTCGAAGGCTTCGCGTAGCCTGATGTCGACATCCTCGATCGTTACCGGCAGGCCGAGATCGACCAGGCTTGTTACGCCATACCCCGAGATTCCACACGGCACGATGCCGCCGAAATGCTCGAGCTCCGGCTCGACATTGATGGCGAGACCATGGAAGCTGACCCAGCGCCTGAGCCTGATGCCGATCGCGGCAATCTTGTCCTCGGCCATGGAGCCATCCGGCAGAGGCGGCCTTTCGGGCCGCTGCACCCAGACGCCGACCCGATCCTCGCGGCGCTCGCCGCGGACATTCATGGCGCCGAGCGTGCGGATGATGGTTTCCTCGATCGCGGTGACGAATGCGCGCACGTCGCGACGCCGGCGCTTGAGGTCGAGCATCAGATAGGCGACGCGCTGGCCCGGGCCGTGATAGGTATATTCGCCGCCGCGACCGGTCTGATAGACCGGGAAGCGGTCGGGCATCAGCAGATCGGCCGCCTCGGCGCTGGTGCCACCGGTATAGAGCGGCGGATGTTCGACCAGCCAGACGAGTTCGTCGGCATCGCCGGCGGAAATCCTTTCGACTTCCGCTTCCATGAAGGCCAGCGCCTCGGGGTAGGGCGTCAGCCCCTCGCTCACCCGCCAGCGCACCGGCGGCGCGCCGGGCTCGGGGTGCATCAGATAGTCGATTTCATTGCGTTGCATGGTCGTGTCCTTCGCGCCGCCTCTCGTCGCAGATTTGGGTGCGCATCGCAAGCAGCGCAAGGGCGCGCGAAGCCCTTGAAAAAAGGCGGTTTCGCCTTTCCCCGGAAGAAATGAAAAAAAACGGTCATAACCGCTTGTCTGGCGTTCATGCTTTTGCTACATGCTGCGGCGCCGGCCCAAACCGGCCCTACCACGATGCGGTCGTGGCGGAATTGGTAGACGCGCAGCGTTGAGGTCGCTGTGGGGCAACCCGTGGAAGTTCGAGTCTTCTCGACCGCACCATTTTGAGATTTTATCTCATATTTTTCAGGCAGTTAAGATCCATTATGTACCACGCCGAAAGGCGCGTGGGGCACATTGGCTCGCACTTTACCTCTGCGTCGGCCCTTTCCTGCCCCTGACAGTTCGCGCTGGCGCTCCATCATTCGCGATAAAAAACGTAGCAGTACCTGTGCTAATAAAGCCCGGGTCGGCATCTCAAGATTCGCTCCTGAGAGCGTCTTACTGTCTCGGTCCTGGCAGCTCCAATTCGCGAATCGACTCAGTTGACCGAACGGCCGAAAGACGCGATCCTTCCTCTTCCCGTTAGCAAGGAGGAGTTGCGCATGAGCCGGGATCGCATCACC
Organism: Martelella endophytica; assembly: GCF_000960975.1. Classification (NCBI taxonomy): domain Bacteria; kingdom Pseudomonadati; phylum Pseudomonadota; class Alphaproteobacteria; order Hyphomicrobiales; family Aurantimonadaceae; genus Martelella; species Martelella endophytica. The sequence goes on along the minus strand of NZ_CP010803.1, from coordinate 3,696,434 downwards.
GAGACGATCAGTTGGCGTTCCGACAATCCGCATCTCACTGGCAATTTCGCACCGGTCGGCACGGAGATCGATTCCGAAAGGCTCGAAGTCCTGGAGGGGGCGATCCCCGAGGGCCTGGCCGGCGCCTACATCAGGAACGGGCCGAATCCCCGTTACCAGCCTTCGTCCTACAATTACCCGCTGGAAGGCGACGGGATGCTGCATGCAGTCAGCTTCGAAAACGGGATTGCGCGTTATCGCAACCGATATGTCCGAACCCGCAGCTTTGAGATCGAGGATCTCGCCGGTCACGCCGTCTTTGGTGGGCTGATGAGCCCGTCGCCGGTCGATGCCAAATACCTCGGGCCGGATGACGATCCGGAGAACCCCTTCAAGGCCTCGGCCTTTGTCAGCGTCATGCAGCACGGGGATCATCTGCTGGCATTGGGCGAGGGGGAGCCGGCATGGGAAATCGGCCCGGACCTGGAAACGCGGGGACCATGGATGGCGGGCACCGGCAGCCCGATCCTGATGGGCGCGCACAATCGCGTCCACCCCGTCACTGGCGATCTCTTTGCCCTCAACTACGACCTGATGTCTCCGACCGTCACGATCCACCATATCGGCCGAGACGGGCGGCTTCGTCGCAGCTTCGATGTCGGGCTGGCGGCGCCCAGCATGATCCATGATTTCGTTCTCACCGAGCGCTACCTCGTCCTGCTCATCGGTCCGGCCGTGTTCGATCTGCAGAAGATGATGGAAGGTGGCTCATTCATTCAGTGGCGGGGAGATCTTGGAACTCGCATTGCGGTCGTGCCTCTGGATGGTGGCAAGCCCCGATGGTTCGAAGCCGAGGCGTTTTTCGTTTTTCATTTTGCAAACGGGTTCGAGCGCAGCAGCGAGATCGTGATCGACTATGTCCGCCACCAGAAGCTCTATTTCGGCTATGGCGAGCGCAACAGCGAGCCCCCGAGGCTGCACAGACTGGTGCTTGATACGACGTCGGGGCGGATCCGCGAGCAGCCGTGGTTCGAGAAGGTGGTCGAGTTTCCCCGGATCGATGAGCGGCGGACATCAGTTTCGAACCGGTATATCTTTGCGCCAACCCTGACCGAGACACTGACAGGCGGAAACGGCGCTTCCGGCACATTCAACTGCCTCCTGCGGGTCGACACCGAAACCGGTGACATATCAGCGCATGACTTCGGCAACCGGATTGCGGGCGAGGCAGTTTTCATTCCCCACGGGAACGGGGAAACGGCCGGATGGCTTGCCACCTATGTCTATGATCCGGAAACGGACGGGAGCGAGCTTGTGCTTCTCGATGCCGGCCGGATTTCCGATGAGCCGGTGCTGCGTCTGCGACTGCCGCAGCGGGTGCCACAAGGGCTTCACGGCGCGTGGGTGCCGGCCTGATTGCTCGTCTCTCGTGACGATCGCGCCGACACATTACCCTTTCTTCAATACTGCTCGGAGGCGTTGAAGCAGTGCCTTCGATCCTTGATATGCGTCAACTTGTAGCGGTGGCGTCAGCTTGAATGATCGTTATCGGAAGCATAGTTGAACGGTACCGCATCGGCTTGTGACAAGCTGGCGAGACGGCCACTGAACGTGGTCACCGATGGACAATTCGTCGAGCTGAGGCTGCATTCGCCTCGACAGGCTCCGTAGACAACAGAGAAGTCAAAACGATGATTTGGGTTCCGATAACCCTTGGTCTGATCAAAGTCGTCGCAATCGGCACGACCATCTTCTTCGCTATCAAGTCCCACCGGGACGGTGAAAAAGGACAGGACGATAACGGCGGAGCCGGCGCGCGACCTGAAACTGTCGATCGCTCCGTGGAGCCCTCCTGACCTTGTAGATCTCACTGAGGCGACGACGAGTGGGGGCTTTGGCCGCCTCTCACACGAACGTGACTTGTTGTCATGCGTCCAACGATGCTGAAAGGCATCGACAAGGACGCTGGTCTTCTGGCTTGAAACCATAAACGGCTGTCATGCGTTCTATTCCCCGACATCGGAGATTACGCTCGCCAGGGTGCTCCTTTGCTCGTACGAAACCTTGCCCGAGCGGCATCAATCGATAGTCAGTGAGTTTATGATATCCAGTTCCCTCTCGCGCCGTGCCTTTCTTTTGGGTTCCCTTTCGACCGCGGCTATGCTTTCCGCATGTGCCTCAAACCCGCAGGGCCCAGCCATGCCGGTGCCTCAGGTACCGACGCCCGCGGCGGATCCGGAACTGGAAGCGCGGTATGCGGCTTTCGAAGATGACGGGCACCTTGTGCCGGCCGTCCCATATCAGCAGATGGATCCGAAATATCTCCGGCAGCGCGTCACCGATCCGACAGGCGAGGCGCCGGGCACCGTTGTCGTCGATACGGCCAACCGGTTTCTCTACCTTGTCGAAGAGGGAGGAACCGCAATGCGCTATGGCGTTGGCATTGGTCGTGAGGGTTTCGCTTGGCAGGGCGAGGGCGTCATCCACTGGCGGCAGCGCTGGCCGCGCTGGAAGCCGCCGGCGGAGATGATCGCGCGACAGCCTGAACTCGAAATCTACTCCGTCGCCAACGGGGGCATGGCTCCCGGCATCGACAATCCGCTCGGCGCCCGGGCTCTCTACATATTCCAGAACGGCGAGGACACGCTCTACCGCCTGCACGGAAGCCCTGAATGGAATTCGATCGGCAAGAGTGTTTCCTCGGGCTGTGTACGCCTGATCAACCACGACATCGTCGATCTCTATGACCGCGTCCCCTATCACGCCCGCATCGTGGTGTATCAGGAGCCTCTAATCGCGGCGCTTTGACAGGCTCGTGGGCGATTAACGTCTAGAGACAGGTCCCAGCCGTCCGCACAATGCGTTTGCATTCGTACGTTCTCTGCATACATTCGACACATTGGGACAACGACGCGCTAACGGAGAGTCCGCCAATAGAAAGACGCCAAGGCCGGACTTTTAGCGAACGGACATATGCTTGGCCGCGTGGTTGCCTTGTCGGCTTTCTTCGTGGTCTCGCTTTTCGTTTGATTACCGCTCGCCTAGCTATGCGCCAGAAGATCCGGGCAACCTGGCTCGCCAAGAGACACGGGTCTTCGTTTGAAAGCTCAGACGGCACTTACTGAGCCGTCTGACGCGATTTTAAGGTGGCTTTTCGTTTAGCGCCGACTGTACCGAGCTATTTCAGCGCGGCAATCAGCGCCTTGAGCTCGTCCTCGACCTTCGGGCGGATATCTTCGCGCTTCAGCGCCAGCGCCACATTGGCGATGATGAAGCCTTCCTTGGAGCCGCAGTCGAAGGTCTGGCCATCGAACTTGTAACCGAAGAATTCCTGGCTCTGGGCAAGCTTCAGCATACCGTCGGTGAGCTGGATCTCGTTGCCGGCGCCGCGCTCGGTCTCGGCAAGGATCGGGAAGATTTCCGGCTGCAGGATGTAGCGGCCATTGATGAAGTAGTTGGACGGCGCCGTACCCGGTTCCGGCTTTTCAATCATCTCTGTGATCTTGAAACCGTTGCCGACCGTTTCGCCGACGCCGACAATGCCATACTTGTGGGCAAGTGAGGGGTCGCATTCCTCGACCGAGACGACATTGCCGCCGGCAACGTCGTAGACTTCCATCATGCCCTTCAGGCAGGGCTTGTCGGCTTCCATCACCATGTCGGGCAGGATCAGAGCGAAGGGCTCGGGGCCGACGATCTCGCGGGCGCACCAGACAGCGTGGCCAAGACCGTGGGGTTCCTGCTGACGGGTAAAGGTCGCCGTGCCGGCCTTCGGCAGCATCGTGGCAAGCAGGCTCAGCTCCGCATTCTTGTTGCGCGCCTTCAGCGTCGCTTCCAGCTCGTACTGGATATCGAAATAATCCTCGATGACGTGCTTGTTGCGGCCGGTGACGAAGACGAAGTGCTCGATGCCGGCTTCGATCGCCTCGTCGACCACGTACTGCACGATCGGCTTGTCGACGACGGGCAGCATTTCCTTCGGCACGACCTTGGTCGCGGGCAGGAAGCGTGTACCGAGACCGGCGACCGGCAGAACCGCCTTGCGAACCTTTTTACGTGAGGGCAAATCAATCTCCTTAATAGTCGAAAAAATAGAAAATATTCAAATACAATGTAGCCTTAGCAAGTCAGATGGACCTGCGCAATTGCATGTGTCGGGCCCACCATCAACCCAATGATCATGAGGGTTGTTCTTTGGGGGAACTTTCTCTTAGCGGCATGCCAACGGAAGCCGCAGTAGCTTTGTGAGACTAGTCCCGGTCGAAGCAAGTCTCACTTATGGCCTGCCCCTTTGAAAACTCATCATAATCGCGCCCAGCGCGATCAAAGCAATGCCGATGCCTTCTGGTGTTGTCGGTACCGCGTCGAAGAAGACGACGCTCCAGAATGCTGCGAATCCCAGATAGGCAGTATCGAAAACGCCAATGAGCGGTGTCGGCGCCAGACGGTAGGCGCGTGCAACCAGTGTGGTGATGACTGCGAGAAGGCAGCCGAGAATGATGGCGAGCCCCCAGTCGGCTCCGCGAAGGTCGGGCCAGATTGCGAAAACGAAGCCCTGATTTTCCGATGGGTGCATGATGGCCAATGCTAGGATCCCGCCGCTCGCCAAAAGCCCAAGGCACAGATTGAGGTTCAACGCCAGGGCGCCCGCTGTTTCCTTCTGGCAGCGGTTCCATGTGATGACACCCGCCAAAGCGTAGAATGCGGCTGCGGCCAGTGGCAGGAAGAGCGTAACCGGCAGGGCGCCCATGCGTGGCCCTACTGCCAGAAACGCGCCCGCCATCGATAGGGTTACAGCGGTCCAGCCTTTCTTTCCGGTGTGGGTGCCCAGGATACGTGTCATCAGCGCCATCCAGATCGGCGACGTGTAGTAGCAGACCGCTGCGAGTGCGAATGGGGTCGATGGAAGCGCGGCATAGTAACAGAGCCACATTGCTGCCAGGCTGAGACTTCGGGCCCAGACCCACAGGGAACACCTCAGGCGGAGTGCGGCTGGCCCACCGATGACGACAAGCGTCGCCGCAATCATGACTGTCGCGACGAGCGAGCGCAATAGGATGATTTGCGCCAGCCCAAACCGTGCCCCAGCGTCTTTCACCAGCGCGTCGGATAAAGACAGCAGGAAAACTGCCAGGACGATAGAGGCGGTGCCCTGCAGGCGGGTGCCAGTGTGAAGTTGTGCTTTGAAAAACGCGAGCATCAGGCATGGAAAGCATCCCATGGGCCCTGTATAAAATGAGAAAGCGTCGCAAATTCATGAGGAAATGGAATGGAACGATTGTCTCTGCCACCCCTTTCGCGTTTGCCATCTTTCGAAGCTGCCGCGAGATACGAGAGTTTCACCGCGGCCGCAGAAGAACTCGGCTTGACCCAGACTGCAGTGAGCAAGCAGATTGCGGCGCTTGAAGCCGATCTCGGCGTTGCGCTTTTCGAGCGGCGCAACAGAAGGGCATTCCTCACGGATGCGGGACGGGCCTTCGGGCGGGTCATCAGTACAGCTCTTGCCGATATCTCGGCCGAGGCTTCGAAACTGAGGGGAGGGCCCGAGACGGGCGGGATCGTGCTGCATTGTCAGCTTTGTGAGGCGTTCTATTGGCTGATGCCGCGCCTGTCCCGCTTTCACGAGCGCAATCCCGGATTGGATGTCCGCGTCATCAGCGCCCTCGGCCCTCTAACTGATACCTCCGAACCCTTCGATGTTGCTATCCAGACAACGGGCCGTCCTTCGGGCTGCGCACGCCTGGCTTTCACCGCCGCAGATGAGGTGTTTCCGGTTGCCTCGCCGGGATTGGTCAAGGAGAAGCTGCCGCTATCGCCCGCCGATCTTGTGCACTATCCGTTGCTGACGCATCAGGTGCTGCCGCAGGACTGGATGGATTGGCCAGGATGGTTTGATGCCATTGACCGTGGCTTCCCTCGGAAGCCGAGGATAACCAGTTTAGACAGCTACCCGCTGGTTCTTCAGGCCGCCATAGCCGGGCAGGGGATCGCGCTCGGCTGGCGCAGAACTGTTTCCGGCCTTATCGAAAGCGGGCAGCTCCAGCAGGTCTGCGCCGAAACCGTTTTCCGCCCCGCGGAAATTTCAGTGTTTCGTGGATCTCGCCGGGGACACCACGCTGAAACAGACGCGCTCCTTGCATGGCTCAAGGAGGAGTTCGGGGCTTAGTCAGGACGTCTTGAAATGCATGATGGGTCCCGTGGAGCTGAAATGGTTTGCTGGTTCTTGAAGCGGCATCCGCGGACGGAGGATTGCAGGGGGGGGGCGAGGTTTCCTGTGAAAGATAGCGGCGAATCGAAGGACTTCGCGGTCGCTCTATAATTCTTCTTCTTCGCCCCATGTCCGCGCCAGCACTCTCATCCAGTTGCCGTTGCAGATCTTGGCCATCAGATCATCGCCGAAACCATGGGAACGCATTGCCTCTCTCAGTGCGGGCAAACCGCCGATATCGGCGATGTCTTTGGGTACGATTGCGCCGTCGAAATCCGAACCGAGCGCAACTCGATCCTCACCGAGCTTCGCGATCAGATGATCGAGGTGGCGGAGCATCGGCTCGATGGGAGTATCCTCGATCATGCGGCCGTCATCACGCAGAAATGCCGTGGCGAAGTTCAGGCCCACCAGCCCATCGCGCTCGGCGATTACCGCGAGCTGGCGGTCGGTGAGGTTGCGGGCGTGCGGGCTGACGGCGTGGGCATTGGAGTGCGTAGCGACGATGGGGGCATCGGAGATCGCTGCCAGATCGTCAAAGCCCTTCTCGTTGAGGTGTGAGACGTCGAGCATGATCTTGAGGCGGTTGCACTGGCGCACCAGTTCCTTGCCGAGGTCGGTCAACCCCGGTCCGATGTCGCCTGTAGAGGGGAAGCGAAACGGCACGCCATGGCCGAATAGCGTCGGCCGGCTCCAGACCGGCCCGAGCGAGCGCAGCCCCGCGGCATGGAGTAGTTCGAGCGTATAGAACTCAGGGTCGATGGCCTCGGCTCCCTCCAGATGGAGGATAGCAGCCATCGGCTCTCCCGGTAGCGCAGCTTTCAGCTGCTTGACGGTCGTGCATGGCGTCAGAACTCCCGCGGCGGCAAGCCTTTGGAAGATCGCCACCTCGGAAATGACAACCTTAATCGCATCTTCCCACGCCACCATTCCGGGCAACGGCACATCAGTGTAGTTGCCGCTCTCCTGCGATCCGTTGGCACTTGCTCCAGTCTGTGTGGATGGCACCCAAAGCGCGAAGAAGCCGCCCGCAAAGCCCCCCTTGAGAGCACGGGGCAGATCGATATGCCCCTTCGCACTGCCACCGACCACGTCCTCAATGCTGGTGTGCTTGAGATGTATCCGGGCGAGCAGGTCATTGTGCCCGTCGAATATGAGTGGGGTGCGTGGATCGAGCATGATATTTCCAAGTTGGTTGTCGGGGCGGCTTGCCTGAGTGGGCAGGGTATCATCTGATTTGCCGGGCAGGTCGTGTGTAATCTATCTATCGCCAAGCATGCGATACGTCGATACGCTCCATAGCCCCGAGCGCCAGTTTCCAGCGCTCGACGCGGCGCGTGTAAACCTCACTTGTTCGTGCTTCCGAGTGACCGAGGATCGCCATGATCTCGTACTGGCTGCAGCCGAGCTCCGCCAACAGTTCGGCGAGGCCCTTGCGCACGCCATGCGCTGAAAGATGCCCCAGATCCGCTTCTCTGCACCAGCGCTTGAACATGGCAGACATACTGTCGCCGCTAGCAAAGGGCTTGTTGCCGCGACTGACGACATAGGTCTTTCCCTGTTGTTCAGCCGCGCGCGTCGCAGCCTTCAGCGGTGGCAGCAGTGGAATGGTAACCTCGGTGGAGCCTCTCTTCTTGGGCTTCCAGCGAAGGGCTTCCACTCCGTCGATCACGCATTCATTGACCGGGCCCAAAAAGGTCAGGTCTTCGATACGACATCCGGTCCAAAGAAGAACGGACATGGCGACATGTGGCTTCGTTCCCTGCCTGTGCCTGGCCAGAAATGCGCGCACGTCAGCAGCTTTCCATGGTGTGGCGCCGTTGCCTTTGCGGTAAATTTTCTCAATGCCCCTCGCCGGGTTATGGCTGATGTACCGGCGCTTGATCGCCCAGTCATACATGATCGCTACTGCTTCAATATACGCATCCGCCTGCGCCGGCGAAGCGCTCATGGCGTCCTGAAATTCGATCAGCTTCTCGGTGGGTATGAGCATCACGCGATCGGGATGCGTCAGCAGCCTTGAGAGAAGGTTCTTCTTCTTCTTGAGTGTTTTCGCGCTGGTCGTTCCCGCGTCGACGCGCTTATCGAGGTATTCGAAGTAGCTGTTGATCAACCAACCGATCGACCTTGGTTTGGCGTAATCGGAAGCCGTGCGAAGCGGCTCGGGTTTGTCGCCCCGCCGTGCCGCCAGATATTGTCTCTGGAAATCGTCATCGCCCGGGCCGCAATGAATGCGGATTTTTTGCTTGGGTCTGCCCTCGGGGCGAACACGCCAGCGAAAATTGCCGGAAGGCAGGGCCTCGCGGATCAGCCCTGGATAATTGACTTTCATTTTTGCGTCTACCACTGTTCGAGGCCTTCATCCTCAGGCGAAGGCGCATCGGGCGCGACACCTGAAAAGTGGATTTCATATTCTCCGCCCAATACCTGCAGCCGATCTACGGTAAGGCCTGCGGCCCTTGCGGCAAGCAAGGCCTTGCGTAGGCCGCTTTCAGTTGCCCGAAGGCGGCGGCTGGGTTTCGTGGTCTCTGAAGCGTCCATTGTCGTCATCCTCTTTTTCTCCACAGTTCGAAATCAGTGACCATTTGCCGCCATCGCGCTGCAGCGGCTGGGTCTGTGTTCAGCCGGCTCCGGCTGGTGATCGCCAACACCGACAGCACCCGCGTCGCGGCAGTTCTGTCGGTCGCCGGATGCGGCAGATCGTGTTGCTCGATCAGAAACCGAATGAATGCCGGCTCGGTGCACTTCATGGCGCATTCTGCGGCATAGTCTTTCGCTGGCTTCCCGCCCTTCGCCTCAAGCGCCTGCTTAAGCTTCTGGATCTCCCGGCGGCGCTCGGCGTCACGTCTGGCGGCTGCATCCAGCATGCTGATCAGATCTGCAGGGATTTCGATATGCCGTCGGATCAATTCGCGGTTGTCGGCAGGGCAGGCGGCGGGAAGCGAGCAGATGATCTCCGGCTCGTCCGGGCCGGTGATCTCCAGATGCATGCCCGCGGTGTCGGCCAGAACGTCGACGAGCGGAACAGCCCGTGAGATCAGCGCACGATAGTTGTCGAGGCGTTCCCGTGCGGGCAGACGACTAGCCATGGCTGGATACCTCGTTCAGGAACCGTACCGGAATATCTCTGAACTCTTCTGGTTCATGCTCCGGCAGTGCCTCACGCATCGGCATCCAGAAGCCAATGAACTCCGGATGACCTTCAACGGTCATCACATTCGGTCGCTTCCTTGTCAGCCCGTGTTTGGTGGCCAGCAGGCGGGCATAGTCGATCACCGCCTTCATCGGCCACAGCCACTTCGCATTGAAAGAACAGGCGAGGGGATGAACGTCGGAGGTGGTGTTTCCTCGCCTGCAGGTCCGCTTGCAATGGTTTCGTGCCGCGTCATGATCATACCCCCGAGGCCGCTGCAAGTGCTGCCTCGAAGGCGGCAAGCGCATGGATAGTGAGAAGGAAGAGAAGAGCGCTGCCAAGAACTATCGCCGGCAGGACGATTCGGCGCAGGAAGGTGCAGTCTGCCAAAGTGAGAGGGTGCCTGTGAGCGGCGAGGCGGATGATCATGCATCACCGTCATTCTTCGCATCCACGGCTGCGAAGATGCGGGTGACGAGGCCATGTTTGCCGAGGGTGTCGTCAAAGCGGCGCCAGCGGAGGCGATCAGGCTCGGTCAGGGCGTAGAAGGTCACTTCCGACGGATCGAGGTCTGGCGGTAGGTATCCGCCATTGGGCAGCGGGGTTGAATCGGAGCTGTCGGTGTCATCGGAAATGCGCGCTGCGATCCCTGCTTCGGAAAACATGCCGCCGGGACCGAGCTTAGCGAATTCGAAGTCCGAGGGTTCGGCCACTTCGTCAACGACATCCCAGATATCATCGAGATTGCCCCAAACAATACCGTGCAAGTGCTTTGTCTCGATCGACCTTACCAGGTAGTTGCTCATCCCAATTTCCAATCCCTGCGAGGTTGGCGGGTAAAGGAGGGATTAACGCGGGGCCAACGAGCAGCCGAGCACCTGTTTTGCCACCTTGTCGCGGCTGGGATATTCAGTGAGCACCCTATTCGGTCATGGTTGGAGAGCGATGAGACTTTCGCGGTTTCGCGGAACTCGTTGGAGATGGATTCGGTGTCGGCGGCGGCCGGGAGTTGCCGCTCTCTCTCACTGTACATTATGCGATATTCCAGCTTCTATTGGCAATTCGCTTGATCTTGGGTTGTAGTTCGACGCCTCAGTGGTGCGCACAGGCCAAGACAGTAAGCTCATTAAGTGCGAAACTAAGTGGGAAAAATACCATAGTCAACTGGGTAATGGTAAAAATACCACTGTAGCAAAACAAGCCGGATTCTAGAGGGAGCGCTACGCGGAAGCACTCTGGCGTTCTGTTTGAGTGGGAAGATGGGTCGGTGAAGCTGTCCGCTGTGGTGCAGCCTTTTGGAGGCAGGCGACAAGCGTCATGCAATTGCCGCTACGCTGCGCAAAATCATTTTCAGTCACCATGCAGGAAGGCGGTCACGCCAACGAGGCTTCAGACTTTAGTAATATCGGAGCTATTGATCGACCTAAACGTCGCGATAAGTGTTCATTGAAAATAGTGGGTGAGTCAGTCACGCGGGTGAGCGCATTACGCCCCGAAGATTTCGTTGGTGGTCATGACTTTATGACGCGCGGTAATGCGCGCCTTTGGAATCTCGGTTGTTAGAGGCGCGTTGCCCTCTGCCAGGTGCCTCCTGAGAGTGACCGTTTCCGAGTTCTCGCCGTCAAAAACACCAAGCACGCGGCGTGAGCCGGGTCCATGACTAATCACTATCACAACGCAGTCGCCGAGCCGAGCCGGGCGAGCAGGATTTACAAATATCAGGTCGCCAGGAAAGAACTGTGGTTCCATCGATCGGCCTGACACATAGAGGGCATACACCTCCGAAATAGTCATTAGGGCTGACGGAATTATGGGGATAGCCCCCACCTTCTCGGTATCGTCTTGGGAGGTTTCTTCGGTGAATAATCCTGTGACCTGGCCGCGGATCGATATCGTTGGCGCGTCTGAGAGTACCTTCGTGATCGAGGGTTTGGTTTGCGGCGCTTTTGCCGATCTATCTGTGCGTACGAGTTCGCCGCGGCTCATGGCTACGGGGTCGAGCAGCAATGCTTCGGCAAGTCGGTTGAGGTTGCGGAGCTGCACGCTCTGCTTCCTGCCTTTGAGAATGTCGCCAATAAAATTTTCTTTCAGCCCGCTGCGCTTTGCCGCGGTCACATGACCAATGCCAAGTTCGGTCAATCGGGTGCTGACGATATCCTTTAATTCCATAGAATGATTGTAGGGTATTTCCCGTACTTTCATCACTGTTAGATTTCCCATTGTAAAATGGGAAAAATACCATTATCTGTTTGCGGCATGAAGCTGCATCTATCGAACCATCTTTTAAAACTGCCCATTGCAATCTCGGCGTGTTTTAGGTCGCCAAAACTGTCGTGGCAGACTTCTTCCGCACTTTCTGCGCGGCCGGTTTGGCCGCTCGACCCTTTTCCCTTTCGCGCGCACCGGGCAGCCTTTGCCCGTTGTTGCGCGCGGCGCGGACCCGGCGATCTCCTCCCGGCCGGTCCGCGCGGGGTGCGCCGGAGCGGGCCATATGGGCGCCTGCTCCGGCGCTGGTGTCCATCATTCGCTGCGGGCGCTGACCCATCGTTCTCGTGTCCTTCCCGGCTGCACCCGCCCTAGGCGCTCCATCCGACTGACCTGACCCTAAACCGCGATCCACCGTCCCGCCATGGGAAACGACGCCGGGCCTTTCCCGGCGCGCATAGCTTTTGTTGTTTTCGTAAAGGGAGAGACATGGCCGAAGAGCCCTCCATCGATCCGTTCATCCTCACCATCCGCTGCGCCCAGCGTGACCTGATCAAAAGGGCAGGGGGGATCGAGCGCGTTGCCCTGATCACCAACCGCTCGACCAGTGCCGTCGGCCGCTGGAACGGCAAGCGCGATACCGACATCATGCCGATCCCGGTGGTCAGGATCCTGGAAGAGGATACCGATGCACCGCTGGTGACCGAAGCCATGGCAGCCGCTGCCGGACGCAGGCTGACGGAATCGGATGAGCGCAGCAGGACGGCACTGTCGCTGATCCAGTGCATGGCGGGCGATCAGGCGAGCGAAGGCGAGCTGATGAGCACGATCCTCGAGGCGCTGGCCGACGGTCATGTGACGCCGACCGAGGCGCAGCTCTGCCTGCAGAAGCTCTCCGACAAGGAAATCAGCGAGGATCGGCTGAAGCGCTGCCTGATCGGCGCGATTGCCGGCGGCGGTCTTTCGGTGATCGACGGAAAAGCCGGCCGATGACGGGCACAGATCTTTCGCCCCGCATCTCCTGCCATCTCGTCTCGGTGGCAGGGTTCAGCTTTTGCCGCTGCGGCTGGAGCGATCATCCGATGATCGAGGCGCCCTGTGCCGAAGCACAGGAGGAGGCCGAAGATGCGGCCATCCGCAAGGTGATCGAAAGCGGTACCGACTGGCGACCGCGTGAACACTTTCTGGCGGACGGATCCGGCCTGATGCCCGGTCGGAAGGCTGGTGCAGCATGAGGTACTGGGACCGTCAGGAGATCGAGGCGATGGCCGCGATGCGGCGGGATGGCAAGGCGCTGACGGCGATTGCCAAAGCGTGGGGTGTCTCGCGCATGGTCGTTGCCGGCATTGCCCGCCGCAATCCGGATCTGTTTCCGGTGAGGGAGAGGAAGACCGAAGCGGAGAAGGCAGCCGCCATCGAGGCCGAACGCAAGGCGAAGGCTGCAAGGCTGCTGGCGAAGCGGAAGAAGAAGCCTGCACCAACAACTGCCATCGATGCACCGATCCGCAGGCAGGTGCCGATCGAGGCCTATGACACACAGCACATGCAGCTTCCGGGCAGTCCCACCGTGCCGTTCATCGACTGCGGAGAATTCCGCTGCCGGCTGGTGCTGACACCGGGCGGCGAACGGCTCGGCCCGGATGCACCCTGTTGCGGAAGACCGGTGGCAGAAGGTGCTGCCTACTGCCCGGAACACCAGAAGCTGATGTATCGGCCTTACGAGAGGAGGATGCCGGCATGGTGATGGCATCGCCTTCCTCACCTCCCATGCGGATCCTGATCGGCTGCGAGACCTCGGGCGTTGTCCGCCGGGCCTTTGCGGCCCTCGGTCATGATGTCTGGTCCTGCGATCTGTTGCCAGCCGAAGACGGCAGCAACCGTCACATGGTCTGCGATATCCGCGAGATCCTCAATGACGGCTGGGACCTGCTGGCGGTGATGCATCCGCCGTGCACACGGCTCTGCAACAGCGGTGTCCGCTGGCTCTCGGGTCCGCCCACCAATCCGCCGGGCGAGACCACGGCACAGGAGAAACAGGCATGGCCATCGCTCTCCACCGAAGCCCGCCGCATCATCATGTGGCGGCTTCTCGATGAAGGGGCGGCGCTGTTCTCGGCCTGCTGGAATGCACCGGTCGAACGGATCGCGGTGGAGAACCCGGTGATGCACCGGCACGCCAAGGCCCGGATTGCAGGCTATGCCCCGCCGGCACAGACGGTTCAGCCGTGGTGGTTCGGCGATCAGGCCTTCAAGGCCACCTCGCTCTATCTGCGCGGCCTGCCAAAACTGACCCCGACCGACAGGCTGACCCCGCCGAAGCCCGGCACGGACGAACACCGCCGCTGGTCGATCGTGCACCGGGCGCCATCCGGGGCGGACCGCTGGCGGCTGCGCTCCCGGACATATCCGGGCATTGCAGCTGCGATGGCCACCCAATGGGGCGGATATGCCGAGGACGCCCTGCAGGAGCTCTCCGCATGAGCGCCAACACATCCGTCCGCCACTTCGAACGCACCACCGTCGCGCACGGCAGCAGCATGGCCGCAGCCCTGCGGATCGTCTGCGGCTGCTGCGAGGCGAGCGGCTACGCGATCCTCACCGCCGCGCTGCGGCAGGCCCCACCCGAGGCGATCACGGACCACTTCCACGCCGGCGGCTGGAAGGTCGGAGCAACACCGGCAGATGACCGGTGCCCGGCCTGCCGGCGCAGAACCTCAGTCACAAACCGAACGAAAGGACAGGACATGGCAACCGCAAAGCCGCGAAAGGCGGCAACGAAGGCCTTCGCCGTCAAGGCAACGGCAGCCCTCACAGCAGCCCCGGCACCCAAAGCCCTCACAGCAGCCCCGGCACCAACAGAGGCCACCACAGCACCGCAGGCAGACCCGCCACCGGCGATGGACCGGGAAGACCGGCGGATCATCACCGAGAAGCTGGATGACGTCTATGGTGACCGCGGCTATCGCGGATCCTGGACCGATGCCACGCTCGCCCGGGATCTCAATGTCCCGCGTGTCTGGGTAAGCGACGTCCGCGAGGCCTTCTTCGGTCCGGAGGGCAGCAATCCGCTGCTCGACGAATACACCGCCGAGAAGGAAGGGTTTGATCGTCTCCATGCCGGCTTCATGGCAGCCCGCAAAGCCCACTGCGAAGAACATGACCGGCTGTTGAAGCTGGCGCTGGATCTTTCCGGCAAGGCCGACGAGATCGCCCGGATCGGCAAGCGGATCGAGCGGGAACTCGGCTGATGACCCCGGTTGCCGCCCTCATAGCCGATCTGGTGCGTGCAGGCGTCGATGCCGATCTGATCGGCCGCACGGCTGCAGCGCTGGCCGAGCGCGAACCCGTGTTCGTGCCGGCCACCGGCGAGGCGGATGACGTCATGGCTGCAGAAGGCCATGGCGGTCGTTCTGCTGCGGCCAGACGGCAGGCGCGCTACCGTGCTCGGAGGGCGGCAAAACCGGAGGCAGACCGTAACGCAGGCATAACGCGTGACGTAACGTGTTACGTAACGCGTGACGGTGGGCAGGATGCAGACGATAACGGCAGAGCCCCTGAGAATGCTGGCGAAACGGCAGATCAGGCCGCGGTCGGTGACGCTTCAGACCGTAACGCGGCGTTACGCTGCGTTACGGGTGACGTAACGCGTTACGGTGAGCCGCAAAAAGACACTTTCCCCCAAACCCCCTATCAGAAAAATTCCCCCCTGAAAGAAAAGGCCCCTAAAGGGGCCCAAAAGAAAGATCCCCCCGTCGGGGCGGAAGCGGGTTTGTTTGGAGCAGAACCGGATGCCGGTCTCAACACCGGTTTCGGGGCAGGTCTCAGGGCAGACCTCGGAGTCGAGCCGGAGAGGGCAGGGGCAACAGGCGACACCGTCAACACCGGCAAACGCCGGTCCCGTCGACACGGTGGCGATATCACCGGGCTGACGGCGGAGTTCGATGACGCTGTCTGGCCGATCTATCCGCAGAAGGTTGCCCGCAAGACGGCGCTGAAGGCATGGGCCTCGGCACGGCAGCGCGCCGACTTCGACACGATCATCGCCGGGCTGAAGCGCTACGTCGTCAAGACCGACGACCGACCGTGGTGCAACCTCTCGACATGGCTCAATCAGGATCGCTGGACCGACAGGCCTGCCCCGGAACCCGTGTCCACGCCCGCCGCATCATCGGCCAGATCACCGCCATGGCCGGCAACACGCGCCGATCATCTGCGTGAACACCAAAGGCGGGCGCAGGCATCCTTCGACAAACGCACAGGGCAGAACAATGGCAAACGAGATGCAGACATCATCGACATCGACATCGACAGAACTGACTGGACGGTTGAGAGCCGCCGCCCATGAAGCAGCAATGGAACCGGCAGGTGCACACCGCTCCGACCTGATGCTGGCGAAGCTGATGCAGTACGGCTTCATTCTCCCCGACAGCATCGATCCGGAGATGGCACCGGAGCTTTATGCGGACGTGCTGAGGGACAAGCCTGTCGGTGCCATGCGCCGGGTGTTCGAGAACCTCAGGCTCGGCCGCTATGAGCGCTTCCGCTCCTTCCTGCCGAAACCGCCCGAACTCTCCGCCCTCGTCGATGATGCCGCTCGTCATGACCGGGAGATGCTGCGGATCGAGCGCGAGCGGGTGAGTGGCATCGAAGAACGCCGGCGGCTTTCGGCATCGCTCTCACCGGAGGAGAAGCAACGCCGCAGGGAGAAGGTCGCAGCCGCCAAGGCCCTGATCGCCGGAGCCGCGGCTCACCGAACCACAGGAGGCCACGATGACCGGCACTGACAGCGAAGACCGCAGGACACTCAGAAAGACCTTCCTGAAGTTCTACCGGCAATGGCCGACCTTCGGCGATGACAGTGACGAGCGGGCCTTTGCCGAATGGCAGGGACTGACGGCAGAAGACCGGGAGAGGGCATCGAGCCTGCTGCCTGCTTTCCTCACCCTTGCCGCAATGAAGGGCAGGGCGGTGAAGTTTGCTGCCAGCACCTATCTCCGGGACAAGCGCTGGCAGGATGTGCCTGAAGGCATGGAAGCCCCGGCAACCGGCCCTGCCATGGCCGCAACCTTCGGCAAGGCCTGGATGGCCGAACGCTTCATCCGGCTTGCAGAACCCTGCACGCCGCTGCCACCGCTCACCCGGTTCCAGGAGCATGAGATCGCTGCAGGCAGAACGGACCGCAAAGCCCTCCAGCATGAGCGGATGCAGAAGATGGGCTGGCCTTCCGTGAATGCGATGCATGACCAGGCGGTGCGCTATCCGGGCCGAGGTATCCGGGTCTCGGCGGAAACGGTGCTGTTCGGCTCTGACTTCGAGCCAGTGAAGGTTGGAAGCGATCTCTGGCTGGCATGGGAGCAGGAGCACAGGGCCCGCGGTTATCCGTGGCTGACCGATACGGGCAGGGCGGAATGGGTCTACTTCCCGCCGCTCGATGACGGCACGCCGGCAACGGCGCTCAACGGCTTCTTCGACAGGTTACAGCGGATCGGACAGAGCGAGGCGGCAGCACAATGATGGTGGCGGGGACGGTGGCGAAGATGATGACGAGCAGCATGGAAGCGGAACTCGGTGAACGCAGTCTGCGCAAGCTGGAGCGGGATGACGCTGTCCGGCGGATGCGGCGGGACGAGCAGGGGGCGCTAGCCTCCGATACCGAAAGCGACACGGCCTGCTGGTATGTGGCCGTTGTTCATCCGGGTCATGAGCAGGAGACGGAGGCAGCCCTTAAGGCGATCGGGGCCGAGGCACTGGTACCGATGCGCCGGGGTAAGAGACGCAAGCGCCGTGGCAAGCTGCTGCCGCCGCAGGACGAGGTGCTGATGACCGGCTATGTCCTCGTCCGCTTCGTCAGCACGGCGAAGGCGCTGAGAGGATTGCTGAGGCAGGAGCATGTGACGGCGATCCTCGGAGGATGGGAAACACCCTATGCCCTCAAGGCCGATGCCATCGCAGCTCTCCTGCGCAAGGCGGACAACGGTGCTTTCGACTACGAGCGGCAGAGCGATGTACTGGTTGTTGCCGGTGACAGGGTGACGGTCGAAGACGGGATCTTCGCCGGGCAGGTGGGGACGGTGGTGACGCCCAACACCACGGGCAAGGGTGATGTCGTGATCGAGGTCGATCTGTTCGGGCGGATGACGCCGATGGTCGTGCCTTTGGCATCGATCAGCAAGGTGTAGTCCAATGGCTGGATTGTCGGCATCATTGATGCGTTGTTAAATCAACGCGTTCCCGGCGTCCAGATTCAGAGCTTCTGACTGAGTGCCTGGGACGGGTGCAGAAGGGCGGATCGTTTTGGCGGTCCGCCCTTTGGTTTACGGGGTCCGCCAGCCTTCAGAAAAACGGTGGGTCCTTCCGCAGCCCCTTGCCCTTGCGGGTATTTGGCACCGCGCGGGTTGCCCAGTCTGAGGCTAAATTCGAAGCCTAAAGTCGGGGCTAAAGTTTAGGTGTTGGATCCCAAGAATTGAGGGTGCGATATTCTCGATATGGACTGATGGGATCGTCTAATCGCAGCTAGGTCGTCAAGGTTGAATTTCTCTCAAGATCGCTGCCGAGTACATGTTTGTCTTCGCGGTCGACATCAGGCGCCGCATGATGGAGCTTCGCGGGACGAGCCTTCAATGTGGATGACGCATTCAGCTGAGATAGCGATGCAACTCCATCAACGGAATGGCTCGGCTCACGTCCCGGCAGGGACGCTGCAAACGCTAAATTATAGAACGCTATCGGTATTATGCGGTCGCGCCCGCAGTCGGATTGAAGAATTCTCCGGTCTTCAGCATGGTGTGCATGGTGAAAGCCAGCTTTCGCGCGACAGCCACGGCAGCTCTTTTGAAGCCGCCCCTCTCTCGCAGCTGAAGACCCCATGTCCGCAACGAACTCTGTTTGGAACTGCGCGTGAGAATAACCGAGGCCGCTTCGTATAGGAGCCCGCGCAAATGGCGGTCTCCGCGTCGGGATATATGCCCGTCATAATCGACTTCGCCAGACTGGTAACGGCGCGTGGTGAGGCCGACCCATGCGCCCACGGATCGAGACTTTCTGACGTTCCCAGGCTCCTCAATGGCCGTTGCGAAAGAAGTCGCAATGATTGCTCCCACGCCGGGAATAGACATCAGAACGCGGCAAGCTCGGCTCTGTCGGGCATCCACGACCAACTGACGTCCGAGGTCCGCGGCGCGAGCGCGCAGACCTTTCCAGGCATCGAGAAGCGGTAACACGATATGGGCGAGATCATCACTGCTGGAAAGAAGATCTCGAACGTTCTTCTCGAATACGCTTCCTTTGCCGGCTGGGATGACCAAGCCGAACGTCTTCATGATACCGCGGATCTGGTTGGAAAGTTCGGTCGTCATATGGACCAACCGGGTGCTGGCCGCGGCAAGCGTGCGCGCTAACATGCTGTCGAACCGCTTCACGCGGACCTCGCGAAAGAATCCTACCTCCGCCAGGTGGGCCAGCCCATCGGCATCATTGGCAGCCGTTTTGTTCGTTGCCATGTCGAGCGCCGCTTTAGCGTGTAGTGCATCAATGCAGATGACAGGAAGGTCTTTGGCTCGAAGCGCATGATAGAACCACACCGAGAGCGGCCCTGTTTCAAACACCACCCGCTTAACCGTGGGTGCTCGTTTGCGGATCAACTCGGCAATAATGTGAGGATCTAATGCGCATTTCCCGCGCCAGATACGCACCCCAACCCGCGGATCGCAACTGCTGTCTCTTTCATAGATACATCGCGGCCGATATACTCTTCCATGGCTGTTTTCCGTTGATGCTAGGCCCGGCGTCCAGTCGAGAGTCCGTACTTCATCATATCGGGGAACCGTTGTTCGACGACTGCGAATCGTCGGAGCGATGAGGGTGATCGCCGGATCATCGAAAAGCTTGGCGGTTCGAACCGCTGCCTCGCTGTCCTCGTGGCAAGCAAGCCCCAAATGGTCGCGGCCGTTGCGCTGGCGAATACGATGGTCCGGAGAATCCCTGAAACCTCGACCAAGCAAGCCGATTACCTAAACGCGTGACTGAAACCGGCAAAGTACAAGGCATGACATAGCCGCAAGGCCGGAGTGAGCGATCGATGAGAAGTGCGCGACACGGGTCTCGAAGTTCAAGGTAGGAAAATGCAGCACTGGGGGGCTCTAGCGCTTGTAGCGATCTGCAGCGATGTGAGCCCAGCCATTCCGAATGGCATACAGACCCGTGGCGCCATCGAAGGCCACAATCTGAGGCCCGTCACATGTTCGGTGGAAGGCCCCGCCGAAAAAACTTAGAGCCGGATTCAAAGGTTCATGATGGGAAACAATATCTTGCAAGTCGCCTGATCATCACCTTGATGCTTGCGATGTTGATCCATGC
Source organism: Martelella endophytica (assembly GCF_000960975.1). NCBI lineage: Bacteria > Pseudomonadati > Pseudomonadota > Alphaproteobacteria > Hyphomicrobiales > Aurantimonadaceae > Martelella > Martelella endophytica. Next base: position 3,676,554 of record NZ_CP010803.1, on the reverse strand, counting down.
TGTGGCGGTTGCGATGGACTTTTCCCAATCCTTTGCCAGTCGCCGGCATCGACCGAACCAGCCGAAGGTGCGCTCGACGACCCAGCGGCGGGGCAGAACCTCAAAGCCTTTCGCTGTGTCGGAGCGCCTGATGATCTCAAGGTTCCACTGGCCGCATCCACGCAGCGCCTTTCGCAACTTCTGCCCGACATAGCCGCCATCCGCGAAGACATGGCGCAGCCAGGGGAAGCGGTAACGGATGGCTTTCAGGACATCGGGTGCACCGTCACGGTCCTGGATATCAGCGACACTCTGGCTGTCGATGACACCGGCCGTGGGCGAGGCCTCGCGCCCCTACAGCCCAATCACGTCCCGCCAAATCGGTTGGATAGCGAAGGCAATCACGGTTAAGCTGCAGGCGGGCGATATCAGTCCAGGGCATGTGATTCTCCACGCTCTTGGCAGAGGTGGTTGAACCCATCCTTTCTCGTATCATTCAATAAATTTTAAATTGGGCTCGTAGACAAAGCTTATCAAAGGGGCAATCACGGCATCAGTTCAGATCGTTGTACCGTACGACCGTACCGGAATAGGACAGGAGTTGACGGCGGCGACAGTGATAGGAAATAGCAGGTCCCGCAAACGCAGAAAAATCGTGGATAGGAGGAATTCGTTGCGCGCGGCCATGTCACGACGCTGAAGCGCTCAGTGATTTCTTTGGCTTTGTCAAAGCGATCAAGATTGGTTATGCTGATTTCGATCTGGGCCGGCGCTTTATTTCAGCCTAATTATGCGTTTTTTTATATTTTTTGTTTAGCTATACCCTTTTTTTGAGGTTTTTGTGCACAATAACGTGAAGAAAAATATTGAATCCGTTCAGGTGTTGCGGGGGCTCGCTGCGTTGGCAGTAGTTTGCTATCACACCTATATTATATTGATGGAACCTCAATACGGAAGCCACGTCGTTTTTCAAGGATTTGCAAAATATGGTTTTTTAGGGGTGAGTTTCTTTTTTGTTTTGAGCGGTTTTATAATTTACCTCGCACATGACAAAGATTTGGGCGTTCCGAGTTCTGTTCCTACTTATATCTATAAGCGTGCTGCGCGTGTCTATCCCGCATATTGGGTCTATCTAACGTTGTTCCTGCTAGCCGCAGCTGTCGGTATCGGTTATCCCGATTTTTCTTGGCACCCTATTAATTTGATTTCGTCCTACATTCTGTTTCCGCTGGATGGCGGTGCTATCAGCCTGCCGCTGAAGGTCGCGTGGACGCTTGTGTACGAGGTGCGATTTTATCTGCTCTTTATCGTGTTGCTTTTGTTTGGGCGGAGGGCCCTTTGGGGGTTCGTGGGGTGGGCTGGCGTAATTATCGTGGGATATTTCGCCGGATGGTTTCTTCCGTTTGATCTTTTATCTCTCTGGAATCTCTATTTCTTGATGGGGATGCTCGGGTTCGTTTTGCTCAAGCACATTCCCGAGCGCTTAGGAGCCGTTGTCTTCATGGCCGGCATGCTTCTCTTCGTTTTGTATGCCGTGCTGGGATCGGAAATTATTCGCATTGCGAACCTTTCCGAGGAGCGCTTTTCATATTTACACTTTATCCTAGGGCCAAGCTTCTGGTGCATCATTATCGGTGCGATACTGATCGAAAGGCGATACGCACTCCGGTATCCCTCACTACTCAGATTCTTCGGCGATGCATCTTATTCCGTCTATCTGGTTCATTCGGCTGTAATTTCTGTACTAACGCAGATTTCAATGAAGTTTGGGGTGATCGACGCAATTGGACCGCATGCTTATTTTCTCGTCGCGTTTTTGATTGCAGCTTCTGCTGGCGGCGTCGCTTACAGATTGGTGGAGCAACCCTTGATCGGGGTCTTCGCTCGTCTTCGAACTAGCTAAGTTTTCTCGGGTATTTTTTATGATGCTTGTTCAAAAAGAGTTTTTAGGAAGTTATTAATGAGAGACCGTTTGAGAGAACTCGATGGTTTGCGTGGGGTGGCGATACTCATCGTAATTTTCTATCACTACCTTGGCCGATTTCCAGACTTCTATCCCTATGGGTTCAATGTCAGCAACGTGTTCGAGTATGGGAAGCTTGGCGTTCATCTGTTTTTTATTATTTCCGGATTCGTGATTTCGCTCACATTGGAGCGGAGTGCGGTGGCCGTTGAATTTGTTTCAAAACGTCTTGGTCGGTTGCTGCCGCCGATGATTGCGTGTTCCCTCTTAACCTTCGCGGTTATGTGGTCCGTTGATACGCCCTTCACGCAGTTTCGACGAGTCGGTTGGGAGGGGTTCTTTCCTTCGTGGACTTTCACGCGTCCGCTGCTCTGGCATCCGATATTCCCCAATGCGGATTATATAGATGGGGCGTACTGGTCGCTATTTGTTGAAGTTCGATTCTATTTTTGGGCAGCGGTTTTTGCGTTCATGCCGTATTTTCGCAAATTTACGCTCGTCACGAACATGATGTTTATGTTTTTTGTTGCGTACGCCCTCAGAATAATATTCTTGCTCCTTGGATGGCGATATGCTTACTTTGCGAACAATATGTTATTCTTCACCGATCATTTATATCTTTTTATATCTGGTGTTCTGTTTTATAATATATTTCAGGGTCGTAACTTAATATCAAATTCCATTATGGTTTGTGTGGTCTACTCTGCATTATTCTTAACCGGAAATGATTTCTATAGTTGTTTAGTTGTTACTTCATTTTATTTTATTTTTATATTGCTTGTTTTTAATCGGCCTCTCGTGGGATTTCTTTGCTTTAGACCGCTGGTTTTTGTTGGAGCTGTCAGCTATTCAACCTATTTGTTGCATCAGAATATTGGTGTGACGATTCTGACTTCACTGCCCGCCGGCTGGTCGGCGGCTGGATACCTACTTATGATTGCTGGCACGATTGCGCTGGTTCTGTTTCTGGGTTGGATGTCGTTTAATTTCATCGAGCGGAAAAGCTACTGGTATGCCAATATCTTAGCATCTCTCTTTGCTCGCTTGCCCAGAGCTAAGGAGGGGTGATGTAGTCTTGTTGTCATCGATAGTGTCGAGTTGACGTTTCATATAGTTTCTCATTTTAAGCTATAGAATTTAGATACTGAATAGGTGTTGATATGAAGATCGCCGTCGCAGGAATTGGATATGTTGGTCTGTCAAATGCCATTTTGTTGGCGCAGAACAACGAAGTGATTGCTGTAGATATAAGTCCGGATCGGGTCGCTGACCTAAACAATAAAATTAGTCCGATCGTCGACAATGAAATCGAAGATTTTCTGAGGAACAGAAAACTAAATCTTTTCGCAACCACCGAATATGGTGTTGCTTACAAGGACGCTTCGTTCGTGATCGTCGCTACGCCGACTAACTACGATTCGGTAAACAATTATTTTGACACATCATCCGTTGAGGCCGTCATCAAGCAGGTGAAGGAGATCAATCCCTCTGCGACGGTGGTGGTGAAGTCAACAGTGCCTGTTGGTTTCATTGAGCGTATGCGCAGCGAGCTGAATACAAATATGGTGATGTTCTCGCCTGAGTTCCTTAGGGAAGGACGGGCACTTTATGACAACCTTCACCCGTCCAGGATCATTGTGGGAGAGCGCTCTGAGCGCGCCAGACAGTTTGCCGACCTGCTACTTGGAGGGGCGATCACAAAAGATGTTCCTGTCCTCTTTACCGATCCCTCGGAGGCGGAAGCGATCAAACTGTTCGCCAATACCTATCTCGCAATGCGCGTTGCCTATTTTAATGAGCTCGATTCCTACGCCATGTCGCATGGAATGGACTCCAAGCAGATCATCGAGGGCGTCGGACTCGATCCACGTATCGGTAGCCACTACAACAATCCTTCGTTCGGCTACGGCGGTTACTGCTTGCCGAAGGACACGAAACAACTATTGGCAAACTACTCGGAAGTGCCGCAGAATCTCATCCGTGCCATCGTGGATGCAAATCGAACGAGGAAAGATTATCTGGCCGACCAGATCATTGCGAAAAGTCCCAAGACGGTCGGCATCTATCGACTGGTCATGAAAGCTGGATCGGATAATTTTCGGCAATCCTCCATTCAGGGCATCATGAAGCGGGTCAAGGCTAAGGGTATCGACGTTATCGTATATGAGCCCGTTCTTGATGCTCCGGAGTTCTTTAAATCTCCTGTGGTAAACGAGCTGTCTGAATTTAAGGCAAAGAGCGATGTGATCGTAGCTAACCGAGTGACGGCCGATATTTCAGATGTGATTGACAAGGTCTTTACCCGTGACCTGTTCGGTGCGGACTGAGGAGAATTGATATGACCAGCCGTACAGCATTTGTTACCGGTTCCGCCGGATTTATTGGATATCATCTTTGCTGCCGCTTGCTCGCAGATGGCTTCAGGGTGATCGGGCTCGATGCAATGACTGACTATTATGATGTAGCTCTCAAGGAGCGGCGGCAGTCCATGCTTTTGCAGAATCAAGGGTTTCGCGCGATCAATGATTGTGTCGAAGCGCCTGACTTGCTGATGGATATCTTCTCTGACGAAAAGCCAGATGTCGTGGTACATCTCGCTGCGCAAGCCGGCGTGCGTTACTCTATCGAGAATCCTCGCTCTTACCTTGAAAGCAACCTTATCGGCACATTTGAGCTGCTGCAGGCTATGCGGGCATTTCCGCCTGCTCATTCTTTGCTGGCTTCTACCTCATCGGCTTACGGTGCCAACACGGACATGCCTTATGTCGAAACGGTGAAGGCCGACCACCAGATGTCCTTTTATGCTGCCACAAAGAAGGCGAATGAGAACATGGCGCATTCCTATGCGCATTTGTTTGAACTTCCGATCACGATGTTTCGGTTCTTCACCGTTTATGGCCCTTGGGGGCGGCCTGATATGGCATTGTTCAAGTTTACTAAAGCTATTCTCGAAGGGCGTCCGATTGATGTCTATAACTTCGGTGACATGAAGCGTGACTTCACTTTCGTTGAAGATCTCGTAAATGCCATCCGATTGCTGATTGACGTACCGCCGGTGCGTCCCGAAGACGGGATTGTGCCTGACGGTGATAGCCTGTCACCAGTAGCCCCATGGCGGGTAGTTAACATCGGAAATTCCGATTCAGTTCAGCTGACCGAGTTCATTGAGGCCATCGAAAGGGCGACGGGGAAGGTCGCAGAGCGCAACTTGATGCCAATGCAGGCCGGAGATGTGCCTGCAACCTGGGCGGATGCGTCGCTGCTCATGTCGCTCACGGGCTACAGGCCGACGACGCCGGTAATTAAGGGGGTTGCTCAGTTTGTTGATTGGTATCGCGATTACTATCAGCTTTAGGATCTGGGTAGCTCGTGGCTGAAACTCGGTTGTTGCTACAGCGCGCGTTCTCTCTCTTGCTGCAGCCTGTCTTTTGGACAGGACGGGCAGAGAGCAGTTGATTTCTTGAGCGAGAACCGCCTTTAGCCCTTCTGTTTAATCACGAAGCAATATTGTCTTGAGCTGATCCGGAGAAACGGTTTGAAACGCATATTGAAAAAGATCCAATTAGCCTATTACAAGCGTCGCGCCCCGGTGCACTATGCACGGATGATTGGTGTCAATGTTGGCGAGAATTGCCGCCTTATTCGAGTCAGCTATAGTTCTGAACCATATCTCATAAAGCTTGGTAATCATGTCAGTGCCACGGCTACACGGTTCGAAACCCATGATGGAGGCGTTTGGGTTTTCCGCAATAGTAGCCCTGACATTGATGTGGTAAAACCTATCGTAGTCGGAGACAATGTCTTTATAGGCTATGGGGCAGTAATTATGCCTGGCGTGACAGTTGGGAGTAACGTCGTAATTGGTGCTGGGTCCGTGGTCACACGTGACATACCCGATAATGTTGTTGCTGTCGGAGTTCCGGCAAAAGTGCTCCGCAGGCTCGATGAGTATCGTGAGAAAGTTCATGAGATCGGGAAGCGCACTAAGCGTTTGCCGGATGACGAAAAGAAGTCTTTTTACCTCGAATTGTACAAAGACCGCCTAAAATAGACGTAAAAAATTCATATCGAACAAACTCGTTTATATGAATATGATTCTTTAGTATTGTATACTCTATATATCGTGTGGTGAATTTATCTTCGTGAGTATATAATCTGATAATTTGTGTATATTTTTGAGGTGAATAATTGAAAAAGCTTATCGCTATTGCGTCTGCAGGGGGGCACTGGGTGCAGCTTCTGCGTCTTAGGCCAGCCTTCGAGGGCTGTGATGTCACCTATATCACAACCATGAAGCATATGTCTGATATACTGCCCGGTGAAAAGGTTAGATTTGTTCCAGACGCATCGAAATCGGAAAAGTTTAGGCTTTTTATTCTATCAATTAGGTTGTTTTATCTGATAATACGTATTCGCCCTAAAGTTATTGTCACTACGGGTGCTGCTCCTGGTGTCATTGCGCTTTTGATTGGCCGTTTGCTTGGTGCCAACACTGTTTGGATCGACAGCATAGCAAACGCCGAAGAGCTCTCATTGTCGGGCCGTTTGGCCGTCGGTCGAGCTGATATGGTTTTGTCGCAGTGGCCGGAAGTTGCTGCAAAATACGAAGGGGTTGAGTGGAAGGGAGCCGTCGTATGATTTTCGTCGCCGTTGGCACGCAGTTCCCGTTCGATAGGATGATTGAGATAATTGATCAGTGGGCGTTCGAGCGGGGCGTCTCAGATGTCGTAGCGCAAGTAGGTCCGAGCAACTTCAAGTCGAGGGCGATCAAGACCTACGCCTATATCGACCCCTTGGAGTTTGCAAGTTTTCAGCGGCAGGCTGCTCTGCTCATCGGCCATGCTGGTATGGGTACCATTATCGGCGCTTTGGAGATGGCGAAACCGCTTGTGATTATGCCTCGCCTGGCGCGCTTCGGCGAGCATCGCAATGACCATCAGTTGGCAACCACGCAGCGCTTTTCAAACAAGCCAGGCATCTACGTCGCTAAAGACAAGGCTGAGATGTTTGATTTGCTCGACAGACGCGACGAGTTAACGGGAAGCGGACGTGATGTTTCTGCAACGGCGACGCCGCAATTACTTCAAGCGCTCAAAGACTTTATTGCGAAAAATTGAGGCGGTTTTACGAGATTATTTATGCCGCAAAATATGTTTTCAAAGCTGACTAGCAGCGTTCTGCTGAGGCGCGTCGGAATGCTTAGCGTCGGTGTTGCAGCAGGGCAGGCAATCACACTGTTAGCGTCGCCTGTTCTGACGCGACTTCTGGATCCTCAAACCTTTGGCCTATTCGGTCTTTTTACGTCGCTCGCATTCCTCATCGGTAATGTCTCATCCCTCCGCTACGATCTCGGTATTGTTTTGGCAAAAGGTGAGGGGATGGCCGCGTCATTATGGGGGCTTTGCATCACTATCGTATTTTCCATAGCTGCAATTTTCGGCCTTTTCCTGGTGTCGGGCGGGGGCGATATCGTGGCACGTCTGATGAGCTCCGATGCCCTCACTGACGTCCTGCCATGGGTTCCTCTTCAGGTCATATCGATTGGCCTTTTTCTTAGCGGGAGCCAATGGGCTACGCGTCACAAAGTGTATCGTCCTCAGGCTCTATATCAGTTCTCCCGAGCTGCCGTTCTCGCATCCCTGCAGATCATAACCGCTTTCTTGGCTTGGGGCGTTCATGGTCTCGTTGCTGCCCAGATAATAGCCTTCTTTTTTGCTGCTGGAGTTCTTATAAAGCAGGCGGTCTGGCCTCACCGGCGTATCCTGATGCATGGTTACTCATGGCGCCGGATGAAAGTGGCGGCCATCCGCTTCAGGCGATTACCGCAGTTCACCGCCCCGCAGGACCTTTTGACATCCCTGACGCAAAACCTTCCATATTTTATCTTAGGCAGTTTTTTTGGCGCGAATGTTGTCGGTTGGTATTGGTTGACGATCCGCACCATGCAGCTTCCCATCAATTTCATTAGTCAATCCATTAGGCAGGTTCTGCTGCAGCATATTTCGGCGCGTGTTAACAACAGGCAGCGCGCTTTTCCAAGCGCGCTGAAGGCGTCTCTCGGGCTGGCCGCATTTGGTGGTGTCATATTTTCGCCAGTGATTGCTTTCGGACCGTATATATTTGGTTTCATATTTGGCGATGAGTGGCGTGAGGCCGGCGAGTATGCCCGGTGGGTCGGTCTTTGGATGCTGACCGTTCTGGTTAAAATACCCGCCTGGTGTATTTTTCATACCTATGGCCGGCAGAAGTTGCAATTTATCTTCGAGATACTTATGTTTATTTGTCAGTTAATGGCGTTGTTATCAATATCCTACAATTACGATTCCGTTTATGCTATTGCTGGCTATACATCTATTTGTGTTGTATTTAATTTCGTGATGATAGTCACGGCATTAAGCATTGCGCGAAACAACGATAAAGAGTGGAGCTAATGCGCGTAGCTTTTGTACTAAATAACTTATCGGGTGGCGGTGCTGAGCGGGTAGCGGTCAACGTCGCAAATACAATGGCCGGGCTCGGGCATGATGTCAGCTTAGTGCTCAATCATCGCCGCGGACCTTATTTGAGCGACGTCTCCGCCAACGTGCGTATTCTTTCTCTAGGGAAGAGAATGCTTTCGGCACTCCCTTCGCTGGCCCGGCTCTTGCGGCGCGAGAGGTTTGACGCAGTTCTTACCGTACTCGACCAGCCAAGCATCGGTTGCCTTCTATTGAAGCCATTTATCGGTAGAACAAGGGTGATTGTTGTCGAATGTAACAACCCACTGGCGAGCGGCGGGGCGGTTACTGGAATGGCTTGGAAGACAATACGGAGGCTGCGCCCCTATCTCTACCCTCATGCCGATCACATCATCACCAAAAGTGAGGGTATTCGCGCGGCCCTTGTCAAGCACTTCAACGGCAAGCCGGTCAAGATCACGGCAATTCCCAATCCCGTCGATACCAGCCGGATTGACGCGCTGGCCGGAGAAGCGGTGGAACATAGGTGGTTCGCGGCGGATCGGCAGATTCCCGTTGTTGTCGCTATGGGGCGTCTGTCTGTCCAAAAGGGTTTCGACCGACTTCTTGAGTCGTTTGCTTTGGTAATCGAGACAACGCCAGCACGCCTTGTGATACTTGGCGAAGGCCATGAACGCGCAGCACTTGAAGAACTTGTGAGGCGAAAGGGGTTGGAAAAGTGTGTCGACTTGCCGGGGTTTGTCAAGAATCCCTATTCTTATGTCGCCAAAGCTGACTGCTTCGTATTGTCTTCTCGTTGGGAAGGCTGGCCCAATGCGCTGGTCGAGGCGTTGGCTTGTGGAACAGTAGCTGTGTCTACCGACTGTGAGAGTGGACCTAGGGAGATCTTGAAGGGAGGAGAATACGGCGTTCTCGTCCCGCAAAACGATCGCGAAGGTCTGGCCAGCGGTTTGTTGGAAGCGCTTCAGTCAAACCGTGATGCGGCACGACTGCGGCGTCGGGTACTAGAATTCTCACCAGAGACGATCGCAGAAAAATACATAGCAGCGGTGGAAGAGAGTATGCGTAGATATGACTAAAGAACGTGCTGATATTCTTTGCCTTTGCACGCCCCACGGTGTTGGCGGGGCACAAAATAACGCGGGCCGCCTGACTAAAGCGTTTCGCGAGCGTGGGTACAATGCGCAGCTGGGCTTCTTGTTCGAGCGCGAGCCGGACTACTATCATGAAATCGAGGATTTTTTTGTCGTTTATTACAAACTGCCGTCCGGGCCGCGTGAGTGGAGTGCTTTTCTCAATCGTTGCCGTGTAGAAATAGCTGGAAGACGGCCGCGTGTGACCTTAGGGTTCCATCCGCTAGCCAATATCATTGGAGCGCTTAACACTGGCTGGGCAGGCCGCTTCTACTCTCGTCAGGCTTGGCCACGTGATCAGCAGTCGAGTGGAACTGAGAAACTTGAGACGCTGCTGACGCGAACACCGCTCGTTTCAGGCAACATAGCGTGCAGCTATTTTGTCAAAAACAGTTTTACTCACCGCGGCAAGGCATACGAGAAGAAAACATCGGTGATCTATAATGAACCTCCAAAGTTGCCGGAGGTTGATGAAGACAAGGTGGCATGTCAGACGCATTTTGGAATGACACATGGTACTCCTGTGCTTGGTACCTTGGGTCGACTGCACGAGCAAAAAAACTTTCAGCTTGCTATCCGTGCTATGCCATATGTCGCGGAGGGGCATCTCTATATGGCTGGTGGTGGGCCTCAAGAGGAGATGCTTCGTCGACTCGCGAGCGAATGCGGCGTTGAAGATCGCGTTCATTTTCTTGGTCCGCTGAGAGGCGCCGACGTTACGCGTTTCCTTAAAGCCGTGGACCTATTGCTGATGACTTCGATATACGAAGGTCATCCCTTGGTCATGCTTGAAGCAATGTCCGCGGGCGCGCCGGTTCTTGCCCATGATGTAGAGGTTATGAGAGAAGCTGGGGGCAACGCAGCGGTATACGCGTCGTCGGACCCGGGGGACTGGGGTCGAAAAATTCATTCGTTAGGCCCCGAACGCCTTGAGAAAATAGCGGAAGACGGGCGGGCACGTGCTGATGAGTTCGCCTCTTCGTCCATGGTTGAGAGCTATCTGAGTGCCTTGGGATTGCCTCTTCATCGGGAGAAATAGGTATGGCACATGCGGACGTCGGCAGGTCTGGCGCTTCGGGTTATAGGGTTAACGGCGCGCAGGCGCGCCGCTTTGTTTTTACCTGTTTCCTGGTATTGATTTTTATCGGGGTTAGGCCGTTTACGCCGCTCAGCGAGGCGGCTTCGGCTGGCTCGGGCAACCTGTTGCGCCAATTCCTCTACATTTTGACTTTTGCGTCGATATTCTATGTCTATGTGGCGAGAGGGCGCGGCAGTGTAATCCGCTCGGTCCCGCTTTCGACGCTGCTTGTCTTATGTTGGGTCTTCGTCAGCATCTCGTGGTCTGTTGACCCAGCCCTGACCCTGAGACGGTCCGTCATTGTCATTATTGTGACCCTCAGTGTGTTCTGGTCGGTTGACATGCTGGGCGTCGACAAGAGCCTGCGTATCCTGAAGAAGCTCTTGGCTTTCGTGATTATCGTCGATCTCTTGTCGATACCGATCATGCCTGGGGCTACACATCCCTATGAAGGAGCCATTGCCTGGGCGGGTATGCACGGACATAAGAATACTGCCGGTGCGATCGCGAGCCTTGCTGCTCTGGTCTTCTTTCACTATATGTGGCTAGATAAACGAAAGCTCGATACGCTTTATTTCGTATGTTCGGTTATTTTTCTAATCGGGACGAAGTCGAAAACGTCAATCGCGCTTCTTATTCTCCTGTTGTTTATGGTTTTGGTTTACCGATATTTCGAGCGTTCGAAAAATCGGCAACTTGCTTTCCGCTTTGTCGTACTCGGGGCTGTGTCGCTTATGACAGCCCTGTACTTTGCCTTTCAGACCGAAATTACTCTGTTGCTTGATGACCCGACGACATTGACCGGGCGCCTTTCTATCTGGCGAGTTGTATTTGCATATGTGCCGGACCATCTTTTGCTGGGCTCCGGTTTCGGTGCTTTCTGGGAGGGGGCTTCAGCGCCTGCGCGCCAGTATATCGTGGCGAGCTGGATGGAGTCTGTCAGTCACGCACACAACTCCTATCTTGAAATTCTTGCGACTACCGGCGTTGTGGGGCTTGTCCTGAGCACCCTGGCTTTTGCCGTGATTCCGCTTTTTCGTGTTTTGTCTTTCAATGTGGTCGACAAGGCCGGCAGCCTTGCATTTTCCTGGATCTTGTTTGGCATTATCGGGAATATGACCAAAAGCCAGTTTCTCGACCGCGATAGTCCGGAGTGGGTCATAATTTTGTTCTCCATCGCTATTGTTTTTGCGAAAAGGTCTATTCCTAAATATAGATCGAGTTAATTTTATTATGGTGGTTTTGTATGAAATATAGAAGAGATATTGACGGACTCAGGGCCTTGGCGGTTGTGCCAGTCGTTCTATTTCATATTAATTTTGCCAAATATATGCCTGGCGGATTCGTTGGTGTAGATGTTTTCTTTGTGATTTCTGGATTCCTTATTTCAAGGATAATATACGATGAGGTTAGTGAGGGAAGATTTAGTATTTTTGAGTTTTATAAGCGTAGGATAAAGAGAATTTTTCCTGCTTTATATGTTGTGTATGGCTTTTGTATTGTCGCATCTGTTAGCATCCAATTTCCTTCTGAATCAAGGGAAGTGGGGGAGACGCTCCTAAGCTCGATATTTTTCGTTTCCAATATATTATTCTATAATACGTCGGGTTATTTTGATGCTGGGCTGCACAGTAATCCTCTGCTCCATACATGGTCGCTTTCTGTCGAAGAACAGTTCTACATATTCTTTCCGATCATCGTCCTCTTTATCGCGCGGTTCAGGTTTCGGGTACAGGTATGGGCACTGCTGCTGCTTGCCGGCGTAAGCCTTGTGGCTGCTCAACTGGCTCTCAATCTCGATCCAAGTGGTGCGTTTTACCTGGTTCAATATCGCGCTTGGGAGTTGATGCTTGGTGGCGTCCTAGCGATTTCTGCGCCGGCATTACCGACAAATAAATGGTGCAAGGAAGGGTTGGGAGTTGTCGGGTTTTTGCTCGTAGTCGGCTCTGTGCTTCTTATTTCAGATGATATGCCGTTTCCTGGATTATCTGCTGCACCGGCGTGCATTGGCGCTGCTGCCATCATCTATTCCGGGCGAGATGGCGATACGTTGGTTGCGCGATTACTGGGGTTCTCGGTGATCCGCTTCATTGGTCTGATTTCATATTCTCTCTATCTATGGCACTGGCCGATTTACGTGTTTGCACAACAAACTGACCTGCAGGGCACGGGCGGAAGAATTGGATTATTGCTTATCGCTCTCAGCTTCGTGATGGCCACCTTTTCTTGGGCTGTGATTGAGAAACCCTTCCGCGGGCGTAGTCAAATGCCGACGATGCGTGTGCTTACATTGGGTGTGACATTGATGGCAGCAACAGCTGTTGTTGCAAGCTTTACCGGCAGGATTAACACCCTTATTTGGGGGAAGTTGCCGGGCGGAATAGAGAAGATATTGACCTATGAAACTTACGGAACCGATTATCCGGAGGTAATGAACACAGGAACTTGTTTCCTTACAAGTTCCTACGATGATTACAGATTCTTCGATCAGAATAAATGCTTGAGCCTGGTTGATGACAAGCCGAACTATTTGCTTGTCGGTGATAGTCATGCTGCGCATTTGATTGCAGGGCTGAATGAGGAAGCGCCGGAGGTGAACTTCCTTCAGGCCACGGCCTCCGGCTGTAAGCCGATACTTCCTCTGAGCGGACGGGCATCATGCACCGACTTGTTTGAATATGTTTTTGACGAATTTGTACCGAAGCATCACTTGGATGGTATTATTTTGGCCGGCCGCTGGACAACAGCTGATGAAGCTGACGCCGTCAGGACGGCTGCAGCGCTTACTGCTTATGCGGACAAAGTTATAATCCCGGGCCCTATCACAGAGTATGAAGGGACACTGCCCCGTCAAATTGCTACAGCAATGCGGAAAGGCGTGGACGTGTCATCTTACGTGAGAAGTCGCGAGATTTCCGAGCCAAAGAAAGCGGACCGCCTTTTTAAAGAAGATCGGCTTCCGGAAAATGTCGTTTATTTTTCAACTTATGATGCAGTGCATCAGGACGATTGCGGCGTTCTACTCAACGATGTGCCCCGTCAGTTTGATTATGGGCACTTGACGGCCGAAGGTGCGGAGTGCGTGGCCAAAAAGATCCGCAACCTCTTTGAACAATAAGACCTGCAATGGCAGCAAGCCGATCAATTTTCTTTCACCTCTGCAGAGCTTTCGATTGGTCGAAGATGTTGCACTGGCGAGCCTTTTGAAGAAAGACCACAAGATGATCAGCCGGAGAACTTTCCTAAAGGCAAGCGGGGGGGTCCTGGTCTCAGGTAATAGAGCTTTCGCGGGTATGGACTGCGCGGAGAGTGGGCTTGGTGATATCGCCTGCGAAAAAGGCATCCGGTATGGTGCGGCTGTACGCGCAGGGCGCTTGAAATCCATTCCAGCCTATAGGAGTGCAATTCTTGAAAATTGCAATGTTGTCGTTTCCGAGAGCGAGATGAAATGGCGACATATCGAACCTCGGCCAGAGCATTACAACTTCGAACAGGCCGATCAGATCGTCGATTTTGCTACATCTAATGGTCTGGAGGTCCGGGGACACGAGTTGATCAGATCGCGTTCAGCTCCTGACTGGTTGCCGGAGCAAGTCTACAGACTTGGAAGCATCAACGCACATCGGATCATGGAGCGGTACATCTTCACTGTGATGCGGCGGTATCGCGGTACGATTACGGATTGGGATGTGATCAATGAAGCTCTCAGTCCGAATGTCGGTCTGCTGAGTGACCGGAAAAATTTCTGGTACCACGCGATGGGGCCAGCTTATATTGATGCGGCTTTCCATCTCGCTCACGAGGCTGATCCCGATGCTAAGCTTGTCTGCAACGATAATCTCATGGAGTACGACCTTCCAGAAGATGAAGTGAAGCGACGGGCTTTTATCGATTTGCTGAGCGGATTCAGAAAGCGCGGAGTTCCGTGCCATGTGGCCGGTCTTCAGTCTCATCTCACTGCTGGCAAGCCCTTCAATGCAGAGATCTACTCAGCGTTTCTGAAGGAAATCTCTGATATGGGATATGAAATATATATAACAGAGCTCGACGTACAAGATAATCTAGCAGAGAAGTCCATAGAGCAACAAGATCAGTGCGTCGCTAGCGCGGCAGAAGCGTATTTGGACGTTGCATTGGCGCAGCCGAATGTCAAAAAAGTACTTACCTGGGGCATTACTGACCGGTTGTCGTCGCAAACTAGCTTCTACTGGTCACCAATTGAACAAGGTCGAGAACCGGAAGATCGTGGCGAGCACCTACCAAGGCCTCTGCCATTGGATTCAGACTTCGCGCGCAAGCCCATCTGGTACGCAATTGCCCGTGCCTTCAAAAATGCGCCGGTACGTTAACTGTCCAAGGTTACTTAAAGGCATTCTCGGCTTTATTCATTTGCGTTATCTGCGCGCCGCCGATCTTAGGGAGCTAGCCCCGGAAGACCGGCGAGGGGTGATCACCCATACTTCTTTGGATGGGGCGAGCCGAGGGAGACAGTTGGACGCCTCGATTGACCCCGGCTTGAGCCGTTTGCGACAAGAGTTCCGGTCCGTGGGGCTGCTTTTCGGTCATTTCGGTGTTTGGGTTTTCGGCATTTCAGCCCCTTGCCGGGCCCGTCGTCATGCCGCGGCAGGTTTTCGTTCGTGGAAGACATAGCGGAGCATGTTGTAGGCGATGTTGGCCATGCCGATCTTCACCTTCGCCCTGTTGACGCCGATGGTCCTGATGAAGAGTTTCATCTTGTCCTTCTGTTGGGCGAACACATGCTCGACGGCGGACCTGATCTTTGATCGTCGCCCATTGGCCCGCGACATGGCCTCCGGCATGGGCCTGCCCTTTGGTTTGCGCTGATGAATATCCGATTTCAAACCATTGTCGGCGAGAAAGGCTTCATTCTTCTTCGAACGGTAGGCGCTGTCAGCCCAGACCGTCGAGGCCGTATTGTCCTTGCGCAGAACTTTTTTGAGCTGAGCGCCATCATGCGCTGCTGTGACTTGTCGGAATGTGGCGTTGCCTCCGGGCGTTTCGCCTTTGAATATTTCACAGTCCAGCGCGCATCGCGGTCCTTCTGGGCAAGCGTTGCAGGCCTGTCCTTCCAGCCATCAGGAATTTCCCCGCGCTTGATCGCATCCTTTTCGTCCTGGGTATTGCGCTGTTTCGGGGCCTGTATGATCGTCGCATCCACGATCTGGCCACCCTTGGCCAAATAGCCGGATTTCGAGAGATGCTTGTCGAAACGGGCAAACAGATTGTCGATGGCACCAGCCCGGACAAGGCTTTCCCGAAACAGCCAGATCGTCTTGGCATCCGGCACCTTCTGCGAAAGTGGCAGGCCGAGAAACCGCATGAACGACAGACGATCCTGAATGACGAACTCGGACTGGTCATCCGATAGGTTATAAAGAGCCTGCAGCATCAGGATCTTGAACATCATGATGGCCGGATAGGGGGACGACCGCCTTTCGAGCCGTCCGACCGCTTCAGCGCTTTGGCCAGAGGCCTTTCGAAAACAGCCCACGGTATGATCGCGTTCAACTTCTCCAACGGATCACCGACAGCGCTCAGCCGCGCATCACGCTCGTCAACATCAAAGAAACCAGGCTGCCCGTCCATAACCAATCTCCGAGAATTCATCCCGAACCAACTGAATCATGAAACGCCGGAAACTGGTAGGTATTTCGAGGCCTCCAGTTACGAGCGTGGGTATGCACCGGCGACGGGTAATGGTGTCGGCCACTTCAAGAGGTTGGGCAGATCGAGTTCTTGGGGCTTGGAGCTATGGCCCCAAGAAGGATTTAGCGACGGTGGTCGATACGTTTGCATCTTATCTACGGGAGTGAGTAAAAACCTACCCGCCTGACCGGGAGCCGGCATCCTCGGGAGTTGCGTCGCCCGGCGAGCAGCCTCTGGCCGATTTCGCAGAGTTCGATGTCATACTCAGCGACGTACCAGTGACGCCGAGGATTGCTTGGGTGTTCTCGATGATGCTGTGCATGGCCGCCTCATCTGGGCGATTCAAGGGCATCCAAACCTCTCCGACATAGATAAGCGGCAGCCTCGTCGGTTCGAATGGCGTTCCTCGTTGATGGTCTTTGGCGCCAAATCAATCCGCTCTGACGGGCGGATTTGAAGTGAAGTCTGTTTTTTTACGGATGCGTGGGTGTTACAAATCCACGCAAACGAAACTAATTTGAAAGCGCCCGCCGAAGTGACTTTGTCCCATCTTGCTCGCCTTGAAGCGGAATCCATCCATATTTTGCGTGAGGTTGCAGCCAGCTTTTCGAAGCCGGTAATGCTCTACTCGATCGGTAAAGATTCGTCGGTCATGTCGCACTTAGCGATTAAGGCCTTTTACCCCGCCAAGCCACCATTTCCGTTTTTGCACGTCGATACGACATGGAAATTTAAGGCGATGTACGAGTTCCGCGAGAAAGTCGCTCGTGATCTGGGCATTGACCTAATCGTTCACATCAACCAGGAGGGGGTTGAGGGAAAAATCAATCCCTTCGATCATGGTTCAAATACACATACCCATATCTGGAAAACTGTCGGTCTCAGGCAAGCACTCGACAGCTACGGTTTTGATGCAGCATTTGGCGGTGCAAGGCGCGATGAAGAAAAGTCGCGGGCTAAAGAGCGAATATTTTCATTCCGTAACGCAAACCATGCTTGGAACCCTAAAAAGCAAAGGCCTGAGATGTGGAAAACATATAACACGCGGGTCGGCAAAGGTGAATCGATCAGGGTCTTTCCACTGTCAAATTGGACGGAGATCGATATTTGGCAATACATTATGCAGGAGAATATTCCCATCGTTCCACTTTATTACGCTGCCATGCGTCCTGTTGTTGAGCGCGATGGAGCTCTGATCATGGTTGATGATGAGCGGATGCCGCTGGACGCGGACGAGAGGGTCGAGAATAGAATGGTGCGGTTTCGTACGCTCGGCTGCTATCCGCTCACTGGGGCGGTGGAATCTGAAGCTACGACTCTTCAGGATATCGTCCGCGAGATGTTGACTGCTCGAACATCTGAACGCCAAGGGCGGATAATTGATAAGGACGAAGCGGGATCGATGGAAAAGAAGAAGCGCGAGGGCTATTTCTGATGAGCGATCTTTCAGATTTCTCCGGTGACGTTGCTTCATACCTCGCCGATCAGGAAAAGAAATCTTTGCTTCGTTTTCTTACCTGCGGATCCGTGGATGATGGAAAGTCCACTCTGATCGGTCGTTTACTTTATGATACAAGACTCATATTTGAAGATCAACTTGCCGCCCTTGAACGCGATAGCAATAAACACGGTACTAACGGTAAAGACATTGATTTTGCTCTCTTAGTAGACGGACTGGAATCTGAGCGAGAGCAGGGGATAACAATCGATGTAGCATACCGTTTTTTTACCACGTCTCGTCGTAAGTTCATCGTTGCCGATACGCCTGGGCACGAGGAATACACGAGAAACATGGCGACTGGTGCCTCTACTGCCGATCTTGCCGTTGTTCTTGTCGATAGCAGGCAGGGGATATTGCGTCAGACGCGGCGCCATTCCTTCATCTCTTCGTTGCTCGGAATTCGCCATATCGTTTTAGCGATCAACAAAATCGACCTTATGGACTATTCGCATGACGTCTATAGCAGGATCGTCGCTGACTATCTCCAGTTTGCGAAAAATCTTGGTTTTGAATCGATTACCCCTATTCCGATGTCGGCCCGCTTCGGCGATAACGTGACTACTCCTTCTCAGCATATGGCTTGGTATTCGGGCCCTACTTTGCTCGAGCACCTTGAAACCGTACCTATTGCTTCGGATCTTCTGCAGAAGCCATTTCGTATGCCAGTCCAGCTTGTTTCTCGCCCCAATCTCAACTTCCGAGGTTTTTCGGGGGAGGTGGCGTCAGGGACTGTTGCTGTTGGAGATGAAGTCGTTGTTGCGAAATCCGGTCAATCCTCCAAAGTTGAACAAATCGTCACAATGGACGGATCTTTGACAAGCGCAGAAGCCGGCCAAGCCGTTACGCTTGTGCTCGCAGATGAGATCGAAGTCTCACGCGGAAACATTCTCGTCGCTCCTGATAGCCGACCCGCTCTTGCTGATCAGTTTCAAGCGAAGATCATCTGGTTTGATTCAACTGCCATGATTCCTGGCCGCTCATACATTCTTAGAACAGAGGTTGATAGCACGTCAGCCACGATCACTGCCCTCAAATATCAGGTGAACGTCAACTCATTCTCGCATGAGGCGGCCAAGACATTGGTTATGAATGAGATTGGGATCTGCAACGTGTCGACACAGTCTTCGATTGTCTTCGATGCTTACAAGGACAACCGCACAACCGGAAACTTTATACTCATCGACAGACTTAGTAACGCCACCGTCGCTGCTGGCATGATTGATTTTCCTTTGCGTCGCGCGCAGAACGTTCAATGGCAGGCGGTTGAAGTCAACAAGAAAGCACACGCTGAGATAAAAGCTCAAAAACCAGCGGTGCTTTGGTTCACTGGTTTATCCGGGGCGGGAAAATCCACTATCGCTAATGAATTGGAGAAAATTCTTTATGCAAAAGGTAAGCACACTTATCTTCTGGACGGCGATAATATCCGGCACGGGCTTTGTCGCGATTTAGGATTCACGGCTGAAGATCGGGTGGAGAACATTCGCCGTATCGCAGAGGTCGCGAAGCTAATGACCGACGCAGGCCTTATCGTTTTGGTTTCGCTTATTTCTCCTTTCCGTTCGGAACGACGGCTGGCGCGTGAGATGATGGATGAAGGCGAATTTATTGAGATATTCGTCGACACTCCTATTGAGGTCTGTTCCGGACGTGACCCGAAAGGCCTATACAAGAGAGCCATGGCCGGACAGATAGCCAACTTCACGGGCGTAACATCTCCTTACGAGGTGCCCGAGAACCCTGAAATTCATCTGGAAACGAATGGAAGTGATCCCTTCGAATTGGCCACTCGGATAGATGAATACTTACTGGGTATTCAGAATAAGGACTGACTGAGTTGACGAAAATGCAAGATGTTTTTTTAGAGGCGGCTCTTGAGGCGGGTGCGGTCATTATGGATATCTTTAGGACTGAATTTGACGTTGATTACAAAGATGACAAATCGCCCGTGACTCTCGCAGATGAGAAGGCTGAGCAGGTAATTTTAAAGCATCTTGCTGAAAAGTTTTCCTCTATACCGATAGTTGCAGAAGAGTCGGTGGCTGCCGGCTGTGTCCCTACGGTTGATGGCCAGCCTTTTTTCCTAGTTGATCCTCTCGATGGCACGAAAGAGTTCGTCGCGAAAAGGGTCGAGTTTACCGTTAACATTGCCTTCATTGAACAGGGGCGCCCGGTTGAGGGGATTGTTTTCGCTCCCGCAAAAGGGGTTCTTTACCGAACTTACGAAAACTATGCCGTCAAGCAAACAATTCAACAGGGCAACCTCACAACACCGTTGGTAATTCAATGCCGAGAAATGGGCGAAGTGATTACTGCGGTCGTTAGCCGCTCTCATTCCGGACCAGAAACGGAAGAGTACATCAGACAAAACGGTGTGACAGATTTTGCCTCGGTTGGATCGTCGCTGAAGTTCTGCCTGATAGCCGAGGGATTGGCGGATGTTTATCCTCGTTTTGGGCGCACCATGGAATGGGATACCGCCGCAGGTGATGCTATATTGCGAAAGGCCGGCGGACTTACCAATGCAGTTGGCGCTCGTCATGGTTTGCTGCGCTATGGCAAGACACACGGAGAAGCTGACGGCGATTTCGCTAATCCTGCCTTCATAGGTAGTACTTCTGGTTATGAACGCCGTTCCGGTAAGTTCTTGGGCCGCCGTTGGATTTAAATGTAAACTTGTGACCTGCGCCCCGCATGGTCCCGCGTTTGATGTAGAGTTTGTGACCTGCTGCAGTGCGCCCATCTACTACAGCCTATAGGTTTCGCAGGGGAGAACGCCGCTCACTCGGCTGGCGTCAACCTGCGGAGCCTTCCCGGGTCGGCGTCCTCGATGACCCAGACGGCACCATCGGGGGCGACCGCCACATCGCGGATGCGCGCGCCCATATCCCAGCGCTCGGCTTCGTCTGCAGCGTCGCCTTGACCGATCTCAACGCGGACAAGCGCCATCGATTTCAGGGCACCTATCAGTGCTGAGCCATACCATTCTGGAAACATTGACCCTTCATAGAAGGTAAGGCCAGCGGGCGCGATCACGGGTGTCCAGTAGACGGCGGGCGCAGCGAATTCAGGCCGTGTTTCGTGATCGGGGATCGGAGCGCCACTATACTCCCTTCCGTTGGAGACTTCGGGCCAGCCATAATTTTCGCCACTGACAATGCGGTTGAATTCATCGCCTCCGCGTGGAGCCATCTCGTGCATCCAGAGGTCGCCGTCTGGCGCGAAAGCAAGGCCGTATGGGTTCCGATGACCCGTCGTCCAGGTGACGGCCGGCACACCACTCTGATCGGCACCCGGATTGTCGTCCGGGACGCTGCCGTCGAGCTCCAAGCGGATGACCTTTCCGCGCGCCTGTTGCGGATCCTGAGCGCTCGAAGGTTCCATTCGGTCTCCGACGGTCAGGAAGAGATGCTCGCCGTCGGGAGCGAAGGCAATAATACCGCCTGGCTGGCCCCTGCCTCCGGCAGGGGTCTGACGCCAGATCACCGCGAGGTCCTCAAGGCGCCCGGCCGTATCGTCAAGTCGCGCACGGGCCAGCGCCAGCCGAGAACCGCTATCGCCCGGTTCTACATAGGTCAGATAGACCGCGCCGGTCTGCGCGTAGTCGGGGCTCACGGCGACATCGAGAAGACCATTCTGCCCGGATGCTGCGACGTCGGGAGCATTGCCGATCTCAAGCTTGCCTCCCTGCTGATCGACCAGAAAGAGCGAACCCGGCTTTTCAGTGACGAGCATGCGACCGTCTGGAAGAAACGCGATTGCCCAGGGCGTATCAAACTCGGCAATCGTCTCTGCCGCAAATGGTGTCGTCTGGCTGAAACTGCGATTGCCCGCATTCACGCTTTGCGCGCTGGCGGGTGCAGCCATCACGATAGCAAGGAGGGCGGTTGCTGAGAGAATTTGCGATCTGGCCAAGCCTTTTCTCCTACGGACTGGAGGTTGCCTTAAAATGAGCGGCGACAACAAAGCCGAGACCTCGCAACAGTCGCCTGAGGGGCGGTGAAGAGGCAGAGACACGTTCAAACTAGGTTGAATTCCTTCTTCACCGTTGGCCATTCAGATGGCGAAGCGCTGCCCCGAATTCAAAACACATTTATGTTAGGTCGGTGATTCCGTTGCCATGCAGACGGGCGACCGGATCGCCATCCGCCCGCACGCGGAAAGAGCTTCAATCGCGTTTGTAGCCTTTCTGCACTGGCTGGAGGCAGGTGCATAATCGAAGCAAGAGGGTCGGCTTCACCGAACCTCTTGCTAAGGCACATCTGCGTGTTGGAGGTGCCCTATCTTGATCTCTTCCAGTCACGCTTGAAATGCCGGCTGCCGCCCCGTCAGGCGAGCGCGCCGCCGTCGGCGAGGATAACGGCACCCGTGACTATGCTCGCGGCAGGGCTTGCGAGAAAGACCACGACGTTGGCGATCTCGCGTGGTTCGGCGTATCGCCCGAGCGGTATCATGCTTTTCTGCATTTCAGCGCTTTCGCCGTCTGATGGATTCGCGTCAGTGTTGACCGAACCGGGCTGCACCAGATTGACTGTTATGCCGCTGGGTCCAAGCTCGCGTGCCAGTCCGCGCGTGAAGGATGTCAGGGCTGCCTTGGACGTCGCGTAGGTCGTGATGCCGGGGAAGGGAACGCGTTCGCCCAGACCCGAGCCGATGTTGATGATGCGCCCACCTTCGCCAAGGTGAGGGATGACGGCCTTGGCGTAGAACACCGGCGCGCGGACGTTGGTATCCATTACGGCCTGATACTCATCCGGGTCGAGGTCCGCTGTCATGCCCCAGTGCCCCTTCGCTGCGCTGTTCACAAGGATGTCAAGTCCCCCAAGAGCAGCGACAGCTTCTTCCACCGAGCGGGTTATCGCCGCCGGGTCCGCACTGTCCGCCTGGACGGCGAGTGCTTGTCGTCCGATTTTGCGGATCGACTTTGCGACCTCATCCGCCTTTTCTCCCGAATGCTGATAGGTGAAGGCGACGTCTGCTCCATTTTCCGCCAGAACCTGGGCAATTGCAGCGCCGATCCCGCGCGAGCCGCCCGTCACCAGCGTACGTTTTCCAGTCAACTCAATCATGGTCTTGTCCTTTTCTACCAAAGTTGCCGAATAAGTAGCGAGAAAAGGGACGGATACCATCGACGATGGTGCCAAACATTTGCCTGATCCTGTCGTGATCCTATATATGGCCGATGATCGACATCGAAACTACCAAGCAACGCCTACTCACAGATGTGGCACCTTACATAGCCTCGTTACCGGGACCGGTAGGGCGCGCGACACCCGTTCCGCGCCTGACTGTGTGGGCAAGCACTTCGGATACCTCAAAGATATCGGCGGTCTTTGAGCCGATGTTTTATGTTGTCCTGCGCGGCACCAAAGTTCTGACCATGGGCGCCAACCGGTTTGAGCTTCGGCCCGGCGCGTCGGCTGCGTCTTCCTTTGGTCTTCCATATTCGCACGAGTTGACAGGCGCGACCCGCGAACTTCCCTATGTCGGCATCAGCCTGCATCTGGATATAGACCGTCTCGCCCGTGTCGCGCTCGATATGCCGCGGCAAGAGGAGCGCTGGAGCTGCGCTGTTGCGGCGGACGATCTGAGTGGCGTGGTTGGCAAGGCGTTCGTGCGTCTCGTTGGGTTAGTGAACACGCCGGATGACATCGCCGTGCTCGCACCGCTTTATGAACGCGAGCTTTACTATCGGCTACTGCAGGGGCCGATGGGGAGCACGCTGCGCCAGGTCGTTGAACGCGATGAACGCGGACGCCAGATCAAGGCCGCGGCCGACTGGCTTGGCGTCAACAACAATGCGCCCGTCGCTATCTCTGACCTGGCGGCGTCCGCTGGCATGAGCGTCACGTCGTTTCACCGGCATTTCAAAGCTGTGACCGGTTATAGCCCGCTTGCCTTCCAGAGGCAGATGCGCCTTCTGGAGGCGCGGAAGCTTCTGAGCGCCGGCGGCGCCAGCGTTGCAAGCGTTGCCTATGAGGTCGGCTATCAGAGCCCGTCGCAGTTCAGTCGAGAGTACAAGGCGAAGTTCGGTAGCGCGCCGAGCGCCGATTTGAGTCCATAGGCCCAGGTTGACATCATGCCCCCGCGTCAAAGCTTGCCACTTGTGGGAAACTCAAGTGGAATTTCCATCGGGAAGCTCTCGTTCCTCATCCCTGGAACTTTGATCGGTGATCAGGCTGCTGCCGGGTGGGGCTAAGCCAGGGCAACTCTTGGGCGAGAGATCTTTAGCATGGGGCAGGCTGCCGCTAAGTCATTGAAAACGCTAAGATCGAAATTCGCCGTAGTGGTCCATCTGGTGGATTGAAAACATTGCGGAAATCACCGTTGTACGTCTCGTCTCGACAACACTAGCACTAAGCCCTCAGCGGCTCGTACCCCGTTCAACGTTTCGGTTTGCGGCCGGCAGGCGATTGACTGTGCGGGTGGGGCGCGGCAGAAACGAGGGCGGCTGGGGTGTTGGTGCTGACAAGCGAGGTTTGGCGTTGCGAGTCTGGATATTGACCGACGGGAAGATGGGGGATCGGGTGCAGTGCCTTGGGGTCGCCAACAGGCTTGGTGTCGATGCCGAGGAGCGGACGATCCGGCCGGGCAAGCCTTGGGAATGGTTCATGCCCTGGGGACCTGTGCCGCCGGCACATCGGCCCGACAGCGCCTCTAGCCCGATCGCGCCGCCGTTTCCGGATCTCGCGATCGCGACCGGCCGGCGGATGGTGGCGTATCTGAAGGCGATCAAGGCCGCGTCCGGGGGCAGGACATTTACCGTTTTCCTGAAGGATCCGCATACCGGCTCGTCGGCCGCCGATCTCATCTGGGTGCCGCGGCATGACCGGCTGAGGGGCGACAATGTGCTGGTGAGCGACACCGGGCCGCATCCGCTGACGCAGGAGGCGCTCGCCGAAGCTGCGGCCAACAGGCCGGCTGCTTGGGACGCGCTGCCTGCACCGCGCCTCGGGCTGCTGATCGGAGACCCGGTCGCGCGTGCGCGCGACCGACGGGCGGCGCTCGAGCGGTTTCTCAGGGAGGTCGATCACGCGAAGGCGGAAAGTGGAAGCATCATCGTCACCCAGTCGCGACGCACGCCGGAGGACGTGATGACCGCGCTCCGGGCCAGGCTTGCCGGCTTTCCGCACTGGATCTGGTCGCCCGAAGAGGACAATCCCTATCGGGCTCTGCTCGGGTTTTGCGACATGCTGGCGGTGACCGCGGACTCGCACAATATGGTCAGCGAGGCGCTTTTCACCGGCAAGCCGGTGTTTCCGGTCATCACCGAAGGGCTCAACCCGAAACTGGCCCGGTTTCTTGCCAAGCTGGAGGCCGATGGCCTGGTCAGGCCGTTCTCTGGCTCGCTTGCGCCCTACAGCTACGAGCCTGTCGATGCAACGGCCTTGATCGCAGAGGCCATTCAGCAAGCGATGCGGGAGCGCGCTACCAAGGCCTGAAGCGATTTCGCTTTTCCCAATGATGCGAAAGCGCTCTGTCGCACTGATATGGCGCTATTGCGACCGGCTTCCACATCTTCCGGAGTTGCGCTAACGGGATGTCACGGGCTGATCCGGAAAGGCTAGCTGATCGCGCGCGCGCCATTCCGGCTTCACGTAGTTGACGATCAGGGTTTTGCGGATGCCCCGGATCGGTCGCTTTTCAAAGCCGTGCCATGTCTTGTCGGAGGGAACGAAGGCAAGGCCAAGATTGGGCGCGAAGGGTGTCCGCCCGGCCCAGGCGTCGCGAGCGCTGTAAATATCCGTGCCGAGCTGCTCGTCTTCCCCGGAAAGATAGATCAGGAGCGTGAACAGTTTTGCGCCGATATCCGTATGCGGCACCAGCCAGAAGCCATCGCTATCCTGCGCGTATTCGATCCGCAGATATGACCCCTCCAGGTGGGCGCCGGTCATCTGCTCGATCCCTGTAACAACGGTCATCGTCTGAAATGCTGCGGACACGGCGGCGCAGAAACGGTGTTTCCTGTTGCTCTCGGCATTCAGGTAATACCGCGTCTCGTTGTTGGATTCCCGTGTTCCGGAGAGCAGTTGCGGACCAGGGGCAGGCGCGGCCATTGTCTGCAACTGCTGCAGGATATGCGTCGGGAAAAGCTTGCTAAGCAGCCAGTGGTCGTATGGCTCCGTAACCTTTTGCGCCTGCGCGAATGCAGCGCCAAGAGATGCACTGATTGCCAAGAGATCATCGATCATATCCGCCCGCCATAAAACGATACCCGTTTAAGTAAGCGGTATAAAAATAGCACACCTATAGTATTTTACAACTAGGAGTGGATAAGATATAATCTAAAGTAGTGTTTTTCGGCTGGGGGGAGCTCAAGACCCCGGCCGGCCGGTCTTGCCCTTGCGGCGGCTGCGGCGCTTCTGTTCAGCCGGATCCTCATAGGAACCCGTTCCGATCTTGCCGCGCTGCACCGGCTTGGCGTCGCCGCCGAGCGGCTTCTCGGTGCGGCCAACGGTCATCTCGTCGAGGTCGTTCTTGCGGAACAGCGGTTTCGCCATATCCGTGCCGGGGCCCATCGAATCGAGGTCGGGCTTGGCGAAATAGCCTTCCGATTTCGGCGCGCTCTCGGCCTCTCGGGATTCCTGGCGCTCGAGCTTGTCGTCCATGCCTTCAAGCTCTGCTGCCTTGAGGCGCTTGATCTCGTCGCGGATGCGGGCGGCCGCTTCGAAATCGAGGTCGGCGGCTGCATCGCGCATCTGCTTTTCGAGCGCCTCCAGATGGGCTGCAAGATTGTTGCCGACGAGATGGCCGTCCTTGGCGAAGCCCTTGCCACCCTTGGTGCCGATGTCGGCGCGGACATGGTCCTTTTCGTAGACCGAGTCGAGGATGTCGGAGATCTTCGCCTTCACCGATTCCGGGGTAATGCCGTGTTCTTCGTTATAGGTCAGCTGCTTTTCGCGGCGGCGGCTGGTCTCTTCCATCGCGCGCTGCATCGAGCCGGTGATCTGGTCGGCATAAAGGATGACCTGGCCATCGACGTTACGGGCCGCACGGCCGATGGTCTGGATAAGGGACGTCTCCGAGCGCAAAAAACCTTCCTTGTCGGCGTCGAGGATCGCGACGAAGCCGCATTCGGGAATGTCGAGGCCCTCGCGCAGCAGGTTGATGCCGACGAGCACGTCGAAGGCGCCGAGCCGCAGGTCGCGAATGATCTCGATGCGCTCCAGCGTGTCGATGTCGGAATGCATGTAGCGCACGCGGATGCCCTGTTCATGCAGGTATTCGGTCAGGTCCTCGGCCATGCGCTTGGTCAGCACCGTCACCAGCGTACGGTAGCCCTTGAGTGAAACCTCGCGGATTTCGGACAGTACGTCGTCGACCTGGGTCTTGGCCGAGCGCACCTCGACGGGCGGGTCGATCAGGCCTGTCGGGCGGATGACCTGTTCGGCGAAGACGCCGCCCGCCTGTTCCATTTCCCAGCCGCCCGGCGTTGCCGAAACAGCAATCGTGTCCGGGCGCATCGCGTCCCATTCCTCGAAGCGCAGTGGCCGGTTGTCCATGCAGGAGGGCAGGCGGAAGCCGTATTCGGCGAGCGTCGCCTTGCGCCGGAAGTCGCCGCGATACATGCCGCCGATCTGCGGAATGGTGACGTGGCTTTCGTCGATGAAGATCAGCGCGTCATCGGGGATATATTCGAAAAGGGTCGGGGGCGGCTCGCCCGGCTTGCGGCCGGTGAGATAGCGCGAATAGTTCTCGATGCCGGGGCAGGAGCCGGTTGCCTCCATCATCTCGATGTCGAAGCGGGTGCGCTGCTCAAGGCGCTGGGCTTCCAAAAGACGCCCTGCCTTTTCAAGCTCTTGAAGGCGTCCCTTCAACTCATCTTTTATCGACTTGATTGCCGCGTTGAGGGTCGGGCGCGGGGTGACATAGTGCGAATTGGCGTAGATCTTCACCGATTTCAGGTCGCCGGTCTTCTGGCCGGTCAGCGGATCGAACTCGGTGATGGCGTCGATCTCATCACCAAACATGGAGATGCGCCAGGCCGCATCCTCAAGGTGGGCGGGGAAGATTTCGATCGTATCCCCGCGCACGCGGAAGGAGCCGCGCTGGAAGTCCATGTCACGTCGCTTGTATTGCTGGGCGACAAGGTCGGCGAGAAGCTGACGCTGGTCGAGCGTATCGCCAACCTCCATCTGGAAGGTCATGGCGGTGTAGGTCTCGACGGAACCGATACCGTAGATACAGGAGACCGAGGCGATGATGATGCAGTCGTCGCGCTCGAGGATGGCGCGGGTCGCGGCGTGGCGCATCCGGTCGATCTGCTCGTTGATCGAGGATTCCTTCTCGATATAGGTGTCGGAGCGCGGCACGTAGGCTTCCGGCTGATAGTAGTCGTAGTAGGAGACGAAATACTCGACCGCGTTGTTCGGGAAGAAGTTCTTGAATTCCGAATAGAGCTGGGCCGCGAGCGTCTTGTTCGGCGCCAGAATGAGGGCAGGGCGCTGCGTCGCCTCGATGACCTTGGCCATGGTGAAGGTCTTGCCCGAACCGGTGACGCCGAGCAGCACCTGGCTGCGATCGCCGGAATTCAGCCCTTCGACCAGATCGGCGATGGCTGTCGGCTGGTCGCCGGAAGGCTTGTATTCGGTCACCATGTCGATGGCGATGCCGCCCTCGGACTTCTGCGGTCGTTCCGGCCGGTGCGGTGTCCAGATCTTGCCGTCCTTGAACAGCGGATTGCCGCTCTCGATCAGTTTCGACAAGGCATCGACCGTGGCGGTCACGGCGCCGGGCGCGAGGTTCTTGGCATCCTCAAGCGAAACATCGACACCGGCAACCGGGTTGAGGCCGGCTGCGGCGCGGGTTGCCGGATCGGAGGAGCCGCCGATCGAAACGCCGCGCGATGTGCGGCCGGCGGTTGTGCCGCCGCCTTCAGCCGCCTTGCGGCGGTGCTTGCCGGCCTTGGAGGCGAGCTTGCGCTGGCTCTCGACGGTTTCCGCCTCGGCCTCGCGTTCGAGATTTTCGAGCCAGTCGTTCATCGAGCCGTCATAGGGCTTGCCCTCGAAGGGAGCCTGCGGCGCTTCTTCGAAACCTGGCTTTTGCTGGGATTTTCTGGGTGATCTGGCCATGGGTGCGAATATGGAGAGGTTGCAGCTAAAAGAAAAGAGGGCAACCCGAATTGTGAACAAAAATAGAACATGTGCGGGTGTCAAATCGCGTGCGTGGCCGCTCGGCATGCTGTAAGAACGCGCATCCGGCTGGGGCCGGTTTCCACGGAGATCATTGATGCCTGCTTCGTTTTCGCCCGCGGCCGCCTGGCCGGTGCTGATGCTGGTCTGCTCGAACGTGTTCATGACATTTGCCTGGTATGGGCATCTGAAGTTCCGCGGCGCGCCGCTCGTGATCGTGATCCTCACGAGCTGGGGGATCGCCTTCTTCGAATATTGCCTGGCCGTACCTGCCAACCGGATCGGTGTTGCCGTCTACTCCACGGCCCAGCTCAAGACCATCCAGGAGGTGATCACGCTCACCGTGTTCACGGGCTTTTCGGTTTTCTGGCTTAAGGAGTCGCTGACCTTCAACCATCTGATCGGCTTCGCCCTGATCGCCGCAGGGGCCGCGTTCATCTTCCGTGCCTGAGGCTGGTCTCGCGGACTGTCTTTGGTAAACGTCATCGAACGGACCAATTCCTGCGACATTTTGTCCACATTGTTGGGGCATATAAAGTCGTGGGAGTTGCAGAACCGGCCATTTCTTCAGTACTCGCCTCGGCGTCCGGTCTTGCCCCGGCATTTTCACTGAAACCATGTGTCGAGCACGATGATATCAAGCCAAACCGCAATTTCGGCGGTGCGTTTCGGCTATGGACTTCGTCCAGGCGAGACGGCACCCGATGACCCCGCAGGGGTCGAGAACGCACTTCGCCAGGCGACCAAAGGTGCGCCCGGCTTTCCGGTGGAGGGGATCGAAGCCCGCCGCCAGCATGCGATCGATTATTTCAGCGAGCGCAGTGCGATCAGCAAGGCCTATGAGGGCGAAGCCCGCATGGCGGAAATGAAGAAGCTTCGCCAGTCGGCGGCAAAGGCCTTTCAGGCGGATCAGATCGCGCGCATCGCGCAAGCCGCGGCGTCTCCCTATGGCTTCGATGAGCGTCTGGCCAGCTTCTGGACCGATCATTTCTCCGTTTCGTTCCGCAAGACCGATGATATGCGGCTGATGACGCCGCTTTACGAAGCCGAAGCGATCCGCCCCAACATGACCTCGACGTTCGGCGCGCTTCTGACCGAAGCCACGCTGCATCCGGCGATGATCACCTATCTCGATCAGTTCCGTTCGGTCGGCCCGCATTCGGTGCGTGCGGAACGCAATAAGAAGCTGGGTCTCAACGAGAATCACGGGCGCGAACTGCTCGAACTGCACACGGTTGGCGCCGGATCAGGCTATACCCAGACAGACGTGCGTCAGGCCTCCTACCTGCTGACCGGTCTCACCCTTGACCGCCCCGACGCGAAGACCGTCTTCGACGCCAAGCGCGCCGAGCCGGGCACCTTCACCATTCTCGGCAAGACCTATGGTGGCGATACCCGCCAGATTTCGGATGTCGATGATTTCCTGAACGACCTTGCGGTCCGGCCGGAGACGGCGCGCTATATCAGCACCAAGCTTGCCAGCTACTTCATCGACGAGGACGCCCCGGAAGACGTCGTTGCCGCCATGGAAGAAACCTGGAAGCGCACGGATGGCGACCTCGCCGCCGTCTACGCCACCATGCTGGAGGCGCCGCAGGCCTTCACGCTTGCGCCCTGCAACGTCAAGCAGCCCTTTGACTATGTCGTCTCCTGTCTGCGGGCCCTGAATGTCGATGGTCGTGCCCTGACCACCGATGACAAGCGCGGCAGGGGTGTCAACTATACGCTGAACACACTCGGCCAGCCCGTCTGGGACCCGCCGAGCCCGGAGGGCTTCGAGGCCGGTCGGGCGAGCTGGGTGAACGGCCATCAGTTGGCCGGACGGATCGTCGCCGCGCGGCGGCTGATCAACTGGTTCGCCGACAAGGAACAGGAGCCGCAGGCCTTTGCCGAACAGGCGCTCGGTCCGCTGCTTTCCGATAATACCAGAACGCTGGTGAAACGGGCGCCGAACCGGGTTTCGGCGATGACGCTCGTGCTCGCTTCTCCCGAATTCAATCTCAGATAGGCGGTGACAGCATGTCGATTGATTTCAATCCCACACGGCGCCTGTTTCTCGGTGGTGCCTGCAGCCTGGCGGCCATGCCGCTGATGACCAGCTTCGCGCTTGCCCGCGGCAATGGCGAGAACCGCTTCGTCGCGATCGTTCTGCGTGGCGCCATGGACGGGCTCGATCTCGTCCAGCCCTATGGCGATCCGGCCTTTCGCGGGCTGCGTCCCGATCTGGCGCTGACGCCCGATACCGGCCTTCTCGATCTCGATGGCCGTTTCGGACTCAACCCGGCCGCGGCCGATCTCTATCCGCTGTGGAAGGCGGGCGAACTCTCATTCGTCCACGCCGTGTCGACGCCCTACCGCGATGCCCGCAGCCATTTCGATGGCCAGGACATTCTGGAGACCGGCGGCAACGGCCATGCCGGCCGCGATGGCTGGCTCAATCGCGCGATCGGCATGATGGGTAGCGAACAGCTTCGCGCTATCGACGTCACCTCCGACTCCGACCTGATACTGCAGGGCGATTATCCGGCGGAAATCTGGTCGCCGAAGGACGATATCCCGATCTCGGCGGATGAGCTTCTGTTCTTCGAGGCGCTCTATTCGAAAGACGATGCCTTCGCCAAGGCCTTCCAGCAGGCCCGCAATGCCGACATGAGCAGCGAAGCGATCTTCAGCGGCGCCAGTATCGCGGCCTCGACCGAAGGGCTCGCTAGGCTCGCCGGCGGCTTCCTGAAGCGCGATTACCGCGTCGCTGCCTTCTCGATCAACGGCTGGGATACGCATGCGGACCAGAAGGGGCTGTTCAACCGCTCGGCCGGCAGCCTGTCGAAGGCGATCCTGACGCTGAAGGCCGAAATGGGGCCGAAGGCCTGGAGCAACACGGTGGTGCTGGCCATGACCGAATTCGGCCGCACGGCGCGCCAGAACGGTACGGGCGGTACCGACCACGGCACGGGCGGCTGCGCCGTGGTCGCCGGCGGCGGTTATCCGGGTGGCCGGGTCATGGGCACCTGGCCGGGCGTTGCGGATGGCGCGCTCTACGAGGACCGCGACCTGATGCCGACCGGCGATATCCGCGAAGTGGCGGCGGCGATGCTCTACCGCCAGTTCGGGCTCGGTGCTGCGGCGCTGACCGGCAGCGTCTTCCCCGGCCTCGACTTCTCGGCCTCGTCCGCTTTCGTTCGGGCTTGAGCGCCAGGCTCCGCCGTCAGTCGCGCAGCACCACGTAGCAGCGGATGAAGCCATCATAGAGCATCCGGCCGCGCCATAAGGCGAGCGGCCACACCCACCAGACGAAGAGTACGAAAAACGTCGCCGCGTTGAGCACCAGCGCGTCGACGAGTGTACGGTCGCCGACACCGCCAAAGGCTTCCAGTGCCGAGACTGCACCGGCGACATCGGTGATGCGCGGCGCACCGACGGCGATCGCGAGCTGGATCAACGCATTGGCGCAGACCGGCCAGAACTTCGCATATTCGCGAATGACCGAACCGGCCGGCGACAGCGGGACCGGTTCTTTCGCCAGCGGCGCCTTGGTGACCACCAGCGACATCAGCCGCTTGCCGGGTGTCTGCCCGAACCCGATCATGGCCAACGCCAGAACGAGCGGAAACAACAGGATCCGCAGCGTCGAGATCACCTTGGCGATGACCGGATTGGGGAAGATCGCGTTGCCGTCCGCATCCAGCGCGACGGTCAGCGAGCGGGTATAGGTGGAGCCGCCGCTATCCTCGCGGCTTTCCGTCACCACCGCGAACTGTTTTGCCGGCAGATAGAAGCTTTCCACCGTGCAGAGCTGGCTGGTCCGCGGATTGTCCGTCTGCCAGGCCGCCTGAATTTCGGCGAAGGCCGGCAGATCGGCCGTCTCGCTGCTGCAGACGCGGGAATAGAGCAGGGGGCTCGGCAGGACGGCCTTCAGCGATGGCACCGCCATGGCAAGCACGGCCATCAGGAAGGTAAAGAGAATGATGTAGGCGAGGCTGTCGATGATGAGGGCCGCAAATCGCCGCAGGAACAGGCGTGGGGGGCGGGCAGTGACCGCAGTGTCTTCGGTGCGCATTTTTACACGGCTTCCTGCGGAACCGGTGCCGGCCGACCGTCATCGTCCATCGCCACCATCACGAATTCGGCTTCTGTCACCTTCTCGCGCGCTGGCATGTCGTGCCGGTGGACCCAGGCTTCGACGTGGAGCGTCATCGATGTCCGGCCGACCCTCTGGAACGTCGTGTAGACGCAGAGCGTGTCGCCGATCTTGACCGGCTTTTCGAATGCCATCGAATTGACGGCAGCCGTCACCGTGCGCATGCGTGCGCGCTCGGAGGCGGCCACGAAGGCTGCAAGGTCCATCTGCGACATCACCCAGCCCCCGAAGATATCGCCGGCCGGGTTGGCGTTGGCCGGCATCGCCACGGTGCGCATGGTCAGCGTGCCCGTCGGGGTATCATTTGCAGTCATTGCAGCTCCCTATCACCTGCGGATTCGCTCGCTAGTCTAGTCGTGCCTCGATATCGCGCAATGTCAAAAGCATTTGTTTACTCTTGTCTGGTTTATTCATCCGGCGTGTTGAACTCGAATGCGGTCCGGTATGGCGAAAATTTCCTCCCTGCGGCATGCAGCCTCCATTTCAGCTCTTTCCGTGGCGCTTGCCAGCTGCTCGATCGGCGGTCTGATGACCTCGTTCTCGATCGATACGGCCGACAAGTCGGCCCCGGTTGTGACCCGCAGCGAAGAGACGGAACAGGGAGCGACGCAGGTCGCGGCCGCCAAGCCCGCGGACGAGCCCTCCATCGAACAGCTGATCGCCGAGACGGTGCCGGCCTCCGGGACGTCGATCGACGACTATCTTGGCTTCGCGCCGGCGGACAAGCCCTCGCAAACAGCCACCAAGCCCGTGCCGCAAACAACGCCCGTATCCACGGAGACGGCACTCTCGCCGCCCGCTGCGCCAACCGACGATCCCGGTATCGATCCGATCGAAACTGCTTCGCTGCTGCCGCTTGCCGATCCTGGCGGCGCGCCGAGACAGTCGCGGCTTCCCGGTGTGCCGGGGCTTCTGCCCTTTGCCGAACGCCAGTGCCGCAGCCAGCTGAACGACATGGGCGTGACGTTTTCCGAAGTCGCGGCCATTGCCAGCGGCTCGCATTGCGGTATCGCCTATCCGGTGAAAATCCAGTCGCTGCGCGGCGGCATCAACGTTTCCCCCGATGTCACCGTGAACTGCGAGACCGCGCTCGCCTTTGCCCAGTGGATGGAGGATGACGTGGCGCCGGCCGTGCGGGTGCGCTACCTCACCGGCGTGAAGTCGGTGAACACGATGGGCGGCTATTCCTGCCGCGCGATGAACAATGGTCGCAATACCGGGCGCTGGTCCGAGCATTCAACCGGCAACGCGATCGACGTTGGCGGCATCACCCTCAACAACGGCCATACCATCGACGTCGGTTCGCAGGGATTCTTTGCCTTCCGCGAAAAGGGCCTGATGAAATCGATCCGTGCGAGCAGTTGCTCTTATTTTTCGACGGTGCTCGGACCCGGCTATCCCAAGCATGACGATCACTTTCATTTCGACCTGATGCAGCGGAAATCGGGCAAGTCCTACTGCAAGTAGGACGCTTTCGCGCGAGACCGTTTCCGGCGAATGTCGGGGCGTGGGTTGAACGGCGCCGGCCGGGCACCTATATCCGCGCTGTCCACTTTTGTACGCAGTTCTCTCTCTTCCAACCCCAACCTTGGCAGATGTAATCCAGGTCCTTCTCCGACGGAGGGGCAGGGAGCCATCAGCGCTTTTCAGTCGATTATTTTCTTAATGACAAGCCCGGAACATCGGCATTAAGATTGACCTCAGTCGTAGGGAGCTTGAAACGGACTCGGTACAAACAGATATGAAAAAGAGGGCCTGACGGGACGCGTCGGACGACCAGAAGGACGAATGGAGTTGAATGTAATGATCGCGAAGTCGATCCGGATGCAGAATGATCCCGACAAGAAGGGTGAAAATCCGAACCGCTCAACGGCGGTGATTACGCGCACCAAGCCCAAGACCAAGAAACCCAGCCTCTACCGGGTTCTCCTGTTGAATGATGACTACACACCAATGGAGTTTGTGATCCACATACTGGAACGTTTTTTTCAGAAGGATCGCGAGGCGGCGACCCGCATCATGCTCAATGTCCATAACAACGGCGTCGGGGAATGCGGGGTTTTTACCTACGAGGTGGCCGAAACCAAGGTTACCCAGGTAATGGATTTTGCGCGCCAGCATCAGCATCCATTGCAATGTGTCATGGAAAAGAAGTGAGGATCTGATCGTGCCAACATTTTCTCCCAGTCTCGAAAAGGCGCTGCATCAGGCTCTGACCTATGCAAACGACCGCCACCACGAATACGCCACGCTGGAGCACCTGCTCCTGGCACTGATCGACGACGCCGATGCGGCCGCCGTGATGGGCGCCTGCAACGTCGACCTCGATGCCCTGCGCAAGACCGTCGTTGAATATGTCGATACCGAACTCGCAAACCTGATCACCGGCTATGACGAGGATTCGAAGCCAACCTCCGGCTTCCAGCGCGTCATCCAGCGGGCGGTGATCCATGTCCAGTCCTCCGGTCGCGAAGAAGTGACCGGGGCCAATGTGCTCGTCGCCATCTTCGCCGAGCGCGAAAGCCATGCCGCCTATTTCCTGCAGCAGCAGGAGATGACCCGCTACGATGCCGTCAACTACATCTCCCATGGCATCGGCAAGCGCCCGGGCTCTTCGGAAACCCGCACGCCGCGCGGTGTCAATGGCGACAGCGAGGAGACGGAGGCCAATGCCCAGCGTGACACAGAGGACAGCGGCCGCAAGCAGCCGGATGCCCTGAAGGCCTACTGCGTCAATCTCAACGAGAAGGCGCTGAGTGGCCGGATCGATCCGCTGATCGGTCGTGACGCCGAGGTGAACCGCACCATCCAGGTCCTGTGCCGCCGTTCGAAGAACAACCCGCTCTATGTCGGTGATCCCGGCGTCGGCAAGACTGCGATCGCCGAAGGCCTTGCCAAGCGGATCGTCGAAGGCAAGGTGCCGGAAGCGCTCATCGATGCGACCATCTTCTCGCTCGACATGGGCACGCTGCTTGCCGGGACCCGCTACCGCGGCGATTTCGAGGAGCGGCTGAAGCAGGTCGTCAAGGAACTCGAAGAGTATGAGGGCGCTGTCCTCTTCATCGACGAGATCCACACTGTGATCGGTGCGGGTGCGACATCGGGCGGGGCCATGGATGCCTCGAACCTGTTGAAGCCGGCGCTTTCCTCCGGTGCGATCCGTTGCATCGGTTCGACGACCTACAAGGAATACCGCCAGTTCTTCGAAAAGGACCGCGCTCTGGTGCGCCGGTTCCAGAAGATCGATGTCAATGAGCCGTCCGTGGACGATGCCATCGAGATCATGAAGGGCCTGAAGCCCTATTTCGAGGAATACCACAACCTGCGCTACACCAACGACGCCATCAAGGCGGCGGTGGAACTGTCCGCGCGCTACATCACCGATCGCAAGCTGCCCGACAAGGCCATCGACGTGATCGATGAAAGCGGTGCGGCCCAGATGCTGCTGCCGGTCTCGCGCCGTCGCAAGATGATCACCGAACGTGAGATCGAGGCGACGATCGCTACGATGGCCCGGATCCCGCCGAAGACCGTCTCCAAGGACGACGAGCAGGTGCTCGCCAATCTGGAGCAGGAGCTTCGCTCGGTGGTCTATGGCCAGGACAAGGCCATCGATGCGCTGTCGACTTCGATCAAGCTGGCGCGTGCCGGGCTTCGCGAGCCCAACAAGCCGATCGGCTCCTACATCTTCTCCGGCCCCACGGGTGTCGGCAAGACCGAGGTGTCGAAGCAGCTTGCTTCCTCGCTTGGCGTCGAGCTTCTGCGCTTCGACATGTCGGAATACATGGAGCGGCACACGGTCTCGCGTCTGCTCGGTGCGCCTCCCGGCTATGTCGGCTTCGACCAGGGCGGTCTCCTGACCGATGGCGTCGATCAGCATCCGCATTGCGTCGTGCTCCTCGACGAGATCGAGAAGGCGCATCCTGACATCTACAACATCCTGTTGCAGGTGATGGATCATGGCTCGCTGACCGACCACAACGGCAAGAAGATCGACTTCCGCAATGTCATCCTGATCATGACGACCAATGCGGGCGCATCGGAAATGTCGAAGTCGGCGATCGGCTTCGGGTCGTCGCGGCGCACCGGTGAAGACGAGGAAGCGCTCAACCGCATCTTCACGCCGGAGTTCCGCAACCGTCTCGATGCGATCATCCCGTTCGCGCCGCTGCCGACCGAGGTCATCCATCAGGTTGTCCAGAAGTTCGTCATGCAGCTCGAATCGCAGCTCTCCGAACGCAACGTCACCTTCGAACTGGAGGACAAGGCGATCGAATGGCTGGCCGAGCGCGGCTACGACGAGAAGATGGGTGCACGGCCGCTGTCACGCGTCATCCAGGAGCACATCAAGAAGCCGCTCGCCAACGAGATCCTGTTCGGCAAGCTGAAGAAGGGTGGTGTGGTCCGCGTCGATGTCGCCGAGAAGGACGGCAAGCCGGAACTGACTCTCGAGGCGATCCCGGACACGACTCCGGTCAAGCCGAGCGAGCTGCGTTCCGACAGTCCGAAGAGCGGTGGCAAGGGCAAGAAGCGCAAGTCCGCTGCCGATTCCTGATCGGCGCCAGCCTACGCAGAAGACAAGAAAACGCCGGGGTCATGCCCCGGCGTTTTCGTATGTTCAAGTCAGAGCTTCGTCGGCGGCGCGACAAAGGTTCAGAACTTGCGGCCGACGCCAATGCCACCGTAGGTGAGGCCGCTGTTGGGGGAGGCGAAGTCGGCGTTTGACGAGTGCCTGATGGTGGTCGTCAGGCTCCAGCGTTCGTCAAGATTGACGCCGAAGGTCAGGTACTCGTGGAAGAGCAGGTGCGAGCCGACGCCGGGACCGCGGTCGCCGCCGTCCTTAAGGCTTGCATCGGTGAGCGCGCCGCCGACGCCGAGATCGACGAAGGTCGGCCCGAGGAGCGGGAATTTCCAGCTGAAGCCACCCATGAGCTGATCGGCCTCGCCGGCCACCGAGAGGTTGGCACTGAGGAACAGGCGTGGATGGAAGGCCTTGTCGAAACCCTGGCGGCCCTCGCTGCCGAACGGATCGAAGAACAGGCTGGGCGTCAGGAACACGCCGCTTTCGAAATCGGACTTGGTACCGAGCGATCCCGACACCTCGAACCGCGCTTCATCAATGATATGCCGTCGCGTCGGGGCGGAGGTTGTCTCGGTGGTATCGGCCGCAGACGCGACCGTGGCGAACGCCGCTACGGCCACGCAGGCCGCAAGGCTTCTGTATGCAATGCCTGCTATCATCGGCGCCTTCCGCACAGCTCCTTGCACGGCTGTGCGGAGCAGGATTCTTTTGTTTGATTGAGACGAAAAGAGCTGATTTGCGGCTCGCGGTCAACATTAATCATATGATTAATTCCGCCGTCGCGAAAAAAAAATTGCGAGATGCAATTATCTGTAATTTTAGGAATATATCATGTAGCTACGGACTTGCGTTGCGGCGCAACTCTGGCGCTTGGCCTACGGGCGATTACGCAGTAAGGCGACAACCGACAGACGCAGTCGGTCGTGTGTGGGCCTCAACAGGATGTTTGCGTGTCGCAAGGCAAAACGCCGCGCCATGGGGACACAGGCACGGCGAATAGCGGTAATGCCGCCTCAGGCGACGCCTGCGATTTCGAGCGCCGATTCGAACAGCCGCCGGCCATCGGTTCCGCCATGGGCCGGTTCGATCAGGTTTTCCGGATGCGGCATCATGCCGAGCACGTTGCCGGCTTCATTGACGATGCCGGCAATGTCGTTGACCGAGCCGTTCGGATTGGTGCCGTCCGCATAGCGGAACACGACCTGGCCCTTGCCTTCGATCGATGCGAGGGTTTCGGCATCAGCGAAATAGTTGCCATCGTGGTGTGCGACCGGGCAGCGGATGATCTCGTTTTCGCGATAGAGGCTCGAGAAAGCGGTGCGGTTATTGGTGACCTGAAGCTTCACTTCGCGGCAGACGAACTTCAGCGAGGCATTGCGCATCAGCGCGCCGGGCAGAAGTCCGGCCTCGAGCAGGATCTGGAAGCCGTTGCAGACCCCGATGACGCGAACGCCGGCAGCGGCCTTTTCGGCGACAGCGCGCATCACCGGCATGCGGGCGGCAATCGCGCCGCAGCGCAGGTAGTCACCATAGGAAAAACCGCCCGGGATGACGATCAGGTCGACATCCGGCAACGTCGTTTCGGTCTGCCAGACGGTGACCGGGTCCTGGCCAGAGATCTGGCTGATCGCGGCAAACATGTCGCGGTCGCGGTTGAGGCCGGGAAGCTGGAGGAGGGCGGTTTTCATCGGGCCAATCCTTGCCGGTTCACTGCAGTTCGATCACATAGTTTTCGATGACCATGTTGGCCAGAAGCTTCTCGCACATGGCGGCAGCATCGGCCTCGGCCTTCTCGCGATCGTCGGTGTCGAGCACGAGGTCGAAAACCTTGCCCTGGCGGGCGCTGGAAAGGCCGGCGAAGCCGAGGCCATGCAGCGCGCCTTCGATGGCCTTGCCCTGCGGATCGAGGACGCCGTTCTTCAGGGTGACGATGACACGTGCGTTAATCACAGCTTCTTCCTTCAGCTCTATTTGACCAGGACCGGTCCCGCGGCGCGGGCGGGCTCGTTTTCATTGATGATGCCGAGGCGACGGGCGACTTCGGAA
Organism: Martelella endophytica; assembly: GCF_000960975.1. Lineage (NCBI taxonomy): Bacteria > Pseudomonadati > Pseudomonadota > Alphaproteobacteria > Hyphomicrobiales > Aurantimonadaceae > Martelella > Martelella endophytica. The sequence continues at coordinate 3,636,877 of NZ_CP010803.1, read as the reverse complement.
TAACCGCCGGCCAGCGAACCGCGCTCGCCATTCCCGCTGTCGAAGTTCAGACGCTCGTGCGTCGGCAGGTCGAGCAGGCGACAGGAGTCGGGCGAGATCTCGTCGGCGAGGATGATGCGCATCATATCGCCTTCGTAAAGCCTGCCGCACTCGAAACGGAAATCGACGAGCTGCATGCCGGCGCCGAGAAACAGGCCGGTCAGGAAGTCGTTGATGCGGATGGCGAGCGCCATCATGTCGTCAAGTTCCGGCGGGGCTGCCCAGCCGAAGGCGGTGATGTGCTCTTCGGTCACCAGCGGATTGTCGAGTTCATCCGAGTTCAGGCTGAATTCGACGATCGAGCGCGGCAGCGGCGCACCTTCCTCGATGCCGAGGCGGCGCGACAGCGAACCGGCGGCGACATTGCGGACCGTGACGATCAGCGGGATCATCTCGACCTCGCGCACAAGCTGCTCGCGCATGTTCAGCCGGCGGATGAAATGCGTGGGAATGCCGATGGCGTTCAGATGGCCGAACACATATTCGGAAATCCGGTTGTTGAGCACGCCCTTGCCGTCGACCACGTCGGCATCGGCTCCGGGTTGCGCTGCGCCATCGTCCTTGAAGAACTGGATCAGGGTTCCCGGCTCGGGCCCTTCATAGAGGATCTTGCCCTTGCCTTCGTAAACCCGGCGACGACGGTTCATTGGTGTTCTCATCAGGTTGGCGCGGCGGCATGGGCCGCGCAAAACATGTTCATTAGCGTGCAATAGCGAAGTTGCGCGCCTTTCTCAATCGAAACGACGAGCTTTTCAACGCTAATGCGGCAGTCGTTTGACCAAAAGCAACCCGAAACACGAAGTTTTTTAAGTCTGGAATTAAATTTGTTTAATTCCGTTCTTTTCAAATGTCATCTTCGCGCACATCTTGAAAGTTGGAGGAACTTGAAAGGAGGTCGGAATGGCGGAAGGTGTGTTCACGGAACGCGAGCGGGCGTTCGAGGCGGCTTTTGCGATGCAGGAGGCGACACGGTTTCGCACGATCGCCCGGCGCAACCGTATGCTGGCCGCCTGGGCAGCGAGCCTGATCGGCCGCGATGATCTTGACGTTTATGCGAGCGAGGTGATCGCGGCGGATTTCTCGAAGGCCGGCGATGCCGACGTGCTGCGCAAGCTGATGCGGGACTTTGCGGCTGCCGGTGTTGCGATCGATGAGGAGACCGTGCAGCTGAAGATGCACGCCTTCATGCAGGCGGCAAGTCAGCAGACCGAGGTTCTCTGAAGGATCAGCGCGGATCGAGACGGAGAACCTCGACGGTTTCTCCTGCCGCAGCTTCATCCGCATGCGGCGGCCGGGCAATCAGACACTCGGCCTCGGCGAGCGTCGCCAGCAGCGCCGAGTCCTGGCTTTCGCAGGGCTCAACCACGGTCTGGGCCTCGTCGGTGAACCGGGCGCGCATGTAGTGAAGCCGCGGTCCGTCCGCAGCGAGCGCCACACCGAGACGCGCGACATCGGTGCGCTTGCGCTCGGGCAGACCGGCCAGCCGCCGGATGAGCGGCTCGACGAAGATGAGGCCGCAGACGAAGCTCGAGACCGGGTTGCCCGGAAGGCCGAGCACGGTCATGGCGCCAAGTCGGCCGACCATCAGCGGTTTGCCGGGCCGCATCGCGATCTTCCAGAAATCGAGTTCCACGCCGAGGCTGGCCAGCACCGGCCGGATCAGGTCGCGATCGCCGACTGAGGCGCCGCCGATGGTGATCAGCACATCGGCGTCCTTCGCTGCTCTAATCGCCGTGCGCAGTTCGTCTTCATTGTCGCGGGCGATGCCGAGCGAGATCACCTCGGCGCCGTTTTCGCGCGCAAGGGCTTCGATGGCGATGCCGCCGGATGCGGAGATCTGGCCGGGGCCGGGGAGTGTGCCGGGCGGAACGAGTTCGTCACCGGTCGCCAGCACAGCAACCCGCGGGCGACGATGGGCGGAAAGCGTGCCGTGACCGCCGGCCGCAGCAAGCGACAGCGTGCGCGGATCGAGCAGGGCGCCCTTTCGCAGGAGCAGCCCGCCCTCGGCAAAGTCCTGACCGGCGCGACGGATGTTGGCGCCTGCGGCGGGCACCTGAACCAGCCGCACACGATCCTCGCCGGCGGGCTCGGTATTTTCCTGGATCACAACAGTATCGGCGCCCTCGGGTATCGGCGCTCCGGTGAAGATCCGCATGGCCGTTCCGGGCGTGACGCGGACCGATGGCATATCGCCGGCCGCAGCGACCCCGATCAGACGGCGCACGGGGCCGGTCGCATCATCCGCGATGACGGCGTAGCCATCCATGGCCGAGGCATCGAACGGCGGCTGGGTGATGCGAGCCGCAACATCCTCCGCCAGGACGCGCCCCTGCGCGTCCGCAAGCGGCAGCACTTCGGCGTCGGCGACCGGTTGCGCGCGCTCCAGCAGGATGCGGCGCGCATCTTCGACGGGGATGAGCGGCGACGAGGGCATGGTCTACTCCGCGTCGCGTCGATAATCGCCGCTTGCGCCACCGGATTTCTCGACGAGGCGGATCGCGCCGATTTCCATCTCGCGGTCGGCGGCCTTGGCCATGTCATAGATGGTGAGGCAGGCGACGGACACCGCCGTCAGCGCCTCCATCTCGACGCCGGTGCGGCCGGTGAGCGCGGCGATTGCCGTTACACGGAGGCCGGGCAGGTTGGCGTCCGGGACGATATCGACGGCAATCTTTGTCAGCATCAGGGGATGGCAGAGCGGTATCAGGCTCGCCGTCTGCTTGGCGCCCATGATGCCGGCAAGCCGGGCGGTCGCGATCACGTCGCCCTTCTTGGCGTTGCCCGCCTCGATCAGGGCGAGCGTCTCCGGCTTCATCCGGACGTGGCCTTCGGCGGTTGCACTACGCTTCGTCTCGTCCTTGGTACCGACGTCGACCATGCGGGCCTCGCCGCTCTGGCCGATATGGGTGAGCCCCTTGCTCATGCCGCGGCCTGGCCGGTCAGAAGTTCCCGGGTTGCGGCAGCGATATCGTTCTTGCGCATCAGGCTCTCGCCGACAAGGAAGGTGCTGATGCCGATCCTGGCCAGTCTCTCGCAATCCGAATGGGTGAAGACACCGCTTTCGCTGACGTTCAGCCTGTCCGCCGGGATCATGCCTGCCAGGCGTTCACTGGTTTCCAGCGACACCTCGAAGGTGCGCAGGTTGCGGTTGTTGATGCCGATCAGCGGCGATGAGAGCTTCAGCGCCCGCGCGCATTCGGCCTCGTCATGCACCTCGATCAGCACGTCCATGTCGAGCGCGAACGCGGTGTCCTGCAGCAATTCGGCCTCGTCGTCGGAAAGGCTCGCCATGATGATCAGGATGCAGTCGGCGCCCCACGCGCGAGCTTCATAGACCTGGTAGGGCTCGAACATGAAATCCTTGCGCAGCGCCGGCAGCGCGCAGGCATTGCGGGCGGCGGAGAGGAATTCCGGCGCGCCCATGAAGCTCGGCGTATCGGTGAGCACGGAGAGACAGGCAGCGCCGCCCTCCTCATAGGCCTTGGCAAAGGCCGGGGGATCGAAATCGGGGCGGATCAGGCCCTTCGACGGGCTCGCCTTCTTGATCTCGGCGATGAGGCCCAGCCGGCCTTCCGCCTTGCGCCCGGCAAGCGCCTTGTGAAAGCCCCGCGGCGGCTCCTGATCGACGATCCGCGCCTTCAGCTCATCGAGCGACACCCGCGCCTTGGCGGCAGCGATTTCCTCGCGCTTGTAGGCCTCTATCTTTCGAAGGATATCAGTCATTTGGAAGTCTTTCCTTATGCATCGTCCGAAGCATTGGACACGGCGACCAGCCGGTCGAGCGCAAGCGCCGCATTGCCACTCTCCAGCGCCTCGGTCGCAATCCGCATCGCATCGGTCAGCGTTTCGCCCTTGCCGGCGATCATCAGCGCGGCGGCGGCATTGGCGAGCGCGACATCACGGTAGGCGTTGTGGGCGCCGGAAAGCACCTTGCGCAGTGCTGCGGCATTGACCTTGCCGTCGCCGCCCTGCAGCGCCGAAAGCTCGACCTGGTCGACGCCGAAATCGGCGGGTTTCAGAGTGAACGAACGAATCTGGCCACCCTCGAGTTCGATGATATTCGTCTCACCGGTGGTCGTGATTTCATCCAGGCCCTGGCCGTGAACCACCCAGACATGCTCGGAGCCGAGATCGCGCAGCACTTCCGCAAGTGGCGTCAGCCAGTCGGGCGAAAACACGCCGAGAAGCTGGCGCTTGACGCCTGCCGGATTGGACAGCGGGCCGAGTAGATTGAAGATGGTGCGGGTACCAAGCTCGACGCGCGACGGGCCAACGTGGCGCATGGCGGCATGATGCTTCTGCGCGAACATGAAGCCGATGCCGGCTTCGGCGATGCAGGCTTCGATGACATTTGGCGCGATGTCGAGTTCGACGCCAAGCTCCGAGAGGCTGTCAGCGGTTCCGGACTTCGAGCTCAGCGCCCGGTTTCCGTGCTTGGCGACGGTGACGCCCGCCCCTGCGGTGATGATGGCGGCGAGCGTCGAGATGTTGTAGGTACCGGCGCCATCGCCGCCCGTTCCGACGATATCGACGGCATCGGCCGGCGCCTTGACGGGCAGCATCTTGGCTCGCATCGTCGCGACCGCGCCGACGATCTCGTCGACGGTCTCGCCCTTGACCCGAAGCGCCATCAGGAAGCCGCCGATCTGCGAAGGCGTTGCCTCGCCGGACATCAGGATGTCGAAGGCCTCGCGCGATTCGTCGACTGTGAGCGACTGGCGGGCGGCGACCCTGGTGATGAACGGCTTCAGTTCGGACATGGCTTCCTCTACTGCAGGTTGATGGCCTGCTGTGCGAGCGTCTGGTTGATCGAGACGCCGTATTCGCTTTGCAGCTTGTTGATCATCTCGTCGAGGATATCGTCACCCGCCGATTTGGCGATTGCGCTGATCGCCTGTTCGTCGCCGCTGGTGGTGAGCGTGCCAGTCGGGTTGGTGACGCTTGCGACCTTGAGGACGACCTGTTCGGAACCGCTTGAAAGCGGCGCGGTGGCGACGGTGCCAAGCGGGCCGCTAAAGGCCGCTGCGATGGCTTCGGGGCCGAGCGAATCGTTCTGCGAGGCGCGGGTGATCGACGGGCTCGTCTCGACCGGGATCGCAAACTCCTCGGCGATCTCCTGAAGCGTTGCGCCGTCCTCGACGCGCTTCTTCACCTCATCGGCTTTTTCAGCAAGCGCCTGGCGTTGGCGTTCGGCGGCCCAGTCGGCGGCAACCTGGCTGCTGACCTCGTCGAAGGTGCGGTCCCGTGCTGCCGTGACATCTTCGACCTCGTACCAGACGACACCGCCGTCATCGAGATTCAGCGGCAGATTCTCGACGCCGGTCTCGCTGTCGAAGACGGCGGAGACGAGCTGCGTGCCCAGCGGCAGATCTTCGACCGGGTTGCCATCCATGTCACGGCCGTTGGCATCGACAGCATCAACGGTCACCGCCTTGAGGCCGAGGCTCTGGGCGGCGTCCGCCATGGTCGCGCCGCCGGCGCGCTGGTCTTCATACTGATCTTCGACATTCAGGATGTCGTCTGCGGCTTGCCGTTCGGCAAGCTCCTGGCGGATCTGGTCCTTCACCTCGTCGAAGGGCCGGACCGATTCCGGCTCGATCGCCGTGACACGGATGATGACGGGGCCGAAATTGCCCTGCACGACACCGCTGGTGCCGCCGCTTTCGGCAATGGAGAACGCGGCATCGTCGATCGTCTGGTCGGGGAACTGACCCTTGGCATAGGTGCCGAGCGAGACGTCGGCGCTGGTCTTGCCCTGATCGGCGAGAAGCTGGTCGAAGGTCTTGGTGCCATCCTTCAGCGCCTGGGCGGCGGCTTCGGCATCAGCCTGGTTGGTGAAGGTCAATTGCTGAATGGTGCGCTGCTCAGGCGTCGTATAGTTCGCGACACGCGCTTCGTAATCGTCGCGCACGGCGCTGTCGGCGACCGAACCGGGATCGGCGATATCGGCCGGGTTCAGCGTCACATAGGAGAACTTGCGATATTCGGGGGCCCGGTAGGCGGCCTGGCGCTGCTCGAACCAGGGCTTCAGGACATCATCGCCCGGCGTCTTGATCGGGTCGATGAAGGCGTTGCTGAGGACGATGTAATCGACCACACGCGACTGGCTGCGATATTCGCGAATCGCGTCCATCAGCGTTTCCGGCGCCTCGAAACCATCGGCCATGCCGTCGACGATCTGGCCGCGCACGGCGACCTTGCTGCGCTCGGCGACGTAATCGTCCTCGTTCATGCCGACATTGCGGAGAAGCTGCTGAAAGCGCTGGCGGTCGAATCGACCATTGGCGTTCTGGAAGGCCGGGTCCTGGGCAATCAGGTCGGCGAGCCGGTCTTCGGAAAGACCGAGATTCATGTTGTCGGCGAGCTGATCGAGCGAAGCGCCGGCGACGAGCTGGGCATAGACCTGCTGGTCGGCGCCGAGCATGCGGGCTTCCTCGCCGGTGAGGCGACGGCCGAACTGGTTCTGCATCTGGTTGAGCTGACGCTGGTAGGCCAGCCGGAATTCGTTGGCCGACACGGTCTCGCTGCCGACGCGGACCACCACGTCGGAATTGCCGGACATGAGCGCGCTCGAAGCGCCCCAGACGCCGAACGAGACGATGAGGACGATCATCAGAAGTTTCGCAACCCAGGTCTGGGCGCCTTTACGCAATGTCTCGAGCATGTCTTTCCTGTCTGGCCGTTTCGTGGAAGCTTCTTAGACGAAGTTTGCACCGAATTGAAGTCGCCTCGGCTCCGCTACGGCGTTACCCCCCAATGCGTCGCGCCGTCAACCGATGGTTAACCATAATTCGAAGGTTCCGGCCACAGCGTGGGATTGCAAGGGGTTCTTAAGGTCTTCGCCGCAAAAACGTTGTTAACGCGCGGTTAGCGTCGCCGCTCCGCGCCGGCTCCTCAGAGCCGAAGTGTATTGCGTGGAGTGGGGTTGTTTCATGAGTGCCAAGTCGTCGAAGCGCATGTCCGTGCGGACCGGTTTCCTGGGTTCGTCGGCCATTGTCCTGCTGCTCGCCGCACCGGCCTTGGCCGAAGACTATGAGTGGACGGGCGCGATCTCGAACGACTGGTTCACTGCCGGCAACTGGGATGTCGGCGGTGTGCCTTCCACTCGCGAGCCGCACAACAACGACAATGCCTATGTCGACTCCGCCTCCGTTTCGCCGGTCCTGCCAGCGACCCGGGGAACCGAGTACCTGAACCAGCTGGTTGTCGGCAATACCGGTACCGGGGCGATGACGGCCTACGCCTCGATCAACGGCAATCAGGTCGTGCTTGGCAGCACCGCGACCGGAAACGGTACCCTGACGATGTCGGGATCAGGCGCCGAGATGAACCTACCGGTCCAGCTCGTCGTCGGCGGCAGCGGAACCGGAACGCTCAACATGGAGGCCGGTGCCTCGAGCAATATCCAGTCCGGCATAGTCGGCAATGCGGCGGGCTCAACGGGCACGGTGAACATTTCGGGCAGCGGTTCGATCCTGAAATTCTGGGGCGCGGATGCCAATGGTCTCTATGTCGGCAATGCCGGCACTGGCACAATCACGGTCACCAACGGTGGCAAGCTCGAATCGAACGACGCCTGGATCGGACAAGCCGCCACGGGTAACGGCACCATCGTCATCTCCGGTTCCGGCTCGGAGTGGAACGGCTATGGCGATGTCGTGCTTGGCCTCTCGGGCACGGGCACCGTGCGGGTCGAAAGCGGGGCGAAGGCGAACAACACCAATCTCACCATCGGCGCCGCCAGTGGTTCCAACGGCAATGCAGTCCTCACCGGCGCCGGTTCGGAATGGAACGTCTACGACACGATCGCGCTTGGCGGCGCGGGCGGAACGGGTTCGCTTTCCGTCCTCGACGGTGCGACGATGAATTCGAGCAATCTTCTGGTTGGCCAGGCCGAGACTGGTAGCGGAACCGCAACGGTCAGCGGCTCGGGCTCCAAGCTCCAGCTTTCCGCGACATTGCGGGCCGGCGTCTCCGGTACCGGCGAGATCGACGTCACCTCGGGCGGCTCGATCACCGCCGACCATTCGATCCTTGGCGTCAATGCCACGGGCGACGGCACGCTGTCGATTTCCGGGTCGGGCAGCAGCGTCACGCTCACCAACCGCATGACGGTCGCAGCACTCGGCACGGGCGAACTCGACATCGCCGGCGGTGGCAGGCTGCAATCGAATGGCGGCATCATCGGCCGCGATGCCGGCAGCAACGGCACGGCGCTGATCACCAGCGGCGGCACCTGGGAAAACACCTCCAACCTCACTGTGGGCGCCGATGGCACCGGCGAAATGTCGATCACCAACGGTGGCATCGTCAACAATCACACGACCGTTCTCGGCGACGGCGCGACGGGCACGGGTACCGTCACCGTCAGCGATGCAGGCTCCATATGGACCATCGACGGCGGCCTGACGGTGGCGGCAAGCGGCACGGGCACGCTTGCGATCGAAGATGGCGGCAAGGTTATAAGCACGGCGAGCACCGTCGCCGCGGCCGCCGGCTCGACCGGCGCTGTTTCGGTCAGCGGCAGCAGTAGCCTCTGGGACATCAATGGCGATCTCGTTGTCGGCGCGGGCGGCAACGGCACGCTGACGCTGGCAAATGGCGGTGTCGTCTCGACCGACAGTCTGGCGCTCGCTTCTGGCAGCGGGTCGACCGGTACGCTCAATATCGGTGCGGCCCTTGGCGATGCGGCGACTGCGGCCGGCACGCTCGACAGCACGACCATCAATCTCGGCGCCGGCGGCGGCACCATCGTCTTCAACCACACGGACAGCGACTATCTGTTCTCGTCGGTCATTAGCGGCACGGGCAGCATCATCGTCGCCAACGGCAACACGGTGCTGACGGCCGACAATACCAACAACGGCACGACCGCGATCCTTTCCGGCGCCAGCCTACAGATTGGCAACGGTGGCACGACCGGAACGCTCGGCGGCGATGTCGCCGTTTCCGGCACGCTGGCCTTCGCGCGTTCCGACGACTTCGACTTCCGCGGCACGATTTCCGGTGACGGAACCTTGGTGAAGGAAGGCGATGGCGACCTGACCCTGACGGCGGACAGCAGCGCCTTCTCCGGGGCGGCCAATGTCAATGCCGGCGCGCTTCTGGTCGACGGCGATCTGCGCGGTGCAACGATCGATGTTGCCTCTGGCGCGGCGGTCGGCGGATCGGGCACGATCGGCGATACGTTGATCCGCACCGGTGGCTTCTTCCGCTCCGGCGACGAGAACGGTTCGATCACTGTCGATGGCGATCTCGATTTCGAGGCCGCCGCGACCTATGTGGCGGTCATCAATGCGGTTCAGGAGCCGGCCGTCGTGACCGGCGAAGTCGCATTCGACGACACCACGATCGCGCTCGATTTCGACAAGGGCGGCGTGCTCAAGAAGTCCTACACGCTGCTGACCGCCAACGAGATCAGCGGTTCGTTCCAGCAGGAGGCGGGCGACCTGCCGTCGCAGTTCCGCGGAACGCTCTCTGAAGAGGACAACAACCTTTACCTCTCTCTCGCCTATGTGGGCGGAGACTTTCATTTCTCCCGGCTCGGCTACGGCGTGAACCAGCAACTGGTAAAGGCGTTCAACGATGGTGTTCCGCTCTACGGCACGCTTTCAGCCGGCATGCTGCAGGAAGGTCAGGCCTATGAAGCGGCGATGACGACCCTGGGCGGCGAGCTCGGCATCAACGGCACGATGACCGCCAGCATCGGCATGCAGGACTTTCTGCAGCGCGCCACCAATCCGAGCCGTCTGCTTGCCGGCTGGCGCGCGATCGAGCGCGAGGAAAAGGACACCGCTGCGCAGAAGAAGGGCAATGCTCTGCCGTCTGCGGGCAGCGTTCCGGCGCTTTCCTATTGGACTGTCGGCAATACCGCCCGCTACGACTATTCCACGCCCGGCCGCCAGCCGGTTCGCTGGGACTGGGCCTATGCCGGTCGCGGTTCGCTGCTCGGCCCGTTCAATCCGCGCAATGCGGCATGGCTTGAATATTCCGGCCAGACGGCGAGCGTCGATGGCGATGCGGCCGCCGGCAATTCGGGCGCGGATATCCGCGGCAACAGTTTCGAGGGCGGCTATCTCGCCCGGTTGGATGACACCAATGCTGTCGGCTTCGTCTTCGGCGGCGGGTCGTCGACCTATGACCAGACCGATCAGGATGGCAAGGCAACCGATCAGGGGCTGCGCGCGGCGATCAATGCCGTCGGCCAGACCAAGGAAGGGATCTACGGCCTTGCAGCCCTCGGCGTAGGCTTCGACAGCATGGAGACCGAGCGCACGGTCGCCTTCGAGGATGCCGTCGACAGGCTGAAGGGCGATTACAACACGACCACGGTCGGCGCCCGGCTGGAGGCCGGCGGTCGCATCGTCAATGGCGGCCTCGCCGTCATTCCGTTTGCCGGCGCCAGCATCGTCTACACGCATGCCCCCGGCTATCGCGAGGATGTCGTCTCAGGCACCGGCCAGTCGGCGCTCGCCTATTCCGGGGCGGATATCTTCCGCGGCACTGTCGAGGCCGGCCTCGGCTTCGATACGGCCGCGGGCGACTATGCGCGGCGCTTCTCGCTCAATTCACGCGTCTCCTATGTCTATCGCTACGGTTCGGGCGGTGATGCCAGCGCCAGCTTCCTGTCGCTGCCGGGCTATGGCTTCACCATCACCTCGAATGCCCCGAAGGGCAGCGCCGTGGCGGCGAATGTCGGCGCGCGCATCCAGCTTTCGACGCAGACCGATCTGTCGCTCAATGCCTACGGTGAATGGGGCTCTGGTTACAGCGCGCTCGTCGCTTCGGCCAAGCTGCGCTACATCTGGTAAAGCATGCCGCCGCTTGACGGCCGCTCTTTGCTTGATTGTCGCCGGGTTTCCGTGCCATCAAGAGCGCCGAACAGGAGGTGCCCGCCATGTCTCTCACGAAGCGCGCCGAGCGTCGGCTTGACCATCTCGTCCTGCCGGTCGTCGACCTGATGACGGCGCGGCTCAGGCTTGCCGCGCTCGGCTTCAGCGTCGCGCCCGATGCCCGCCATCCCTTCGGCACGGAAAACGCCTGCGTCTACTTCGCCGATGGCACCTATCTCGAGCCGCTTGGCATCGCAGACCTCGAGCTCTACAAGCACCAGACCGGCGAATTCGTCCGACGCGATCGGGCCTTCCGCTTCCGCCAGGGCGATAACGGGCTCTCCGCGCTCGCCTTCAAGAGCGACGACGCGGCCGCCGACCATGCCGCGTTCACCGATACCGGTATTGCCGCAGGCGAGCTTTTTTCGTTTTCGCGGGCCTTCAGGGGGGCGGATGGCAGCGAGGCGACAGCAAGCTTCCGGCTTGCCTTTGCCGCCGATCTGCGCGCGCCGGACCTGTTCTTCTTCACCTGCGAACGCGAGCAGCCGCTGTCGCCGCCCGAAGCCTTGCTCGGCCACGGCAATGGCGTCACGGGGATCGCCGAAGTGGTCTTGGGCGAGACCAATCCGATGGATTTCGAGCCGCTTGTCACCGGCTTGGCCGGAGGCGGCGATGTGGATATCCATCCGCATGGCGTCACGGTGAGCGGCCCGGGCGCTTCGCTCTCCGTGTTTTCCCACGACTATCTGCATGAAAGGCTCGGCATCGTGCCGCCGCCGCCGGGACGTGGCCTTTTCGCCCGCGCGATCGTTTTCGAGGCGAGCGATCTTGCGGCGCTGGCCGAAATGCTGGAACAGAACGGCGTTGCCCATCGCCGGGCGGATGATTCCCTTCGGGTTCCGCCAGCGCCGGGGCAGGGCGCCACCTTTATTTTCAAGGAAGCATGAGATGACCAACACGACTGTAACGGCCGGAGAGGGCGCGCAGAAGGTGAGCTTTTCAAACAGCGGCAAGCTGTCGCTGATCGCAGGGCCCTGCCAGATGGAAAGCCGCGATCATGCCTTCATGATGGCCGGCGCGCTTGTCGAACTCTGCAAGGCGGCCGGCATCGGGCTCGTCTACAAATCCTCCTTCGACAAGGCCAACCGCACCTCGCTGAAGGCCGAGCGCGGCATGGGCCTCGACAAATCGCTGGAGATCTTCGCAGACCTGAAGAAGGAATTCGGCTTTCCGGTGCTGAGCGACATCCACACCGAGGAACAGTGCGCCGAGGTTGCAACCGTCGTCGATGTTCTGCAGATCCCGGCCTTTCTGTCGCGCCAGACCGATCTTCTGATCGCGGCTGCGAAGACCGGACGGGTGATCAACGTCAAGAAGGGACAGTTCCTTGCACCCTGGGACATGAAGAACGTGCTTGCCAAGATCGTCGACAGCGGCAATCCGAACGTGTTGCTGTGCGAGCGCGGCGCCTCCTTCGGCTATAACACGCTCGTCTCCGACATGCGCTCGCTGCCGATCATGGCCTCGACCGGTGCGCCGGTGATCTTCGATGCCACCCATTCGGTGCAACAGCCGGGCGGGCAGGGCGGTTCTACCGGCGGTCAGCGCGAATTCGTCGAAACGCTGGCACGGGCGGCCGTCGCCGTCGGCGTTGCCGGCGTTTTCATCGAAACCCATCAGGACCCGGACAATGCCCCTTCCGACGGCCCCAACATGGTACCGCTGAAGGACATGCCCAGGCTTCTGGACAAGCTCTTGGCTTTTGACGCCATTGCAAAGGACAGGTAAAGTCCGGCTGAATTGCCGACGGACACTACGCGTTTTTCGGGAGCTCTCGTCAAAAATCTTTCATTCGTCATAGTACTGGTGGAACAACTGCATTATGCAATCTCGCTGGAAGCGCGCGGATGCCCAAGGCCGCGAATAAAAGCGTGACCGTTTCACCGCTGCAATGCGGTTCATTCAATAACAAGTCGACAGGTAGGCAAACATGACGACAATCACCGACATTCTCGCCCGTGAAATTCTCGACAGCCGTGGCAATCCCACGGTCGAGGTTGATGTGTATCTGGAAGACGGCACCATTGGCCGCGCCGCCGTGCCCTCGGGTGCCTCGACCGGCGCCCACGAGGCTGTCGAGCTGCGCGATGGCGGCTCCCGCTATCTCGGCAAGGGTGTCGAGAAGGCCGTCAACGCCGTCAATACCGAAATCCTCGAAGCCGTCGTCGGCATGGATGCCGAAAACCAGATGGAAATCGATCAGACCATGATCGAGCTCGACGGCACCCACAACAAGGGCCGCCTCGGCGCCAACGCCATTCTCGGCGTTTCGCTGGCGACCGCCAAGGCTGCTGCCACCGCCTCCGGCCTGCCGCTCTACCGTTATGTCGGCGGCACCTTCGCCCACCTCCTGCCGGTTCCGATGATGAACATCATCAATGGCGGCGAACATGCCGACAACCCGATCGACTTCCAGGAATTCATGATCATGCCGATCGGCGCCGAGACAATGCGCGATGCCGTTCGCATGGGCTCGGAAATCTTCCACACGCTGAAGAAAGAGCTTTCGGCCGGTGGCTACAACACTGCGATCGGTGACGAGGGCGGTTTCGCACCGGCTCTGGAAAGCACCACCTCGGCGCTCGATTTCGTCATGAAGTCGATCGAAAAGGCCGGCTACAAGCCGGGCGACGACGTCTACCTCGCCATGGATGCCGCCTCGACCGAATTCTACAAGGACGGCAAGTACGTCATGGAAGGCGAAGGCAAGACCTTCGATTCGGGCGAAATGGCCGCCTATCTCGCCGATCTGATCGGCCGCTACCCGATCTTCTCGATCGAAGATGGCCTCGCCGAAGACGACTGGGACGGCTGGAAGGAACTGACTTCGCTGATCGGCGGCAAGTGCCAGCTCGTCGGCGACGACCTGTTCGTCACCAACACCCAGCGCCTGAAGGACGGCATCAAGATGGGCGTCGGCAACTCGCTGCTCGTCAAGGTCAACCAGATCGGCTCGCTGACCGAAACGCTCGACGCCGTCGAGACCGCCCACAAGGCCGGTTACACCAGCGTCATGTCGCACCGCTCCGGCGAAACCGAAGACGCGACGATCGCCGATCTCGCGGTTGCCACCAACTGCGGCCAGATCAAGACCGGTTCGCTGTCGCGCTCTGACCGTCTGGCCAAGTACAACCAGCTCATCCGCATCGAGGAAGAGCTCGGCGCCCAGGCCGTCTTCGCCGGCCGTTCGATCCTGAAGGGCTGAGCCCGGTCAGCCGGTCGAAAGCCATTTCGACAAAGAGCCCGCGGTGTCGCACCGCGGGCTTTATTTTTGTGCGCAAGACGCCATATACATGAGCCCGATCCGAATCCTCCCAGGATAAGCCCCGAACCAAGTCCCAAGACAAGGAACCGCGCCCATGACCCAGTATGACTACGACCTCTTCGTGATCGGCGGCGGATCCGGCGGTGTGCGCGCCGCGCGCCTGGCCGCAAGCATGGGCAAAAAGGTCGCTATCGCCGAGGAATACCGCTTCGGCGGCACCTGCGTCATTCGCGGTTGCGTGCCGAAGAAGCTCTTCGTCTATGCTTCGCAGTATCCCGAACACTTCGAGGACGCGGCAGGCTATGGCTGGACGGTTGGCGAAAGCAGCTTCTCCTGGCCGGCGCTGATCGCCGCCAAGGACAAGGAGATTGCCCGTCTCGAAGGGCTCTATCGCAAGGGCCTGGAGAACAACGGCGCGGAAATTCTGGAAACCCGGGCCGAACTTGCCGGCGAACATCGCGTGCGCCTGCTTTCCTCCGGTCGGGAGGTGACAGCCGAGAAGATCCTGATCGCGGTCGGCGGGCGTCCCAATCCGCACCCGGAAATGCCGGGATCCGAGCTCTGCATCTCCTCCAACGAGGCCTTCCATCTGGAAGAACTGCCGAAGTCGATCGCGATCACCGGCGGCGGCTACATCGCCGTCGAGTTCGCCAACATCTTTGCCGGTCTCGGGGTCGAGACCACGCTGATCTATCGCGGCGAGGAGATTCTCCGCGGCTTCGACATGGACATGCGCACCAACCTGCGTGAAGCCATGGAAAAGAAGGGTATCCGCGTCGTCTGCCGCGATACGATCGTTGACGTTGCCGAGGCAGCGGATGGCCGGCTGAAGGCGGTGACCCACAACGGTGACGTCTTCAATGTCGACAAGGTGATGATGGCGCTCGGGCGGCTACCCAACACAAAGGGCCTCGGTCTCGAATCGGTTGGCGTCGAGCTGGATGCGAAGGGCGCGATCGTCGTCGACGACTACTCGCGCACCAATGTCGATTACATCTGGGCACTTGGCGATGTCACCGACCGGGTCCAGCTCACCCCGGTCGCGATCCACGAGGCTATGTGCTTCATCGAGACCGAGTACAAGAACAATCCGACGAAGCCGGATCATGACCTGATCGCGACGGCTGTGTTCTCCCAGCCGGAAATCGGCACGGTTGGCCTGCCGGAGGATGTCGCGGCCGAACGCTATGAAGAGCTCGAGGTTTACCTCGCGAAGTTCCGGCCGATGAAGGCGACCCTTTCCGGTCGCGACGAGCGCACGGTGATGAAGCTGATCGTCAATGCGGCCGACCGCAAGGTGGTCGGCGCCCATATCCTCGGCCATGATGCCGGCGAAATGGCCCAGCTCCTGGGTATCGCGCTGAAGGGCGGATGCACGAAGGATGATTTCGATCGCACCATGGCCGTTCACCCCACAGCGTCGGAGGAACTGGTGACCATGTACCAGCCGAGCTATCGGGTGAAGAACGGCGAGCGGGTCTAGTCACCTTTCCGCTTTCCCTTGAGAAGGCGGGTGAAGAGGTTTGCGGCCCATTGGTGGCCGCGCCACTCCTCCGCCTCCAGCGGATCTGCAAGGGGATGGCGCGGGTGCCGGTTCTGCCGGGCGACGATGGTCAGGGTGATCCAGTCAAGCATGGTCTTTCTCCAGGTTTCGTGACCGGAAGTTAGGCGCGGGGGAAACCTGTCTGTAGACGCGCGGATGAAACGCCTCTTTCATCCGTGAACGCTTCTTGTGCGGTTGCTTTGCCGGTATAAAATCGGGGTTTGATACGGAGAACGCCGATGGCCGAGGCAAGCTGGGACGACCTGCAGCTCTTTTACGTGGTGGCGGAGACCGGCGGGCTTGCGGGCGCCGCACAGCGCACCGGCATTTCCCCGCCGACGATCGGCCGGCGCATGCTGGCGCTGGAACGCACGCTCGGGCGCACGCTGTTCCTGCGCTCCCACAGGGGCTATCAGCTTGCCCATGATGGCGAGATCCTGTTCGAGCGGGTCAAGGCAATGCAGGCGGTGGCCAATGGTATTTCCGAATGGCACGGAAATGCCTTCGCCCTGCCGATCGTCACGACCGCTGCGGAACGCTGGCTCGCCCCCTTCGTCGCCGAAAACGCCGGACATTTGCGGGATGTCTCAGACCCCTACCGACTTTGCTGCAGCATGCTGGAAGAACCCGCCGGGCTTTCCCGCAGGGGCACGGATATCGCGCTGATGTTCGAGCGGCCGAAGAGTGGCAATCTCGCCGTCCGCCCCGCCGGGCGGCTTGCCTATACGATTTACCGTGCCGCAGCCAGCGCGCCCGGTGACGACCTGCCGTGGATTTCGCTCGGCACGGAGATGGCGCGGACGGCCGCCGACCGATACGTCTTCGAGCATCATGAGGCCGGCATCTTCACCTGGACCAGCGATCGCGAACTCATGCCATCGCTAATCGCCAACGGCGCCGGACGCGGCATCCTGCCGGTCTATCTTGGCGATGCCGATCCGCGGCTGAAGCGGGAGGGCGGGGTGATCGGCGAGGTTACGCATCCGGTCTTCATCGTTGCTCATGATGACGAGCGCCACCGGAGCGAGGTTCGCACGGTGATGGATCGCATCGCGGCCCTGCTGAAGCAGCACGAACAGCGGCTTTGCGGCATTGCACCCGTCACCGCCTTCGCGGCTATACAAAAAAGCCAGAAACGTCTATAAGCGCGCGCACAAGGGAGTAAAGCGGGCCGGCCGAAAACCGGGCGCTTTGGCCCATTCCCGGTCTGTGATCGTGGAAGGGCATGAAAAAACAAAAAGCTGGAGCGTTTGCCTCAACCAAGTGGTGAAGACAGCGTTTCCCGGACAGGTGACGACAGATGAATAGCGCGAAAAACTGGACCCCCGGAAGCTGGCGCAAGAAGCCCATCCTTCAGGTCCCGGACTATCCGGATCAGGCGAAGCTCGCCGAAGCCGAGGCCGCACTCGCAACCTATCCGCCGCTGGTGTTTGCCGGCGAGGCGCGTCGCCTGAAGCGGGCGCTGGGCGAGGTGGCCGAGGGCCGCGGCTTCCTGCTTCAGGGCGGGGACTGCGCCGAAAGCTTTGCCGAGCACGGCGCCGACACCATTCGCGATTTCTTCCGCGCCTTCCTGCAGATGGCGGTGGTGCTGACCTTCGGCGCCCAGCAGCCGGTGGTCAAGGTCGGCCGCATTGCCGGCCAGTTCGCCAAGCCGCGCTCCAACCCGAACGAGACGATCGACGGTGTGACGCTGCCGAGCTATCGCGGCGACATCATCAACGGCATCGATTTCACCGAGGAAGCCCGCATTCCCGATCCGCAGCGCCAGCTGATGGCCTACCGCCAGTCGGCCGCGACGCTGAACCTTCTGCGCGCTTTCGCGATGGGCGGATATGCCAACCTCGAGAATGTGCATCAGTGGATGCTCGGTTTCGTCAAGGACAGCCCGCAGGGCGAACGCTATCAGGCGCTCGCAGACCGGCTGTCGGAGACGATGTCTTTCATGCGCGCGATCGGCATTCGCGCGGAAAACAATCATGCGCTGTCGGAGACCGATTTCTTCACCAGCCACGAGGCGCTGCTGCTTGGCTATGAGGAGGCGCTGACCCGCGTCGATTCGACCTCCGGCGACTGGTATGCGACGTCGGGCCACATGATCTGGATCGGCGACCGCACCCGCCAGGCCGATCACGCCCATATCGAATACGCCCGCGGCATCAAGAACCCGCTCGGTCTCAAATGCGGCCCGTCGCTGGCCGAAGACGATCTGCTACGCCTGATCGACGCGCTGAATCCGGAAAACGAGGCCGGCCGTCTGACGCTGATCTGCCGTTTCGGCCACGACAAGGTCGCCGATCACCTGCCGCGCCTGATCCGTGCCGTCGAGCGCGAGGGCAAGAAGGTGGTCTGGTCCTGCGATCCGATGCATGGCAACACGATCACGCTCAATTCCTACAAGACAAGGCCGTTCGAACGGATCCTGTCGGAGGTCGAGAGCTTCTTCCAGATCCACCGCGCAGAGGGCAGCTATCCCGGCGGCATCCATATCGAGATGACCGGCAAGGACGTGACCGAGTGCACCGGCGGCGCCTGGGCGCTGACCGGCGAGGACCTGCACGACCGTTACCACACGCATTGCGACCCGCGGCTCAACGCCGATCAGGCGCTCGAACTTGCCTTCCTGCTCGCCGAGCGGATGAAGACGGCGTACGAGGAAAAGAAGCTCGCCATCAACGGCTGATCTTTGTTCCGGAAGATGAGGCGGGATCGGTCGTCCAGAATGACGGCCGATCCCGCAATGCTTTTAATGCAAGAAATAGCAATTTCATCGCTGTTTCACAGGCTTGTCGCAGCGTGATTTAGCCTTGGTTAAGGTTCGCCCGCTAGTGTCGGGAAAGTGTATTGCGTTGCTTTCCGGATCGCTCCATGTGGACCCGCCATCATAAATCGAGAATCTACGGCCGTCTGGTCGTTCCCGCTATCGCGGCGTGCTTTCTCAGCTATTTTGTCTATCATTCGATTCACGGCGATTATGGCCTGAATGCTGCGAAGCGTTTCGAGGCTCACAAGGAGCTGAACCAGCGTCGTCTCGACAAGCTGGTGGCCGAGCGCGAGGCGCTGGAGCAGCGCGTCAAGCGACTGTCCGACGGCTCGCTGATGAAGGATGCGCTGGATGAGCGGGCGCGTTATGCGCTGAACCTCCTGAAGCCCGACGAAATCGTTATTTTTGACAGAAACCTCTAATAAACCGAAATCACGTTAACTGCAATTTTCGTGATATATATCAATACTATAATTAACATTGAATTGCGGTAAATCTAGCATTGCCGTGCCGCACAAAACTGCCTATTGTGACTGCCAATTCCACGTCTTTCCTTCAAAAGGAGGCCTTGATGGCGTCGCAAGCGTCCGCTTCACGGAAAACCCCAAAAAAAGAAGATAACAGCCGGATCGTCGAGTTCGATCGCGATCAGGAAATGCATGCGCTCCGCGAAATGCTGATGATTCGCCGTTTCGAAGAGAAAGCCGGCCAGCTTTATGGCATGGGCTTCATCGGCGGTTTCTGTCACCTTTACATCGGCCAGGAAGCTGTCGTTGTCGGCATGCAGATGGCACTGAAGGATGGTGACCAGATCATCACCAGCTATCGTGACCACGGCCACATGCTTGCCACCGGCATGGAAGCCCGCGGTGTCATGGCCGAGCTCACCGGTCGCCAGTCCGGTTATTCCAAGGGCAAGGGCGGCTCGATGCACATGTTCTCCAAGGAGAAGGCGTTCTACGGCGGTCACGGTATCGTCGGCGCGCAGGTGCCGCTCGGCGCCGGCCTCGCCTTCGCCAACCAGTATCGCGGCGATGACAAGGTTTCCGTCGTCTATTACGGAGACGGTGCTTCCAACCAGGGCCAGGTTTACGAGACCTACAACATGGCCCAGCTCTGGAAACTGCCGGTCGTGTTCGTGATCGAGAACAACCGTTATGCCATGGGCACCTCGGTGTCGCGCTCGTCCGCCGAAACCGACTTCTCCAAGCGCGGCGCCTCGTTTGGCATTCCGGGCATCCAGGTCGACGGCATGGATGTGCGCGCCGTGATGGCCGCCGCCGAAGAGGCCGAGAGCTATGCCCGTTCCGGCAAGGGACCGATCATCCTCGATATGCAGACCTATCGCTATCGCGGTCACTCGATGTCCGATCCGGCGAAGTATCGCAGCAAGGACGAAGTGCAGAAGATGCGCTCCGAGCATGACCCGATCGAGCAGGTCCGGCAGCGGCTTCTGGACAGGAAGTGGGCGACCGAGGATGAGCTGAAGGCCGTCGACAAGGATGTCCGCACCATCATCTCCGATGCCGCCGACTTCGCCCAGACCGATCCGGAGCCGGATGTTTCCGAGCTCTACACCGATATCCTGCGCTAAGACGGGGAGGGATAACATGCCTACCAATATTCTCATGCCGGCCCTCTCTCCGACGATGGAAGAGGGTAACCTTTCGAAGTGGCTGAAGAAAGAAGGCGACAGTGTCGTCGCCGGTGACGTGATCGCCGAGATCGAAACCGACAAGGCGACGATGGAAGTCGAAGCCGTCGACGAGGGCACGATCGGAAAGATCCTCGTTGCCGAGGGCTCCGAGGGCGTCAAGGTCAACACGCCGATCGCCGTTCTCCTGGAAGAGGGCGAAAGCGCCGACGATATCGACGCTTCCGCCGCAGCCCCCGAGAAGGCGGCCGCCCCGGAAGTCTCCGAGGAAGAAAAGCCCAAGGCCGATCCGAAGCCGGTTCCGGCAGAGCCCAAGGCCGAGGAGGTCGCTTCCGATCCGGATATTCCGGAAGGCACGGAAATGGTGACGATGACGGTGCGTGAAGCACTGCGTGACGCCATGGCGGAAGAAATGCGCTCCGATGGCGATGTCTTCGTCATGGGCGAGGAAGTCGCCGAGTATCAGGGCGCCTACAAGATCACCCAGGGTCTCCTGCAGGAGTTCGGTCCGAAGCGCGTCGTCGACACGCCGATCACCGAGCATGGCTTTACCGGTGTTGGCATCGGTGCGGCACTTGCCGGCCTGAAGCCGATCGTCGAGTTCATGACCTTCAACTTCGCCATGCAGGCGATGGACCAGATCATCAACTCCGCCGCCAAGACGCACTACATGTCCGGCGGCCAGATGGAGAGCTCGATCGTGTTCCGCGGCCCGAACGGCGCTGCCGCTCGCGTTGCAGCGCAGCATTCGCAGTGCTACGCCGCCTGGTACAGCCACATTCCGGGTCTCAAGGTCGTCATGCCTTACACGGCTGCCGACGCCAAGGGCCTGCTGAAGGCTGCGATCCGCGATCCGAACCCGATCATCTTCCTCGAAAACGAAATCCTCTACAGTCACAAGTTCGAAGTGCCGAAGCTCGATGATTTCGTGCTGCCGATCGGCAAGGCCCGCATCCACCGCAAGGGCAAGGATGCGACGCTCGTCTCCTTCGGCATCGGCATGACCTATGCCATCGAAGCGGCCGAGAAGCTTGCCGAAGAAGGCATCGATGTCGAGATCATCGACCTGCGCACCATCCGCCCGATGGATCTGCCCACCATCGTCGAATCGGTGAAGAAGACCGGTCGTCTGGTCACCGTCGAGGAAGGCTTCCCGCAGTCCTCCGTCGGGACCGAGATCGCCACGCGCGTCATGCAGCAGGCCTTCGATTACCTCGATGCGCCGATCATGACGATCGCCGGTAAGGACGTTCCGATGCCCTACGCCGCCAACCTCGAAAAGCTCGCTTTGCCGAACGTTGGTGAAGTCATCGATGCGGTCAAGGCCGTCTGCTACAAGTAAGGGAGCCGATAGATGCCCATCAAGATTACGATGCCGGCGCTTTCGCCGACCATGGAAGAGGGCAATCTTTCCAAGTGGCTGGTCAAGGAAGGCGACAGCATTTCGGCCGGCGACGTGATTGCCGAGATCGAAACCGACAAGGCGACGATGGAAGTCGAAGCCGTCGATGAAGGCACCGTTGCCAAGATCGTCGTGCCCGCCGGCACGGAAGGTGTTGCGGTCAATGCCCTGATCGCGATCCTTGCCGAGGAAGGCGAGGATGCAGCCGAGGCCGCCAAGGCGGCCGAAGGCGGCGACGCACCTTCCACGTCCGAAGCCCCGAAGGAAGAGCCCAAGGCCGAAAAGCCCGCTTCCGAAAGCACCGGCGACAAAGTCGCCAAGGGCGGCATTCCGTCTTCCGATACGCCGGTTCCGGAACCGAAGGCTCCGGCCGTTCCGAAGGCCGATGGCGAGCGCATCTTCGCCTCGCCGCTCGCCCGTCGTCTCGCCAAGGAAGCCGGTCTCGACCTGACGGCGCTTTCCGGTTCCGGCCCGCATGGCCGCATCGTCAAGCGCGATATCGAGAAGGCTCAGAGCGAGGGCGTCGGCAAGGCTGCACCCGCTGCCAAGCCGGAAGCCGCCAAGGCCGAGGATGTCGCCCCGATCGCCAAGCCCGCATCCGACGATGCCGTGCTGAAGCTGTTCGAGGAAGGCTCCTACGAGCTTGTGCCGCATGACGGCATGCGCAAGACGATCGCCAAGCGTCTGGTCGAATCCAAGCAGACCATCCCGCACTTCTATGTGACGGTGGACTGCGAGCTCGACGCGCTTCTGGCACTCCGCAGCCAGCTCAACAAGGCTGCGCCGGTCAAGGACGATAAGCCGGTCTACAAGCTCTCGGTCAACGACATGGTCATCAAGGCCATGGCGCTTGCGCTCCGCGATGTCCCGACCGCTAACGTCTCCTGGACGGAAAGCAACATGGTCGTGCACAAGCATGTCGATGTCGGCGTTGCCGTCTCGATCCCGGGCGGTCTGATCACCCCGATCATCCGCAAGGCCGAGGAAAAGCCGCTCTCCGTCATCTCCAACGAGATGAAGGACTTGGGCAAGCGCGCCAAGGAAAAGAAGCTGAAGCCCGCCGAATATCAGGGCGGAACGACGGCTGTTTCCAACATGGGCATGATGGGCGTCAAGGACTTCGCCGCCGTCGTGAACCCGCCGCACGCCTCGATCCTCGCCGTTGGCGCGGGCGAGAAGCGACCGGTGGTCAAGAACGACGAACTGACGATCGCGACGGTCATGTCGGTGACGCTTTCGACCGACCACCGCTGCGTGGACGGTGCGCTGGCTGCCGAAGTTCTGGCCGCGTTCAAGGGCTATATCGAAAGCCCGATGTCGATGCTCGTCTGATCACGGAGTGAACGGCCATGAAGACGGTTCTTTGCTATGGCGACAGTCTGACCTTCGGGCATGACCCGATCGGACAGAACCGGCATGCCCACGAGGACCGTTGGCCGATGGTGCTGCAAAAGGCTCTGGGGGAGGGCGTTTACGTTCTCCCCGAGGCGCTTGGCGGCCGCACCACGGCCTATGATGATCACACCGCGGCAGCGGACCGCAACGGCGCCAGGCTTCTGCCGACGATCCTTGCGAGCCATACGCCGATCGACCTCGTCATCATCATGCTCGGCACCAACGATCTGAAGCCATGGACCGGTGGCGGCGCGTTTTCGAGCCGCAACGGCTTGAAACGGCTGATCGAGATCATACGTTCGCATCCTTATCCGTTCGACCATCAGGTCCCGGAGATCCTTGTCGTTGCGCCGCCGCACGCCGTGCCGACAGCCAACGACACGGGCATGGGCTTCCTGAAGGGCATCGTCGAGCAGTCGCAGATGCTGTCGACCTTCTACAGCGAGCTCGCCGACGAATTCGGCTGCGGCTTTTTCGATGCCGCCTCTGTTTCAAAGGCGAGCCCGGCGGATGGCGTGCATCTCGACGCCGAAAATACCCGGGCGATCGGACGCGGCGTTGAGCCGATGGTCCGGATGATGCTCGGGCTCTAGTTTTGATGTGCATTTGACAGGAATCAAGGAGTGATCACGGCCGGCGGCTAGCTTTGGATATGAACTCAACGTGGAGGAAATATCCAATGTCAAACACGCCGCACGAACTGGCCGATGAATTCCCGGAATTTGCCGAGAAGATGCACAGGCTGAAAGTCGAGGATGCGCATTTTGCGAAGCTCTTCGACGACTATCACGAGATAAACCGCGCGATCCATCGCGCGGAGGCGAAAATCGAGCCGACGGACGACCTGCATATGGAAGATATGCGCAAGCGCCGGATGGTTCTGAAGGATGAAATCTACGGGATGCTGATGACCTGAGGTCCGGCATCCCCCAAGCGGGCCGGGCGGTTTCGCCCGGCTCCCCGTAAAGGAGATGAGCCCCGTGTCTCAGAACTATGATGTCCTCGTCATCGGCGCCGGTCCCGGCGGTTATATCGCCGCCATCCGCGCTGCCCAGCTTGGTCTGAAGACCGCCGTCGTCGAGCGCGAACACCTCGCCGGCATCTGCTCCAACTGGGGCTGCATCCCGACCAAGGCGCTGCTGCGCTCCGCAGAAGTGCTGGACAACACCAATCATGCCAAGGAATACGGGCTGGTCATCGAAGGTCAGGTCAAGGCTGATCTGGAGGCCATCGTCAAGCGTTCGCGCGGCATTGCCGAGCGGATGAATTCCGGCGTTGCCTTCCTGATGAAGAAGAACAAGGTCGACGTGATCTGGGGCGAAGCCACGCTCACGAAGCCCGGCGAGGTTTCCGTTTCCGAGACGAAGAAGAAGATCGTCGAGCCGCAGGGTCCGAAGCCCAAGAACGCGCTCGGCGCCGGCACCTACACGGCCAAGCACATCATCGTCGCCACCGGCGCCCGTCCGCGCGCTCTGCCTGGCATCGAGCCGGACGGCAAGCTGATCTGGACCTATTTCGATGCTCTGAAGCCGGCCAAGCTGCCGAAGTCGCTGATGGTCATGGGCTCCGGCGCCATCGGTATCGAATTCGCTTCGTTCTACCGTTCGCTCGGTGTCGAGGTGACGGTGGTCGAGGTGATGAAGCAGGTGATGCCGGTCGAGGATACCGAGATCGCCACCTTCGCCCAGAAGCGGCTTGAGAAGCGCGGCATCAAGATCATGCTTGAAGCCAAGGTTGCCAAGGTCGAGAAGGGCAGCGACTCGATCACGGCCCATGTCGAGACCAAGGACGGCAAGGTCGAGAAGATCACCGCCGACCGGATGATTTCGGCCGTCGGCGTCCAGGGCAACATCGAAAACATCGGCCTTGAAAAGCTCGGCATCAAGACGGATCGCGGCTGCATCGTCATTGACGACTACTGCAAGACCAATGTCGAGGGCATCTATGCGATTGGCGACGTCGCCGGCCCACCGATGCTAGCCCACAAGGCGGAGCATGAGGCCGTCATCTGCGTCGAAAAACTGGCCGGCCAGAAGGGCGTCCATCCGCTCGACAAGCGCAAGGTTCCGGGCTGCACCTACTGCAACCCGCAGGTCGCTTCCGTCGGTCTCACCGAGGCCAAGGCCAAGGAAGTCGGCTATGACGTGCGCGTCGGCCGCTTCAACTTCGTTGCCAACGGCAAGGCCGTTGCACTCGGTGAGGACCAGGGCATGGTCAAGACCGTCTTCGACAAGAAGACGGGCGAGCTGCTCGGCGCCCATATGGTCGGCGCTGAAGTCACCGAGCTGATCGAGGGTTTTGTCGTGGCCATGAACCTCGAGACCACCGAGGAAGAGCTGATGCACACGATCTTCCCGCATCCGACGCTGTCGGAAATGATGAAGGAAAGTGTGCTCGATGCTTATGGGCGTGCACTGAACGCCTGATTCCTCTATGGTCGGTGCGCGGGCAATATTGCCCGTGCCCTAACTGAAGTGCAGGGAGACACATCACATGGAAGAACAGGGTGTAGGCTGGATTGCAGCCATCATCATCGGCGGCATCGCCGGCTGGCTCGCCGAAAAGTTCATGAAGTCCGACATGGGCGTATTCATGAACATCATCCTCGGTATCGTCGGCGCCATTGTTGCCAACGCCATCCTCGGCGTTTTCGGCATTGTGCTGGGCGGCTGGCTCGGCTACCTCATCGCCGGCTTCATCGGCGCTGTGATCCTGATCTGGGTCGGACGTCTGATCCGGCGCTGAAACTCATAAACAACAAGTGGACTGCCGACCGGAGAGGGGTCGGCCGTCCGCAAGGACAGGCAGATGGTTACGCTTCTTGATACGACAGGCGACGCATCCAAGCGGGTGCGCCATCCCGAAAAAGCCCACAGGCCCGATACGGAGGTCCTGCGCAAGCCGGACTGGATCCGCGTCAAGGCGCCGGTTTCGCGCGGCTACCAGGAAACCCGCGGCATCGTGCGGGAAAACAAACTGGTCACGGTCTGCGAGGAAGCAGGCTGTCCGAATGTCGGCGAATGCTGGGACAAGAAGCATGCCTCGTTCATGATCATGGGCGAGATCTGCACCCGCGCCTGCGCCTTCTGCAACGTCTCGACCGGCAAGCCCGGTGCGCTCGATCAGAACGAACCGGAAAACATCGGCAAGGCTGTCAGCCAGATGGGTCTGCAGCACGTCGTCATCACCTCCGTTGACCGCGATGACCTGGCAGATGGTGGCGCTGAACATTTCGAGAAGGTGATCTACGCCATCCGCGCGGCATCGCCCTCGACCACGATCGAGGTGCTGACGCCCGACTTCCTGCGCAAGCCCGGCGCGCTGGAGCGTGTTGTTGCGGCTCGTCCGGACGTCTTCAACCACAATTTGGAAACCGTGCCGTCGAACTACCTGACGGTGCGTCCGGGCGCCCGCTATTTCCATTCGATCCGGCTTCTGCAGCGGGTCAAGGAACTCGACCCGAACATGTTCACCAAGTCGGGCATCATGGTCGGCCTCGGCGAGGAACGCAACGAAGTGCTCCAGCTGATGGACGACCTGCGCACCGCCGATGTCGACTTCCTGACCATCGGTCAGTACCTGCAGCCAACGCGCAAGCACCACCGCGTGGTCAACTTCGTCACGCCGGACGAGTTCAAGTCCTACGAGACGGTTGCTTACACCAAGGGCTTCCTGAAAGTCTCGGCAAGCCCGCTGACCCGCTCGTCCCACCACGCCGGCGAGGACTTTGCCCAGCTGCGCGAAAACCGCGCGAAGAAGCTGGCGATGGCGGCCGAGTAAACATCGCCAACTCCACCGTTTCGACGGGCGTCATCCTCGGGCTTGTCCCGAGGATCTAACCACCTTCCAGCACGAGCGGAGCTGGCGGTCGTCGGTGTGCCTTATTTTATACGATGTTTCGTCCGATACGCCTGTCGCGTTGATGCGTGCTTGGATGCTCGGGACAGGCCCGAGCATGACGGCGGAGCGAGGGGCAGGCGTTCTCAACGCTCCGAGCGCGCATTCCCGCTCAGAGCGAGCGGTTGATTCGCGCCGCGACAACCGCTAAAGACCCCCGCTCCGGTTCTCGGAGGAGGGGGCGTTTCATGAACCGTATCGACATCGCGGAAGCAGCCGCGCGGCTGAAGACGGCGCGGCGGGTGATGGTGCTCGGTTGCTCGGGCAGCGGCAAGTCGACGCTGTCGCGAAAACTCTCCGAACGTTTCGGCCTTCCTCACATTTCCATGGATCGCGATGTCTTCTGGCTTCCTGGCTGGGTGATACGCGACAAGGCCGAGATCAGGGCCCTCGTCGAGAGGTTTTCGCAAGGCGAAACCTGGATCTTTGACGGCAACAACACCGAAACCATGCCGCCGCGGATGGCCCGCGCCGACCTCATCCTTTGGCTTGTTCCGCCACGACGGGTCAGCCTCTGGGGCGCCCTGAAGCGCATCCCCACCTCCTATGGCCGGGTGCGGCCCGACATGGCGCCTGGTTGCCCGGAGCGCATTGACCTCGACTTCCTGCGCTATATCTGGAACTTCAACCGCAGGACTCTGCCCAAAATGGAGCGGATGGTGGAGGAGAATGGCGCGGACCTGCCCGTCTGCCTTTTGAAATCACACCGCGCGGTCAATGAATTGCTTGCGCTTTGCGCCGAGGAACATTAGCTCAGAACCATGCCAGAGTTTCAGACCACACGACACGTCAACCACTCCGCTGAGCGGATGTTCGATCTCGTCGCCGATGTCGAGCGCTATCCCGAATTCGTGCCGCTTTGCGATTCACTCATCGTGCGCTCGAAGCGCGAGAACGAGGGCAAGACCCTGCTGATCGCCGACATGACCGTCGGCTACAAGGGCATCCGCGAGAGCTTCACCACCCAGGTTCTGCTGAACGAGGAAGAGCATGCCATCGACGTCAAATATGTCGACGGCCCGTTCCGCTTCCTCGACAACCGCTGGCGCTTCCGCCCCGATGGCGACAAGGCCTGCACGATCGAATTCTACATCAACTATGAATTCAAGAACCGCATCCTCGGCGCCATGATGGGCTCGATGTTCGATCGCGCTTTCCGCAAGTTCGCCGAAGCCTTCGAAAAGCGCGCCGACGAAATCTACGCGTGAGCGAGGCCTTCGAGCATGCCGAGCGCCGTGCGCACCGTCGCGCGGCGAATGGCGGCGCGGCCGATGTCGCCATAGCGGCTTTCGATATGGTGCAGGCGACCGGCACGGTCGCGTGCGGCAAGGTGGACGAGGCCGACGGGCTTTTCTGGGCTGCCGCCCGTCGGGCCGGCAATGCCGGTCACGGCGACGGAGAGATAGGCATTCGAACGCCACAGCGCGCCGGCCGCCATCTGTAGAGCGGTTTCGCGCGATACGGCGCCATATTCTTCGAGAATGGCCGGGTCGACGCCCAGCATGTCCATCTTCGCTTCATTGGAATAGGTGACGAAGCCGCGGTCGACCACGGCCGAAGACCCCGAGATCTCGGTCAGCACCGCGGCGATCAGCCCGCCGGTGCAGCTCTCTGCAGTGGCAATCATCTGGCCGGTTTCGGTGCAGTGTGCGATCAGCGTGCGCGCGCGTTCGGCGAGGTCGTCATCCAGTATGCTCATGTCATTTTCCCGTAGCTGACGCTGGCGGTGGCGATGGCGGCGATGCCTTCGCGGCGGCCGACAAAGCCGATGGTTTCGTTGGTGGTCGCCTTCACCGAGGCGCGATCGAGCGTGATCCCGAGGCAATCGGCAATGTTCTGGCGCATGGCAAGGCGGTGCGGCCCGACCTTCGGCGCTTCCGCGATCAGGCTGACATCGGCATTGAGAATGACGCCGCCCTTGTCATGGACGATCTTTGCGGCGTGTTTCAGGAAGATGCTGGAGGCCGCGCCGCGCCACTGCGGATCCGATGGCGGAAAGTGATCACCAATATCGCCTTCGCCGCAGGTGGCGAGCAGGGCATCGGTGAGCGCGTGAAAGGCGACATCGGCATCGGAATGGCCGGAAAGTGCCATATCATGCGGCATGAACACCCCGCAAAGCGTCACGCCGTCGCCCGGCACCAGCTTGTGGACGTCATAGCCGTTGCCGGTGCGGATATCCGGCAGGGCAGGGCGGGTGAGCTTTTCATCGGCCATGGCGATGTCCCGTCGGTAGGTAAGTTTGACATTGTCGGCGAGCCCGTCGACCAGCTTCACCGGAATGCCCGCCCACTCGGCAATGCCGGCGTCGTCGGTAAAGTCAGCGTGGCCGCTGGCGGCGGCGCTGCGATGGGCCGCAAGAATGGGCGCAAAGGCAAAGGCCTGCGGCGTCTGTGCGGCAAAGAGACCGCTGCGCGCCACGGTTTCGGTGACGATGTGATCGGTATCCGCCTTTTTCAACGTGTCGGCAACCGCGATGGCCGGCAGGATCGCATCGCTGCCGGCTCTCAGCCCGTCACAGACGCGTTCCAGCAGCGCAACGTCGAAGAAGGGACGCACCGCGTCGTGAATGAGGACATGGCTGGGGTTGCGTTCGGCGAGCGCCTCCAGCCCGTTCAGCACAGACTGCTGGCGCGTCGTCCCGCCATGGACGATGCGGATGCCGGCATTCTCGGGTACGGCAGCCGCAAACAGCGCCTCATCGTCCGGATGGATCACGGCGACCACGCCGGCCGTGGCGCCGCCCCATTCGGCAAACACCGAAAGCGTGTGGGCGATGACCGGTCGACCGCCGATGGGGCGGTATTGCTTCGGCCCTTCCTCCGGCGCACTGGCGCGTTCGCCGCGGCCCGCGGCCACGATGACAACGCCTGGATTGAAGCTTTCGTTTGCTGACATAACCGGTTAAGAGCCCCAGTATGATTCCCGATGGCGCGACCTTACCCGCCTTGCACCAATTTTCCAGCATTTGCCTAAATTTTGTGAAGGATAGGCGAAATGGCTTGGCAAAGGGTAGGGACTTGTCTAAAAATAGGGCAGTGTGATGCGCTGCATGAAAGATAGTCATTTGCCAGTTCCCAATCCATCGGATTCTTTCGAAATCGGCAATGTCAAGCTGCGCAACCGGGTTGTGCTGGCGCCGATGTCCGGCGTCACCGATCTTCCGTTCCGCAAGCTAGCCTGGCGTTATGGCGCAGGCCTTGTCGTCACCGAGATGATTGCCAGCCGCGAACTGACCTTCAACACGGCCGAAAGCTGGGCGCGGCTGAAGAGCGCCGGGCTGAGGCCGCATATGGTCCAGCTTGCCGGCCGCGATCCGCATTTCATGGCCGAAGCCGCCCGCATCGCCGAGGCGAACGGGGCTGACATCATCGACATCAATATGGGCTGCCCCGCCAAGAAGGTGGTCGGTGGCTATACCGGCTCGGCGCTGATGCGCGAACCGGAGACGGCGCTCGCCATCATCGCGGCAACGGTCTCCGCCGTGAAGGTGCCGGTCACTGTGAAGATGCGGCTCGGCTGGGATCATGACAGCCTGAACGCGGCCGAACTCGCGAAGCGGGCGGAGGATGCCGGCGTTCAGGCGATCACCGTCCACGGCCGCACCCGCATGCAGTTCTACACCGGTCGCGCCGATTGGGACGCGGTCGCACGCGTCGCGGCTGAGGTCTCCGTCCCCTTCATCGCCAATGGCGATATCGAAACCCGCGCGGATGCCGCCAATCTCCTGGCCCGTCCCGGCGTGACGGCGGTGATGACGGGCCGGGCAACGCAGGGCCGGCCCTGGCATGCCGGCGTCCTTGCCGGCGCCGTTGAGCCCACCCGCGCAGACATCAACGCAATCGTTCTGGAGCATTATCAGGACATGCTTTCCTTCTACGGAACCGACGTGGGCGTGCGTCACGCCCGCAAACATCTCGGCTGGTATATCGACCGGCTTGTCGCCGATGCGCCCGCCGCAGCCAAGGCCGAGATCATGACGGCGCGCGATCCCGCCTTTGTTCTTGCCCGGCTGGAGCGTCTGCTCGAAGGCGCAGGCGAAGAAAGGAAGGCAGCATGAAACCGTCGCAGGGTGGCAGATCCGCCGATGGCGTTGCCATCGAGGTTCTGAACGCAATCCAGAACCCGGTCGTGCTGGTGGAGGAGAGCGGGCATATTTCCTATGCCAACTGGGAGGCCGAAGTGTTCTTCGGCGCCAGTGCCGCGCATCTTTCGCGCCGCGTGCTCTCCGATTTCATCCCGTTCGACAGCCCGCTTCTGGCGCTCATCGCGCAGGTGCGCGAACGTCAGGCGCCGGTCAACGAATATCGCGTCGACCTGTCCTCGCCAAAGCTCGGCCAGGAGAAACTCGTCGACATCTACGTCGCGCCGGTGGGTGAAGAAGGGGCCGTCGTGCTGGTCTTCCAGGTCCGCTCTATGGCCGACAAGATCGACCGCCAGCTCGTGCACCGTGCCGCAGCCCGTTCGGTGACGGGATTGGCATCGATGCTGGCCCATGAGATCAAGAACCCGCTTTCCGGCATTCGTGGGGCCGCCCAGCTCCTCGAAACCAATGCCAGCGACGACGACCGGGCGCTGACGCGGCTGATCTGTGATGAGAGCGACCGCATCGTTTCGCTCGTTGATCGTATGGAAGTGTTCTCCGACGAGCGGCCGATTGATCGTGTGCCGCTCAACATCCACTCCGTGCTCGACCATGTGAAGGCGATCGCCAAGGCCGGCTTTGCCCGCGACATCAAGATCACCGAGGAATACGACCCCTCGCTGCCGCTGATCTTCGCCAACCGCGACCAGATGGTGCAGGTCTTCCTCAATCTGGTGAAGAATGCCTGCGAAGCGGTCGCCGACCGGCCGGACGCCGAGATCTTCCTCACCTCCGCCTATCGTCCCGGCATCCGCATGTCGGTTGCCGGCACGCGGGAAAAAATCTCCCTGCCGCTCGAGTTCTGCGTGCAGGACAACGGGCCGGGCGTTCCGCCGGACCTGATGCCGCACCTCTTTGATCCGTTCATTACCACCAAGACCAACGGCACGGGCCTCGGCCTGGCGCTGGTCGCGAAGATCATCGGAGCCCATGGCGGCATCATCGAGTGCGAAAACATGAGCGGACGCACCACATTCCGCATTCTCATGCCGGTTTCGAAGGACGTTCTGCCGCTGCCGGTAGAACCCGACGGCCAGAAGACAGGAAAAGACTAAGATGACAGCTACCATTCTTGTCGCCGACGACGATGCCGCCATCCGCACGGTGCTGAACCAGGCGCTGAGCCGGGCGGGTTACGATGTCCGCATCACCTCGAACGCCGCCACGCTGTGGCGCTGGGTTTCGGCCGGCGAGGGCGATCTGGTGCTGACCGACGTGGTCATGCCGGACGAAAATGCGTTCGACCTTCTGCCGCGCATCAAGAAGTCGCGGCCCGAGTTGCCCGTTATCGTCATGAGCGCGCAGAACACCTTCATGACGGCGGTGCGTGCGTCGGAGAAGGGCGCCTACGATTACCTGCCGAAGCCCTTCGATCTGACCGAACTGATCGCCATCGTCGGCCGGGCGCTTTCGGAGCCGAAGCGCAAGCCGGCGCCGCTTGGCGACGACATGCAGGATGGCATGCCGCTTGTCGGCCGCTCCGCCGCAATGCAGGAAATCTACCGCGTCCTCGCTCGCCTGATGCAGACCGATCTGACGCTGATGATCACCGGCGAATCCGGTACCGGCAAGGAACTGGTGGCGCGCGCGCTGCATGACTACGGCAAGCGCCGCAACGGTCCTTTCGTTGCCATCAACATGGCCGCTATTCCGCGTGACCTGATCGAATCCGAACTGTTCGGTCATGAGAAGGGCGCCTTTACCGGTGCCCAGACCCGCTCCTCCGGCCGCTTCGAACAGGCTGAGGGCGGAACGCTGTTCCTCGACGAAATCGGCGACATGCCGATGGATGCCCAGACCCGGCTGCTGCGCGTGCTGCAGCAGGGCGAGTACACAACCGTCGGTGGCCGCACGCCGATCCGCACCGATGTGCGCATCGTTGCCGCCACCAACAAGGATCTCAAGCAGTCGATCAACCAGGGCCTGTTCCGCGAGGATCTCTACTATCGCCTCAACGTCGTGCCGCTGCGCCTGCCGCCGCTGCGCGAGCGTGCCGAGGACATCGGCGATCTGGTGCGGCACTTCGTCAACGAGGGCGAGGTCGAGGGGCTCGGCGGCAAGCGCTTTGAGCAGCAGGCGCTCGATGCGATGAAGGCCTATCCCTGGCCCGGCAATGTCCGCGAGCTTGAAAACCTCGTGCGCCGGCTGATGGCGCTCTATCCGCAGGAGGTCATCACCCGCGAGATCGTCGAGCAGGAACTCCAGGCCGACCAGCCGGAGGCGCCCGCCGAAGGGGCCACGGTGCGCAATGGCATGCCGACGATCGCCCAGGCCGTCGAGGAGAACATGCGCAGCTATTTCGCCGGTTTCGGCGAGAGCCTGCCGCCGCCCGGCCTCTACGAGCGAGTTCTGAACGAGGTCGAGTACCCGCTGATTCTCGCGGCACTGACGGCGACGCGCGGCAATCAGATCCGTGCTGCCGATCTTCTTGGATTGAACCGCAACACGCTGCGCAAGAAGATTCGCGAACTCGGCGTCTCGGTCTATCGCAGTTCACGGGGATCGGCGAACTGATGTTCTGCTTCAATCGACCCCTGTAGCGAATTGAAATCACAATTCTCTATCTACTTTTTCGGCATCGGGACCTTTTTCGCCCCGATGCTTGCCGTTGCATTTGTGCCACATTCTGTTGCATATGCTCCTCAGGGGATGGAAAGCACCCGCATGACTGAGTCGGCGGGAGCATGGCGCGCGGCGGGTTAGGGTCAGACCGGCTGCAAGAGAACGGTGGTTATGACGGCGGACAGCGAAACAGGCAGCGACATCTTCCGCGCGAGACCGGTGGAGGAGGATGGAACAGGTGCTCCCGAAGCGCCCTATGGCAGCGGGCGGGCGCGTGCGATCCTGAGATCGCCCGGCATGTTCCTTGTTGTCGGCGCGCTGCTGACCGCGTTCCTATCGCTTTTCGTCCTGCTTGGCCTGACACCGATCAAACCGACCGGCCACGTCGTGGTCGGCCTTGTGGCCGCAAACTCCCTGTTCGTGCTGGCGCTGATCTTCCTGATCGGCCGCGAAGTGGTTACCCTTCTGAAGGCGCGCAGCCGCGGACGGGCCGCGGCACAGCTCCACATCCGCATCGTCCTGCTGTTTGCGATCGTCGCCGTAACGCCGGCCATCCTGGTGGCAATTTTCGCGACGCTGACGCTGAATGCCGGCCTTGACCGCTGGTTTGCGATGCGCACCCAGACCATCGTGCAGTCGTCGCTCAATGTGGCGCAGGCCTACATGATGGAGAATGCGAGCTATCTGCAGGGTCAGACCCTGTCGATGGGCAACGATCTCGAGCGCAACCGCTCGCTCTATTTCCTAGACCGCACCGGCTTTGCCGACATGATGACGCGACAGGCGCGTGGCCGTGGGCTGCTCGGCGCGTTCCTGGTGCGCAAGGATGGTAGCGTCATCGTGCAGTCGGATGCGAGCGACAAGACGCCTCTGCCCGACATTCCGCAGGACGCGCTTGAAAAGGCCGCCGCCGGCACGCCGACGCTGATACCGCCAGGCGACACCAACCTCGTCGGCGCCATCATCGCGCTGGAGGCCATTCCCGACAGCTTCCTCTATACCGTTCGCGCCGTCGATCCGAACGTCATGGGCGCGATGCACATGATCGAGGATAACGTCTCCGAATACTCCTCCATGGAGGAGGGTCGGGTCTCGATCCAGATCGCCTTCGCCGTGCTTTATCTCGGCTTCGCGCTGATCGTGCTGCTTGCCGCCATCTGGACCGGTATCGCCGTGGCCGACCGGATCGTGCTCCCCATCCGCCTTTTGATCGGAGCAGCCGACCAGGTCGCCTCCGGGGACCTGAAGGTTGCCGTGCCGGTGCGCACCATTGATGGCGACGTCGGCCGGCTTTCGGGGACGTTCAACAAGATGGTGGCCGAAATCCGGGCGCAGCAGCGCGAAGTGCTGCTTGCGAAGGACGAGGTGGACGATCGCCGCCGCTTCATCGAGGCGGTGCTTTCCGGCGTGACGGCCGCCGTCATCGGCGTCGACGAAACGCGCACGATCACCATCGTCAACGTCTCGGCCGAGGATCTGCTGGCGGCGCCCGCCGATCAGCTGCTTGGCCAGAGCCTCGGCGATGTCGCGCCGGAACTCGACGTGGTGATGACGGCCGCGATGCGCCGCAGCCGGCAAAATTTCCGCCAACAGATCAATTTGTTCCGCCATGGCAAGGAGCGGACGCTTTCGGTGCAGGTCACGCGTGAGGATTCGCGCGACGGCACGAATTCCTGGGTGATCACACTGGACGACATCACCGACCTCATCATCGCCCAGCGCTCCTCTGCCTGGGCCGATGTGGCGCGCCGTATCGCCCACGAGATCAAGAACCCGCTGACACCGATCCAGCTTTCCGCCGAGCGGATCAAGCGCCGGATCGGCCGCAAGATCGAGGATGAGGACGACCGCAAGGTGTTCGACCAGTGTACCGACACGATCGTGCGACAGGTCGGCGATATCGGCCGGATGGTCGACGAGTTCTCCTCGTTTGCCCGCATGCCGAAGCCGTCGAAATCAAGCGGCGATTTGCGCACCATCATCACCGATGCAATGTTCCTGACCGAGATGGGCCGCACCGACGTGAGCTTCCAGCGCGAGTTGGGCGACGTGCCGCTGGAGGGGCTCTTCGACGATCGCATGCTCGGACAGGCCTTCGGAAACATCATCAAGAACGCTGTGGAAGCCATTGAATCTCTGCCGCATTCGCAAGAGGATCCCGGCAGGATACTGGTCCGCGCCAGCCACGATGCGACCCGCGACCGCTACATCATCGACTTCATCGACAACGGCAAGGGATTGCCGGTCGAAAACCGCCACATGATCCTCGAGCCCTATATCACCATGCGTGAGAAGGGCACCGGGCTTGGCCTCGCGATCGTGCGCAAGATCATCGAGGAGCATGGCGGCAAGCTCGAACTGCATGATGCCCCGGCCGATTTCGCCAACGGCCGCGGCGCGATGATCCGCGTGGAACTGCCGCACGTACATGATGGCGACACCGCACGGGAACAAAAAGACAGGGAAGACAACGATGGCCTCTGATATTCTTGTCGTCGACGATGAAGCCGACATCCGGGATATTGTTTCGGGTATCCTGTCGGATGAGGGGCACGAAACCCGCGTTGCTCATGACAGCGACAGCGCGCTTGCGGCAATCTCCGACCGGGTTCCGCGGCTGATCTTTCTCGATATCTGGATGCAGGGGAGCCGGCTCGACGGCCTGGCGCTGCTGGAGGAGATCAAGAGCCGCTATCCCGAACTGCCGGTGGTGATGATCTCCGGTCACGGCAACATCGAAACGGCGGTTTCCTCGATCAAGCGCGGCGCCTTCGATTTCATCGAGAAGCCGTTCAAGGCCGACAGGCTGGTGCTGATCGCCGAGCGGGCGCTGGAGAACTCGCGGCTGAAGACCGAGGTTCAGGAACTGAAGCGCAAGAGCGGTGATCCCGAGGAGCTTGTCGGCTCGTCGCTGCTGGTCTCCCAGCTTCGCCAGACGCTGGAGAAGATCGGCCCGACCAACAGCCGGGTGATGATCTTCGGCGCTTCCGGCTCCGGCAAGGAGGTGGTGGCTCGCCTGCTGCACAAGCGCAGCCAGCGCGCCGAGGGGCCTTTCGTGGCCTTGAACGCGGCAGCAATCACGCCGGAAAACATGGAAATCGAGCTCTTCGGCGTCGAGCCCGGCGGCGGCCGGTCGCGGAAGACCGGTGCGCTCGAACGCGCCCATCGCGGCACGCTGTATCTCGATGAGATCGGCGAGATGCCGCTTGAGACCCAGAAGAAGATCCTGCGGGTTCTGGTCGACCAGCAGTTCGAACGCGTGGGCGGCAGCCGCCGCGTCAGCGTCGACGTCCGCATCATTTCCTCCTCGGCGCTGGACCTGCAACTGCGCATTGGCGACGGGCTTTTCCGGCAGGACCTCTACCACCGGCTCGCCGTGGTGCCGGTGCGCATACCGGGGCTTGCCGAACGGCGCGAGGATATTCCCTTCCTCGTCGATTTCATCATGCGCCAGCTCTGCGATCAGGCCGGCATCCGCCAGCGCCAGATCGGCGATGACGCGATGGCGATCCTGCAGGCGCATGACTGGCCGGGCAATATCCGCCAGCTCCGCAACAATCTGGAGCGTCTGCTGATCCTGTCGCGCGAGGAAACCGGCAATGCGCCGATCGGCGCCGATCTGTTGCCGGCTGACCTCTCCGACGTTCTGCCGCAGATTCAGACCTCCGGCGACGCCCATATCATGACGCTGCCGCTGCGCGAGGCGCGCGAGCGCTTCGAGCGGGATTATCTGATGGCGCAGATCAACCGCTTCGGCGGGAATATCTCGCGCACGGCGGAATTCGTCGGGATGGAGCGGTCGGCGCTGCACCGCAAGTTGAAGTCCCTTGGCATCTGATCAAAAAACCGTCAGATTGCGCCGACCAACGACCCTTGAACCCCAAGAGCGGTCCTTATGAAAATCATTATCTGCGGCGCCGGCCAGGTTGGCTTCGGTATCGCCGAGCGCCTCTCCCAGGAATATAACGACGTCTCCGTCATCGACACGTCCGCTTCGTTGATCAGCGCCATCACCGAGCTTCTCGATGTGCGCGGCTATGTCGGCCATGGTGCGCATCCGGACGTGCTGGCGAAGGCCGGCGCCGATCAGGCCGACATGATCATCGCCGTGACGCTGCATGACGAGATCAACATGGTCGCCTGCCAGGTCGCGCATTCGCTGTTTAACGTGCCGACCAAGATCGCCCGCATCCGCTCGCAGAGCTACCTGCACTCGCACTATTCGGACCTGTTCTCGCGCGACCACATGCCGATCGACGTGACGATCTCGCCGGAAGTCGAGGTCGGCAAGATGGTGCTGCGCCGTATCGCTTTCCCGGGCGCGACCGATGTCGTCCGTTTCGCCGACGAGAAGATCGCCATGCTCGCCGTCGAGTGCAATGACGATTGCCCGGTGCTGAACACGCCGCTGATGCAGCTCAGTCAGCTCTTCCCGGATCTCAATGCCACGGTCACCGGCATCTACCGCGAAGACAAGGTGATCATCCCGCATTCGACCGACCAGGTGCTCTCCGGCGATCTCGTCTATGTGGTCTGCGAGCAGGAGCACATCCGCCGCACGCTGGCGCTGTTCGGTCATGAGGAGCAGGAGGCCCGCCGCATCGTGATTGCCGGCGGTGGCAATATCGGCTTCTTCGTCGCCAAGTCTATCGAGGAAATGCAGCCGCGCACCCGGCTGAAGATGATCGAGAATGACCGCGAAAAGGCCGTGGCGGTGTCCGATTCGCTGCGCAACGTGATCGTGCTGCAGGGCTCCGCGCTCGACCAGAACATCATGGTGCAGGCCGATGTGCCGGATGCCCACCTGATGGTGGCACTGACCAACAACGACCAGACCAACATCCTGGCCTCGGTCATTGCCAAGCAGCTCGGCTGCAAGGCCAATCTGGCGCTCCTCAACAACCCGTCCTTCCACGACGTCACCAAGTCGCTGGGCATCGACGCCTATATCAACCCGCGGGCCGTGACGATCTCCCGCGTCCTGCAGCATGTGCGCAAGGGCCGTATCCGCTCCGTCTACGCGGTGCAGAAGGGGCAGGCAGAGGTGATCGAGGCGGAGGCGCTGACGACATCGCCGCTGGTCGGCACGCCGTTCCGGGACCTCGACCTTCCCGAAGGCATTCGCATCGGCGCGGTCTATCGCGGCGAGGAGGTGCTGCGGCCGACCGGTGATCTGAAGATCAAGGCCCATGACCGGGTGATCCTCTTTGCCGCCGCCTCGGCTGTCCGTCACGTCGAACAGCTCTTCCGCGTGTCGATCCAGTATTTCTAGGGGAAGCCGCGCGCCTGTGGCCGTCTTTTTTTGATCGTTGCGGAAGGGCCGTCGATTTGCTACCACCTCTTATTGAATACGCGTTGCCGGTTCTCGGGGACGACGATTATGGGTGGGAACCGGCGACATGCCGGCAAGAGTAAGAAAGAAGCGGCGCTATGGCGGAACGTTCTCAGAATCTGCAGGATCTCTTCCTCAATACGGTTCGTAAGCAGAAGATTTCCCTGACGATTTTTCTGATCAATGGGGTAAAGCTCACCGGGGTTGTGACCTCATTCGACAATTTCTGCGTTCTGTTGCGCCGCGACGGACACTCCCAGCTGGTCTACAAGCATGCGATTTCGACGATCATGCCCGGCCAGCCGGTTCAGATGTTCGAAGGCGATGACAGCGCTTCGTAAGCGGTGATTTTCCATTTCCGACGATACATTCTTTCCTGAAAGCGAATACGAGAACCGCGATTCCTCACGGGCTCTCGTCGTTGTTCCGGTCATCAAGGCCGATCGCCGCAGTGACGGCGAGGGGCTTTCTTCGCGCGCGCCCGAAAGCCGCCAGCAGGAGGCAGAGGGCCTTGCGCGGGCCATCGGGCTCGAGGTCGTGGCTTCGGTGATTGTGCAGGTCAACGACCCGCGGCCGGCCACGCTCATCGGCACCGGCAAGATCAAGGAAATCGACGAGCTGCTCGATGAGAACAATATCGGGCTGGTGATCGTCGATCATCCATTGTCGCCGGTTCAGCAGCGCAATCTCGAAAAGGAGTGGGTCGCCAAGGTCATCGACCGGACCGGCCTCATTCTCGAGATTTTCGGCGAGCGCGCCTCCACCAAGGAAGGCCGCCTGCAGGTCGAGCTGGCGCATCTCAACTATCAGCGCGGTCGCCTTGTCCGAAGCTGGACCCACCTTGAGCGTCAGCGTGGTGGTGGTGGCTTCATGGGTGGCCCGGGCGAAACCCAGATCGAGGCGGACCGGCGGCTTCTGCGCGAGCGGATTACCAAGCTCGAGCGTGAGCTGGAGCAGGTGGTTCGCACGCGCCAGCTTCACCGTTCCAAACGCAAGAAGGTGCCGCATCCGATCGTGGCGCTTGTCGGCTATACCAATGCCGGGAAGTCGACCCTGTTCAATCGCATTACCGGGGCAGGGGTGCTGGCGGAGGACATGCTGTTTGCAACGCTTGATCCGACCTTGCGCCGGATGAAGCTGCCGCATGGCCGCACCGTCATCCTGTCCGACACCGTGGGTTTCATCTCCGACCTGCCGACGCACCTCGTCGCTGCCTTCCGGGCAACACTGGAAGAGGTGCTGGAGGCGGATCTGATCCTGCATGTCCGCGACATGGCCGATCCCGCCCGAGACGCGCAGTCCGGCGACGTGCTGCGCATTCTCGGCGAGCTCGGCATCGACGAGAAGGCACAGAACGAGCGGATCATCGAAGTCTGGAACAAGGTCGACCTGCTGGAGCCGGAGGACCACGACGCGCTGATGGCGCGGGCCGAGCCGAACGACGACGTGATGGCCGTGTCCGCCGTCACCGGCGAGGGCGTCGAAGCGCTAGTGGATCGGATTGCCGCCCGGCTCGCCGGTGTGTTGACCGAAACGACGATCACGCTCGCCCCCGAACAGTTGCATCTCCTGCCATGGCTCTACGAACACGCCTTGGTCGACGAACGCCGCGATCTGGAAGATGGCTCGGTGAGCCTCGACATCCGGCTTGCGGACACCGAGGCGCAGCGGCTGGATAGCATGCTGGCGGGCTAACCCGCCGGCTCTTCAGGGCAGGTCGCGTTCGGCAAAGACCGCCTTTGCAGCGAACAACCCGTTGAGGGCTGCCGGAAATCCGGCATAGACGGCCATCTGCATCATTGTCTCGACGATCTCGTCCTTGCTGACGCCCACGTTCAGTGCTGCTTCGATGTGAACCTTGAGCTGCGGCGCGGCGTTGCCCATGGCGGTGAGTGCGGCGACGGTCGCGATCTCGCGTTCGCGTAGCCCCAGCCCGGGCCGGGAATAGATATCGCCGAAGGAAAACTCGAAAATGTAGCGGGAGAAATCGGGTGCGATGTCTTCGAGCGCGTCGATAACGTTCTGCCCTGCCGCGCCGTCGATCGCCGCAAGCGCGCGTTTGCCGCGTTCGAGGCGGCTTTCATTCTGATCGTTCATTGCGTCTTTGATCCTCTTTTTCGTCACCGCCGGCATAGCCGGCAATTTTGGTGTCGAGGACATCCAGACAGGACTGCAGCTCGAGCACATGACGACGCACGGCGTCGCGATGCTGTTCGAGGAGTTGTTGACGCTGGGGCTCCGTGCCCTTGCCCTGCTGCCGCAAAGCGGCATAGCGCAGCATCTGCCGGATCGGCATCCCGGTGGTTTTCAGGCGGCCGAGAAATTCGATCCAGACCAGCATCGATGCGTCGTAGTCGCGATGACCGGATTGATCCCGGTCTGTATCGGGCAGCAAACCGATCCGTTCGTAATAGCGGATGGTATGGGCCGACAGCCCGGAGCGTTTCGCGAGTTCACCGATCTTCATCTTCGTCCTGCTTTCGTCACGACGCCTGAGAAGCTAGGTGTTTGAGCGCACTCTAAGTCAACAGAAAAAATGTCGGGTCGCGCAGCAAAAATGCCGGCCGATTATTCGCCGAGCTTGCGTTCGATTGCCTTGGCATCCTGCCAGAGCGCTTCCATGCGCTCCAGTGTAGCGGCTTCCAGCGTATCGCCTGAAGCCTTCAGGCTTTCCTCGATATGATTGAAGCGACGGCGGAATTTTGTATTGGTGCCGCGCAGCGCCTGCTCCGGATCGGTCCCGGTGTGACGGCCAAGATTGACGGCGGCGAAGATCAGATCGCCGAGCTCGTCGGCGATCTCGGCCTTGTTGCCGGTCTGCAGCGCTTCGCGCAGCTCGCCGATCTCTTCCTCGAACTTGTCGAGGATCGGTTCCGCTTCCGACCAGTCGAAGCCGACGCGTGCCGCGTGCTCCTGCAGCTTCAGCGCCTCCGTCAATGCCGGGAACGAGCGCTGCACGGAGCCGAGATGCCCGGCCTTGAAGTCCTCGGTGACGCCGGCCCTGGCCCGACGCTCGGCGCGATCCGCCTTCTCCTGACGCTTGATTGCATCCCATTGCAGTTTCACCGCTTCCGGCGTGTCGGCGTCGTTGCGCGCGAAAACGTGGGGATGGCGCCGGATCATTTTCGACGTGACGGCGTGGACGACGTCGTCGAAGGAAAACAGCCCTTCCTCCTCGGCCATGCGCGCATGGAAAACCACCTGCAGCAGGAGATCGCCCAGTTCGTCGCAAAGATCGTCAAAATCGCGCCGCTCGATCGCGTCGGCGACTTCATAGGCCTCCTCGATCGTATACGGCTTGATGCTCTCGAAATCCTGCTTCAGGTCCCAGGGGCAGCCCGTCTCGGGCGTGCGCAGGGCGGCCATGATTTCGATGAGGCGTGCGATATCGCGTGAGGGTTCCACGGGCGGGCGCTCCGGCATGCGTGTCAGATGTCATCCAAGCGGGATCTTGGTCTCGCCCTTATGCGACTGGTAGGTGTCCGACGCAAGCGCATAGCGATCCCGAATGGCATCGATGCGCTGGAGAAAATCGCTGCGCTCAGGCTCATCGGCGGCAACCGCCATGTCGATGATCGAGCGGGCGGTGAAGAAGGCGTTCTGTCGCCGGTAGCCGCCGGGCTCGAGCCCATAGAGTTCCTTCATGATCTTCAGGTCGTGCGGAATGGCGAAACTGTCGCGCGAATCCTCATGGCTGAAGAAATAGAAATAATTGTCGAATCCGGCCCAGGTGATCGCCGACATGCACATGGTGCAGGGTTCGTGCGTGGACAGGAACAGCAACTCCTTCGTCGGAGGGGCATCCGGCAGTTCGTAGAATTGCTTCAGCGTGTGCACCTCGCCGTGCCAGAGCGGGTTCGATGTCTCGTCATTGGTGCCTGCTATGACAAGCGACAAGTCGTCCTTGCGCAGGATTGCCGCGCCGAACACCTTGTTGCCACCGGAAACGCCCCTCAGCGTCAGTGGCAGGATATCGTTTTCGATGACGCCCAGCAGGCGGTGGGTCAGTTTGCTGTCGCTCATGTTGGTCCCCCGATATGTCCACCGACGTTAATGGTGGCCGGCCCGGTCTGCAAGCGCCGGTCAAATTTGCTGCGATGGCCGCACAATTGAGGAATGAAATGTTTCCGCGTCGCCGCGCGCGCATTTTCGTTTCTTCAAGGTG
This sequence comes from Martelella endophytica, assembly GCF_000960975.1. Lineage (NCBI taxonomy): Bacteria > Pseudomonadati > Pseudomonadota > Alphaproteobacteria > Hyphomicrobiales > Aurantimonadaceae > Martelella > Martelella endophytica. The sequence goes on along the minus strand of NZ_CP010803.1, from coordinate 3,593,826 downwards.
CTGTCAGACATCGGCATCATTGCGCCATTGAGAGAAGGACTGTTCCGAAATGGTCGCAAAAGAAGAATTGCTGTCGGCATTTCCGGCATTTTTCAAGGTCGAGGGCCGCAAGGTCGCGATTTTCGGCGGGGGCGCGGAAGCCTTTGCCAAGGCGCGGCTGATGGCGAAGACCAGTGCCGCCGTCATCGCCTATGCCGATGACTTCGAGGCCGATTACCGCTCGTTCCTGGAGGAGCGCGGTTTCGCCAGCGTAGAAGCGTCATTCGATGCCGCCCAGCTCGATGGTGCCGTCATGGCCTTTGCCGCAACCGGCGAGCACGAGCACGACCGTCGCATTGCCGCGTGCGCGCGGATGCTGAACGTGCCGGTCAACGCCGTCGATCAGAAGGATGACTGCGATTTCTATACGCCGGCACTTGTCGTCCGCCCCCCGGTCGCCGTGGCGATCGGCACGGAAGGGGCAGGGCCGGTGCTGGCGCAGATGATCCGAGCCCAGATTGACACCATCCTGCCGCGTTCCCTCGGGCCGCTCGCGCGGCTTGCCGAGCGCCTGCGCGACAAGGTCGATATGACGATCCCGCGCGGTAGCGCACGGCGCGCCTTCTGGTCTCGCTTCTTCAACGGCTCGGTCGCCAACGCCGTGGACAAGGGCCGACTGCTCGAAGCCGAGTGCCTGGCCGATGAGATCATCGCCGATGGTTCGGCGGTCTCCGGTCATGTCGCCCTCGTCGGCGCCGGGCCGGGTGCGGAGGACCTGCTCACCATCCGGGCCCACCGTCTGCTGATGGAAGCCGATGTGATTGCCTATGATGCGCTCGTGCCGCAGGCCGTCGTTGATATGGGCCGCCGCGATGCGGAACGTATCGCCGTCGGCAAGCGCAAGAACTGCCATTCGAAGTCTCAGAACGAAATCAATGATCTGCTGGTGACACTTGCCAAAGAAGGCAAGCGTGTCGTGCGGCTCAAATCCGGCGATCCGCTGATCTTCGGCCGTGCCGGCGAGGAGATGGCGGCACTGCGGGCTGCTGGCGTATCGTACGAGGTCGTGCCTGGCATCACCTCCGCCTCCGCAGCGGCGGCCGACTTCGGCCTGCCGATGACCCTGCGCGGCGTTGCCTCGACCCTGGTTTTTACGACCGGCCACGACCTTAATGGCGACACCTTGCCGGACTGGGCCGCGCTTGCGGTTCGCGGTGCCACCATTGCTGTCTATATGGGCCGTTCCGTTGCCGCCAAGCTCGGTGCCCGGTTGCAGGAAGCGGGTGTGCCCGCCGACACCACGATCGCCATTGTCGAGAACGCCAGCCGCAAGAACCGGCGCATGTTCCACGGCGTCCTTTCCGAACTGCCGCATCTTGAGGCGCGCGAAGACCTTACCGGCCCGGTGATGGTGATCATCGGCGACGCGGTCGCCGGCGCCAATCTCGAGCAGTCGAGCGCGCTCGCGCTTAACAGCAATGTCGAAACCAGAAAGATCACGGGAGCCGCAAATGTCCGCTAAGGTCCTGACCGCCAACCGTCTCACCGATGGCCTCGCCGTCTGGCTCGATGCCAATGGCCGCTGGGTCGAAGACCTGCAGCATGCGCTCGTGGCGCGCCACGATGCCGCGATTGCGAGCCTTGAGGATATCGGCAAGCGTGATTTTTCCGTGAACAAGGTCGTCGATGTCAACATCATCGACGTCGAGGAGCGGCCCGATGGCCGCATCTGGCCGGCGCGCCTGCGCGAACGGATCCGCGCGGAAGGCCCGACCATCCCCTATGCGGCTGGCTACCATGCCGCAAAACCGGAATTTGTGGAGGCGTAAATGTATCGCTACGATGAGTTCGACCGCGATTTTGTCAAAGAGCGCGTCGCCCAGTTCTCCGATCAGGTCGCACGGCGGCTATCCGGCGAAATCACCGAGGATGCCTTCAAGCCGCTTCGCCTGATGAACGGCGTCTATCTGCAGCTCCACGCCTACATGCTGCGCATCGCCGTGCCCTACGGCACGATGAACGCGCGGCAGATGCGCATGCTCGCCCATGTCGCCCGCAAGTATGACCGCGGCTATGGCCATTTCACCACGCGCCAGAACATTCAGTTCAACTGGCCGAAGCTGGAGGACATTCCGGCGATCCTGACGGATCTCGCAAGCGTCGAGATGCATGCGATCCAGACCTCGGGCAATTGCATTCGCAATGTCACGGCCGACCATTTTTCGGGCGCCGCTGCCGATGAAGTCGCAGACCCGCGCCCCTACGCCGAAATCCTGCGCCAGTGGTCGTCTATCCACCCGGAATTTTCGTTCCTGCCCCGCAAGTTCAAGATCGCCGTGACCGGCGCCGAACGCGACCGCGCCGCCATCCAGGTGCACGACATCGGCCTGCACCTGAAGCGCAACGAAGCGGGTGAACTCGGCTTTGCCGTCTATGTCGGCGGCGGACAGGGGCGCACGCCGATGATTGCCAAGAAGGTGCGGGACTTCCTGCCCGAGGAAGACCTGCTGACCTATGCGACGGCGATCCTGCGCGTCTACAATCTGAACGGACGTCGTGATAACAAGTACAAGGCCCGCATCAAGATCCTGGTGCACGAGACCGGCATCGAGGAACTGAAGGCGTCGATCGAGCATGAGTTCGAGGCGGTGAAGGATGGCGAGCTGAAGCTGCCGGAGGGTGACATCGAGGCAATCCGCGCCTATTTTGCGCCGCCGGAACTGCCGGCACGCGAGCGGGACCGGTTCGACACGGCCAATGCCGACTATATCGAATGGCTCACCCGCAACACCGTCGCCCACAAGCGCAACGACTATGCGATGGTGACGATCTCGCTGAAGCCGATTGGCGGCATACCGGGCGATGCGACGGATGCCCAGATGGAGGCGGTTGCCGATATTGCCGAGCGTTACGGCTTTGACGAAATCCGCGTTAGCCACGAGCAGAATCTGGTCCTGCCGCATGTCGCCCGTGCCGATCTGCCGGCCGTCTACGCCGCGCTGAAGGATGCCGGGCTCGAAACCGGCAATGCCGGGCTGATCACCGATATCATTGCCTGTCCCGGGCTCGACTATTGCGCGCTCGCCAATGCCCGCTCGATTCCGGTGGCGCAGGCGCTTTCCACCCGTTTCGGCGATCCGGCGCGGCAGGCGGAAATTGGCGAGCTGAAGATCAAGATCTCGGGCTGCATCAATGCCTGTGGTCACCACCATGTCGGCCATATCGGCCTTCTGGGTGTAGAGAAGAAGGGTGCCGAACTCTACCAGATCACCCTCGGCGGCTCGGCAGACGAGAATACCTCGATCGGTGAGATTGTCGGTCGCGGCTTCGAGCCGGAGAAGGTGACGGATGCGGTCGAGACGATCGTCGATACCTATCTTTCGCTTCGCTCGGGCAAGGGCGAGACATTCATCGAGGCCTATCGCCGCCTCGGCGCGCAACCGTTCAAGGATGCGCTTTACCCCGAAAAGGCCAAGGCCGCGTGAGGAACGAGACCATGACTGCGATCTGGAAGGAAACCGGTTTTGTCGAGGACGATCCCTGGGTGATCGAGAGCGAGGACCGCACGGCAAGTGAGGGCGAACGTCGGCTTGTCCCCTTCGCCGAAGTGATTGAGAGCGGTTTGCCGGGCAATGAAAGAGCCGGCGTCCTGCTCGGCCCGTTCGACGATCCGCTGAAACTCGAGCCGCTGCTTGATCGTATAGAGATCATAGCGCTGACGTTTCCGGCTTTCAGCGATGGGCGGGCCTTCTCGCAGGCGACGCTTTTGCGCGAGAGGCTGGGCTATACCGGCGAGCTCCGGGCTGTCGGCGACGTGCTGATCGATCCGCTGGTGCTGATGCTTCGAACCGGTTTCGACAGTTTTGCGGTGACGAACCCGACCGCGATCCGCAGACTGCAGGAAAAGCGGCTGCCGACGGTGAACCATCACTATCAGCCAGCTGCCCGCGCGGCAAATGCGCCCGGCGGCTATAGCTGGCGCCGCGTCGCGAAAATATGATAGTGAGAGCCCAGTTTTGAGGCCACACGCCTTTGCATTTCGCCTCGCGCGGTAGTATCTCCGGCGTTAAAGCACGCGAATGCGCATATGGACTGAAGACGCTGGCCCGGCCGGCGCGACAATGACAGGACGAGACGCCACATGAATGTGCAAGCCACGACCGCCGAATTTGCTGCCACCCTTCCCGCCGGTGTCTACGGCGAGACGGTTCTGAGCGTGAAACACTATACCGACCGGTTGTTCCGCTTCACCATGACGCGGCCGGACGGCTTCCGCTTCCGCTCCGGCGAGTTCGCGATGATCGGTCTGATGGTCGACGGCAAGCCGATCTACCGCGCCTATTCGATCGCCAGCCCGTCCTGGGCCGAGGAACTCGAATTCTTCTCGATCAAGGTGCCGGGCGGTCCGCTGACCCAGCATCTCCAGAAGATCGAGCCGGGTGATACGGTGCTGATGCGCAAGAAGCCGACGGGCACGCTGGTGCTCGACGCGCTGACGCCGGCCAAGCGCCTCTACATGTTCTCGACCGGAACCGGTATTGCGCCCTTCGCAAGCCTGATCCGCGAGCCGGAGACCTATGAGAAATTCGATGAGGTCATCCTGACCCATACCTGCCGCGACATTGCCGAGCTGCAGTATGGTTTCGACCTCGTCTCCGAAATCCGCAACGACGAGCTCCTCAGTGAAGTCGTCGGCGACAAGCTGACGCATTATGCGACTGTCACGCGCGAATCCTTTGAGCGCCAGGGCCGCATCACCGATCTCATAGCCAGCGGCAAGCTCTTCTCCGATCTCGGCGTTCCGCCGCTCAATCCGGAAACCGACCGTGGCATGATATGCGGCTCAACGGAGATGCTGAAGGATACCAAGGCGCTGCTCGAAGCAGCCGGCCTTGATGAAGGGGCAAACAACAAGCCGTCCGAATTCGTCATCGAACGCGCCTTCGTGGGCTAAGCATATCGGGGCAGGCTCAAGACCTGCCCCCTGAATGTCCGTTGCGGGCGCTATCTATCCTCAGGCATCCGCAAGCTGCTGCAATGCATTCTGCATCACTTCCACCGGCTGGGCGCCGCTCAACGCATACTGGCTGTTGAACACGAAGAAGGGCACGCCGGTGACGCCGATGTCCTGGGCGTGGGCGATCTCGGTCTTCACGGTCTCGCGGTCCGCATCGGTGGCGAGCAGTCGTGCGACCATGTCGCGGTCCATGCCGGCTTCCGCGGCAATATCCGCAAGAACGCCATGGTCGCCGATATTGCGGCCTTCCTCGAAATTCGCACGATAAAGCCTGTCGATGACCTTGTTCTGCATGGCGATGCTCTCCGTGTGCGCCCAGAGCAGCAGGCGATGCGCATCGAGCGTGTTCGGCCGGATTGCGATCTTCGCAAAATCGAACTTGATGCCGAGCTCCTCGCCAAGCGCCGTGATCTGCGCATGAATTTCATCGCGACGGATGGGGCTGCCCATCTTCTCGGCGAGCATGGCATGGTTGTCCACGCCTTCGGGCGGAACGGTCGGATCGAGCTCGAAGGGGCGCCATTGCACCACCACCTCGACATCGCCGCTTAGGCTTTGAATGGCGCGGTCGAGCCGCGCCTTGCCGAGGTAGCACCACGGGCAGACGACATCGACGATGGCGTCGACGGTAACGGTTTTCATGCCGTTTCTCCTCAGGCAGTTCCGGCGTTTGCCGGTATCATAAAAGGGGCGAGCCGGACGGGGCCGGCTCCCGCTACTGAATGCTCTCGTCCCACCAGGTCGGGAACTGGTAGCCGTAGACCGGCGTCTTCTCCGGATGGGCGATATGCTGCCAGCGGGCAACCCATTGACCGTCGCGGTGATAGAGCGGCAGCACGTAATGGCCGTTGACCAGAAGCCGGTCAAGGGCCCGCACGGAATCAGTAAAATCCTCGGTCGAGCGGGCGGCCAGCATGTCGGCAATCATCCGGTCGATATCCGGATTGGCAATGCCGGCGAAGTTGAACGTGCCTTCGACATCGCGCGAGCGCGAATCCCAGCGCCAGACCTGCTCGGCGCCCGGCGACAGCGACGACTGATACCAGAAGCCGGGAGTGGCGAGGATGATCATGTCGTAGTCGAAGGTGTTGAGGCGCTTCTGATACTGCGCGTCATCGACGGTGCGGACTGCGAGATCGACACCGATGAGCTTCAGCGAATGCTGATAGGCAAGCGCGAGTTTTTCCTGGGCCGAAGATGTCGTCATCACCTCGAAGGCGAGGGGGCTTCCATCCGGCCCGGTCATCTTGCCGTTGGCAATCTTGTAGCCGGCCTCGCCAAGCAATTTCACGGCCGCGCCCAGCACCTTGCGGTCGGCTCCCGAGCCATCGGTCACCGGCATGGCATAATCACCGGCGAGGATCGCGGGGTCGAGCGCGTTTGCAGCCTCACCGAGGAGGGCCTTCTCGCTGTCGGTCGCCGGGTTGCCATAGGCGCCGAGCTGCGAATTCTGCCAATAGCTTTCGGTGCGCTGGTAGACACCGTCGAACAGCGTCCGGTTCACCCATTCGAAGTCGAAGACATCCGAGAGCGCCTCGCGAACCCTGGGGTCGGAGAACATCGGGCGGCGGGTGTTGAAGACAAAGCCCTGCATGCCGGTGGGGATGGCCGGCTTGAACTCGTCCTTGACCACGCTGCCGTTGCTTGCGGCCGGAAAGTCATAGGCGCGTGACCAGTGTCCCGGATCGTCATCGATATAGACATCGACCGCGCCCTTCTTGAAGGCCTCGAACAGCGTCGAGTTCTGCAGATAGTATTCAACCGTGATCTTGTCGTAATTGGCGAAGCCGACCATCGAGGGCAGGTCCTTGCCCCAGTAATTCGGATCGCGCTTGTATACGATGCTCTGGCCGGGCTCGACGTTGTCGATCAGATAGGGACCGGAGCCGACGGGCACGGCCATCGTGTCGGTGTCGAACGTGTCCTTGTTGATCGCATGTTCGGGGAACACCGGCATCAGCGCGAAGATCAGCGGGGTCTCGCGGTCGGCATTCTCGTTGAAGGTGAAGCGGACGCTGTGCTCGCCGACCTTTTCCATCTTCTCCACCTGCCTGAGACGACGGTTATAGGGCGGACGGCCCTTTTCATCGAGCAGGTTGAAGGTGAAGATGACATCTTCCGGCGTCACCGGCTCGCCATCCGACCACTTCGCATCCGGATTGAGATTGAACTGGATGAAGCTGCGTTCGTCATCCCATTCGACTGTTTCGGCCAGCAAGCCGTAAAGCGTGAACGGCTCGTCGCGTGAACGCTGCATCAGCGGCTCGTAGACCAGGTGACCGATCTCCTCTTCCCAGGTGCCGCGCGCCGAGGAGCGCATGCCTTTCAGCACGAAGGGATTGAGCGCATCGAATGAACCGACCACCCCATAGGTAATCTCGCCGCCCTTCTTGACATCCGGATTGACGTAGCTGAAATGCGAGTAGTCCGGCGGCAGCGCTGGGTCGCCGTGCATGGCGATGCCGTAGAGCGGTTCGGCGCTGGCAGCACCTGCAAGTGCGGCAGCGGCGAAGAGAGTGAGGAGAAAGCGCATCGATTCGTCCTGCGTTCGAAAACGGATGCGGAACCGTATCATGAGCTCCAGCAAAGCGGAAATAGCCCCCGATCAGTGGTCGAGATCGCTTTTTGCACGCTGAAGGGGTGGATTGACGAACAATCTGGCGGTATCAGGGAAAACCGACGGCCTGGGGCCACAAGATGACGCGGCTTGCCGCAATTCGGTAACATTGGGAAGGCAGGGTCGCGCGCAATCGACCCCATGCAGAGAAAGACCAGGAGAGATTTTTTATGGTTTCACGAGCCAGTACACTGAAGCATGTCGCGGCTTGCGTTTTCGCCATCGCCGGGCTCACGGCAGCGGGCGCTTCCGCGCAGGAGCAGCAGCAGCCGGCGCCGCAGCAGCAGAATGGTGGCATTCCGCAGCAGGGCTGGTTCAAGACCTGCAATGATAACGGCAGCAACAAGGTCTGCATCGTGCAGAACTATGCCCGCGCCGAAAACGGCCAGATCCTGACGGCCGTTGGCCTTATCCGCCCCGAAGGCGGTTCCGGCCAGGCCATGATCCAGGTCACTGTCCCGACCTTCCGCCTGATTCCCGCCGGGGTTGGCGTGCAGATCGACACCTCCGCGCCGCAGAAGCTCGACTACGCGGTTTGCACCAACGAGCAGTGCATCGCCCAGGCGCCGCTGACCGACGCCATGATCAATGCCATGAAGCGCGGCGGCAAGGTCACCTTCACCTCCGTCAACCTGCGCCAGCAGCCTAACCCGGTAGAGCTGACGCTTTCCGGCTTCACGGCCGCCTTTGACGGCGATCCGATCAGCCAGCCCGACCTGGTTGAAAGCCAGCGCAACCTGGATGAATCGATCAAGAAGATGGCCGACGACCGCCGCAAGAAGATCGAGGAAGCCCAGCAGAACGCCGCAGCCGGCGCCGCTGCCCCGGCCTCCGGCAACTGATCAGGCACTGTTTGCGAACACGAAAAACCCGGCTGCCGCGGCAGCCGGGTTTTTTGTTTGCCCAAGGCCCTCGTGCGGTCCGTCTGTCAGTGGCAGACGGAATAACGCGGCGAGAGATGGCCGTTTTCGCTCAATGTGAAAATCTCGCCCACCTGCGGGTTGCGCAGCGGCTCGCCGCTGGTATCGACCACAAGGTTCGCTTCCGAGACATAGGCCACATAGCCCTTCTCGTCGTTTTCGGCGACGAGGTGATAGAACGGCTGGTTCTTGTCCGGACGGATCTCCGGCGGGAGCGACTGATACCACTCCTCGGTACGGGCATATTCGGCGTCGACATCGAAGACCACGCCACGGAAGGGCAGGGTGCGGTGGCGAACGACGTCGCCGAGATTGAATTTCGCGTCACGTATCTTCATGAGCATTTCCTTTCACAAGTCTATATGGAAATGCCGGTCGGCTGGCTCAAGGGGTAGCGCGAACATTGAGGATCGTCAGGTCCTGTCGCCCGTAAAAAAACCGGCCGCACAGAGCGGCCGGTTCGTATCGGATCAGATCCGGTATGATCGGTGATCAGACCGAGTAGTACATGTCGAATTCGACCGGATGCGGGGTCATTTCGAAACGCATCACTTCTTCCATCTTCAGTTCGATGTAAGCATCGATCTGGTCGTCGTCGAACACGCCGCCGGCGGTCAGGAACTCGCGGTCCTTGTCGAGCGTTTCCAGAGCTTCGCGCAGCGAGCCGCAAACGGTCGGGATTTCCTTGAGCTCTTCCTTCGGCAGGTCGTACAGGTCCTTGTCCATGGCTTCGCCCGGATGGAGCTTGTTCTTGATGCCGTCGAGGCCAGCCATCATCAGAGCGGCAAAGGCGAGGTAGGGGTTCGCGCCCGGATCGGGGAAGCGGACTTCAACGCGCTTGGCCTTCGGCGAGGAGCCGAACGGAATACGGCACGAGGCCGAACGGTTGCGGGCCGAGTAGGCCAGCAGAACCGGTGCTTCGTAGCCCGGGACCAGACGCTTGTAGGAGTTGGTCAGCGGGTTGGTGAAGGCGTTGATGGCCTTGGCGTGCTTGATGATGCCGCCGATATAGAACAGGCAGGTTTCCGACAGGCCGGCATATTCATCACCAGCGAAGGTCGGCTTGCCGTCCTTCCAGATCGACTGGTGAACGTGCATGCCCGAGCCGTTGTCGCCGAAGACCGGCTTCGGCATGAAGGTTGCCGTCTTGCCGTAAGCATTGGCAACCTGGTGGACGCCGTACTTGTAGATCTGGGTCTTGTCGGCCATGCGGGTCAGCGTGTCGAACACCATGCAGAGTTCGTGCTGGGCGGAGGCAACTTCGTGGTGATGCTTTTCAACGGTGATGCCCATTTCGGCGAGAACCGTGAGCATTTCCGAACGCATGTCCTGAACGCTGTCGACCGGCGGGACCGGGAAGTAGCCGCCCTTGGTACGCGGGCGGTGGCCCATGTTGCCGACTTCGTACTCGGTGTCCTGGTTCGACGGCAGTTCGCTGCTGTCGAGCTTGAAACCGGTGTTGTAGGGATCGGCAGCGAAACGAACGTCATCAAAGACGAAGAATTCGGGCTCGGGGCCGAAATAGGTGGTGTCGCCGATGCCGGTGGACTTCAGGTAGGCTTCGGCCTTCTTGGCCGTGCCGCGCGGGTCGCGGTTGTAGGCTTCGCCGGTGAGCGGCTCAAGGATGTCGCAGAAGACAGCCATGGTGGACTGCGCGAAGAACGGGTCCATGTGGGCCGTCTCGGCGTCGGGCATCAGCACCATGTCGGACTCGTTGATCGCCTTCCAGCCGGCGATGGACGAACCGTCGAACATGATGCCATCAGCAAACATGTCCTCATCGACAGCCGATACGTCCATCGTCACGTGCTGCAGCTTGCCCTTCGGATCGGTAAAGCGCAGGTCGACGAACTTGACGTCGTTGTCCTTGATTTGTTTCATGATTTCAGCAGCTGTCGTCATTTAACGTTTTCCTTGCATAAGAAGATGACGATAGAAATTCCCCGTCTTTCGGGCGAAAGAGGGGCGATGGATCAGATGGCGTCTACACCGGTCTCACCGGTACGGATGCGGACGACGCCTTCGACGTTGGAAACGAAGATCTTTCCGTCGCCGATGCGTCCGGTCTGGGCGGCGTTGCGGATGGCCTCGATAACAGCGTCCACGTTCTCGTCCGCCAGCACGACCTCGACTTTGACTTTGGGAAGAAAGTCGACGACATATTCGGCGCCACGGTAAAGTTCCGTGTGACCCTTCTGGCGCCCGAAGCCTTTTGCTTCCGTGACAGTGATTCCCTGCAAGCCGACTTCCTGAAGGGCTTCCTTCACTTCGTCAAGCTTGAAAGGTTTGATGATCGCTTCGATCTTTTTCATAAGGAAATTGCTCTCCGCTTCTCCCGTTGAAGCAGGTATGAACCCGCTCGGAACATCAGATGCACATTGCATGCCAACTTGCGTTTTTGCCGGCCAAATCAACCGAAATAAAACCGCATTTCAGCAAATGCCCGCTGCATCGCCTTTTCGCATCGGATCAGGTTCGCGAAAAGGCGCATCGGCGTCAAGAGAAAGGCGTTCGTGGCCGTCGGAGGGCATGTTCGCATGGTTTTTAGGCATGGGGGTGTGCTGCCATTATAGGCAATTGACCATAAATTAGACGGCAATTGGCGAATGCTTGCCTTATTGCGGGATTTTTCGTTTATTCGCCGTATTCAAGGAGCCACCGATGATTTTGCTGACACCGGACGAAATGGGCGCGGCCGACCGGCTGGCCGCCGAAAGCGGAATCGATAGCTACGGGCTGATGGTGAAGGCGGGCTACGCGGTCGCCGCTTCGGCGCTGAAGCACTTCGCAACCGTCCGGCGCGCGATCGTGTTGGCCGGGCCAGGTAATAATGGCGGCGACGGCTATGTTGTCGCACGGGCCCTCGCAGAATCCGGTATGGACGTTGCCATCCATGCGCTCGGTGATCCTGACAAGCTGAAGGGCGATGCGCGCACCGCCCGTTTTGAATGCCCCATCGAGCCGCAATCGCTTGAGGCCTATTTGCCGCAAGCCGGAGACCTGGTGATCGATGCGCTGTTCGGGGCAGGGTTGGCGCGGCCGCTTTCCGGGGCTGTCACCGCGCTGATCGAGGCTATCGGCCGGAAGGGCGTGCCGGTGCTTGCCGTCGACCTGCCTTCGGGACTTTCGGGCGCAACCGGCGCGCCGCTGGGCGCAGCCTTCCACGCAACCCGCACCGTCACCTTCATGGCGCCGAAGCCGGGGCATTATCTCTTGCCCGGCCGCGACCTTTGCGGCGTGCTGGAGGTCGCCGATATCGGCATTCCGATGCGGATCGTCAGGGCCGCTCAGGGCGGCAAGCTTTCGGTCAACAGCCCGGCACTCTGGCGCGCGGCGCTGCCGCATTCGGCCGCCGGCGCGCACAAGTTCAGTCGTGGGCACCTCGGCGTTTTCAGTGGCCCTGCCGGCAAGACCGGCGCGGCAAGACTTTCGGCGATGGCGGGAATCAGGTGCGGCGCCGGGCTGGTCACGCTGGCCGTTCCGGCTTCGGCGGAGGCCGAGGTCGCTGCCCACCAGACCGCCATCATGCAGCGCAGGCTCGACGAGGCCGACGATCTTCGGGACTGGCTCGCCGACCGGCGCCTCTCGGCTTTCGTGATCGGGCCCGGTTTCGGCGCCGATGCACGGGCACGCGAATTTGTCCAGGCGCTCGCCGAACGGCCGACTGTGATCGATGCCGATGGCATCAGTGCTTTTGCGGAGGCGCCGGACGAATTGTTCGTGACACTCGGCCGTTTCGCGCCGCATTGCGTTTTGACGCCGCACCAGGGCGAGTTTTCCCGGCTGTTTCCGGATATCGCCGCCGATGACGACTGCGGCAAGGTGGAGAAGGCGCGCGCAGCGAGCGCTCGCGCCCATGCCGTCGTGCTCTACAAGGGCGCCGACACGGTGATTGCCGCGCCGGATGGCCGGGCGGCAATCAATGCCAATGCCCCGCCCTGGCTCGCGACCGCCGGCTCCGGCGATGTGCTCGCCGGCATCATCGGCGGCCTCCTGGCCCAGGGCATGGAGGCCTTCGAAGCGGCCTGCGCCGGCGCCTTCCTGCATGGGGAAGCCGGGAGCCGGGCGGGCGAGGGGCTGACGGCAGAGGACCTGCCGGGCCATTTGCCGCCGCTCAGCGCGTTCAGCTGACCCGTTCCTGCAGCGCCATGGCGCCTGCGGGCGCCCGAACCTTGCCGTTGGTGATGAAAAAGGCATAGACATCGCGCGGCGCCGCCTTCGGCCTGGCGTCATCGAGAAGCGGCAGGTCGCCGGGCGCCTCGCCACTCGCCCACTGCTTCAACCGACCAGCCCATTCATCAAGCCCTTTGTCCGGATAGCAATGTGGATTGTCGTCTGCTCCCTTCTGCAGGCGGGTATAGACGAAATCGCCGGTGACATCGGCAATCATCGGATATTCCGGATGTTCGGCGCAGACGATGGTGGCGCCGTATTTGCGCACAAGAGCGACGAATTCCGGCACCACGAAGGAAGGGTGCCGGACCTCGATGGCATGCTTCAGGGCAATCCCGTCACGTTCGGCCGGGAGCAGCTTCAGGAAATCCTCGAAGTCGTCGGCCTCGAACTTTTTCGTCGGCATGAACTGCCAGAGAATCGGGCCGAGCCGGTCGCCAAGCTCGGTGATGCCCTGGCCCAGGAACTTCTCGATCGACCCCTCGGCTTCCGAAAGATTCTTGCGGTTGGTGCAGAAACGACTGGCTTTCAGCGAGAAGATGAAGCCATCCGGCACGCTCGCGGCCCATTTGGCAAAGGTTGCGGGTTTCTGCGAGGAGTAATAGGTGCCGTTCACCTCGATCACGGCCAACTTTTCAGAGGCATAGTCGAGCTGGCGGGTCTTGGGCAGCTTATCCGGATAGAAGGACTCGTTCCACGGATCGAAGGTCCAGCCACCGATACCGACCCTGATTTTACCTGCCTTGGACATTATTTCCCCCTGTCGAGTTCTCAGTCGAGCGGCATTGCCATGTCGACAATAGTGAAACCGGGTTGCCTCGGATTGGGCCGCCGGCCCGTCTCGATGAAACCAAAACGCCGATAGAGCTCAATATTCCTGGTCATCAAGGCGTTCGTGTATAGCCGGAGCTCAGCCAGACCTTCAGCTCTGGCAAGCTCTCTCAACCAGTTGAGCATGATGACCGCATAGCCCTTGCCTTGATGGGGTGGCGCCACGACGATGCTGAACAGCATGAGGTGGTCTGGGAGGAGTTCGGTCACGCAAAGCCCGGCAATATCGCTGCCATCGGCAAAAAGCCAGACCTCTCCCCGTTCGATGCGCGGCGCATAATCCTCCGTCACCGGAACCGGCGGATAGCCGAGAACCGGAAGGTAGACGGCGTAGGCCTCCCGCGTCAGGTCCGCGACGGATTGCAAATCCGACAGAACGGCGCGACGCGGCCCAATCATTCCGCCGCTTCCGTCTTCTTCGGCGGCCGCCGCTCCAGGAGTTCCTGCAGATACTGCCCGGTATAGGACCGCTTCTCTTTCACGATGGCCTCCGGCGTGCCGGTCGCAACGATCTCGCCGCCGCCATCGCCGCCTTCCGGCCCGATGTCGATGACCCAGTCTGCGGTCTTGATGACCTCGAGATTGTGCTCGATGACGACGACCGAATTGCCCTGTTCCACAAGCTGATGCAGCACTTCCAGAAGCTTGGCGACATCATGGAAATGCAGGCCGGTCGTCGGCTCGTCGAGAATATAGAGTGTCTTGCCGGTGGAGCGGCGCGACAGTTCCTTGGCGAGCTTGACGCGCTGCGCCTCGCCGCCCGAAAGCGTGTTCGCCTGCTGGCCGACCTTGATATAGCCGAGCCCGACATCGGAAAGCGTCCGCAGCTTGTCACGGACCGAAGGCACGGCCGAGAAGAATTCGACGCCTTCCTCGACGGTGAGTTCAAGAATGTCGGCGATCGACTTGCTCTTGAACTTCACCTCCAGCGTTTCGCGATTGTAGCGCTGGCCATGGCAGACGTCGCAGGTGACGTAGACGTCCGGCAGGAAGTGCATCTCGATCTTGATCAGACCATCGCCCTGGCAGGCCTCGCAGCGCCCACCCTTGACGTTGAACGAGAAGCGGCCCGGCTGATAGCCACGCGCCTTCGCCTCCGGCAGCCCGGCGAACCATTCGCGGATCGGGGTGAAGGCGCCGATATAGGTCGCGGGGTTGGAGCGCGGCGTGCGGCCGATCGGCGACTGGTCGATATCGATGACCTTGTCGACGAATTCGAGCCCTTCAATCCGGTCATGCGGGGCAGGGTTTTCGCGCGCGCCCATGATCCGGCGGGCGGCCGCCTTGTAGAGCGTCTCGATCAGGAAGGTGGACTTGCCGCCGCCGGAAACACCGGTGACGGCGGTAAACACACCGAGCGGGATCGCCGCCGTGACATCCTTCAGATTGTTGCCACGGGCGCCGACCACCTTCAGCGCCTTGCCCTTCTTGCCCTTGCGCCGCTCGGAAGGCACCGGCACGGCGCGGGCGCCGCTCAGATACTGACCGGTCAGCGATTTCGGGTTGGCCATGATCGCGGGCGGCGGGCCTTCCGCAATCACCTCGCCGCCGTGAATGCCGGCGGCCGGGCCGATATCGAGCACATAATCGGCGGCAAGGATCGCGTCCTCGTCATGCTCGACCACGATCACCGTGTTGCCGATGTCGCGCAGATGCTTCAGCGTATCGAGCAGGCGTGTATTGTCGCGCTGGTGCAGCCCGATCGACGGTTCGTCGAGCACATAAAGCACACCCGTCAGCCCGGAGCCGATCTGCGAGGCCAGCCGGATGCGCTGGCTTTCGCCGCCGGAAAGCGTGCCGGAATTGCGCGACAGCGTCAGATATTCGAGCCCGACGTCGTTCAGGAAACGCAGCCGCTCGCGGATTTCCTTGAGGATGCGCACTGCGATATCGTTCTGCTTCTGAGAAAAATGCTTGGGCAGTTCCTCGAACCAGTCGCGGGCGGCACGGATCGACATCTGGCTGACCTCGCCGATATGGCGCTTGTCGATCTTGACCGCGAGCGCCTCCGGCTTCAGGCGATAACCGTTACAGGCCGGGCAGGGGGCTGCAGCCATGTAGCGCTCGATCTCCTCGCGCGCCCAAGCCGAATCCGTCTCTTTCCAGCGCCGCTCCAGATTGGGCATGATGCCCTCGAAGCTCTTCGTGGTCTTGTATGAGCGGGCACCGTCGGCATAGTTGAACTCGATCTTGTCGTCGGTCCCGTGCAGGATGGCCTCGGCGGCTATCTCGGAAAGCTCTTCCCAGCGGTTGGTCATCTTGAAGCCGAAATGGCGGCCGAGCGCCTCCAGCGTCTGCTTGTAGTAAGGCGAGGACGATTTCGCCCATGGCGCGACGGCGCCATCGGAGAGCTTCTTCGTCCGATCGGGAACGATCAATCCCTCGTCGATCTTCTGCTGGAATCCGAGGCCGTCACAGGTCGGGCAGGCACCGACGGGATTGTTGAACGAGAACAGGCGCGGCTCGATCTCCGGGATCGTGAAACCGGAAACCGGGCAGGCGAATTTCTCCGAAAAAACAATCCGTTCATGGGTTTCGTTCAGAGATTTGTTCTTGGCGCCGCCAGCGGCTGTCTCGCCCTCGGGCAGCGGCCGGTCGGCATATTCGGCGACCGCCAATCCCTCGGCAAGCTGCAGACATGTCTCGAGGCTGTCTGCGAGACGGGTGGCAAGGTCGGAGCGCACCGCAATACGGTCGACGACGATATCGATGTCGTGCTTGTATTTCTTGTCGAGTTTCGGCGCGTCGGCGATTTCATAGAACTCACCATCGATCTTGACGCGCTGGAAGCCTTTCTTCTGCAGCTCCGCCAGCTCCTTTCGGAACTCGCCCTTGCGGCCGCGAACCATCGGCGCCAGAAGATAAAGCCGCGTGCGTTCTTCGAGCGCCAGAATGCGATCGACCATCTGCGTCACGGTCTGGCTTTCGATCGGAAGACCGGTCGCAGGCGAATAGGGCACGCCGGTGCGGGCAAACAGCAGGCGCATGTAGTCGTAGATCTCGGTGACGGTGCCCACCGTCGAACGCGGGTTCTTCGACGTCGTCTTCTGCTCGATCGAGATCGCCGGGGAGAGGCCCTCGATCCGGTCGACATCCGGCTTCTCCATCATCTCGAGGAACTGCCGGGCATAGGCCGACAGGCTCTCGACATAACGGCGCTGGCCCTCCGCATAGATCGTGTCGAAGGCAAGCGACGACTTGCCCGAGCCGGAAAGCCCGGTCATCACGATCAGGGAGTTGCGCGGCAGGTCGACGTCGATGCCCTTCAAATTGTGCTGGCGGGCACCGCGAATGGAGATGTTTTTGAGTTCGCTCATGGCTTTCTCGGCAATGGAAATCGCTTCATATGTAGGTCAAAGGGGCAATCTGTCGAGGGGGCGCCAAGATCAGTGGCGGAAATGACTCGCGCTTGACTTGATCATAGCAGTGAACTAGAACAAATAAAGAACATTTTTGCAGTGTCATTCACCGCCCCGATGGCTCGCCGTTTTGTTGTGGATTTCGCCACGCGGCCTGCTTTCGGCGAGGCATATCGTCTATGCTGGGTGAAATTGTGTATTCGGACCGCGGTCGGCGGTCAAACAGGTGGTTCTCATGGCAGGTAGTGTAAACAAGGTCATCCTCGTAGGCAATCTCGGTGCGGATCCGGAAATCCGGCGCACCCAGGACGGCCGGCCGATCGCCAATCTGCGCGTCGCCACCTCGGAAACCTGGCGCGACCGCAATTCCGGCGAGCGCAAGGAGCGTACGGAATGGCACCGTGTGGTGATCTTCTCGGAAGGTCTCTGCAAGGTCGCGGAACAGTTCCTGCGCAAGGGCTCCAAGGTCTATATCGAAGGCCAGCTCCAGACCCGCAAGTGGACGGATCAGAGCGGCCAGGACCGTTATTCGACCGAAGTCGTCCTCCAGGGCTTCAACGCCACGCTGACCATGCTCGATGGTCGCGGCGAAGGCGGCGGTCAGGGTGGCGATTTCGGTGGCGGCGGTGATCGCGGCGGCTACCAGGGCGGTGGCGGCGGCTACGACGACTACGGCTCCTCGCAGGGTTCCTCCGGCGGTCGCAGCAGTGGCGGCGGCGGCGGTGGTGGTTTCTCGCAGGACCTCGACGACGACATTCCGTTCTGATCATTAAGACGAAACGCATTGTTTTCGGCGGCGCAAGCCGCCGATTTTCGTTTGCGGCGGCTTTCAGCCTTGTCTCTGGGGACGCTTCGTGCCGCGCGGTTGCTTTATGCGGGGATCGCCGACCTGACGCCGTCGATGACGAACTGGACGGCCAGCGCGGTCAGCATCATGCCGAGAATGCGCGTGAGGATGTTGCGGCCGGTTTCGCCCAGCAGCCGGTCGATGTAGCCGGCGAGCAGCATCGCTGAGAGAACAACGAGGCAGGTGATCAGGATCATCAGGATCAGCGCCAGCACGTCCAGAACGCCGTTTGTGCGCGAACCGAGCAGGATCGTGGCCGAGATCGCGCCGGGGCCGGCGATCAGCGGCATGGCAAGGGGAAAAGCCGCGAGATTGGCGATGTGATCCTTGGTCACGGCGGTTTCTGTCGTCTTTTCCTTTCGCTCCTGGCGCTTTTCGAAGATCATTTCGCAGCCGATCCAGAACAGCAGCAGACCGCCGGCGATGCGGAAGGCGCTCATCGAGATGCCGAGTGCGCCGAGAATGTCGTCGCCGAAAAGGCCGAAGGCGATCAGCAGACAGAATGTGATGATCGTGCCGCGGATGGCGACGCTGCGGCGTTCGTCGCGCGTCATGCCGGCGGTCAGCGCCAGGAAGATCGGCACCATGCCAGGCGGATCCGTGGTCACCATCAGCGTGGTGAAGCCGTTGATCCAGGCCGAAAAGTCAATCATGTGCGCTCCCACTTCGGTCTCTCGTCTGGCAGGGCGGCAACCGCTCTCATGCGCTGATGGCCTCCGATCTCACCGCTTAAGGGTAGCAATCGGCCGGGTTTTACCACCCTGCCATAACTTCGCCCCCGAATACGAATAAATTATGAGGGAAAACAGGGCGTATCGCGGGCCCAAGCGCCGATAAATTGGCGTCGGCAGACGGTTTCGGCTATAAAAACGCCATATGATTCTAGATTTGAGATCGTGATTTGACAGATCAAACGACACCATCGGGCGGGGGCCTCCCGCCGGGCATCGAGCCCATCTCCATCATGGAGGAAATGCAGCGTTCCTATCTCGATTACGCGATGAGCGTGATCGTCAGCCGCGCGCTGCCGGATGTACGTGACGGGCTGAAGCCGGTGCACCGGCGCATCCTCTACGGCATGTCGGAGCTCGGCGTCGACTGGAACAAGAAATACATGAAGTGCGCCCGTATCACCGGTGACGTCATGGGTAAGTTCCATCCCCATGGCAATTCGGCGATCTACGATGCGCTGGCGCGTATGGCGCAGGACTGGTCGTTGCGCCTGCCGCTGATCGACGGGCAGGGCAATTTCGGCTCCGTCGACGGCGATCCGCCGGCGGCCGAACGCTACACCGAGTGCCGGCTGCAGAAGGTCGCGCACACCATGCTCGACGATCTCGACAAGGAGACCGTCGATTTCCGCGAGAACTATGACGGCACGCTGTCAGAGCCGGTTGTGCTGCCGGCGAAGTTCCCGAACCTCCTGGTCAATGGCGCGGGCGGCATCGCCGTCGGCATGGCGACCAACATCCCGACGCACAACCTGTCGGAAGTGATCGACGGCTGCATCGCGGTGATGGACAATCCGGCGATCGAACTGCCGGAGCTGATGCAGATCATTCCGGGCCCGGATTTCCCGACCGGTGCCCAGATCCTCGGCCGCGCCGGCATCAAGTCCGCCTATGAGACTGGCCGTGGCTCGGTCATCATGCGCGGCCGCGCCACCATCGAGCCGATGCGCGGCGATCGCGAGCAGATCATCATCACCGAAATTCCCTACCAGGTGAACAAGGCGACGATGATCGAGAAGATGGCCGATCTGGTGCGCGAAAAGCGCATCGAGGGCATCTCCGACCTGCGCGACGAGTCGGACCGCGAGGGCTACCGCGTCGTCATCGAGCTGAAGCGCGATGCCAATGCCGACGTCATCCTCAACCAGCTTTACCGTTACACGCCGCTGCAGACCTCGTTTGGCTGCAACATGGTGGCGCTGAACGGCGGCAAGCCGGAGCAGATGACGCTGCTCGACATCCTGAGGGCCTTCGTCGCCTTCCGCGAGAGTGTCGTCAGCCGCCGCACCAAATACCTGCTCAAGAAGGCACGCGACCGGGCCCATGTGCTCGTCGGTCTTGCCATCGCCGTCGCCAATATCGACGAGATCATCAACCTGATCCGCCGTGCGCCCGATCCGGCGACCGCGCGCGAACAGCTGATGGAGCGCCACTGGCCGGCGCAGGATGTCGAGGCGCTGATCCTGCTGATCGATGACCCGCGTCACAAGATCCACGAGGACGGCACCTACCAGCTTTCCGAGGAACAGGCCCGCGCCATCCTCGAACTGCGCCTGTCGCGCCTGACGGCCCTTGGCCGTGATGAAATCGGAGACGAGCTGAACAAGATCGGCGACGAGATCAAGTCCTACCTCGAAATCCTGTCTTCGCGCCTGAGGATCCAGGAGCTAATCAAGGAAGAGCTGATCGCGGTGCGCGACGAGTTCGGCACGCCTCGGCGCACCGAGATCCTCGAAGGTGGTCCGGACATGGACGACGAGGATCTGATCGCCCGCGAGGACATGGTCGTCACCGTGTCGCGCAACGGCTACATCAAGCGCGTTCCGCTGACCACCTACCGGGCCCAGCGCCGCGGCGGCAAGGGCCGCTCCGGCATGTCGATCCGCGATGAGGATTTCGTCACCCGCCTGTTCGTGGCCAATACCCACACGCCGGTGCTGTTCTTCTCCTCGCGTGGCATCGTCTACAAGGAGAAGGTCTGGCGCCTGCCGATCGGCACGCCGCAATCGCGCGGCAAGGCGCTGATCAACATGCTGCCGCTCCAGCAGGGCGAGGCGATCACCTCCATTCTGGCGCTGCCGGAGGATGAGGACAGCTGGGCCGAGCTCGACGTGATGTTCGCCACCACACGCGGAACCGTGCGCCGCAACAAGCTCTCGGACTTCGTGCAGGTGAACCGCAACGGCAAGATCGCGATGAAGCTCGACGACGAGAACGATCGCATCCTGTCGGTCTGGACCTGTACGCCGGATGACGACGTGCTGCTGACAACCGCCATGGGCCAGGCGATCCGCTTCCCGGTTCCGGCGATCCGCGTCTTTGCGGGGCGCAATTCGATCGGCGTGCGCGGCATCGGTCTGGCGGAAGGCGACGAGGTCATCTCGATGACCATCGTCAGCCATGTGGATGCCGAGCCGTGGGAACGCGCCGCCTATCTGAAGCGTGCGGCACTTGAACGTCGCGCCGAAACCGGGGAGGGCGAGGATATCGCGCTTGTCGGCGAGGAGGTGACGGAAGAGGGTGTGCTGAGCGATGACCGCTACGAGGAACTGAAGTTCCGCGAGCAGTTCATCCTGACCGTCACGGAAAAGGGTTTCGGCAAGCGCTCGTCGTCCTATGACTTCCGCATTTCCGGTCGTGGCGGCAAGGGCATCCGCGCCACCGATACGTCGAAGACCGACGAAATCGGCAAGCTGATTGCCGCCTTCCCGGTTCTCGACGGCGACCAGATCATGCTGGTGACCAATGCCGGTCAGCTGATCCGGGTGCCCGTCTACGACATCCGCATCGCCAGCCGCACCGCCAAGGGCGTCACCGTGTTCAAGACCGGTGCTGATGAGAAGGTCGTCTCGGTCGAGGTCATCAGCGAGCCGGACGATGACGAAGTCATCGAAGGGGCCGTTGAAGACGGTGAAGCGCCGGCTGCCGAAGGCAATGCTCCGGAAGGCGGCGCTGCCGGAGAGACAGACGGCGAGGCGTGATCCTCGATCGGATAGAAACAAAGCAAAGCCGGGCCTGTGGTCCGGCTTTTGCGTGAATCAAGACATGTCAGGGAGGAGACGACGTGAAACAGGATTCTGCTGCGAAGTTCGATCAGTCGCGGGCCGGCGAATATGCGCGCCAGAGCCGCATCGGCCTTGCCGGCTATGACGCCTGCCACGAGCTATCGGCCTGCATGCTTGCGGCAGCGATCGGCGAGGGGCGTCCGGCGCAGGTGCTGGTGGTCGGCGCCGGCGGAACGGCGGGCGAGATCGTGACCGCCGCCCGGCTGGAGCCGCAATGGCGCTTCCTGGCCGTCGATCCTTCCGAACCGATGCTGGAACTCGCGCGCACGCATATCGCCGAGGCCTCGCTGTCAGAGCGTGTCGAAACCGTGCTCGGGTCTGTTACCGACCTCGCGCCTGAGGCGAATTTTGACGCGGCAA
The DNA here is from genome assembly GCF_000960975.1 of Martelella endophytica. Lineage (NCBI taxonomy): Bacteria > Pseudomonadati > Pseudomonadota > Alphaproteobacteria > Hyphomicrobiales > Aurantimonadaceae > Martelella > Martelella endophytica. The sequence goes on along the minus strand of NZ_CP010803.1, from coordinate 3,571,927 downwards.
TCTTGATCGGCGTTCTGCATCACCTGCCAAGCGATGCCGAAAAGCAGGACATCCTGGCGCAGATCGCGCTGCGACTGAAACCGGGTTCGCCCCTTGTCGTTGCCGGAAACTATCGTACCTATGCCTCCGAGCCGCTGCTAATGGCCGCGTGGGCAAACCGCTGGCGCATGCATGGCGCTGCGGCGGACGAGGTGGAGGCCAAGATGGGCAGGCTGATGCAGGGGGCCGAACCGCCGCAATCCGAGGAAGCGGTGAGCACGCTGCTTGCCGATGCGGGTTTCGACGCGCCGATCCGCTTCTTCGCGAGCCTGTTCTGGGGCGCCTGGCTCGCCCGGCGGGTCTGACGCCTGCCGGCGCGAACTGGCTTGCGGGACGGCGCGTTCCGTGACAAAAGGCCGAAACCGGAAACGGGGCGCAGATATGGCGAAGGCATTTTATACAGGCTCGTTCGACCCGATGACCAACGGGCATCTCGACATCGTGCTGCAGGCACTGAATGTCGCGGAGACGCTCGTCATCGGCATCGGCGTCAATGCCGGCAAGCAGCCGCTATTCTCCTTCGATGAGCGGGCCGATTTCCTGAAGCGCGGCGTGGCTGAAAGCCTGCCCGAGCGGGCAGGGGACATCGCCGTCATCGCCTTCAGCGGTCTCGCCGTCGCTGCCGCTCGCAACGAGGGCGCAAGCCTGATCGTCCGCGGGCTTCGCGATACGACGGATTTCGACTACGAAATGCAGATGGCCGGGATGAACGGCGACATGGCGCCGGATATCCAGACCGTGTTTTTACCGGCGAAACCGGCATCGCGTCCGATATCGGCCACATTGGTGCGGCAGGTCGCGGCCATGGGCGGCGAAGTCGGTCATTTCGTGCCGGATTATGTGGCGTCGGCGCTGAAGGCGAAGTTTTCGCAATAGGCCCAGGTGAGGAAATCTTTAGGAGAACGATATGCGCAAGATGATTGCGGGACTGGCCGCGGCAACGCTGCTTTCGACATTTTCTGGCGTCGCCATGGCGCAGGACAGTGGCGACTATCTGACGGTGAACACGACGGAAGGTCCGTTCGTCATCGAGCTTTTCGATGACGTCGCGCCGCAGAATGTTGCCCGTGTGAAGGAACTCGCCGCGGACGGCGCCTATGACAACGTCGTCTTCCATCGCGTGATCGACGGCTTCATGGCACAGACCGGCGACGTTCAGTTTGGCGACGAGAAGGATGGCTACAACCTGGACCGCGCCGGCATGGGCGGCTCCGACATGCCCGATCTGCCGGCAGAATTCTCCGACGTGCCGTTCAAGCGCGGCGTGGTCGGCATGGCCCGGGCCCAGGATCCGAACTCCGCCAACTCGCAGTTCTTCATCATGTTCGACGACAGCCCGTTTCTGAACGGCCAGTACACCGTGATCGGCGAGGTCGTCGAAGGCATGGATAACGTCGACAAGATCAAGAAGGGCGATGCCGCGCAGAACGGCAAGGTGAGCGACCCAGACCGGATACTGACTGTCACACCCGGCAAGTAATTATGGTGTGCGGCAGCGCCCTTCCGGGCTTGCCGCCTCGACTTCGACCAGCGCCACAGGAGAGATCAATGGCCGAAATCAAAGACCCCGAGAACACCTTCATCATGGAAACGACCAAGGGGAAGGTCGTCATCGAGGCATTCCCGAATGTCGCTCCGAAGCACGTTGAGCGCATTCGCGAACTCACCCGTGAGGGCGCCTATGACGGCGTCGTCTTCCATCGCGTGATTGCCGACTTCATGGCGCAGGGCGGCGATGTCCAGCACGGCGACAAGACCTCGGACAAGTTCAATCCGTCCCGCGCCGGTACCGGCGGCTCGGCCAAGCCCGACCTTCCGGCCGAGTTCTCGACCGTGCGCCACGTGCGCGGCACCTGCTCGATGGCGCGTTCGCAGAACCCGAACTCCGCCAACTCGCAGTTCTTCATCTGCTTCACCGACGCCCCGTGGCTCGACAAGCAGTATACGGTCTGGGGCCAGGTCATCGAGGGCATGGACGCCGTTGACGCCTTCCAGAAGGGCGAGCCGGTGCGCGACCCCGACCACATCATCACGATGAAGGTTGCCGCTGACGCGTGATCGGGTTGGGCCTGCCCTTCCATCACCGTGCCTGGATCCTCGGGCTTGACCCGAGGATCCAGGCACGGTTCGTCACGACCTGATTGATACTCTGCTCGGGTCCGATGTGATCGGATGCTCGGGTCAAGCCCGAGCATGACGCCCGTGCTATCGAAACGCCTCAAACCCGCCCGGCCAAGGCCGGCGGGTTTTCGAATTTGAGAAATGTCCTGATACAATGCGTGTAGACCTCTTCGATTTCGACCTGCCGGATGAAAACATCGCGCTTCGACCCGCAAATCCGCGCGATAGCGCGCGGCTGCTAGTGGTGCGGCCGGAGCGCGCGGATGGTGTTCTCGAGGATCACGTCGTGACCGACCTGCCGTCCTTCCTGCGGCCGGGCGATGCGCTGGTGTTCAACGATACCAAGGTGATCCCGGCCCAGCTCGAAGGCATCCGCCACCGCGCGGGCGGTGAGGAGGTGCCGGTGTCGGCGACGCTGCATCTGAGGAAGGCCGACAATATCTGGCACGCATTTGCGCGTCCGGGAAAGCGGATCAAGCCCGGCGATATGCTGCGGTTCACGTCCCCAGACGGTGAGACGGCACTTGAGGCCACGGTCGAGGAAAAGCGGGAAGGGGGCGAGGTCGTTCTCACCTTCAATGCCCGCGGCGCTGCGCTCGACGAGGCGCTGATGCGGGTCGGCCATGTGCCGCTGCCGCCCTATATCGCTTCGAAACGCGCCGAGGATGGCAAGGACCGGGACGATTACCAGACCGTCTATGCCCGCGAAAACGGCGCCGTGGCCGCGCCCACGGCCGGCCTGCATTTCACCCCACGGCTGATGAAGGCGCTGGAAGAGGTCGGCATCGAGCAGCACTTCGTCACGCTGCATGTCGGCGCCGGCACGTTCCTGCCTGTCAAGGCGGATGATACCGATGACCACGTCATGCATTTCGAGCGCGGTATCGTCTCGCCGGAAACGGCAGAGGCGCTGAACGCGGTGAAGGCGCGGGGCGGTCGCATCGTTTCCGTGGGCACGACATCGCTCAGGCTGCTGGAAAGCGCCGCTGCGGAAGAGGGCGGGATTCAGCCCTGGGAGGGCGAGACCGGCATCTTCATCACCCCCGGCTATCGCTTCCGCGCCGTCGACATGCTGATGACCAATTTCCACCTGCCGAAATCGACGCTTTTCATGCTGGTTTCGGCTTTTTCCGGTCTTGAGACGATGCGTTCTGCCTATGCCCACGCCATCGAAACCGGTTACCGTTTTTACTCCTACGGCGATTCCAGCCTGCTGTTCAGGAAAGACCCATGAGCGAAGACTTCCGCTTCACCCTGAAGAACACCGACGGCAATGCCCGTCTTGGCGAGATCTCGATGCCGCGCGGCGTGATCCGTACGCCGGCCTTCATGCCGGTCGGAACGGCTGGCACGGTGAAGGCGATGTATCTCGATCAGGTGAGGGACCTCGGTGCCGATATCATCCTCGGCAACACCTATCACCTGATGCTGCGGCCGGGTGCGGAGCGCGTCGCCCGGCTTGGCGGGCTGCATTCGCTGATCCGCTGGCCGCATCCAATCCTGACCGATTCCGGCGGTTTTCAGGTGATGTCGCTCGCCGCGCTGCGGGAGATCGACGAGAGGAAGGGCGTGACCTTCAAGTCGCACATCGACGGCAGCGTCCACCATATGAGCCCGGAGCGCTCGATCGAGATTCAGGGGCTTCTGGGCTCCGACATCCAGATGCAACTCGATGAATGCGTCCGGCTGCCGGCCGAGCGGCCGGAAATCGAGAAATCGACGGAAATGTCGCTTGCCTGGGCCGAGCGCTGCCGCGTCGCCTTTGGCGATCAGCCCGGCAAGGCGATGTTCGGCATCGTTCAGGGTGGTGATATTCCCGATCTCAGGGTCCGATCCGCCCGAGGTCTCGCCGATCTGGACCTGAAGGGCTATGCGGTCGGCGGTCTCGCGGTTGGCGAGCCGCAGGCGGTGATGCTTGACATGCTGGAAATCACGCTGCCGGAGCTGCCGACGCAGAAACCACGTTATCTGATGGGTGTCGGCACGCCGGACGACATCCTGAAGTCGGTCGCCCGCGGCATCGACATGTTCGACTGCGTGATGCCGACACGGGCAGGGCGCCACGGCCTCGCCTTCACCCGGCGCGGCAAGGTGAACCTCAGGAACGCCCGCCATGCGGAGGATCTCCGCCCGCTGGACGAAGAAAGCATCTGCCCGGCAACGCGTGACTATTCCCGCGCCTATCTGCATCACCTCGTCCGTGCCAATGAATCGCTTGCCGGCATGCTGTTGACCTGGAATAATCTTCATTATTATCAGCAACTTATGCAGGGTATTCGAGCAGCGATCGCCGAAGGCCGGTATGAGGACTTCATGGCAGAAACGCAGGAAGGCTGGGCGAGGGGTGACGTGCCGGCGCTCTAGCCCCGGCCCCGGAAATTTGCGTTCATATCCGGGGCGGGCGGGAAAACCGAAAATGCTGCAGAAGCAGGCAGGAAATGTCCTATGATTGAATATTGGCCGCTCTTGCCCGCAAAACAGCCTACGTTGCATGCGCCTCGGCTAAGAGGGCTCTATACAACGACAAAGCCTATAACTTCCATTTGCAGGCTTCGGCGACCTGATTGATGTGACCTTTTAGTCCATAGATTGGAAAGGTGAATTCGAGTCCTCGGCTGTAGGCCTTAAAGCTCAAGATCAACTCGTTCTTTCCCAGCATTTGTTTGATGAACGGGATTGCCTTTGCACCCGTCCATACACCAGCGCCGTCTCCTCCTCTCATGGGATCCATCCAGATCGAACGCACTGGATCGTCATCCAGGCGATATCGAACTGTCTGGCTGTCGCTGATATATTGGGGCAGGCCGAAAAGTACGCTGGTCGTGTTTTCCATGCAGCGTACAGTCAAGCTGGCGTGTTCATATTGCCCGATCTGGTTCGGCTGCGTATTTGAGCTCAATGTCGTCAGGAAAACATCATGGCGTTCATCGAGTTTGCTCTTCGTCTCTCTGACGCGCCACTGGAGGCCGAGCTTCTTGACCTTGTCGGCAGTCTTCGCGAGGTTCTTGTCGAGTTCATCTCCCGAAATGGGGGCACCCGGCTCCGCCGACGCTTCGTAGCCTGTGACATGATCATAGCAAATCAGGCGCGCTCGGTCAGTGTCTTGGTTATGACATTCGGCAGGGTCCTGATTTGCGGCAAATGCCCCGTTGGTGATGCTAGCAAAGGCAACCGTGAAAAGCGCTAGCGGTTTGACGTAAAAGTTCATATCCCCCCCATGTAGGACTTCAACCCAGTGACGCTTTTATATGTTACTAATCGATATCATTTTTCGCATAAAGTGCAACTCGTTCGCGGCAACAACCAACGATATCCCATCACGGCAATTGTTGCATAAGACAGATTATGGAACTGAAACGTGTCCTATAAGGCAAAGTGTTAGCTGTTGCCCAGGCATTGTCGCCCACACAGTGTCAGTGTCCGGCAGCAACAAAAAAGCCGAAGCGCGATGCTGATCGCGGCTTCGGCTTCTCGTCTATCTTGAACCAGACTTAGCGCAGCGCGTTCAGTCGGTTATAGGCGGCGGTGAAGCCTTTCAGTGAGGCCGTGATGTTGATCGGCTCGCCGCTGTCGACGACCGTCGCGGTGATGTTCAGCGCGCCGCCATTCTTTAGCTTGTCGATCATCGCCGCATCGAAACGGATCGGCGCGATGCAGCCCTGCGGCAGGCATGTCGAGAAGCCGAATTTCGGTCCGTCGGTCGCCGTATCGATGTTGAGCGTAACGCCGTTGGCAAGCGCCAGGCCGAACGGCATCAGCACGATACCCTGAAGCCCGTCGGCTGTTGGCGCTGTCAGCTCGATCGAGAGAACACGCTGCCCGGAGTCCTTTGCCACCTGGTTATGCAGCATCGAGCAGCGGTCGTTGTTGTCGACCGAAACGCAAGCCACGCGCCAGTCCTGATAGTCTTCGTTGATCGAGCTTGCCCCTTCCGGCAGTTCCGCCAGGGCGGCGCTCATCGGCGCGAGAGAAAGAACGGCCGACGCGGCGGCCATGGCAAAAAGACGGAATTTCACGAGAACGCCTCCGAAGGTATTTTAAAAGCTCCACAGCCAAACCAGGCTGCACCAGATTCGCAACGAACTTAGCATCAAATCTCCACTGAGGCCACGCAATCAGTGTTCGAGAGCAACTTTGAGGCGAAATACGGAGACTCCATCGCCCAGGTGCCCGGGTCGTACCGTCATCCGGGGAAAACCGTCTGGGCGCTTGCATGAAAACCGGTTCATGGCCATAGTCCCGGCAACATCGTATCGCGTATCAGGAGCGCCGCCCCATGTCCTCGGATCAGGACAGGAACGGAGCCGAACAACCGGCCCGCCCACGTCCGCAAACACCGGATATTCACGCCATTCTGGGCGACCTCGACAAGAAGCCGGGCTCTGGTTTTCCCTGGCGGTTCTTGTTCTTTCTGGTCGTTCTCGGCGCGGTCGGCTACGTCGGCTATCAGTATGTCCGCGATGATCTCACCATTGTCGCTTCGAAGCCCAGCTATCAGACGGTCGAGGTCGCACGCGGGCCGCTCGCCGTTTCGATCACCGCCACAGGGTCGATCGAGCCGACGGAAAAGGTCGATATCTCGAGCGAACTGTCGGGAACGGTGAAGAAGGTCCTTGTCGACTACAACAGCCATGTCAGCGCCGGAGACCCGCTGCTGGAGCTCGATACCGATGAGCTGAAGGCCGATATTCTGAGCGTCAAGGCGAAGCTCGCCGCCGCCAAATCCGATGTTGCCGCCGCCCAGTCGACGCTCGAATCGGCCAAGGTGACGATGGACCGAACCCAGACGCTGGTCGATCGCGACGTCGCGCCGCGCCAGGATCTGCAGGATGCCCAGTTCGCCTACAATGCTGCGATCGCCGGCAAGGACAGTGCCGACGCCCAGGTGGCGGTCGCCGAGGCCGAGCTGGAGCTTGCCGAGCTCAAGCTTTCCAAGGCCACCATCCGCTCGCCGATCGATGGCGTGGTGCTGAAGCGCAACGTCGATGTCGGGCAGACGGTCGCCGCCTCGCTTGAGGCCCCTACTCTCTTCGTCATCGCCGGCGACTTGAAGAAGATGGAACTGAGGGTCGATATCGACGAGGCCGATGTCGGCCAGGTCGCGATCGGCCAGAAGGCGACGTTTACCGTGGAAGCCTATCCCGGCCAGCGCTTTCCTGCCGAAATCGCCTCGATCCGCTATGCTTCCGAACTTGCAAGCGATGTCGTCACCTACAAGGCGGTGCTCAGCGTCGCCAATGATGACCTGACGCTGCGCCAGGGCATGACGGCGACGGCGGACATCTTCGTCGACGAGAATGACGATGCGCTGCTGGTGCCCAATGCGGCGCTGCGCTACGCCCCGCCGGGCGCCGACCAGACGCCGCCGGAAAATTCGGATGGCGCCAACCATCGCCGTGTCTACCTGCTGCGCAACGACGAGGCGCGTCCTGTCGATATCGTCGTCGGCGCCAGCAACGGGCAGTTTTCGGAAGTGCTCGAGGGCGACCTGCGCGCCGGCGACACGCTCATCACCGGCGCAGAATGAGGGAGAAGGCATGAGCCCGCTCATCGAATTCCGCAATGTCTACAAGATCTACGGCGCCGGCGAGGCCGCGATCCACGCCTTGAACGGCGTCGATTTCTCGATCGAGGCCGGCGAGTTCGTCTCGATCATGGGGCCATCTGGCTCGGGCAAGTCGACGGCGATGAACATTCTCGGCTGGCTCGATCGGCCGACCGACGGTCAGTTCCTGTTCCAGGGCGTCGACACGACGGACCTCCCCTCCTCCAAACTCACGCTTTTGCGCCGTCATCTGCTGGCCTTCGTGTTCCAGCGCTACAATCTGCTGCCGCGCTCCTCGGCAATCGAGAACGTCGAACTGCCGCTGATCTATCGGGGCGTGAAGCGGGCCGAGCGGCGGGAGCGGGCCGAGCAGGCACTGGTCGAGGTCGGTCTCGGCGACCGGCTGCACCAGAGCGCGAACGACCTTTCCGGCGGCCAGCAGCAGCGTGTGGCGATCGCCCGGGCGCTGATCACCCAGCCGACAGTGTTGCTCGCCGACGAACCGACCGGCAGCCTCGATACCAAGACGAGCAACGAGATCATGGAGCTGATCACCGGCCTCAATCGCGATATTGGCCTGACGGTGGTGATCGTGACGCATGAGGAAAACGTCGCCCGCTATGCCAGCCGGCGCATGCAGTTCCTCGATGGCTCGCTGGACCGCGGCTTCAGGCCGGGCCGGCTCGAACGGCAGGAGAACGACCATGTTTCCTGAGATGCTGAAGCTCGCGCTCCGCGCCGTCCGGCGCAACCTGTTCCGTTCCTTCCTCACCGTGCTGGGCATCATCATCGGCGTTTCGGCGGTGATTTCGATGGTGACCATCGGTAGTGGCACCGCCGCCGAGGTCCGCAGCGAGATCGCGCGGCTCGGCAACGACGTGCTGTTCGTGCGGCCGGGCCAGCGCGCGCCAGGGGCGCCGACGGAAGCCGCCAAAGGCTTCACCGATCGCGATATCTCCGCCCTTCGCAACCAGATCCCCGGCCTTGCCGCCGTCGCGCCGCAAAATACCTCCACGACCACCGTCGTCGCCGAGGGCAACAACCGGCGCACCACCATCATCGGCACCAATGACGACTTTCTTGCCGCCCAGGACTGGACTGTCGCCTCCGGCGGTGATTTCACCGGTGGCTCCAACGGCGATAACGACACGACCTGCATCCTTGGCGCCACGGTCAGCGCGACGCTTTTCGGCGACAGCGATCCCGTTGGCAAGAACATCCGGGTCGGCAATGTTTCCTGTGCCGTCATCGGACTTCTCGCCAGGAAGGGCGACAGCGGCATGGGCCGCGATCAGGACGACATCGTGCTGATGCCGATCGCCACCTTCCAGCGTCGCGTCGGCGGCGACAACTATATCGAGAGCATTCTTCTGTCGGCCCGCGACGGCCTCACCACCGATGAGGTGCGCCCGCAGGTCGCCGCCCTTCTGCGCGAGCGCCGCAATATCGAACCCGGACGTGCCGATGATTTCGAGGTCAACGACATGACCGAGATCGCCAATGCCATGGCGGGCACCAAGGGTGTGCTGACAAGCATGCTCGGCGCGGTCGCCGCCGTCAGCCTGCTCGTCGGTGGCATCGGCATCATGAACATCATGCTGGTTTCGGTGACGGAGCGCACTCGCGAGATCGGCCTGCGTCTCACTGTCGGCGCGCTCGAGCGGCAGGTGCTGGCGCAGTTCCTGGTGGAGGCCGTGGTGCTGGCGCTGATCGGCGGGCTTGCCGGCATCGTGCTCGGCCTCGCCGTCGCCTACGCCGCCGTTCAGTATCTCGCCCTGCCCTTCGTCATCGACTACACCGCCATCGGCGCAGCCTTCGGCTTCTCGGCCCTTATAGGCGTCGTCTTCGGTTATTTCCCGGCGCGCCGGGCGGCACGGCTGAACCCGATCGATGCGTTGCGGTACGAGTAGTAGGCGGGGTGAGACAAACTTCAGGGGGCGCTGGCCATTGGGTGGTCCTCTGGCTTCTCACCCCCAATCTCTCCCCCTGAGGGAGAGATGTCGCGAAAGCGACAGAGAGGGGTGAACCCTATCAAAGATACTCAGAGTTCATAAGCTTGCGCTGCGCCCCCTCTACCCCTCGAAGGGGGAGATTGATGGCGCTGCGAATGCCCCTCGACTGCTCTATGCCACAGCGATCTTCGACAGCTTGCTCATGATTACCGCCGCCTGGCCGAGGCGCTTGTCCGGCGTCGGCAGATCGCGGTTGAAATAGATGCTCTGGTCGGGGCGGATCTTTGCTGTCGTCGCGTTTTCGCCGATGAACTGCACCAGCCCCGCAGGGTTGGGGAATTCGCGGTTGCGGAACTGGACGACAACGCCCTTCGGGCCGGCATCGAGTTTTTCGACATTGGCCGTGCGGCACAGAAGCTTGATGAAGACGACCTTCAGCAGCGATTGCACTTCCTCCGGCATCGGACCGAACCGGTCGATCAGCTCGGCGCCGAAGGCATCGATATCGCCGGCATCGGTGAGTTCGCCGAGACGGCGGTAAAGACCCATGCGGAGGTTGAGGTCCGGCACATAGTGTTCCGGGATCATCACCGAGGTGCCAAGCGCGATCTGCGGCGACCAGTCGTTGCTGCCGGCGTCCTCATCACCCTTGGCTTCGGCGACCGCCTCTTCCAGCATCTGCTGGTAAAGCTCGAAGCCGACTTCGCGGATATGACCCGACTGTTCCTCACCGAGCAGATTGCCGGCGCCGCGGATATCGAGGTCATGGCTGGCGAGTTGGAAGCCGGCGCCGAGCGTGTCGAGCGACTGCAGTACCTTGAGCCGCCGGTCCGCCGTATCCGTCAGACGCTTGCCGGCCGGCAGCGTGAACAGCGCGAAGGCGCGAATCTTCGAACGGCCGACGCGGCCTCTGAGCTGGTAGAGCTGTGCAAGGCCGAACATGTCGGCGCGGTGCACGATCAGCGTGTTGGCCGTCGGCACGTCGAGGCCGGATTCGACGATGGTCGTCGACAAGAGCACGTCGTACTGGCCGTCATAGAAGGCGTTCATGATGTCTTCGAGCTCGCCCGCCGCCATCTGCCCGTGGGCGACGGCCACCTTAAGCTCTGGCACTTCGGTCTGCAGGAATTCCTGCACCTCCGAGAGATCGGCAAGCCGCGGGCAGACATAGAAACTCTGGCCGCCGCGATAGTGCTCGCGCATCAGGCTTTCGCGGATCACCAGTGCATCAAAGGGGGAAATGAAGGTGCGCACCGCCATGCGGTCCACCGGCGGCGTGGTGATCAGCGACAGTTCGCGCACGCCCGTCATCGCAAGCTGCAGCGTGCGCGGGATCGGCGTCGCCGAGAGCGTCAGCACATGCACATCGCTCTTCAGTTCCTTCAGCCGCTCCTTGTGGCGCACGCCGAAATGCTGCTCCTCATCGATGATCAGCAGGCCGAGATTGGCGAAACTGATCGAGGTTCCGAGCAGCGCATGCGTGCCGACGACGACATCGACCTTGCCGTCGGCGAGGTCCTTCTTGGTCTGAGCCAGTTCCTTGGCACTCACCAGCCGAGAGGCCTGCGCCACCTTGATCGGCAGGCCACGGAAGCGTTCCACGAAGGTCTTGTAATGCTGGCGCGCCAGAAGTGTGGTCGGGACGACGACGGCGACCTGAACGCCATTCATGGCGGCAAGGAAGGCGGCGCGCAGCGCCACTTCGGTCTTGCCGAAGCCGACATCGCCGCAGATCAGCCGGTCCATCGGACGGCCCATACCGAGATCACCGCGCACCGACTCGATCGCGTTATACTGGTCTTCGGTCTCCTCGTAGGGGAAGCGGGCGGCGAATTCGTCGTAGAGCCCTTCCGTCGCGGTCAGGACCGGCGCGGTGCGGGTCGCCCGCTTGGCGGCGATCGCGATCAGCTCGTCCGCCATGTCGAGCAGCCGCTTCTTCAGACGCGCCTTCTTGGCCTGCCATGCACCGCCACCCAGCCGGTCCAGCGGCACATCTGCCGAATCGGAGCCGTAGCGCGACAGGAGCTCGATGTTTTCGACCGGCAGGAACAGCTTGGCGTCGTCGGCATAGAGGAGTTCAAGGCAGTCGCGCGGGGCGCCTGCGGCCTCGATCGTGCGCAGTCCGATGAACTTGCCGATGCCGTGCTCCGCATGCACCACGAACGATCCCTCGTCGAGACCGGAGACCTCGGAGATGAAATCGCTCGCCTTGCGCCGCCGACGCGTCTTGCGGATCAGCCTGTCGCCCAGAATGTCCTGCTCGCCGATGACGAAGACATCGCCGGTCTCAAACCCGCCCTCGAGATTGAGCACGGCGCTTGCCGCCTCGCCCTTGCCCAGCCTGTCGAGATCGCCGTAAGCCTTCACTGGCTTGATCTTCGAAAGCCCGTGCTCCTTCAGCACCTGCAGCAGCCGATCGAGTGAGCCCTCCGACCAGCCGGTGATCAGCACCTTGCCGCCTTCAGCGCGCTTGTCGGCGATATGCTTCACCGCCTGTTCGAACACGTTGGCGCGCTCGCCATCGCTCATCGCGCGCGCTTGCGCATCCACCGCCCAGCGCGGCCCCGCATGAGCTTCGAGCGCAATCACCGGGCGCCCGACCGCGGAAGCCTCGTTGAAGGGCGACAGGCGGAGGGCGCTACGACTTTCCAGCCCAGCGCCAAAACCATCCGCATCGAGATAGAGCATGGCCGGCGGCACGGGTTTGTAGGGCGCGCCATGGCTACCGCCGCCCGCCATGTTGGCCCGTCTGGCCTCATAGTAATCCGCGATCAGTTCGGCGCGGTCGCTCGCGGCTTCCCGCGCATTCTGGTCGACAACGATGCGAAAGCCGTCGAGGTATTCGAAGATCGTTTCCAGCTGCTCATAAAAGAGCGGCAGCCAGTGTTCCATGCCCGCATAGCGGCGGCCCTCGGAGACGGCCTGGTAGAGCGCGTCGTCGCGGGTCGCCGCGCCGAACATCGACAGGTAGTTCTTGCGGAAGCGGGCGATGTTTTCCTGCGTCAGCGCCACTTCGCTCATGGCGTTGAGTTCAAGCGATTTCAGCGTGCCGACGGTGCGCTGGGTCGCGGCATCGAAGGAACGGATCGTCTCCAGCGTGTCGCCGAAGAAATCGAGCCGCACGCCGTTTTCAGCACCCGGAACGAAGACATCGAGAATGCCGCCGCGCACCGCATATTCGCCGACCTCGCGCACCGTCGGCACGCGCTCGAACCCGGCATCGGAAAGCCGGTGCACGATCGCGTCCATGTCGATGACCTGGCCGGCGCGTGCTGAAAAGCCGAGCGAGGCGACCACGTCTCGGGGTGGCAGCTTCTGCAGCATGGCGTTGACCGTGACGAGCACGATGGCCGGGTGCGGCTTTTTCGCATGCGCCACCAGCCCGGAGAGCGCCGAGAGGCGGCGCGCCTCGGTATCGGCGCCAGGCGAAACACGGTCATAAGGCAGACAGTCCCAGGCCGGCAGCGACAGAACCGGGATATCCGGTGCAACGAAGGACAGCATCTGTTCGAAATCGGCGATCTTCTGTCCGTCCGAGAGAACATAGGCGACAGGCATGCCTGAACGTGCCATCTCGGCCAGCACCAGCGGCTCGGTGCCCGGAACGGCATTGGCAATGGTGACGACGCCTTCGAGGCTGTCGAGCTTTTTGGGATTGAAACCGGCAATCATGTCTTCGTCAGGTCTTGCTTTCAACCGGATCGAAATCCGGACGGTAGGCGCGGATTTCCGCAAATAGCGGCAGGTTCATCCGCTCCGGCGGCACCTCGGCGCCATTGATCCACTTGATCAGGTCATTGTCTTCCTCGGCCATGATGGTCTCGAAGATATCGAGCGTCGCCTCATCGAAATCGGCGATATTGTCCTCGGCAAACTGGCCGAGGATGAGGTCCATCTCGCGGAGGCCGCGATGCCAGGCGCGGAACAGGATCCGGCGGCGGCGGGGGTCGAGATCGGCGCTCGTACGTTTCAGGCCAGTCATTTCCAAAACCTTCTCTGTTGATTGGTCTCTATAGCGGCTTGTTTCCGGCTTGTCAGCCTTGCCAAAGCCTCGCTAGGGGTACATTTCAGAAATATGCGCCCGGCCCTACTCGACCCGCTGTTTGCGCCCGTCACCACGCTCGCCGGTATCGGGCCGAAACTCGCGAAACTCCTCGCCCGTCTTCTGGCGCGCGACGATGACGAAGCACGCGTGATCGATCTTCTGTTTCATACGCCGAATGCACTGATCGACCGGCGTTTGAAGCCCGGCATCGCTCACCTCCCCGAAGGCGCCATCGTCACCGTCGAAGGCCGCGTCGACCGCCACCAGAAGGCACCGCCGCGCTCGAACGCACCGACACGCGTCTATCTCCACGATGACACGGACGAGCTGATGCTGACCTTCTTTCATGCCAAGTCGGACTGGCTGGACCGGGCCTTGCCCGTCGGAGAGGATGTCGTGGTCAGCGGCCGCGCCGAATGGTTCAACGGCAGGCCCTCCATGGTGCATCCGGACTATATCGTGCCGGCCGCCGAATCGCACACCCTGCCCGAGGTCGAGCCGGTCTATCCGATGACCGGCGGGCTTTCAGCGAAGGTCCTGCGCCGCTCGATCGAGAATGCCGAGGCGCGTATTCCTGATTTCCCCGACTGGATCGATGCCGAGATCGTCCGGCGACAGGGTTTCCCGACGCTGAAGGACGCGCTTCTGACGCTCCACAATCCGCGCGACGAGACCGATCTCGATCCGCAGTCACCGGCGCGGCGCAGGCTCGCCTATGACGAATTCCTCGCCGGCCAGCTATCGCTGGCTCTGGTCAGAAGCCGTATGCGCCGCGCCAAGGGCCGACCGGTGCATCCGACAGGCGCTCTCTCAGGCAAGGTTGCCCTGCCCTTTTCACTGACCGCCGGCCAGAACGAGGCGATTGCCGCAATTCTCGCAGACATGGGCAAGGAAACCCGGATGCTGCGCATGCTTCAGGGCGATGTCGGCTCGGGCAAGACCGTGGTCGGCCTGATGGCCATGCTCGCCGTCGTCGAGGATGGCGGGCAGGCAGCACTGATGGCACCCACCGAAATCCTCGCCCGCCAGCATTTCGACGGCATCGCCGCCCTTGCGGAGAGCGCCGGCGTCACCGTCCGGCTCTTGACCGGAAAGACCAAGGCCAAGGATCGCCGCTTGATCGAGGCCGAGATCGCCGATGGTTCGGCGAATATCGTCATCGGCACGCATGCATTGTTTCAGGACAATGTAAACTACCACGACTTGCGGCTTGTCATTGTCGATGAGCAGCATCGTTTCGGCGTCCATCAGCGCCTGAAACTGACGGCAAAGGGTGCTGCCCCTCACCTTCTCGTGATGACGGCGACACCCATTCCGCGCACGCTCGTGCTCGCCGCCTTCGGCGACATGGATGTCTCGAACCTCACGGAGAAGCCGGCTGGCCGCAAGCCGATCCAGACCGTGACGATTCCGCTGGAACGCATCGGCGATGTCGTCGGGCGGCTGCGTGAGGCTCTGACGCAAGGCAAAAAGTCCTATTGGATATGCCCGCTGGTGGAGGAATCCGAGGCCGTCGAGCTGATGTCCGCCGAGGAACGCTTCGAGACGCTGGCAAAGGCGCTCGGGCCCGAACATGTCGGCCTCATCCATGGCCGGATGTCATCCGCAGACAAGGATGCCGCGATGGAGGACTTCAAGGCGGGCCGCACCCGGCTTCTGGTCGCGACCACAGTGGTCGAGGTCGGCGTCGATGTACCGGACGCCACGATCATCGTGATCGAGCATGCCGAGCGGTTTGGGCTTGCCCAGCTTCACCAGTTGCGTGGTCGTGTTGGCCGCGGTGACGAGGCCTCCTCCTGCATCCTGCTCTACAAGGGCCCGCTGTCTGAAACCGGCCGCGCCAGGCTTTCGGTGCTGCGCGAGAGCAATGACGGTTTTCGTATCGCCGAGGAGGACCTGAAGCTCAGAGGCGAAGGCGAACTTCTCGGCACCCGCCAGTCCGGCATCCCCGGCTTCCGCTTCGCCAGCCTCGAGGCCCACGGCGACATTCTCGCACTCGCCCGCAAGGATGCGGCCTATGTTGTGAACAAGGATGCGGAGCTGATGGGCGAGCGCGGTCAGGCGCTCAGAACGCTGCTCTACCTGTTCCGTCGGGATGAGGCGATCCGGTATCTGAATGCGGGTTGAGTGAGGCTCTGGGGGGCTGGCTCCCTCCTCTTCACGGGCGTCATCCTCGGGCTTGACCCGAGGATCTAACCACAGCTCCAAGCGAGCGGCGTCGGCTGCCTCTGACAAAACCTGACGGGAGGCGGCCTGGAGCCTCGGGTCAAGCCCGAGGATGACGCAGAGTGATGTGGCCGGTGTCAACAAACCGCCCCTTGCAGCACCTGTGAATCACCCTTCCCCGTAAAACGCCCGGTGAAACGCCACCTTTCCCGCCGGCACGTCGCCTTCGAAGGGCAGTGCCATGAAGTGATCCGGTGGCGCGCCTTCGAGCGTCAGCGATGGTTCGCAGCGAAAGCCGAAGCGCTGGTAGAACTGCGGCGATCCGAGCACCACGACGCCGCCGGCGCGGTCATCGCGCAGAAGCTCCAGACCGCCGAGCACCAGGGCCGTGCCGATCTCGCGTCGCTGAAAGTCGGGACGGACGGCCAGAGGGCCGAGGCCGAACCAGTCACTCGCGCCATCGGAAATCCCGACCGGGGAAAAGGCAATATGCCCGACCGGCTTGCCGTCCTCTTCAGCCACCAGCGCCAGCGACAGGGCGCCGGCCTTTCGCAGCCGCCGGATGATCGCGGGTTCGCTGCCATCGCTATATGGCATCCCCTGAAAGGCCTTGCGCACCAGCGCATCTACGGCCTTCACATCCTCAAAGCGCTCGCGGCGGATGATCATTCCACGGTCACCGCCTTGGCAAGGTTGCGCGGCTGGTCGGCGTCGGTGCCCATGAACACGGCCGTGTGGTAGGCCAGAAGCTGGATCGGCAGCGAGAACACCATCGGCGCGATGAATTCCGGCATGTCCGGCAGCACGATGGTCTCCATCGTCTTCAGGTCGGAGGCCTTGGCGCCGCTCTCATCGGTGATGAAGATGATGCGGCCATCGCGGGCGGCCACCTCCTGCATGTTGGAAACCGTCTTCTCGAAGAAGCGGTCATGCGGGGCGATGACGATCACCGGCATGTTTTCGTCAATCAGCGCAATCGGCCCATGCTTCAGTTCGCCGGCGGCATAGCCCTCGGCATGAATATAAGTGATCTCCTTGAGCTTCAGCGCGCCTTCCAGCGCCAGCGGATAGCTGGTGCCACGGCCGAGATAGAGCACGTGGTGGAAGCGAGACAGCTCCCGCGCCAACCGTTCGATCTTCGGCTGAACGTCGTGCAGAACCCGGCTCATCAGCCGCGGCACTTCCGAAAGCTGATGCACCATCAGCCGCTCGTCCGCTTCAGAGAGCGTCCCGCGCTCGCGCCCTGCCCTCAGCGCCAGCGAGGCCATCAGCGCCAGCTGGCAGGTGAAGGCCTTGGTCGATGCGACCGAGATTTCAGGGCCGGCGAGGATCGGAAACACCGCGTCGGCCTCACGCGCGATGGTCGAGCCGGTGACATTGACCAGCGCGCCGGTCCGCGCTCCGCTCTCCTTGCAATAACGCAGCGATGCGAGCGTATCGGCGGTTTCACCGGATTGTGAGATAAACAGCGCAAGGTCTTCTTTTGAAACCGGAATTTCGCGATAACGAAATTCGGATGCGACATCGATCTCGACCGGCAGCCGGGCAATGCGTTCGATCCAGTATTTGCCGATCAGGCCGGACAGATAGGCGGTTCCGCAGGCGGCGATCTGCAGACGGGAGACTCGCGAAAAATCGATCCCGTCGCCATCCACAGCCACGCGTTCACTGGCGAAATCGCAATAATGGCCGAGCGTGTGCGAGATCACCTCCGGCTGGTCGAAGATCTCCTTCTCCATGAAGTGGCGGTGATTGCCCTTGTCGATCAGCATCGAGGAAAGCTGCAGCGGCTGGCGGCGGCGCGACACCGGATTGCCGGCGAAGTCGCAGAACTCGACGCCGTCACGGTCGACGATCGCCATGTCGCCGTCCTCAAGATAGGAAATGCCGTGGGCGAATGGGGCAAGCGCGATGGCGTCGGAGCCGACGAACATCTCGCCGTCGCCGTAGCCGACCGCAAGCGGCGGACCGAAGCGGGCGACATAGAGCGTGTCCGGCCGGTCCTCGAACAGGATCACCAGCGCGAATGCGCCGGTGACGCGGGCAAGCATTGCCAGCACCGCCTCGCGCGGCGCCATGCCGGCACAGCGATAATGGTCGAGCATTCGCGCCACCACTTCGGTGTCGGTGTCGGAGGTAAAGGCCGCGCCGGCAGCAATCAGCTCGGCCTTCAACTCTGCGAAATTCTCGATGATGCCGTTGTGGACGACAGCGACCGAGCCTGCGATATGCGGATGCGCATTCGCCTCATTGGGGACGCCGTGGGTCGCCCAGCGGGTGTGAGCGATACCGGTGACGCCATCCACCGGGCTTTCGGCGACGACGGCACGGAGGTTCTCGAGCTTGCCGGGCGCCCTGCGGCGGGCGATCCGCCCGTCCTCGATCACGGCGATGCCGGCGGAATCATAGCCGCGATATTCCAGCCGCTTCAGCGCCTCCACCATGCGTTCAGAAACCGGCGCGTTGCCGACGATGCCTACAATGCCGCACATGGGCTTCTCCCTATTTCTGGCCAGCGGCCTTGTTTGCGGCCTTGAGCGCCAGCGCCCGTTCACGAATGGCTTCCGCCCTGCCCTCCTTCACCGTCTGCCGTGCGCGGCCAAGCGCCAGCGCATTGTCCGGCACATCATCGGTAATCACGCTGCCCGATCCGACATAGCTCTTCGCACCGATGGTGACCGGAGCAACGAGCGCGGAATTGGAGCCGATGAAAGAGTCCTCGCCAATGATCGTCTTCGCCTTGTTGGCGCCGTCGTAATTACAGGTGATGGTGCCGGCGCCGATATTGGTGCGGGCGCCGACCTCGGCATCGCCGATATAGGTCAGATGGTTCACCTTGGCGCCCTTGCCGATGTCGCCGTTCTTCACCTCGCAGAAATTGCCGACCTTGGCATCCTCATGCAGCACCGCACCCGGTCGCAGCCGTGCATAGGGGCCGATCTGGCTGCCAGCCTCGACGGTCGCGCCCTCGATATGGCTGAAGGCGTGGATGGTGACATCGCCGGCAATTGTGACGCCGGGACCGAACCAGACGTTCGGCTCTACCAGCGTATCGGGACCGATCTCGGTATCGTAGGAAAAGAACACCGTTTCCGGCGCAATCAGCGTGACCCCGGAAAGCATCATCTCGCGACGGCGTCGGGTTTGCCAGATGCGCTCCAGCTCGGCGAGTTCGGCGCGGTTGTTGCAGCCGGCGACTTCGTCAAGCTCGGCCATGACGACACCGGCGCTGCCGCCTGCGGCCAGCGCCACCTCAACCACGTCGGTCAGATAATATTCGCCCTTGGCATTGCCGTTGCCGATCGTGGTGAGCAGGTCCAGCGCGCGGCGGCCGTTGATCGCCATCAGGCCGCTGTTGCAGAGCGTGACCTTGCGTTCCTCGTCGCTCGCATCCTTCTCCTCGCGGATTGCCTGGAGATTGCCGTCGCGGACGAGCAGCCGGCCATAGCCGGTCGGCCGGTCGGTTTCGAAGCCGATGACAACGACATCGTGACCGGCGGCAAGCCCCTCACGCGCCCGCGCCAGCGTTTCGGCGGTGACAAGCGGCGTATCGCCATAGGTCACCAGCAGATCGTTGTAACCGGCGGCAATCGCCTCGCGGGCTGCGAGCACGGCATGGGCCGTGCCGAGTCTCTCCGTCTGTTCGAACGTGGAAAGCGAAACGCCCGGCAGCGCGCAGGCCTTCGCCACCGCCTCGCCGTCGCGACCGACGACCAGGGCCACTGCGTCGACGCCGGAGCGCGAAACGGTGTCGACAACATGGGCGGGCATGGCCCGGCCGGCCACCTCATGCAGCATTTTGGTGCGGGCAGATTTCATCCGGGTGCCGTCGCCGGCCGCGAGAATGATGGCAAGGGCGGTACGGGTGGGTGTCATGGGGCCTCCAACGCGATTCTGGCTTTCCGCTTTTAGCCCAATCGTGAACGAGACCTCTTCAAATTTTATGAATGGATTTTCACCAGCTCAGGCCACATGACCAGCAAACGAAAAAGGCGCCCCGAGGGACGCCTTTTCCTGCCAATTGCGATGTCGTTATTCCGACTTCGGGATCGTGCCTTCGACGCCCTCGACGAGGACATCCAGGCCGAGCAGCGTACCATCGTCGGCTTCCTCGCCTTCGGCGAGCCACGGCGTGCCGTCCTGCAGGTTGACCGGGCCGGTAAACGGCTTCAGCTCACCGGATTTGATTTTCGCTTCAGTCTCTTCGGCGAGTTTCTTCACGTCATCCGGCATGTTGGTGTAGGGCGCCATCGTCAGAATGCCGTCAACAAGGCCATCCCAGCTCTGTTCCGAGGTCCAGGTGCCATCCTGCAGCGCCTTGACGCGCTTGATGTAGTACGGGCCCCAGGTATCCATGATCGCCGTCAGCTGCGTATCCGGGCCGGCCTCGATC